>NKIO01000039.1 GCA_002255935.1 Comamonadaceae bacterium PBBC2
TCCCCCGCGTACTTGAGCGCAATGACACCATTGGGCACCATGTCGTTCAAAAACTGCGACGTGGTCACCGTCAGGTGCTGACGCTGCAATGCCATTTCGCGCAGGGTGCCCTTGCCGGCAAAAACCAACGCAAAGAACACCACTACGGCCACTACAAGGCGGACGGCCGCAGGACGGGACTGCAGCGCTGCGTCTGGTCGCAGGCGGGCCACAAGCATACGGTGCAGCCAGGTCGACGCCAGTGTGAGCACTACCACCAGCAGCAGCGTCCACACCACCGGAAAGTCGCGCCAAATGGTCTGCAGCACCGCGACCGTGTCATCCTCCACCAAGCCGAACACCAGCGAGTCGATAGGCGTTTTGTAAAACCCGAAGTAGTGCAGGTTGATAAGCGAGAGCAGCACAAACGCGCCGCTCATGCCCAGTGCGATGCGCCCCTGCACCTTTGCGGACACCCAGGGCAGCACCAGCAGCAGCAAAAAGCCTGCAATGGCACTCACCTTCAGGTCAAAACGGAATCCCTGAATCAGTACCGAAGTGATGTCCGAGGTGGGTGCCGAGAAGCCTTGTGGCCAAAAATACGCCAATTGCCCAAGCCGGATAAGGGACAAGGCCACCACCAACGGCACCACCAGCACCCAGGCCCGCAACAGGCCGCGTAACATGCCCCGAAGGGCGGTGGAAAGTGAAGTACGGATCAGGGGCAGCAAATCGGTCGTCCCGGGCAAGGTTGGCGAAGACTTACATTGTCTCCGCGAACAGCTCCCGCCCAATCAGCATGCGGCGGATCTCGCTGGTTCCCGCCCCGATTTCGTACAACTTGGCGTCGCGCCACAGCCGGCCCAGGGGGTATTCATTGATATAGCCGTTGCCACCAAAAATCTGCACGCCCTCGCCGGCCATCCACGTGGCCTTCTCTGCGGTCCACAAAATGACCGAGGCACAGTCTTTGCGCACCTGGCGTACGTGCTCCGTACCGAGCAGATCGAGGTTCTTAGCCACGGTGTAGGCAAATGAACGACCAGCCTGCAGCACGGTGTACATGTCGGCCACCTTGCCCTGGATCAGCTGGAACTCGCCAATGCTCTGGCCAAACTGCTTGCGGTCGTGGATGTAGGGGATCACGTTGTCCATGACGGCCTGCATGATGCCCAGCGGGCCACCGGTCAGCACGGCGCGTTCGTAGTCGAGGCCGCTCATCAGCACCTTGGCGCCGTTGTTGAGGCCGCCCAAGATGTTTTCGGCCGGCACTTCCACGTTCTCAAACACCAGCTCGCCGGTGTGGCTGCCGCGCATGCCCAGCTTGTCGAGCTTTTGCGCGATGGAAAAGCCCTTCATGCCCTTTTCGATCAAAAAGGCCGTCACGCCACGGGCGCCCAACTCGGGCTCGCTCTTGGCATAGACCACCAGCGTGTCGGCGTCAGGCCCGTTGGTGATCCACATCTTGCTGCCGTTGAGCAGGTAGTAGCCGCCTTTGTCCTCGGCCTTGAGCTTCATGCTCAGCACGTCCGAGCCTGCACCGGGTTCGGACATGGCCAAAGCGCCGACGTGCTCGCCACTGATCAGCTTGGGCAGGTATTTGGCGCGCTGGGCTTCGTTACCGTTGCGCTTGATCTGGTTGACACACAGGTTGGAGTGGGCGCCATAAGACAGACCCACCGAGGCGCTGGCACGCGAGATTTCTTCCATGGCCACCATGTGCGCCAAATAGCCCATGTTGGCGCCGCCGTATTCCTCGCCCACGGTGATGCCCAGCACGCCCAAGTCGCCCATCTTGCGCCACAAGTCCATGGGGAACTGGTCGTTGCGGTCGATCTCGGCCGCGCGGGGGGCGATTTCGGCTTGGGCGAAGTCACGCACCGCGTCGCGCAGGGCGTCGATGTCTTCACCGAGTTGGAAATTCAGGCCGGGCAGGTTGTTCATGGGGAGTCTCCAGAGGTTCTCAGTAGGTTTGCGGCACGGGGGCCAGTGTTTGTTGCATCACCGCGCAAGGTGAGCTTTTGCCGTCGGCATCGATGTGCACGACCTCGGCAGAGGTGACCACCACACGGCGGCCGGCCTTGATGACTTTGCCGATGGCGCGGATTTCGCCGCCTTGGTGGCTGGCCAGAAAATTGATCTTGTATTCCACCGTCACGACTTCCATGCCTTCGGGCATGACCGTCAAAGCCGCATAGCCACCGGCGATGTCGGCCAGTGCGCCGATGGCGCCACCGTGAAAGCCGCCTTGCTGTTGCGTGATCTTGTCGCTGTAGGGGATGGCCAACTCGACCTGGCCTTCGCTGGCGGACAACAAGCGCACGCCCAAATGCTGCATCAGGCCTTGCCGGGCCAGGCTGCGGGCAACGCGTTCGTGGGCAGAAACAGGAGGGGTCACGGCTGTGGGATGGTGGAACTTCAGAAGCCCAGACTGTAATTGACGTTTACGTAAACGTCAATCAGGGTTTTACCCGCCCGAGGCCATTTTGGAGGCCTTGGTCAGCAGGGTTTTGGTTTCTTTTTCGTGGGTTTTCACCTCGTCCAGCGTGGCCTCCAGATCGGCCAGCTGCGATTCGAGTTGCTGGCGGTGTTCGGCCAGCACGACCAAAAACTTTTTCAGCTGCGGTACGGTGTCGCGCGGGCTGTCGTACATGTCGATCAGGTCTTTGGCCTCGGTGAGCGACAGGCCCAGGCGCTTGGCCCGCAGCGTAAGTTTGAGCCGCGTGCGGTCACGTGACGAATACACCCGGTTGCGCCCCCCCGGCCCGGAGCGCTCAGGCTCGAGCAAACCCATGTCTTCGTAAAAACGGATCGCCCGCGTGGTCAGGTCAAATTCCTGAGCGAGGTCGCTGATCGTGTAGGTGCTGGCCATGGGGGTACTCCGACTTTGCGCACTGGGGACAGGTCCGCGAAGGGGTGCCCACCTAGAATGCTTTTCACGTTTGACGTTAACGTAACGTCAATTGAGCGAATGCTAACCCAAACCACTGCCTGCATGTCCAACTCCGCCCCCTCTTCCACGCTGGACTACCCGTTTGGCGACCAGCTGCCCGAGACGGGCAACGTGATCGAGGTCGCCCCGGGCGTGCTGTGGCTGCGCATGGGCCTGCCCTTTGCGCTGGACCACATCAACCTGTGGCTGCTGCTCGACCGCTTGCCGCACCCCAGCCAGGCCGGCGCCGAGCAAGAAGGCTGGACCGTGGTGGACTGCGGCATCGACAACCCCGCCACGCGCGAGGCCTGGCTGAACATCGAAGCCACGCACTTGCAGGGCCTGCCCATCTTGCGCGTGATCGCGACCCACATGCACCCCGACCACATGGGCTTGGCCCACTGGCTGTGTGAACGCTGGCAAGCCCCCTTGTGGATGAGCACCAGCGAATACCAATCGGCGGTGATGGCGCAGTCGGGCGTGTCCAATTTCGGGGGCGAGCCCACCATGAAGTTCTATGCCGCGCACGGCTGGAACAAAACCGATGACCTCTTGCAGATCAAGGCCCGCGTGGGTTACTACACCAGCATGGTGCCGCTGGTACCGCCCGCTTATGTGCGCTTGATGGCGGACCACACGGTGCGCATTCACGGCCAAGACTGGCGCTGCATCAGTGGCTTTGGCCACTCGCCCGAACACATGGCTTTGCACTGCGAAGAGCGGGGCATCTTGATCAGTGGCGACATGCTGCTGCCCTCGATCTCGACCAATGTGAGCGTGTACGCGCAAGAGCCGCAGGGCAATGCCTTGCAGTTGTTTTTGGACTCGCTGACCAAAATGCAGGACCTGCCCGACAGCACCTTGGTGCTGCCCTCGCACGGCCGACCTTTCAGGGGTGCGGCGTTGCGCATTGCGCAGCTGCGTGCCCACCACGACGAACGCCTGAGCGAGCTGCTGCAGGCCTGCACCGCGCAAGCCTTGTCGGCCCACGACGCGCTGCCCGTGCTGTTCAAGCGCCCATTGAATGTGCACCAAATGACCTTTGCCATGGGCGAGTCGGTGGCGCACCTGCACATGCTGTGGCTGAGTGGGCAATTGCAGCGCGAGCTGCAAGCCGACGGCGTTTACCGCTTCAAAACCGCTCAGTCCTGAGCCAGCCCCACCGGGGATTCTTTGAGGGCCTTGCGCCGCTGCACGTAGTCGGGCATCACTTCGCCCACCGTCTCCCAAAAGCGGGGGCTGTGGTTCATCTCGCGCAGGTGGGCCAGCTCGTGCACCACCACGTAATCGATCTGGCTGACCGGCAAATGGATGAGCCGCCAGTTCAGGCGAATGTGCCCGTCGCTGCGTGCGCTGCCCCAGCGGGTGCTGGCACTCGACAGGCTGAGCTTGCGCCACTGCACCCCCAGCAAGGGCGCGAAGTGCTGCAAACGCTGCTCAAACAAGGTGCGGGCTTGCTTTTTGAGCCAGGCCTCGGCCACCTCGCGCACCTGCGTGGCCGAAGCGCCAGGCGGCACACTCACGGGCAAACGCTGCACGTCTGCGGCTGCGACTTGTGGCGTGCCGCGATCGAGCACACACAGCTGCACCGTGCCACCCAAAAAGGGCACGTGCGCCCCATGTGTCCATTCGATGGCTTGCTGAAATTGCTCGGTCTGGCGCTGCCGGGCTTGCTGCAGCTTGGCCACGATCCAGGCGCCTTTTTCTTGCACGGCCGCGTCCACCTCGCGCAAGGTGACCCAGCTGGGCGCGCGCACCACCAGCCCTTCGGCACCAACCATGAAGCCGATGCTGCGGCGGCGCGAGCGCTCGAACAGAAACGACACGGTCATGCCATGCAAGACGGCATGGCGGTTGGCGGTGGGGTGGCTAAAGCCCGAGGGCTCGGGCAAAGCCTGCGACGGCATCAAATCAGATGGGGGCTTGGCTTGGGGTGCGGCCTGGGGTTCGGCCGATGGCGGCGGCGCGGCCACAGCGCCGGCAAGGTCGGTGGGTGCCGCTTTGTGCGGCGCAGGCAGCACCGGATCGCCTCCGGTGAAAAAGTCCAGCACAAACTGCAGTGGCGCGCGCATGCTTCGCCCTGTCTTCGGTCAGTTGGAAGCGGGGTAAGCCTCGGGGTCGAGCCGGTGCATTTCGGCTTCGATCCAGTTTTCGACTTCGCGCATCAACTCGTCAGCGTCGCGTCCCACGCTGGGGATGGCTTGGCCGATCGAGATGTCCACCACGCCGGGCTTTTTGACGAAGGCCTTGGTCGGCCAGCAACGCGCCGAGGTCACCGCAATCGGAATGACGGGCACACCGGCCGCGATGGCCAGGCGGGCGCCGCCGGTTTTGTACTCGCCTTTTTGGCCGCGCGGGATGCGTGTGCCTTCAGGGAACATGATGACCCACACGCCCTCTTGCATGAGGCGGCGGCCTTGCTGCACCACCTTGGCAAAAGCTCGAGAGCGCTGCTTGCGGTCGATGTGGATCATGTCCAAACGGCCCATGGCCCAACCAAAAAACGGCACGCTCAGCAGCTCTTTTTTGAACACATAGGCCAGCGGGTGCGGCATGATCACCGGCATCACAAAGGTCTCCCAAGTCGACTGGTGCTTGACCAACAGGACCGCAGGATCTTTCGCGCCTTGGGGCAGGTTTTCCATGCCCTGGATGCGGTTTTGGATGCCCAAAATTCGGGTGCCACTGTTCACCGCCAAACGCAGCCAAGCGGCGCAAATCCAGTACAGGCGTGTGCTGCTGACGAAGTAAGAAACCACCACCACAAACAGCGCCCAAGGAATGACCGTGATGGCCATCCAGAGCATGTGGATTACAGCGCGGATGAAATTCATGGGGGCAATCAGTTGGAAGACGTTTCACCCAGCAGGTGATCGACAAACGCGGCCAGATCGGCGTGCACCTGGGTGCCCGCCGGGAAGGTTGCAGGCAAGGCCTGTCCCTGAACATCGGGATGGCGGCCGGTCAGCACCAGGTGCGGCGCGCAGCCTGCCGCGTGCGCCGCCTCCATGTCGCGCAGGCTGTCGCCGACATAGGGCACGCCCTTGAGGTCGATGCCGTAACGCTCCTGAATTTGGTGCAGCAAACCCGGTGCAGGTTTGCGGCAGCTGCAGCCTTCGTCGGGCGCATGGGGGCAATAGAAAATCGCATCGATGCGTCCACCGGCGGCGGCCAATGTCTTGAGCATGTGGGCATGCACAGCGTTCAGTGCGGCCATGTCGAACAGGCCGCGCCCCAAACCCGACTGGTTGGTGGCCAACACCACATGAAAGCCCGCATGGTTGAGCCGGCTGATCGCCTCGAGCGAGCCGGGCAGCGGCTGCCATTCCTCGGGCGACTTGACGAACTCTTCGCTGGCCCGGTTGATGGTGCCATCCCGGTCCAGAACGACGAGCTTCATGTGGGTGTTCATGGGACGATCAAGCGGCCAGACGCGACAAGTCGGCCACGCGGTTCATCGCCACGTGCAGGCTTTTGAGCAGCCCCTGACGGTTCAAACGCAGGTCCATTTCTTCGGCGTTGACCATCACGTCATCAAAGAAAGCGTCCACCGGCGCGCGCAGCGCGGCGAGGGTTTGCAAGCTGGCGGTGTAGTCACCAGCCTTGAACTGCGCCTCGGATTCGGGCAACAGCTTTTGCATCACAGCGTGCAGGTTTTTCTCGGCGTCTTCTTGCAGCAGCGCGGGGTTGACGTGGGCATCCACCTCACCGGCCTTTTTCAAGATGTTGCCGATGCGCTTGTTGGCGGCCGCCAATGCGGGGCTCTCGGGCAAGGCGGCAAAGGCGCGCACGGCCGACAGGAATTGACTGACCTGACCCAAACGGGCTGGGCGCAAGGCCATGACGGCATCGACCTCTTGGGCGCTGAAGCCTTGCTCGCGCAGGCTGCCCGACAAGCGGTCGTAGACGAAGTCGATCAACGCGTCGGCGCCGCCGCTGATCTTGTCGCCGAACACAGGGGTCGACAGGGCCAGCAATTCGGGCAAGCCCAGGGCCACGTCTTTTTCGATCAGCATGCGGATCACACCCAGGGCGTGGCGGCGCAGCGCGAACGGGTCTTTGTCGCCGGTGGGCACGTTGCCGATGCCGAACATGCCGACCAGGGTTTCGAGCTTGTCGGCCAAAGCCACCACCAGGCCCACGGTGTTGCGCGGCAACTCGTCACCGGCAAAGCGGGGTTTGTAGTGGTCTTCAATCGCCTCGGCCACCTCTTGGCCCAAGCCATCGTGGCGGGCGTAGTAGCCGCCCATGATGCCTTGCAGCTCGGGGAACTCACCAACCATGTCGGTCAGCAAATCGGTCTTGGCCAGGCGTGCGGCCTGCTCGGCTTGCTGCGCCAGCGCATCACCGCCGACTTGCTGACCAATGGCACGGGCGATGGCGCAGACACGCGCCATGCGCTCGCCTTGTGTGCCCAGCTTGTTGTGGTAGACCACTTTGGACAGGCCTTCAACGCGCGATTCGAGCGTCTTTTTGCGGTCTTGGTCGAAGAAGAATTTGGCATCGGCCAGGCGTGGGCGCACCACGCGCTCGTTGCCACCGATCACAAACGAAGCATCGTCGGGGGTGATGTTGCTCACCACCAAGAAACGGTTCGTCAACTTGCCGGAGGCATCGATCAGCGGGAAGTATTTCTGGTTGGCCTTCATCGTGAGAATCAAGCACTCTTGCGGCACATCCAAGAACTCGGTCTCGAACTGGCAAGTCAGCACATTGGGGCGCTCAACGAGTGCGGTCACTTCGTCGAGCAGCGCTTCGTCTTCGATCGGACGGGCACCGTTGCCCACCTTGGCAGCTGCGGCTTGGAGCTGGCGCACGATCTCGGCGCGGCGCTCGGCGAAGCTGGCAATCACAGAGCCATCGTTCTTCAAGGTCTCGGCGTATTGGTCGGCATGCTGCAACACCACGGGCGAGACTTTGGCTTCAAAGCGATGGCCTTGGGTGCTGTTGCCAGCGGTCAGGCCCAGCGCCTTGACCGGCACCACGGCGTTGCCGTGCAGGGCGATCAGGCTGTGCGCGGGGCGCACAAAGTTCACGCTGCTCCAGCCGGGCAACTCGCAATCGGTCTCCAGCTGGTACTGCATCACTTTGGGAATCGGCAGTTTGGCCAAGGCTTCATCGAGCGCCTTTTGCAGGCCAGCGGCCAAGGTCGCGCCCTTGACCACGCTGTCGTAAAACAAGGCTTCGGCCTTGCCGTCGGGCGCGCGCTTCAAAGAGGCCACAGCGGCAGACGGGTCGCTCACGTCGGCGCCCAAGGCTTGCAGTTTTTTCAGCAAGGCGGGGGTCGCATTGCCGGCCGCGTCCAGGCCCACCGTCACGGGCATCAGCTTTTGTTGCACGGCCTTGTCGGCGGCCTGCGCCAGCACGCCGGTCACATGGGCGGCCAGGCGGCGGGGCGAGGCAAAAGCCGTCACCACCGCGTCGGCACCAGCGTTGGCCACCAGGCCCTGGGCCTTGAGTTGTTCGGCCAGCACGCCCGAGAAGGCAGCGCCCAACTTGTTGAGCGCCTTGGGCGGCAGCTCTTCCACAAACAATTCCACCAGCAAATTTTGTGTCGTCATGTCGTTCTCCCTCAGGCGGCTTTCTTGGGCATCTGAGCCACCCATTCACGCGGGGCCATCGGGAAGTCCAGACGTTCGCGGCTTTCGTAATAACTCTGGGCCACGCTGCGGGCCAGGTTGCGGATGCGGCCGATGTAGGCGGCGCGCTCGGTCACACTGATCGCGCCGCGCGCGTCCAGCAAGTTGAAGGTGTGTGCGGCCTTGAGCACTTGCTCATAGGCGGGCAGCGCCAACTGTGCGCCCATCAGGTGCTGGGCTTGCTTTTCGTACGCGCCAAAGGCGGTGAACAAGAACTCGGCATCGCTGTGCTCGAAGTTGTAGGTCGACTGCTCGACTTCGTTTTGCTTGTACACGTCACCGTAGGTCAAGCCGTCGGTCCATTGCAGGTTGTAGACGTTGTCCACGCCTTGCAGGTACATGGCCAGGCGTTCCAGACCGTAGGTGATCTCGCCGGTGATGGGCTTGCAGTCGATGCCGCCCACTTGCTGGAAGTAGGTGAACTGCGTGACTTCCATGCCGTTGAGCCAAACTTCCCAGCCCAGGCCCCAAGCGCCCAGCGTGGGGTTTTCCCAATCGTCTTCG
Source organism: Comamonadaceae bacterium PBBC2 (assembly GCA_002255935.1). Lineage (GTDB taxonomy): Bacteria > Pseudomonadota > Gammaproteobacteria > Burkholderiales > Burkholderiaceae_C > Limnohabitans_A. Next base: position 9,055 of record NKIO01000039.1, read on the forward strand.
ACGAAGCGGATGTCGTTCTTTTTCAGGTCAAAACCCAGCGCTTCGAGGGAGCCCAAATACAGCTCCAAGATGTTGCTGGGTGCGGGCTTCAAGACCACTTGGTACTGGTAGTAGTGCTGCAGGCGGTTGGGGTTCTCGCCATAGCGCCCGTCTTTGGGGCGGCGGCTGGGCTGCACGTAAGCGGCCTTCCAAGGCTCGGGGCCAATGGCGCGCAAAAACGTGGCGGTGTGGCTGGTGCCCGCGCCCACTTCCATGTCGTAGGGCTGAAGCAAGGCGCAACCCTGGGCGTCCCAGTACTGCTGCAATTTGAGGATGATCTGCTGGAAGGTCAACATGGCCGAAGCGTGGCCAGCAGCGAGCTGGCCAAAGTGAGATGGGCGCAAGCTTTGCGCAAACCCTTGATTTTACGGTCTTTGCGGGCGAAAAACCCGTCAGGCCAGCCGTCTGCGCACCGCCCCGATCAAGACGATCACCCCACACAGGCCCCACAGGGGCAAGAGCCCCCAGGCCGCCGCCCAACGGGCATAGGGCGTGAGGCCTGTGCGGCCTTCGTAAGTGCCCACCAGCGTGCCTCGGGTAAAGCGCGGCAATTGCTGCGTCACGCGGCCTTGGTGGTCGATGATGGCCGTCGCCCCGGTGTTGGTGGCCCGCAGCATGGGCCGGCCCAGCTCCATGGCCCGCATGCGCGAGATGTTCAGGTGCTGGTCCACCGCGAGGGTGTTGCCAAACCAAGCGATGTTGCTCACGTTGACCAAGACCGTGGGAGCCTTGGCCCCGTCCTTGAAACGGGCGGCCAGCTCTTCGCCAAACAAGTCTTCGTAGCAAATATTGGGCGACAAGCGCTGGCCTTGCCAGGTGATGGAAGGCTGATCGGCCCGGCCCGAGCTGAAGTCCCCCAAAGGGATTCGCATTTGACGCACAAACCAGCCAAAGCCCGGCGGGATGAACTCGCCAAAGGGCACCAAGTGGTGTTTGTCGTAGCGGTAATCGGTTTGGCCCTCAGGGCCCAAAGCCACCACGGCATTGGCGTAACCCAAGGTCTGTGAACCCAGGGGTACGCCCACCAAGGCCAAGGGGCGGTCAGGCTGGGCGAAGTGTTCTTGCAAACCGGACCAATAGCCCTCTGGCAAATACTGCCGCAGCAAGGGGATGGCCGTCTCGGGGGCCACCACCAACGCTTGTTGGCTGGCCCGCAGTCGCTCGTCATACCACTGAAGCGCGTCGCGGATGCCGCTGCGCACATCGAACTTTTCGTTTTGGGTGATGTTGGCCTGCAACAACTCCACCTGGCCAGAACCGGCCGATGCCGTGAAGGCGGGCGACCAGGCCTGCACCGCCCAAGACAGCAAGGCCACGGCCGCAACAGGCTTGAGGGCGCGCCAATGCCAACCCGACAAAGCCAGCCGCATGGCGAGCAAAGACGCCACAAAGCCCATGCCATAGACGCCGACCCAGGGCGCCCACACCGACTGCACGCCGTCAACGTGCGCGTAGCCCCCAGCACCCCACGGAAAACCCGTGAACCACTGCCCCCGCATGAGTTCGGCCAAGGTCCAAAAAGCCGCAAAAAGCAGGCTGCTGAACCACGGCCAGGCTCGCAGCGAGACCGCCCAGCTCAAAGCCACCCAAGCGGCCGATGCCGCCGCGTAAAACAAAGACAGGGCAACAGCCAGCAACAGCACGGCCATGCCGGCCAGCGGAGCCGGCAAGCCGCCCACATCGTGCATCGAGACGTACAGCCACCAAAAACTGCCACCCAACCAAGCTGTGGCGAACACCCCGGTAAACCAGACCGCACGGTGCAATGCCATGCGCAGGGGGTCGGTGCTTTGCGCGTTGCGCGCCCAGTTGCCCGCCAAGATGGCCAGGCTCAGGACCTGCAGCCAACCCTGCGCCTGACCACTGACGGGCAGGGCGATCGACGCGGCCTGCGCCAGGCCTGCCAATGCAGGCCACAGCAGGGGCCGGCCGCGCAGCAGCTTCATGCAGGCGTGACGGTTTCGCTGGCCACCGGGGAGACCTTGACCCAGCGCACAGCGCCTGCACGGGTGTGCAACACGACAAACTGCAAACCGGCCAGGATGTGCTTTTCGCTACGGCGGGGCACGTGGCCCATCTCGTGCGCGATCAGGCCACCGATGGTGTCAAAGTCGGGGCCTTCGCTGTCTTCGCGGGCTTCTTGCAAGTTGACGCCAAAGGCCTCACTCACACGATCGAGCGAGGTGTCGCCGCTGACGCGGAAGGTGCGGTCAGGCAGGCCAAAAATATCGCCGTCGTCATCGGCGATGTCAAACTCGTCTTCGATTTCGCCCACGATTTGCTCGAGCACGTCTTCGATGGTGATGAGCCCGGCCGTGCGGCCAAACTCGTCGATCACGATGGCCAAGTGGTTGCGGTTGTCGCGAAACTGGCGCAGCAAGTCGTTCAGGCCCTTGCTCTCGGGCACAAAGACGGCCGGGCGCAGCAAGGCGCGGATGTTCAGCTCGGGGGCGCGTTGCAGCTTGAGCAAGTCTTTGGCCAACAAGATGCCAATGATGTTTTCTTTCTCGCCCTCGTAAACCGGAAAACGCGAGTGCGCGGTCTCGATCACCTGGTGCAGGAACTGGTCGAACGGGTCGTCGATGCACAGCAAGTCCATGCGGGGGGCGGCCACCATCACGTCGCCGGCCGTCATGTCGGCCATGCGGATGACGCCTTCGAGCATCAGGCGGCTTTCGGCATTGATAATGTGGTTGTCCTCGGCCTCGGCCAAGGTTTCAATCAACTCGTCAGCGGAATCGGGGCCGGGATGGATGAATTCGGCCAGCTTTTGCAGAAAACTGCGCTTGTCTTCGCGCTCAGCGGGGCGCGCAGGGTGAGGGTCTGACACAGTCAATGGATGCAGGACATGCGGTTATTGAGAAGCCACAAGGATAGCGGATTCATATGACAGCAGCTGAAAACTCAGGGCTGGTCGCTGTGGTGGCGGGCGCCGCGCACACCCTGGCGGATCTCTTGCACCGTGGCCAACCACTCGCGGAACTGCTTGGCCTGCATTTTGAGCTGGTAGTCGATCTCGGCCATCTGGTCTTGAAACAAACCGCTGACTTGGCTGTCTAAAGTGGCCTCGGGCACGGTGAGGTAGGCCTCGCTTTCGCTGCCGTCGCGCTCGACCCGCGCACCGGCATGCCGCGCGATCTTGAGCATGGCCACGTTTTCGCTCAAGGCGTGCACAAACAGCATGCTGACGCCCTCGTTGCGGGCGTGGTTGACCGCATGGCGGAACAATTTGGCGCCCAGGCCCCTGCCCCGCTGGCGGGTGTCCACCGACACGCCAAATTCAGCGCAAGTGGCCCATTGCGGATCGACCGAGTAAGCCAGGTGGGCCATGGCCACGATCTCCAGGCGGCGGTTGAAGACGCCAAAGATTTCATCGCGCACGAAATTGAGCCCCGACACATAGCGCTCGATTTGCTCATCGGTAGCAGGGTAGCCAAAGCGCAAATAGCGGTCTTGCGGTGCCAGCGCCAGCAAGTGCTTGAGGATGCGGGGCTTGTGTCGCACCGCCAAGGCCCGGATGGGAATCCAGCGCGATGCCGCTGGGGTGCCGCCTGCCGGCACCAGGTCCACGGTCGCAAGCAAGCGACGCCAAAGTTGGCGGAAAAATCCAGGATTGGGCGATGGGGCAGGGGTCATGGTGGCGCCTAGGGTATTCCCTGATTTTGCCCCCAAATGCTGGCCGCTGCCAATACCGGTAATTTGTCGCGTGAGAGACCTTTTTTCAGACGACCAAGGGCTTGCCCGATCACACCTCGTGCGCGAGCTGACGACAATGTCTGCACAGGAGAGAAATACACATGGAACGTATTTGGCAAAAGAACTACCCCGCAGGTGTCCCCCATGAAGTGGACGCCAGCCAATACAGCAGTCTGACGGACTTGCTGGAAACGGCATTTCGCCAGCATGGCGACAGCCCTTTCACGGTTTGCATGAACCAATGGATGAGCTACAAGGAGCTCAACCAGCTGTCCACCGCGCTGGGCGCGTGGCTGCAAAGCAAGGGCCTGCCGCCCGGCAGCCGCGTGGCCATCATGCTGCCCAACCTGCCTCAGTTTGCCGTGACCATGGCCGCTGTATTGCGTGCCGGTTACACCTGCGTGAACGTCAACCCGCTGTACACCGCCCGCGAACTGCAGCACCAACTCAAAGACTCCGGCGCCACCGCCATTGTGGTTTTGGAAAACTTCGCCGCCACCTTGCAAGAGGTGCTGGAGCACTCTGCCATCCAGCACGTGGTGGTCGCCTCCATTGGTGATTTGCTGGGCACTTGGTATGGCCGCTGGTTGACCTTTGCGGTGCGCCATCTGGCCAAGCTGGTGCCCGAGTACGAGCTGTCCTTGGAAGGCGGCCGCACGGTGACCCCGTTCAAGAAAGCCATCGCGCAAGGCAAGGGCATGAGCTTCAAAGCTGTGCACCAAACGCTGGACGACATCGCTTTCTTGCAATACACCGGCGGCACGACTGGCCTGAGCAAAGGCGCTGTGTTGACGCACCGCAACGTGGTGGCGGCCATGCTGCAGGCCGAAGCCTGGTTCTCGCCAGCACTGGCCGACATTGGCGACCTGCGCAAGGTCAACAGCATTGCCGCGCTGCCGCTGTACCACATCTATGCGCTGACGCTGTGCCTGCTGGCCATCCGTCAGGGCTCGCACATGACGCTGGTGCCCAACCCGCGTGACTTTGGCAAGTTCATCGAGGTGCTCAAGCAGCGCCCCTTCCACATGCTGCCTGGCGTGAACACCTTGTTCAACGCCTTGATGCAGCACCCGATGTTCAAGACCATCGACTTCTCGTCGCTCAAGCTGACGCAAGCCGGCGGCATGGCCGCATCGGCAGGCACGGCCCACCACTGGCAAGCGGCCACGGGCAGCGCCATGATTGAAGGCTGGGGCATGAGCGAGACCTGCGCCATCGGCACCAACAACCCGGTCACGCAAAAAACATTCAGCGGCAACATCGGCCTGCCCCTGCCCAGCATCGACATCGCCATCAAGGACGACGAGGGCAACTCCTTGCCCGTGGGCAGCTCAGGCGAGATCTGCATCCGTGGCCCCAACGTGATGGTGGGTTACTACAACCAGCCCGAAGAGAACGCCAAGACCTTCACGGCCGATGGCTTCATGCGCACCGGCGACATCGGCATCATGGACGAGGACGGCTACACCCGCATCGTGGACCGCAAGAAAGACATGATCATCGTCAGCGGTTTCAACGTCTTCCCCAACGAGCTGGAGAACGTGATCTCGACCTGCCCCGGCGTGGTGGAGTGCGCGGCCGTGGGCATTGCCGATGCCATGCAGGGCGAAGCCATCAAGGTGTTTGTGGTGCGCAACGACCCGCTGCTAACCGAAGAAGCGGTGGCCCGTTTCTGCCACGAGAACCTGACCGGCTACAAGCGCCCCAAGTACATCGAGTTCCGAGACGAGTTGCCCAAGACCAACGTGGGCAAGATCTTGCGCCGCGAACTGCGCAGCAACAAGTAAGGCCCACGATTGCCCATGAGCACACAGCCTGCCCTGCCCACTGGCGTCACCGTCATCGAGCGGGGCTGGCTGTCGGCCAACAACATCTTGCTGCAAGGCACTGACAACGCCACTTTGGTGGACAGCGGCTACGTCACGCACCAGGCCCAAACATTGGCCTTGGTGGGCCAAGCACTGAACGGCCGCACGCTGGACCTGCTGGTCAACACCCATTTGCACAGCGACCATTGCGGCGGCAACCAAGCGCTGCAAGCGCACTACCCTGCGCTGCAAACGTGGATCCCTCCGGGCCTGGCCAGTGCGGTGCAAGGCTGGCAAGAAGACGCGCTGAGCTACAAACCCACCGGGCAAAACTGCCCACCGTTTCACTTCAACGGATTGCTCCAACCGGGCAGCACCCACCGCTGGGCCGACATGGATTGGCAAGTGCATGCCGCGCCCGGGCATGACCCGCATTCGGTCATTTTGTTTGCACCTGAACACCGCTTGCTGATGTCGGCCGATGCGCTGTGGCAAAACGGCTTTGGCGTGGTGTTTCCTGAGCTGGTGGGGGTGGATGCCTTCGACGAAGTGGCCCAAACCTTGGACCTGATCCAGCAACTGAATCCGGCCACCATCATCCCGGGGCATGGCGCGGTTTTCACCGAGGTCGCGCCCGCACTGGCCTTGGCACGCAGCAAGCTCGATGGCTTTGCGAAAAACCCCGAAAAGCACGCCCGCTATGGCGCCAAGGTTTTGCTCAAATTCAAGCTGCTGGAATGGGGCCAAATTTCTCGCGCCGACTTTGACGCTTGGTCGACACAGGTGCCCTACCTGGGCGACTTGCACGAACGCTTTGGCATGGGCCATGACCGCAAAACCTGGCTGGACATGATGCTGGCCGAACTCGAACGCAGCGGGGCCATGCAGGTGCAAGAAGGTGTGTTGATGGACATTTGAGGTTCATGCCGCAGATGAACGGACTCGGCGCCTCAATTGAGCGATTGCGAACAAGTGACCAAATTACTAAAATTAGCAAAAACGCCAATGCATTCGAGCTTATTTGAAACTTTGCTTTGCAGACGCCCCAAAAAATAATCCCTATTTCAACATTCAGCTGACCTGCAATTTAGGCACGCCTGACTGTCCAAGGATCCAAGGATAGGCCCTATGACCAAGATCATCAGCCGATTATTGTTTTACTTTTCTTGGGCGTTCATCGCGCTTGTGCATTCAAAATCATTGGCGCAAGGCGCACTTTCCGAACCTTCTCTCAAACCCAGGCTTGATGCCTCCGTGAGTGTTGCTGCTGTCATAGTCAAATACAAAGCAAACGGAGCCTGGTCTCGAGCCCCCTCAGACCAACCTCATCAAACACCGGCACCTCAGCATGCCCAGAAAATCAACCAAGCACTGGGCATCAACAGCAAAGATGGCAGAGTACTCGACACGTACATTCAATCATTGAGAGCAACCGGAATCAGCTCGAGCGAACTGGTTAAGCGTTTGAGCACATTGCCAGATGTCGAATGGGTTGAGGTTGACCAAATCAAACGCATTCACGCCATCCCCAACGATCCTTATCTCGCCAACAACCTTCAGCAAGTAACGCCGACAGTGGGTCAATGGTATCTGCGCAGTCCGAACGCCAACACGCCATCGGCCATCGATGCGGTTGGAGCATGGGAAATCACGACGGGTTCGCCCAATGTCGTTGTGGGCGTATTGGACTCAGGTGTTCGCCTTGATCATCCCGACCTGCGGGGGAAATTGCTCCCTGGTTACGATTTCATTTCAGACTACTTTACGGGCAACGATGGGAACGGTCGCGACAGCAGCGCCAACGACCCGGGGAATTGGTCTCTGGACAACATGTGCGCCCCTGGCGAACCTGGAGAACGAAGCACATGGCACGGCACTCAAGTGGCGGGTTTGATTGGGGCGGCCACAAACAATGCGCTCGGAATTGCCGGCGTAGGCTACGACACACGCATACTCCCTGTGCGGGTCTTGGGTCGATGCGGCGGCTATGACTCCGACATCATTGCCGGCATGTTGTGGGCCGCAGGCTTGGGCACAACCCAGGCGCCGCAAAACCCCCATCCAGCAAAAATTTTGAACCTCAGTTTAGGTAGCCAAGGTCCATGCTCGAACGCCTACAAAGCCACCATACAAAGGCTGACCAATGCACAGGTTGCGATCGTCGTGGCCGCTGGCAATGACTATTCAGCCGTCGCCACGCCAGGCAATTGTCCTGGCGTCATCACCGTTGCCGCTCTGCGACACCTTGGCACCAAAGCGGATTATTCCAATTTGGGCTCTCAAGTCAGCATTGCCGCTCCTGGCGGCAATTGCGTCAATCCTTATTACGGAGAGGAATGCCTGTATCCCATCATGTCCACCACGAATTGGGGCGACACAAAGCCAGGTGCTAATGGTTACAGCGACAGTTATCAGCGTACCGGCGTAGGCACCAGCTTCGCGGCGCCTCTGGTCGCAGGAACGATCGGTTTGATGCTTGCAGTACAGCCCCAACTCAGCCTGAAAGAGATCAAAACCAACTTGTTGGCCACGGCTACACCTTTTCCGGTCAATGCGCGCAACGACAGCGTGGATACATGCGCCCAACCCAGCGATCAAATGCCATTTCAGGCGATATGTATTTGCACCAGAAACACTTGCGGGGCAGGCATGCTGAATACCCAAGCTGCAGTTTCTGCAATTGCCCCCCCCAGTGTCACCATCACTGCCTCCGCGATCCAAGGCCGCAAAGGTGGTTACATCACACTGAACTCGACGGGGACTCGCGCATTGGGGTCAAAAAGCGTAGCTGCTTACACCTGGTCCATTGTGCACGGCAATGGTCTGGCTGGTTTTGTGGGAGTCAGGAACGGGAGCATGGCAACTTTGGCACTCAAACAAACGGGCAACGTTGTGATCGCACTCACTGTCACAGACTCGCAAAAATACACAACCACTAGACTGGTCACACTGAACATAACCCCATAAACACTACTTATCGGCCCCCTGACGGACAGCATGGACTACTTCCGATTGATGGGTACGGCCAGAGGGGGCAGGTCAATTCAGCAAGCCCCACAGCGTGTAGCAAGTAGGCACAGCGTAGGCGTAGTGTGTATTACGCTGGCACCACAAAGTAAAACACCGTAAGCACTTTCGCACTTACGGTGTAAAACTGGTGGCCTGGGACGGAATCGAACCATCGACACGCGGATTTTCAATCCGCTGCTCTACCAACTGAGCTACCGGGCCGGTAAGCGGAAATTATAGCAGAGGAAAAACGGCTTTTTGAGCCACCAGGCCAACAATGCATCAACCGATGCGTTTGCTGCGCGACAAGTCCACGCCCAACTGCTTGAGCTTGCGGTACAGGTGGGTGCGCTCCAAGCCGGTTTTTTCGGCCACCTTGGTCATCGAGCCGCCTTCTTGGGTCAGGTGGAATTCGAAGTAGGCTTTTTCAAACGCATCGCGCGCTTCGCGCAGCGGGCGGTCCAGGTCGAAGCTTTGCGCCACCACGGGGGCCTGCACTTCTTCGTGAACCAAGGCAGGCATGGACAACGCGGTTTGCGGCAAGCCCGCATGGGTTGGCGATGTTTTGGACGGCTCCCGCGCCAAGCCTTGCTCCACCGCTTTGAGCAGTTTTTGCAAGGTGATGGGTTTTTCCAAAAAGGCTTGGGCACCGATCTTGACCGCGTCCACCGCGGTGTCGATGGTGGCGTGGCCACTCATCATGATCACGGGCATGTTGAGCTGACCATTGGAGGCCCACTCCTTGAGCAGGCTCACGCCATCGGTGTCGGGCATCCAGATGTCGAGCAAGACCAAGTCTGGGCGCATGTTTTGGCGCGCTGCGCGGGCCTGGGCCGCGTTTTCGGCAAGCTCCACCTGGTGACCCTCGTCAAAGAGGATTTCCGAGAGCAGGTCACGTATGCCCAGCTCGTCATCCACCACCAAAATATTTGCCATATTGCCTGTCTTGTCTCAGTTCATGCCGAGGGCAGATGGTGCCCTGCGGTTTTTGTGTCCAGTGCGAATGATAGCGAGACTTGAGCGCCTTGTATTTCGCCGTCCTGCACGACGTTGCTCAATTCGATTTTGGCCTTGTGTTCGTCCACGATTTTCTTGACCACCGCCAACCCCAGGCCTGTGCCTTTGGACTTGGTGGTCACATAGGGCTCGAAGGCGCGTTGCAAGATGTTGGGCTCAAAGCCGGGGCCGCTGTCGGTCACGGTCATGCGCACGCGTGACCGGGCGGCATTCCACTCGGTGCGCACACGCACACGGCCTTGACCTTGTGCAGCACTGGGGCGCGCTTCACAGGCGTCTTGCGCGTTTTGCAGCAGGTTGTGAATCACTTGACGCAGTTGCTGCTCGTCCCCGGCAATGGGCGGGCAGGTCGGATCGAGTTCGGTGACCACCGTTGCGCGGTGCACTTGATCGCTCGCATCATGGGTGTACAGCACCATCAGATCAGCGATCAAGGCGTTCAATTGCACCGGCTTCAAGTCGGCGCTGGGCAAGCGGGCGTAATCGCGAAACTCGTTGACCAAACGCTTCATCGCATCGACCTGGTCGACGATGGTTTTGACCGACTTGACCAGCAGGGCATCGTCTTGGGCTTCGAGCTTGCCCATGAGTTTGCGCTCCAGGCGCTCGGCCGACAACTGGATCGGCGTCAAGGGGTTCTTGATCTCGTGTGCCAGCCGGCGGGCCACCTCGCCCCAGGCCTGCGAACGCTCGGCCGAAACGATTTCCGAGATGTCGTCAAACACCAGCAAGCGCATGCCGTCGGGCAAGACCGCGCCACGTGCCAGCAAGGTCACGGCGGTTTCGCTCAGGCCTTGGCCGGTGGCATGGATCTCGAAGGATTTTTGCCAATGGTCCAGTTCGTGGGTGTCTTTGTCGGAGCGCAACAAGGCGAACTGCTCGGCCACACCTTGCGCGAATTTTTCCAGTGTAGGTAAAGACAACAAAGGCAAGCCTTCGTGGGCGGCCACCGGCACACGCAAAATGCGCGTGGCCCCGGGGTTGGCTGAAAAGATCAGGCCCTGTGCATCAAGCACCATCACGCCAGCGGTCAGGTTGTCCAAAATGGTTTGCAGATTGCCCCGCGCGGCATCGAGCTGGCGCAAGCTGCGCTCAACCGCCGTGCGGGCATCGGACAGTTGTTGCGTCATCTCGGCAAAAGACCGCGTGAGGCCGCCGAGTTCGTCTTTGCCCTGAAGTGCCAGTTTGGGCGTCAGGTCGCCAGCGGCCACCTGTTGCATGCCTCGGGCCAGCAGCAGCAAGGGCCTGGCCAGTTGGTTGCCCAAGAAGAAGGCCAGCAAGATCGCCCCCAACACGGCCATGAAGAGACTCAAGGTCAAGGTCCCGATGTACATGCGGCGCAAACCTTCGCGCGCCAGGGCACGCTCTTGGTATTCGCGGTTGGCGGCCTGAACTTCCAGGGCGTTGTTGACCAGGGTCGGCGGCAGGTCCAGCGTCATTTGCAGCAAGCGCTGGTCTTCGTCAAAGGCCGTGCCCGAGGCGGGGACCATGACCAAGACCTTGATGCGGCCTTTGTCGCCCCCGGGGATGGACTCATCAAGGCCTTCCACCCATTCGGTGCTGCCCTTTTGCCGCGCTTCCTTGAACTGCAAGGGCGCCGGACGCTCGGGGCGAATTTGAAAGCGCGATTGGCCCGCACTGGCCAGCATGCGGCCGCTGGTGGACCACAGCACGGCATCGTTGGCGCCCAGTTGCTCGCGAAGTTTTTCCAGCGCGACGCCTGCGCCGACTTCACTGACCTCCGACAACTGGGAAGCGGCCGATCGTGTTTGCTTGAGCATTTCTTCACCGAGCGTGTCCAAGGTGGCGCGTCCCAAATTGAGGCCGGCCATGAGCGCGGCTTCGACCTTGACATCAAACCAGCTTTCGATGGAACGAGAGACGAACTGGTAGGACACGACGTAAATCAACACGCCCGGCACCACACCCACCAAGCCGAAAATGGCGGCCAGCTTGAGCAGCAATCGCGAGCCAAACTGGCCCCGCCGCAAACGCATGAGCAAGCGCACCGCGCCCCACACGATGGTGATGAACAGGCCGCTGGCCACGATGCCATTGACAAGCACCAGCCATTCGTAATTTTCGTTGTAACGCTCGCGGTTGCCTGTGGCTTGGGTCAGCAAGACCAGCAAACCCAAGCCAATGACCACCATGCTCAAGGCCCCCAGGCCCCAGAGCCAGCGGCTGGTGCGCGAGTCCAGCAAAGAAGTTTTGAGACTTTGCGCCGTCAAAGGGAGCATGTCAGCGCACCATGTCGGCGGTCAATCGCAGGCTGCGTGCAATGTCCAGCCGCCAATCGACCTGGTTGCCCGCCGCGATCTGGAAGGGCCGAGGCAATTGCGACACATCCAGCCTGAATCGGTAAACCACATATTGGCGAGCATCGGCATCCACATCGGCCATGTCGGCCACCTTCCACCCGGTTTGGCGGCGCACCACATTCAGGGCGTCTTGCAGGGTGTCAAAGCTTTGCGACAAGCTGCTGGTCACCCCCGAGTGCGCGATGGGCTCGCTGGCGACGTTCAGACGCCAGCGGCGCGTCAAAGGCTGAAAGGCCAGGCGGTAATACCTTGAGGCAGTGCCCAGTTTCTTGTCGTACCAGTACCAGCGGTCGCGCATGACCTCGGCCTCGGCCACAAAGTGAACCGCCAAGCCCTTGACCAAAGCGTCTTCCACCGCGGGGCCCAGCTCGAGCTTGAACTGGGCATTGAGCAGCAAGCTGCTGTCTTGGCGCTCGACTTTGAATTCGATCAGCTCAGCCGACGTCGATTGCGCCCAAACTGGGACGCACACCAGCAGCCAGGCGCCGAGAAGCCAGCGGCCTGCGCGCCAGAGGTCAGACCCGGCGCTTTTCCAGCAGTGCGTAATAAAACCCGTCATGTTCACCCAATACATTGTCCTCGACAGGAAGGCCTTTGGGTGTTTGACCGGGGATCAAATGCCCCGGAGAGGGGTGTAATTCGGCCTCAGTGTTGCGCTTTAGAAACGCCTGCACGGTTTCATCGCCCTCGGCCTTGAACACCGAGCAGGTGCAGTACAAGAGTTTGCCGCCCGGAGCCAGCAAGGGCCAGAGCGTTTTGAGCAACTGCGCCTGGGTCTTGGCCAGCTGCGCGCTGTCGGTGGGTCGGCGCAACCAACGGACATCGGGGTGCCTGCGCACAATGCCTGAAGCGGTGCACGGGGCATCGAGCAAGATGGCGTCAAATGCTTGACCATCCCACCAGACTTCGGGCTGGCCTGCATCGGCCGCTTTGACCTCGGCTTGAAGGCCCAAGCGACTCAGGTTCTGGTGGATGCGTTCGCAGCGCTGGGTGTCCACATCCAGCGCCAGCACATGGGCATGGGGGCACAACTCGAGCAAATGACCGGTTTTGCCGCCGGGTGCGGCGCAAGCGTCCAAGATGCGCCAGGGCTTTTGCGTGTCCATGCCCTGCATGAGCAAACGCGCCGAGACCTGGGCCGCCGCGTCTTGCACCGACACATGGCCTTGCGCAAAGCCAGGCAAGCGCTGCACAGGCACGGCCTGTGCCAACTGCAAGCCGTCTTGCCCCACCGGTTTGGCCATCAGGCCCACGGCTTCCAACTGCGCCTGGTAGGCGGCCACGGTGTGGTGCTGGCGGTTGACACGCAAGGTCATGGGTGCGGCCTGTTGCGCCTGTCCCAGCAAGTCTTGCCAATGCGCGGGGTGATCGGCTTTCAAGCGATCGATCCACCACTGCGGGTGATTCCATTGCGCGACCGGGTTGGCATCGGTTTGGGCCAGCAGCGCTTCACGCTCACGCATGAAACGCCGCAAGCAGGCATTGATGAAGCCGCTTTGGGCTTTGGTCTGGTGCTGTTGTCGGGCCGCTTCAACGGCTTGGTTGACCAGGGTGTGCACCGGATACGGCGCATGGGCTTCATCCCAACACAGGGCCAAAGCCGTACACAAGAGGGCATCAGCGGCCGGCGGCGGGGCCTTGGCGGCCAGCAGTTCGCGCAAGGCCGTGGCCCGCCCCAATTGGCGCAAAACCTGAAAGCTCAGGGCCTGCACGCCAGGGCGCAACTCATGGGGCACACGCTCCAATTGAGCAGTCAAGGACTGGCCTTGCCGTGTGGCCTGCACCGCGCTGGCGGTTGCTTGCAGCAAACGCCACAAGGGCGCAGAGGCACCCTGCGTGGCCACAGAAGAGTGGGGGGTGGAATTCATCAAAGGCTCAGTTGGAGGCCACGCTCAAGTCCATGCGCAAGGCGGGCTTGAATTTCAGGCGACGTGCCAGCCAGGCGGCCGGACGCATCTCCAGGGCCTCGTTGTAGGCGGCGACCGCCACGTGGTAAGGGATCACAGCAGCGGGCAGGGTCTGGCGCATGCGGCTCAAGGCGATGTCCAAATCGGGTTTGACCGCATCGGAGACGATCAACAAAACGCGGCGCACTTCGGCCACCAGCAATTGGTGCTGTTGCACGACCAATTTTTGGGTTTCCCCCTCCAGAGGTTGCAGGCGCACTTGCGTCAGGGCGTCCAGCAGATCGTCACAGACGGTTTGCAGCCCTTGCAGCGATGGGAGGTCTTCTTCGGTGGCCAAGGATTGACGGGCCGCGATGCCGCCTTGCAAGCGGACCAATAAACGCAGCCAAACGGCGTCCACGCTGCTCCATTGGCGAATGACTTCGCTGCGCAAACGCACCAAACGGTTGTGTGCGCCCACGACCCAAAACAGGGCCAGCGCCACCAGCAAGCCAAAGATCAAAGCCACCATGGGTTCACCTTCAGAGGATGTCTTGAACAAAACAGCCCCTGACCGCAAGCGGTACAGGGGCTGGTCGGGATCACCGTCGATGCGGTGACCTCACGCTTTAGGCGGCTTCGCCAGCGTCTGCAGGAGCGTCTTCAACAGACTCACCGGCCAGATCAGCGGCTTCAGCATCGGCAATGGCGCGGCGCTCGGCGTCGTCCATCGCGTCTTTCACCTTGCGGGCTTGGTGGTAAGCCAAACCGGTACCGGCAGGAATCAAGCGACCCACGATCACGTTTTCCTTCAGGCCACGCAACTCGTCGCGCTTGCCCATGATGGCCGCTTCGGTCAACACGCGGGTCGTTTCCTGGAAGGAAGCGGCCGAGATGAACGAGTCGGTCGACAAGGATGCCTTGGTGATACCCAGCAACAAGTTGCTGTAGGTCGCAGGGATCTTGCCATCGCGTTGCAAAGCGTCGTTGGTGTTGAGCATTTCGGAACGCTCCACCTGTTCGCCAGCGATGTAGTTGGAATCACCCGAGTTTTCGACCACGACACGGCGCAGCATCTGACGAACAATCACTTCGATGTGCTTGTCGTTGATCTTCACGCCTTGCAAACGGTACACGTCTTGCACTTCGTCGACGATGTAGCGGGCCAGCTCTTCGATGCCCAAGAGGCGCAAGATGTCTTGTGGGTCGGCTGGGCCGTCCACAATGCTTTCGCCCTTGTTGACCACTTGGCCTTCGTGCACCAGGATGTTCTTCTCTTTGGGGATCAGTTCATCCCAGACCTTGCCTTCAGGGTCGGTGATCTGCAAGCGAACCTTGCCTTTTGTCTCTTTACCGAAGGACACGGTACCGGTGATCTCGGCCAGCATGCCCTTGTCTTTGGGCGAGCGGGCTTCGAACAGTTCGGCCACACGGGGCAAACCGCCGGTGATGTCTCGGGTCTTTTGACCTTCGACAGGGATACGGGCCAGCACTTCGCCAGGGCCCACATCCATGCCGTCGCGCACTTGAATCAGAGCGCCGATCTGGAAGCCGATCGTCACCGAGTGGTCGGTGCCAGGAATCTTGACTTCTTTGCCTTGGGCGTCGATCAGTTTGACCTGAGGACGGATGACCTTGGCAGCTCCGCGACGCTTGGGATCGATCACCACCAGGGTGGACAGACCAGTCACTTCGTCGACCTGCTTGGCCACAGTCAGACCTTCTTCGACGTTCTCGAATTTCACCTGACCGGCGAATTCGGTGATGATCGGGCGGGTCAATGGATCCCAGTTGGCCAAAATAGTGCCAGCCTTGATGGTCTGGTCGGCCTTGATCGACAAGATCGCGCCATAAGGCACTTTGTGACGCTCACGCTCACGGCCGTGTTCGTCGTGGATGATGATTTCGCCGGAACGGGCAATCACCACCAACTCGCCTTTGCTGTTGGTCACATAACGCATCGTGGCATTGAAGCCGATGATGCCGTTGGACTTGGCTTCCACGCTGGAGGCCACAGCCGCACGCGAAGCCGCACCACCGATGTGGAAGGTACGCATGGTCAGCTGGGTGCCTGGTTCACCGATGGACTGGGCAGCGATCACACCGACGGCTTCGCCGTTGTTGACCAAACCACCACGGCCCAGATCGCGGCCATAGCACTTGGCGCACAGGCCAAAGCGTGTGGCGCAAGTCAGTGCGGTGCGAACCTTGACTTCGTCCACGCCAGCGGCTTCGAGTTCGTCGATCAGGTCTTCGTCCAGCATGGTGCCGGCGGTGGCCAGAACCGAGCGGTTCTCAGGGTGCAGCACGTCGTCGGCTGCGGTACGACCCAAGATGCGGTCGCGCAGCGATTCGATCACTTCACCGCCTTCAACGATGGCGCGCATCAGCGAACCGTCGGAAGTGCCGCAATCGAGTTCGGTCACAACCAAGTCTTGCGTCACGTCCACCAAACGACGGGTCAGGTAACCCGAGTTGGCGGTCTTCAAAGCCGTGTCGGCCAGACCTTTACGTGCGCCGTGTGTCGAGATGAAGTACTGCAACACGTTCAGACCTTCACGGAAGTTCGCCGTGATGGGGGTCTCAATGATCGAGCCGTCAGGCTTGGCCATCAGGCCACGCATACCGGCCAGCTGGCGAATCTGCGCTGCAGAGCCGCGGGCACCCGAGTCGGCCATCATGTAGATCGAGTTGAAGGATTCTTGCTCGACTTCCTTGCCATGGCGGTCGATGGTGCGCTCTTTGCGCAACTGGTCCATCATCACCTTGGAGACGACGTCACCGGCCTTGCCCCAGATGTCCACCACTTTGTTGTAGCGCTCGCCAGCGGTCACCAGACCGGAGACGTATTGCTGCTCGATGTCCTTGACCTCTTTTTCAGCGGCTTCAATGATGGCGGGCTTCTCAGGCGGCACCAGCATGTCGTCAATGCCAATCGAGATACCGGCACGTGTGGCCAAACGGAACCCGTTTTGCAACAGCTTGTCGGCGAACACCACGGTCTCTTTCAAACCGCACTTGCGGAAAGACGTGTTGATCAGCTTGGAAATTTCTTTCTTCTTCAAAGCCTTGTTCAGGTTCGAGAAGGGCAAGCCCTTGGGCAAGATTTCCGACAAGAGCGCACGGCCGACCGTGGTTTCAACCATCGATACCGAGGGGCTGAATTCGCCGGTCGTTTTGTCTTTGGTCCACTCGGTCATGCGCACATTGATCTTGGCTGCCAATTCGACAGCATCGGCGTCCAGAGCGCGCTGCACTTCACCGATGTCGGAGAAGATCAGGCCTTCGCCCTTGGCGTTGATGCGGTCACGGGTGGCGTAGTACAGACCCAGCACCACGTCTTGCGAAGGCACGATGGAGGGTTCGCCAGAAGCGGGGAACAAGATGTTGTTCGAAGCCAGCATCAAGGTGCGGGCTTCCATCTGGGCTTCCACCGACAGCGGGACGTGAACGGCCATTTGGTCACCGTCGAAGTCGGCGTTGAAAGCCGCGCAAACGAGGGGGTGCAACTGGATGGCTTTGCCTTCGATCAGCAAGGGCTCAAAGGCCTGGATGCCCAAACGGTGCAGCGTCGGCGCACGGTTGAGCATGACGGGGTGCTCTTTGATGACCTCTTCCAAGATGTCCCACACCACGGGCGTGCCGGCTTCGACTTCTTTCTTGGCCGCTTTGATGGTGGTCGCGATGCCCATGGCTTCGAGACGCGCAAAGATGAAGGGCTTGAACAGCTCGATGGCCATCAACTTGGGCAAACCGCACTGGTGCAGCTTGAGGGTTGGGCCCACGGTGATCACGGAACGACCGGAGTAGTCCACGCGCTTGCCCAGCAAGTTTTGACGGAAACGACCGCTCTTGCCTTTGATCATGTCGGCCAAAGACTTCAAGGCACGCTTGTTGGCGCCGGTCATGGCCTTGCCGCGACGGCCGTTGTCCAGCAGGCTGTCCACGGCTTCTTGCAACATGCGCTTTTCGTTGCGGGCAATGATTTCAGGCGCTTTCAATTCCAGCAAACGGCGCAGACGGCTGTTGCGGTTGATCACGCGACGATACAGGTCGTTCAGGTCGGAGGTCGCAAAACGGCCGCCGTCCAGTGGCACCAAAGGACGCAGGTCCGGTGGCAACACGGGCAGCACTTCCAGCACCATCCACTCGGGCTTGATACCGGACTTCTTGAACGCTTCCAGCACTTTCAGGCGCTTGGCGTTTTTCTTGACCTTGAGCTCGGAGCCCGTCAGGTCGCCGCGCAGACGCTCGATTTCGCTTTCGATGTCGATGCCTTGCAACAATTCCTTGATGCCTTCAGCGCCCATCTTGGCTTGGAATTCGTCGCCGTATTCCTTGACTTTGGCGTCGTAGTCGTCCTCAGACATGATGCTGAATTTCTTCAGCGGGGTCATGCCAGGGTCGGTGACCACATAGGCTTCAAAGTACAGCACACGTTCGATGTCGCGCAGCGTCATGTCGAGCACCAGGCCCAAACGCGATGGCAGCGACTTCAAGAACCAGATGTGGGCGCAAGGTGCGGCCAGGTCGATGTGACCCATGCGCTCGCGACGCACTTTGGTTTGTGTGACTTCAACGCCGCACTTCTCGCAGATCACGCCGCGGTGCTTGAGGCGCTTGTACTTGCCGCACAAGCATTCGTAGTCTTTGATGGGGCCAAAAATCTTGGCGCAAAACAGACCATCGCGCTCAGGCTTGAAGGTACGGTAGTTGATGGTTTCAGGCTTTTTCACTTCGCCGAAAGACCAAGAACGGATCTTCTCGGGCGAGGCCAGACCGATGCGGATGGCATCGAAATGCTCATCGGGCGTGAACTGCTTGAACAGGTCGAGTAGTGATTTCATGGTTTGAATCCTTTGCCTGTGAATTAAGAACGCTCGAGCTCGATGTCAAGACCCAGCGAACGGATTTCCTTGACCAGCACGTTGAACGATTCGGGCATGCCCGCTTCGATGGAGTGTTCGCCTTTGACGATGCTCTCGTACACCTTGGTACGACCTTGCACGTCGTCGGACTTGACGGTGAGCATCTCTTGCAGAACGTAAGAGGCGCCATAGGCTTCCAGTGCCCACACTTCCATCTCACCGAAACGCTGACCACCGAACTGCGCTTTACCACCCAGCGGCTGCTGTGTGACCAAGCTGTAAGGACCGGTCGAACGGGCGTGCATCTTGTCGTCCACCAAGTGGTGCAGCTTCAAGTAGTGCATGTAGCCGATGGTGGTTGGACGGTCAAAGGCGTCGCCTGTGCGGCCGTCAAACAAGTTGGCTTGTGTGCGTGTGGCGGTCAGGCCCTTGGCTTTGGCCAGGTCTTCTGGGTAAGCCAGTTGCAGCATCGCGCGGATTTCTTCTTCGGCCGCACCGTCGAACACGGGTGAAGCGAAGGGGAAACCTTCTTTGAGGTTCTCGGCCATGGCCAGAACTTCGTCGTCGGTCAGTTGCGACAGGTCTTCCTTGCGGCCCAGGCTGTTGTACAACTGGTCGAACAACTTGCGCAGTTCAGCGATCTTTTCCAGACGCTGGGTTTCGGCCTGCAGCATGTTGCCAATGCGGTGACCGATGCCTTTGCCGGCCCAGCCCAAGTGGACTTCCAGCACCTGACCCACGTTCATGCGCGATGGCACGCCCAGGGGGTTCAGCACGATGTCCGCAGGGGTACCGTCGGCCATGTAAGGCATGTCTTCGACGGGCACGATCTTGGAGACCACACCTTTGTTGCCGTGACGACCGGCCATCTTGTCACCCGGCTGCAAGCGACGCTTGACAGCCAGGTAGACCTTGACCATCTTGAGCACGCCCGCTGGCAATTCGTCGCCTTGGGTGAGCTTCTTGCGCTTTTCTTCAAAAGACAAGTCAAAGCTGTGACGGGTTTGCTCCAAAGAGTTCTTGATGGACTCGAGCTGACCGGCCACTTCGTCTTCGGCGGGGCGGATGTCGAACCAGTGGAACTTGTCCACGGACTCGAGGTAGGCCTTGTCGATCTTGGTGCCTTTGGCCAGTTTCTGAGGACCGCCATTGGCCACGCGACCGATCAGCAGTTTTTCGATACGATCAAACGCGTCGGCTTCCACAATGCGCAGCTGGTCGTTCAGGTCCAGACGGAAACGCTTGAGTTCGTCGTCAATGATCTGCTGGGCACGCTTGTCGCGCACGATGCCTTCACGGGTGAAGACTTGCACGTCGATCACGGTGCCTTGCGAGCCCTGGTCCACGCGCAGCGAGGTGTCTTTCACATCCGAGGCCTTCTCGCCGAAGATGGCGCGCAGCAGTTTCTCTTCGGGTGTGAGGGTGGTCTCGCCTTTGGGTGTGACCTTGCCGACCAGCACGTCGCCGGGTTGCACTTCGGCACCCACGTAGATGATGCCGGAATCGTCCAGACGGCCGAGTTGTTGCTCGGACAGGTTGGGGATGTCGCGCGAAATTTCTTCGGCGCCCAACTTGGTGTCACGGGCCATGACCACGAGTTCTTCGATGTGGATCGAGGTGTAGCGGTCTTCCGACACCACGCGCTCAGAGATCAAGATCGAATCTTCGAAGTTGTAGCCGTTCCAAGGCATGAAGGCGATCAGCATGTTCTGACCGATGGCGATTTCGCCCAGGTCGGTCGAGGCGCCGTCGGCGATCACATCACCTTTGGCCAGCTTGTCGCCACGCTTCACGATGGGACGCTGGTGGATGTTGGTGTTCTGGTTGGAACGCTGGTATTTGATCAGGTTGTAGATGTCCACACCGACTTCACCGGCCACGGCTTCCGCGTCGTTCACGCGGATCACGATGCGGGTGGCGTCGACATAGTCCACCACACCACCACGGGTGGCGGTGACCACGGTGCCGGAGTCGACCGCAGCGACGCGCTCGATGCCAGTACCGACCATGGGCTTTTCAGGGCGCAACACGGGCACCGCTTGACGCGACATGTTCGCACCCATCAAGGCGCGGTTCGCATCATCGTGCTCCAGGAAAGGCACCAAAGAGGCCGCGACCGACACGATCTGTGCAGGTGACACGTCCATGTACTGGATGCGCTCGGCGCCGCACAGGATGGATTCGCCTTTTTCACGGGCTGAGACCAGGTCACCGGTCAGCTTGCCTTCTTTGTCCAAAGCGGCGTTGGCCTGAGCGATGACGTATTTGCCTTCTTCGATGGCCGACAGGTAGTCGATGTCCATCGTCACTTTGCCATCGACCACACGGCGGTACGGGGTTTCAATGAAACCGTACTCGTTCAGGCGGGCGTACAAAGCCAAAGAGTTGATCAGACCAATGTTCGGGCCTTCTGGCGTTTCAATCGGGCAGACGCGACCGTAGTGGGTCACGTGCACGTCACGCACTTCAAAGCCAGCACGTTCGCGGGTCAAACCACCTGGGCCAAGGGCCGATACGCGGCGCTTGTGGGTGATTTCGGCCAGCGGGTTGGTCTGGTCCATGAACTGGGACAACTGCGATGCACCGAAGAACTCTTTCAAGGCCGCAGAAATCGGCTTGGAGTTGATCAGGTCGTGCGGCATCAAAGGCTCTTGCTCGGCTTGGCCCAGACGCTCTTTGACAGCTTTTTCGATACGTGCCAGACCGGTACGGTACTGGTTTTCGGCCAATTCGCCCACGCAACGCACGCGGCGGTTGCCCAAGTGGTCGATGTCGTCGACTTCACCGTTACCGTTGCGCAGATCCACCAAGATCTTGACCACGGCCAAGATGTCTTCGTTGGTCAGCACCATGGGGCCTGTGGACTCGCCACGGCCCACGCGGGCGTTGAACTTCATGCGGCCCACGCGCGACAGGTCGTAAGTGTCGGGGTTGTAGAACAGGCGCTGGAACAAAGCCTGCACAGCGTCTTCTGTCGGTGGCTCGCCAGGGCGCATCATGCGGTAGATGGCCACGCGTGCAGCGAACTCGTCCACGGTTTCGTCGATGCGCAGGGTTTGCGAGATGTACGCGCCTTGGTCCAGTTCGTTCGTGTAGATGCACTGAACGTCTTGGATGCCCGATGTGCGCAGCTTTTTCAGCAGGGCTTCGGTGACTTCTTCGTTGGCCTTGGCGATGATTTCACCTGTATCGCCATCCACGATGGCTTTGGCGATCACGCGACCGATCAGGAAGTCTTCTGGGACGCTGATGTGCGTGGTGCCAGATTGCTCGAGCTCACGCGTGTGGCGCACGGTGATGCGCTTGTCTTTGGCCACCACGACTTTGCCGGACTTGTCGGTGATGTCAAAACGGGCGACTTCACCACGCAGACGCTCGGCCACAAATTCCATTTGTGCGCCGCTGTCCATCAGGCGGAAATTGTCGTTGACGAAGAAGTTCGCCAGGATCGATTCTGGGTTCAGGCCAATGGCCTTGAGCAAGATCGAGACGGGCATCTTGCGACGGCGGTCAACGCGGAAGTACAAGATGTCTTTCGGATCGAATTCGAAGTCGAGCCAAGAGCCGCGGTAAGGGATGATGCGTGCCGAGAACAGCAACTTGCCCGAGCTGTGGGTCTTGCCCTTGTCGTGCTCGAAGAACACGCCAGGCGAGCGGTGCAACTGAGACACGATCACGCGCTCGGTGCCGTTGATGATGAAGGAGCCTTTGTCGGTCATCAAAGGCACTTCGCCCATGTAGACCTCTTGCTCTTTGACTTCCTTGACCACTTTGGACTGCGAGGTTGAAGACTCGCGGTCATAGATGATGAGTTGAACGCGGGCGCGCACTGCGGACGAGAAGGTCAGACCACGGGTCTGGCATTCGCGCACGTCAAAGGCAGGCTTGGCCAGGTTGTACTCGACAAACTTCATCTCCACAAAGCCGTTGTGCGAGACGATGGGGAATGCAGACTCAAACGCGGCTTGCAAACCCTCGTGTGTGCGTTTGGATGAGACAACACCTGCTTGCAGGAAAGACGTGTAAGCGTCTTTTTGCATTTGCAGCAGGTAAGGAACTTCGAGCACGCTCTCGCGGCTGCCGAAACTTTTGCGAATTCGCTTGCGTTCGGTATAGGAATAGGACATGAGATCTCCGGGCTTGATCTTTCAGGACTGGGTGCCAAGAGTGCTTTTGGCACTCTCAACGGGCTTGGCGGCTGGCCTCTACCAGCGTTGGCGGACGATTGCGCGTTGCACGCAACCCGAACCAAGGGTCTTCTGCAGTCGGGTCAGAAGACACTGAAAAAAAGCTCAAAACAAGCTGCTTTTCGGTGCGCTCTTCAAGCACCAAAGGCTGGAGGCCCTTTCGGACACTCCAGCCTTGGAACGAGACCGAATTACTTGAGTTCGGCCTTGGCGCCGGCTTCTTCCAGCTTCTTCTTAGCGGCTTCAGCGTCAGCTTTTGGCAGGCCTTCTTTGACGGCCTTAGGAGCGCCGTCCACCAGGTCTTTGGCTTCTTTCAAGCCCAGACCGGTGATTTCGCGCACAGCTTTAATCACGGACACTTTGTTGGCGCCGGCTTCGAGCAACATGACGTTGAAGTCTGTCTTCTCTTCAGCAGCAGCAGCGGCACCGCCACCAGCAGCAGCAGGAGCGGCCATAGCAGCAGCGCTCACACCAAATTTCTCTTCGATGGCTTTCACCAGGTCGTTGAGTTCCATGACCGTCATGCTGTCCAGCGCGGTCAAAAATGCGTCTTTATCGAATGCCATTTTTATTTCCTAACAATTGGTTAAAACACGAACGCTGGCCTTAAGCGGCAACAGCTTCGCCTTCGCCTTTTTTGGCCGCCAAAGCGCCCAACACCACGGCGGTGCGGGACATCGGCGACATCAACAAGCCACACAACTGAGCCAACAACACTTCTTTCGAAGGGATGCTTGCCAATTGCTTAACGCCGTTCACGTCCAAAGCTTTGCCTGCAAATGCGCCTGCGCGAATGACCAACTTGTCGTTGGTTTTCGCGAAGTCAGCCACCACTTTCGCGGCAGCCACTGCATCTTCAGAGAAGCCGTAGATCAGCGGACCGGTCATCTGGTCGGCGACAATTTCAAACTGGCTTCCAGCCACAGCACGGCGGGCCAAGGTGTTTTTCAACACGCTCAGCGAAACGCCTTGGCTGCGGGCTTTGACGCGCAGGTTGGTCATGTCAGCGACCGTGATACCACGGTATTCCGCAATCACCAGCGTTTGAGCTTTAGCGGCGAGGTCGGTCACTTCGGTGATGACCGCTTCTTTCTCACTGCGATTCAGACTCAAGGTCTACTCCTTTATATGTGTCTTCGGGTTGCCCCTTGTACACGCCTATTTGCAGCGACCAACTGTTTTGGATTGATATCCATCTGCAGCGGGATCGCCATCTGCGTTGGCCCAAACCTTCAGCGCGAGCTGTTGGTTTGTTGATTAAGCACAGCGGTGTGTGCACCAACGGTCTTGGATGGCCTGCTGAACTTTTGCAAGATCAGCAGCCCACCACATTGAGCAGGCCTTTCGGACTGCTCAAATTTTTACCGCAATCAAGCTGCGATGGATTGTGTGTCGACGCGAACGCCCACACCCATGGTCGAGGACACAGCGACTTTGCGCAGGTAAACACCCTTGCTGGTGGCTGGCTTGGCTTTGACCAAAGCATCGATCAATGCGGCCAAGTTGCCTTGCAACTTGTCAGAGTCGAACGAACGACGACCGATGGTGCCGTGCACGATACCGGCTTTGTCCACGCGGAACTGCACTTGACCGGCCTTGGCGTTGCGCACTGCAGTGGCCACGTCAGGTGTCACGGTACCGACTTTGGGGTTAGGCATCAGGCCACGTGGGCCCAAGATCTGACCCAAAGTACCCACAACGCGCATGGCGTCAGGGGCAGCAATCACCACGTCGAAAGGCATGTCACCGGCCTTGACCATCGCGGCCAAGTCGTCCATACCCACCACGTCAGCACCCGCGGCTTTGGCTTCTTCAGCCTTGGCGCCTTGTGCGAACACGGCCACGCGAGCGGTTTTGCCAGTGCCGTTAGGCAAGACAACAGCGCCACGAACCACTTGGTCAGATTTCTTGGCATCGATACCGAGTTGCACAGCCACGTCGATGGACTCATCGAACTTGGCGGTGGCAGCTTCTTTGACGATGACCAAAGCGTCAGCCAAGGCGTACAGCTTGTTGCTGTCGACTTTGCCGGCCAGGGCTTTTTGTTTTTTGGTGAGCTTGGACATTTACACGCCCTCCACATTCACGCCCATGGAACGGGCAGTACCAGCGATGGTGCGAACAGCTGCGTCCAAATCGGCTGCAGTCAGATCTTTCATCTTGGTTTTGGCGATCTCTTCCAGCTGAGCGCGGGTGATCTTGCCGACCTTTTCCAGACCTGGCTTGGTCGAAGCCTTGTCGATCTTGATGGACTTCTTGATCAAGGTCGCAGCAGGAGGCGTCTTGATGATGAAGGTGAAGGATTTGTCTGCAAACGCAGTGATGACCACTGGCAATGGCAGACCGGGCTCAACGCCTTGGGTCTGGGCGTTGAACGCCTTGCAGAATTCCATGATGTTCAAACCACGTTGACCCAATGCTGGGCCAATAGGTGGCGATGGATTGGCTTTACCAGCTGGAACTTGCAGCTTGATGAAGCCGACGATTTTCTTCGCCATGCTTTTCTCCTTGCGGGTGATAACGCCCTGTCCTTTCGGACCTTGAGCTTCCCGGGGTTAACGACTCACTTGCAATGTCTGGCGCCGAGTCGGGAAGCGCCAAACAGAAAACTTTGAAGACCGATCAGGTCTTTTCGACTTGGCTGAACTCCAACTCGACAGGTGTTGCGCGACCGAAAATGGTCACGGACACACGCATCTTGTTGCGCTCGTAGTTGACTTCTTCCACGGTGCCATTGAAATCGGTGAATGGACCTTCCTTGACGCGGATGTATTCACCCACCTCAAACTCAACCTTGTGACGCGGCTTGTCGGTGCCCTCTTGCATCTGGCTCACGATTTTCGCGACGTCAGATTCAGAAATGGGCGCAGGACGGTTTTTGGCACCCCCCACAAAGCCTGTGACTTTGTTGGTGTGCTTGACCAAGTGCCAAGTCTCGTCGTCCATCACCATTTCCACCAGCACATAGCCGGGGAAGAACTTGCGTTCTGTGGTGCGCTTTTGTCCGTTCTTGACTTCCACCACTTCTTCGGTGGGGACCAAGATTCGGCCAAATTTAGACTCCATGCCCGAGCGCGTGATGCGTTCGATGATGTTGCGCTCGACGGCTTTTTCCATGCCGGAGTAGGCATGAACCACATACCACTTCAGGTCAGGATTGGTGGACGAACCCGCCATGGGTGCGTTGACTACAGCATCGTTCATTATTTTTTCCACCCAAGAATCAGATCGTAAAAAACCCATTCCAGAGTTTTGTCGGTGAGCCACAAGAACACGGCCATCACCACCACAAAGCCGAACACATAAGCGGTGATTTGCATCGCTTCTTTGCGCTCAGGCCAAACCACCTTCTTGACTTCGCGAACCGCGTCACGGCCAAAGGCCAGGAGTTGACGGCCCGTCTCGGAAGTGAAAAACACCGCCACAGCCGCCGCCAAGCCCACCAGCAGACCAGCCCACTGAACCAGACTGCCCTGCGCGCTCAGCATGGAATAAGCCACCAACGCAGCAATGACCAACGCACCGGCCACAGCCAGGCGCATTTTGTCGCCAGAGGCGCTCACAGTTTGTACTTCAGACGTTGCCATACGGCTTGAAAACCTTTGTTGCACCCCGAAAAATCAAGGCACTTATCAGACAAGGAAGCCCGCTAGAGACTAGCGGGCTTGAAAATCCACCTTTTCAGGTGGCAGGGGCAGTAGGAATCGAACCTACAACCTTCGGTTTTGGAGACCGACGCTCTGCCAATTGAGCTATACCCCTACGAAAACCTCTTAAGCGATGATCTTGGCAACCACGCCAGCGCCGACGGTACGGCCGCCTTCGCGGATAGCGAAACGCAGACCTTCTTCCATGGCGATGGGGTTGATCAACTTCACAGTGATCGACACG
>NKIO01000127.1 GCA_002255935.1 Comamonadaceae bacterium PBBC2
AAGCCGCCCAAACTGATCATTGGCGCCATGATGCGCAAGCTCGTTCATGTGGCCATTGGCGTGCTCAAGTCGAACAAACCGTTCAACTCGGCACTCCATTGCGCTTGACACGCATCACAGTATCTACGGGGTCATTTTGTGGGTCTCAATAACCTGCGGCCACGCCGCTCTTGCGGTTGGCAAACAAACCCGTGCGGCCTTTGCCTTGGCGTTTGAAGCGTTGGCGGCGGGCCACTTTGGGGTCAACTTGGAGGTCGCGGTAAAGCTCGAGGCGGTCGCCAGCTTGAAGGCGATGACCCCAAGTCACCTTGCGCCCCCAGATGCCCGGTTGCAAGAAAGGCAACTTCGCCACATCCGCTGGCAATACCCCAGGTATGCCGACCGCCATCAGCTGTTCAATGACCGACTTCACGGTGCTGCCGACAGGCACGTCCACCGAGCATTCCAACACCTGTCGGGGTTGCAGGCACCAGCACACAGAAATGCTCAGGCTGCCGGAATCAGGCATAGACCACTTCTGCGCGTTTGACAAAGGCATCGACCAAGCTGGCGGCGATTTTGTCGAACACCGGACCCACCAAGGCGGCCAAGGTGCTGCTCGAAAATCCGTACTGCAAATCCAGCTCGACCTTGCAGGCCCTTTGGCTGCCATCGCCCACGGGCACAAAGCGCCAAGTGCCACTGAGTTCGGAAAACGGCCCTTTGACCAAACGCATGCCGACCGTGCGGCCTTGTTCGTGCGTGTTGCGGGTGGTGAAACTTTGGTGGATGCCGCCCAGGCTGATGCCGACTTCGGCCAGCATGCCTTGGGCATCCGACTCCAGCACGCGCGACTGGTCGCACCAAGGCAAGAACTCGGGGTAACGGGCCACGTCGGTCACGAGGCGAAACATTTCCTCGGGCGAGTACCAGATGAGGACGGACTTGTGGATATTCTTCATACAATGCAATGTTGCTGGGATTGTAGTTTTATCCCGGCCCTCGGATTGCAGCTTGCCTGCACCTGACTTGCGAACGGCGCGGCCGTCCTCATCTGCTCACCATGGCCACGAACAAAAAGTCCCCTGCTGCCCCCACCTTTGCCAAGATCGCCGAAAACAAAAAGGCGGCCTTCGACTATTTTTTCGAAGAGCGCTACGAGGCAGGCATGGTGCTCGAAGGCTGGGAGGTCAAGGCCATCCGCGAAGGCAAAGTTCAACTGACCGACGGTTATGTGGTCATTCGCAATGGTGAATTGTTCATCATTGGCTGCTTGATCAACCCGCTCAAGACAGCCTCGACCCACATCAACCCCGAAGCTGCCCGCACCCGCAAGCTGCTGCTGAACAAAGAAGAGATCAAGCGCCTGATCGGCAAGATCGAGCAAAAGGGCTACACCCTGGTGCCGATCAATTTGCACTGGAAATCAGGCAAGGTGAAATGCGACATCGCGCTGGCCAAAGGCAAGGCCGAACACGACAAGCGCAACACCATCAAGGACCGTGAAGGCAAACGCGAAGTTGAGCGCGTGATGAAAAGCCGCCACCGGTGATCAGTTCAGCTCACGCAGTGGGTGGGCATGCGCAGGCCAAGGGCTGACAAAAAACGCGGCCACTTCGGCTGCATCGACGTGTTCTGAACGCGCTGGTTTCCATTGCGGGCTGTGGTCTTTGTCCACTGCCAAGGCGCGGATGCCTTCTACGGTTTCACTGTCACTGACGGGGCGCAGGGCAAAACAGTGGCGCACCAGATCGCGCTCCATGCGCAGGTCATCGGCCAGGCTCATGCCTCGGGCACGGCGAATTTGCTCAAGCACCACATGCAGCATCAAGGGTGAACGGTGGCGCAAAGTTTGGGCCGTTTGCACAGACCATTCGTCGCTGGCCGATTCGAGCTTTTGCAAGATGTCGCCGACACTGTTCAAGCCGAACACCGCATCCATTTCGGCGCGGTGCGGCAAGCCGGTTTTTTCAAGGCGGTCAAAGCGGGTGGTGACCCAGCGCTCAACGGCTTCGCCGTTTTCAAACGGGGTCTCTATCAGGGTTTGCCAAAGGTGGGCCAGCTTGCCCGAGGCGACCAAGCCATCGGCCAAACCCGCGTGGACCGCGTCTTCACCTTGCAGCAGGTGACCCGTCAAGCCCAGGTACTCGCCCAAACGACCCGCACAACGACTCAAGAAGTAGCCGCCGCCCACATCGGGGAAAAGGCCAATGTGGGTTTCGGGCATGGCCATCTTGCTGCGCTCGGTGACCACGCGCACGCTCGCGCCCTGGCTGATGCCCATGCCGCCGCCCATGACGATGCCAT
>NKIO01000128.1 GCA_002255935.1 Comamonadaceae bacterium PBBC2
CCTCTGGTGTATCGGTTGTCACGCCAGTGGCATTGCCGAGTAGCTAAGTGTGGAAGAGATAACCGCTGAAAGCATCTAAGCGGGAAACTCGTTTCAAGATGAGATCTGCCGGGGCCTTGAGCCCCCTGAAGAGTCGTTCAAGACCAGGACGTTGATAGGTCAGGTGTGGAAGCGCAGTAATGCGTTAAGCTAACTGATACTAATTGCTCGTGCGGCTTGACCCTATAACTTTGATCACACGCCGCAAGGTGTGCATCGATCAAGGCTGTTATGCCAAGTTGACGCATTCAAAAAGGCCGAAAGGCCGAGCGCAAGCTCAAAATCTGATTCCAAACTCTATGAATTCGTTGCCTTGATGCAAGTCAAGGTGACACCAAGTTATGCCTGATGACCATAGCAAGTTGGTCCCACTCCTTCCCATCTCGAACAGGACAGTGAAACGACTTAGCGCCGATGATAGTGCGGATTCCCGTGTGAAAGTAGGACATCGTCAGGCTTCTAACAGCCCAAAACGCCTCACCTTTCGGTGGGGCGTTTTTTTTTGCTCAGCGAAATAATGGCACCTGAGTGCCGAACTTGGCTCTTTTCGTGGCGAAGTAGGCTTTCACATTGCGTACGTTGGCGTTTTCAGTGAACAGTTCTTGGCTGATGCGCAGGTAATGCGGCATGTCCAATGCTTGAACAACCAAGATGAAATCAGGTCCGGGTGAAACACGCCAGCATTGTTGAACCGAGCCGTGGTTCACAACTTTTGCTTCGAATGCGTCTAGATATTCAGCGCCTTGCTTGTCCAAGCTGACTTCGACCAATGCGGTCATGCCATGCCCCAGCGTTTTACTGAGATGATCTGCACTGAGTAGGGCAACTTGCCTTTCAATCCATCCACCTTCGATCAATCGTTTGACACGCCGCAAACATGTAGGTGGAGAAACATTGACCAAGTCAGACAAAGCCACGTTGCTCAAACTGGCATCGGTTTGCAATAGGTTCAATATTTTTAGATCGACCGCATCAAGCAAGAAATCTTCCATTTACTAAATATATTTGAAATTTTTCATCATTGCAAGAAATTCAAGAAATTTTATTACATATTTTTAATAAATAAGAAAAGAAGTTTTGTGTGGCTTCAAATAACATAGTTTGATCATTGTGCACGATCACTTGGAGCTTATATGTGTGGCATCGTCGGCGCCGTTTCTTCCCGCAACATCGTTCCCATCCTGGTGCAAGGCTTGCAACGGCTAGAATACCGAGGCTATGACTCCTGCGGTGTGGCGGTGCATGCGGCCAGTTTGAACGGTGTGACGGGCGGTTTGGAGCGTGCCCGCAGCACCTCACGTGTAGCCGAGCTGATGGACCAAGTCTCGGCCGACCACATCGAAGGCGGCACCGGTATCGCCCACACCCGCTGGGCCACACACGGAGCGCCCGCTGTGCACAACGCGCACCCGCATTTCAGCCACGGCACGGGCGCAGCCGACGCCAAGCCGGGCAAAGTCGCTTTGGTGCACAACGGCATCATCGAAAACCACGAAGAACTGCGCGCAGCCTTGCAAGCCAAGGGGTATGTGTTTGCCAGCCAGACCGACACCGAAGTCATTGCCCACTTGGTGGACAGCGTGTACGACGGTGATTTGTTCGAGGCCGTCAAGACTGCCATCCGCCAATTGCACGGCGCGTATGCGATTGCTGTGTTCCACAAAGACGAGCCGCAGCGGGTGATCGGTGCGCGTGCAGGCTCGCCGCTCATCTTGGGCGTGGGCCAAGGCGAAACATTCCTCGCCAGTGATGCGATGGCGCTTGCTGGCGTGACCGACCAGATCGTCTATCTGGAAGAGGGCGATGTGGTGGATATCCAGTTGGGCAAATACTGGGTGTTTGACCGCGATCACAAACCAGCGATCCGTGCTGTGAAAACCGTCCACGCCCACAGCGGCGCGGCCGAACTCGGCCCTTACCGCCACTACATGCAAAAAGAAATCTTCGAGCAGCCTCGCGCCATTGCCGACACGCTCGAAGGTGTGGAAGGCATCACGCCTGAGCTGTTTGGCGATGGTGCCTATTCCACATTCAAGGCCATCGACAACGTGCTGATCCTGGCCTGCGGCACCAGCTATTACAGCGGCTGCGTGGCCAAGTACTGGATCGAGGCGATCGCCAAAGTGCCCTGCCAGGTGGAGATTGCCAGCGAATACCGCTACCGCGAATCGGTGCCCAACCCCAACACGCTGATCGTCACCATCACCCAAAGCGGCGAGACTGC
>NKIO01000040.1 GCA_002255935.1 Comamonadaceae bacterium PBBC2
GAAGCGGGTCAGTGGATCGATGCCAGTTTGCAAAACAAGCTGAAGATGGCAGAGACCGTGGCTGACAAGTCTTATGTGAACACCGGTGTGGACGCGATCAATCAGCGCATTTTGGGCCGCTACCAAAACGGATTGGGCAAGACCTGGGATGACCCGAACCACATGAAGTTTTACAACGAAGGTGCGGTGAACTTCCCCTACCTGTCGGACGGCATGTGGTTCCTGACCCAGCACAAACGCTGGGGCTTGCTCAAGGAACACCCCGACTATCTGGGCGTGGCCAAACAGATCAATCAGATCGCGCTTTACAAAGAAGCCGCTGTGGCCGCCAAAGCTCCTGTACCCAAGAGCGATATGCGCACCCACAAAGGCATTGACGGCGTGATCTGGGATGGCAAAGACCCCAAGAAGTACGCCGACGGCTTCAAGATCAAAGCCTAAGGGGAAAACTTCATGGTCAGTGCCGTTTTCCACTCCCCCTCCACAGGCCAAGCGCCGACAAAGCCTACGGTCGACAATGTATTAGGCCCCTTCGCGCCCAGTGCCCCATCGGAACAGGCACGGGCCTTACAGGCCTTCTGGATGGCTGCATTGCCACCCTTGCTGGGCCTGGGCCTGTTGGTGTGCATTTGGGCGCTGGTGTCGATCACGACCAAGGGCAGCATCCCTAGCCCCTACGAAACCGGCGTGCAAGCCATCGAAATCTTCAGGGACCCGTTCTACCGCAAAGGCCCCAACGACCAAGGCGTTGGCTGGAACGTGCTCATGTCGCTAGAGCGCGTGGCCATGGGCTTCGGTTTGGCAGCGCTGGTGGGTATTCCGGCGGGCTTTGTGATCGGTCGCTTCAACTTTTTGTCGCGCATGTTCAACCCGCTGATCAGTTTGCTGCGCCCGGTGTCACCGCTGGCTTGGTTGCCCATTGGCTTGTTGGTCTTCAAAGGCGCCAACCCAGCGGCCATCTGGACCATCTTCATCTGCTCCATCTGGCCCATGATCATCAACACCGCCGTTGGCGTGCAACGCGTGCCTCAGGATTACTTGAACGTAGCCCGTGTGCTCAATTTGTCGGAGTGGAAGATTGCCACCACCATCCTCTTCCCAGCCGTGCTGCCTTACATGCTGACCGGTGTGCGCTTGGCTGTGGGCACGGCATGGCTGGTGATCGTGGCCGCAGAGATGCTCACGGGTGGAGTGGGCATCGGTTTCTGGGTCTGGGACGAATGGAACAACCTCAACGTCAAGAACATCATCATTGCCATCTTCGTCATTGGCGCAGTGGGCCTGATCCTGGAATACACCCTGATCCGAATTGCCACCGCATTCACCTACGAGGACGTTGCATCATGAACAAGGATTCGAAATTCATCCAAATCCAAAGCGTGGAGCAGACCTTCAAAACCAGCAAAGGCTTGTTCCCCGCCCTGCGCGACATTCACCTGGACTTCGCCAAAGGTGAGTTCGTGGCCCTGATTGGGCACTCGGGTTGTGGCAAATCCACTTTGCTCAACCTGATCGCCGGGCTGACCACCCCTACCGCGGGGGTGCTGCTGTGCGCCAACCGCGAGATCGCGGGCCCTGGCCCTGAGCGTGCCGTGGTGTTCCAAAACCACTCGCTATTGCCTTGGCTCACTTGCTTTGACAACGTGCACCTGGGCATCGAACGGGTGTTTGGCAAGACCGAATCCAAGGCACAACTGAAGGCACGCACCGATGCAGCTTTGACCATGGTGGGGCTGAGTCACGCAGCACAAAAGCGACCGGGCGAAATTTCGGGCGGCATGAAGCAACGGGTGGGCATTGCCCGCGCCTTGGCGATGGAGCCCAAAGTGCTGCTGATGGACGAGCCCTTTGGTGCGCTGGACGCTTTGACCCGAGCCAAGCTGCAAGACGAATTGCTCGAGATCGTGGCCCGCACCCAAAGCACGGTGGTCATGGTCACGCACGATGTGGACGAGGCCGTGCTGCTGTCCGACAAGATCGTGATGATGACCAATGGGCCAGCGGCCACGATTGGCGAGGTGCTGAGCGTGGATCTGCCCCGTCCGCGCCATCGCGTGGAACTGGCCGAAAGCGCCGAATACCAGCGGTACCGCAAAGCGGTGATCGACTTTCTCTACACGCGCCAGGCGCATGTGGAAAAAACCGCTTAAGGAGAAGATGATGGACATGCGTGTCAATGCAAAAGAGAAAATGAAACTGGTCATGGTCGGCAACGGCATGGCCGGGGTCAGGGCCATCGAGGAATTGCTCAAGCTTGCACCCGACCTCTACGACATCACCGTGTTTGGCGCTGAGCCTCACCCCAACTACAACCGCATCCTGCTGTCACCAGTTCTGGCCGGAGAACAGACGCTGGACGAGATCGTGCTCAACGACTGGGCTTGGTACAGCGACAACGGCATCACCCTGCATGCGGGCTGGAAAGTCACAGCGGTGGACCGCGTCAAACGCCTGGTGTCGGCTGAGAATGCCGCCGGCGAGACCTTGCAAGCACCTTATGACAGGCTGGTGCTGGCCACGGGCTCTCATCCTTTCATCTTGCCGCTGCCGGGCAAAGACCTGCAAGGCGTGTTGGCGTACCGCGACATCGCCGACACCCAGGCCATGATCGATGCAGCCGAGCAGTACCCGCACGCCGTGGTGATTGGCGGCGGCCTGCTGGGCTTGGAGGCGGCCAATGGCCTGATGAAACGTGGCATGCAAGTGACGGTGATCCATGCCAGCGAATGGTTGATGGAGCGCCAACTGGACAAAGTCGCCGCTCAGATGCTGCAAGCCTCGCTCGAAGCGCGCGGCATGCAGTTCCGCATGAATGCACAAACCGCCGCCTTGATCGGTGACGAAAACGGTCGCGTCATCAAAGTGGAATTCAAGGACGGCGCTCATGTGCCGGCCAATTTGGTGGTCATGGCGGTGGGTATTCGACCCAACACCGCATTGGCCGAAAACATGGGCCTTCATGTCAACCGTGGCATCGTGGTGACGGATACCTTGCAAACGGTGACCGATCCGCGCATCTGGTCGGTGGGTGAATGCGCTGCGCACCGGGGCGTTGCCTACGGTTTGGTCGCCCCCCTGTTCGAGCAAGGCAAAGTACTGGCCAACCACCTGGCTGAGTTCGGCATAGCACGCTACACCGGTTCATTGACCTCCACCAAACTCAAAGTAACGGGCATCGACCTGTTCAGTGCCGGCGACTTCATGGGCAATTCTGAGTGTGAAGAAATTGTGATGAGCGACCCCGCAGGAGGTGTCTATAAAAAACTGGTGATCAAGGGCGATCAGCTGGTGGGCGCCTGTTTGTATGGCGACACGGTGGACGGCAGCTGGTACTTCAAACTCCTGCGCGATGGCCGCAGTGTGGCCGACATCCGAGACAAACTGATGTTTGGGGAGTCGAACATCGGCGATGTGGGCCACCAGGGCCAGAGCAAAGCCGCGGCCATGGCCGACACCGACGAGGTTTGCGGCTGCAACGGTGTCAACAAGGGCGCAATTTGCAAGGCCATCAAGGACAAGGGCCTGTTCACACTGGACGAAGTGCGCAAGCAAACCAAGGCCAGCGCCAGCTGCGGCTCGTGCACCGGTCTGGTTGAACAAATTTTGATGTTCACCGCCGGCGGCGACTACTCGGCCACCCCCAAGCTCAAGCCCATGTGCGGCTGCACCGAACACGGCCACCAAGCAGTGCGCGACGCCGTCCGGGATCACAAACTGCTCACTGTGGGTGGCGTTTTTAAGTTCATGGACTGGCGCACGCCCAATGGCTGCGCCAGCTGCCGCCCAGCCGTCAACTACTACCTGATCAGCACCTGGCCCAAGGAGGCGCAAGACGACCCGCAAAGCCGCTTCATCAACGAACGCAGCCACGCCAACATCCAGAAAGACGGCACCTACAGTGTGATCCCGCGCATGTGGGCCGGCGAGACCACTGCCGCCGAGCTGCGCCGCATCGCCGATGTGGTGGACAAGTACCAGATACCGACCGTCAAGGTCACGGGCGGTCAGCGCATCGACTTGCTGGGTGTCAAAAAAGAAGATCTGGTGAATGTCTGGAAAGACATTGGCATGCCGTGCGGCCACGCTTATGCCAAAGCCCTGCGCACAGTGAAAACCTGCGTGGGCAGCGAGTGGTGTCGCATGGGCACGCAAGACAGCACGCAAATGGGCAAGGACCTGGAAAAAGCGATGTGGCGCATGTACGCGCCGCACAAGGTCAAGTTCGCCGTTTCGGGCTGCCCGCGCAACTGCGCCGAAGCGGGGATCAAAGACGTAGGCATCATCGGCGTGGACTCAGGCTGGGAAATGTATGTCGGCGGCAACGGCGGCATCAAAACCGAAGTGGCGCACTTTTTCACCAAGCTCAAGACCGCCGAAGAGGTGCTGGAGTACACGGGGGCCTTCATGCAGCTTTACCGCGAGGAAGGCTGGTACCTGGAGCGCACGGTGCACTACATCAACCGGGTGGGTCTGGACTATGTGAAGAAAAAAATCTTGGAAGATGCCCTTTTGCGCAAATCCCTGTGGGCCAAACTGCAAGCGGCACTCGAAGGCGAGCCCGATCCGTGGTTTGAGCTGCAAGAGGCCAAGGTGGACACCCGCCAGTTCGAACCAATCACCACCGCCTGAATCAAGACAAGGAATTCCCATGACCGCATGGAAAGAAATCTGCAGGGTGGAAGACATCCCGGTGCTGGGCTCTCGGCGCGTGGCGCGAGACCAAGGACTGGATGTCGCTGTGTTCCGCAACGATGCCGATGAGGTGTTCGCGCTCCTCGACCGCTGCCCCCACAAAGGTGGCCCACTGTCGCAAGGCCTCGTGTTTGGCACCCGGGTAGCCTGCCCGCTGCACAACTGGACCATCGACCTGTGCGACGGCCAGGCACAAGCCCCCGACGAAGGCTGCACGCCGCGCTTTGACGTCAAGGTGGAGGCGGGCGTGGTGTTTTTGAATGCTGACGAATTGGTCGGTCATGCCACCGACCTGACACGCCCCGTCGCGGGGCCTGTTTCACGAAAAACAGCAAGCACGTAATTGGCTGTAAGTCAGTGGCTATCACCCCGACAAGCGCCTGCGCTGAACAGGCCATGTCGAAGCTGATGCCGCAAACCAGCAAAGCCCCAGAACCCCACCACCACCCAACTGCCCATGATCCCGATCACCCACGAAACCAAATCCACCTGCCCCTATTGCGGCGTGGGCTGCGGCGTGGTCATCACATCGCAGGGCACGCAAATCACCGGCGTGCGCGGTGACCCAGACCACCCGGCCAATTTCGGCCGTTTGTGCACCAAGGGCCAGTCGCTGCACCTGACGACTGCACCCCAGGTGACATCTCAAACTCGCCTGCTCACGCCCCAGTGGCGGCCTGTGCGGGGTGAAGCCACACAGGCGATGGTCTGGAACGACGCCATGGACATGGCCAGCGGCCGCCTGGCTGCCATCGTGCGCGACCACGGACCCAATGCACTGGGCTTTTACATCTCAGGCCAATTGCTGACCGAGGACTATTACGTTTTCAACAAACTGGCTAAGGGCCTCTTGGGGACGAACAACATCGACAGCAACTCGCGCCTGTGCATGAGCAGCGCCGTGGCAGGCTACAAAATGACCTTGGGTGCGGACGCGCCACCTGCCTGTTACGACGACATTTCGCACGCCCAGTGCCTGTTCATCGCGGGCAGCAATGCGGCCTTTGCGCACCCGATTTTGTTTCGGCGCATCGAAGACGCCAAGCGGGCCAAACCTTCGCTCAAGATGGTCGTGGTTGATCCACGGCGCACCGACACCGCCGACATGGCAGACCTGCACCTGGCCATTCAGCCCGGCACCGATGTGATGCTTTTCCACGGCCTCTTGCACATCATGCTGACCCAAGGCTGGACACAAAGCGACTACATCGCGGCCCACACCTCAGGGTTTGAAGCTTTACAAGCTTTGATGACCGACTACACCCCCCCGCAGGTGGCCCAAATTTGCGGTGTGCCCGAAGAAGATTTACACACCGCAGCCCGATGGTTTGCAGGTGTGCAAGAGGGAAGGTCTGAACGCACCCCCACCCTGAGTCTTTATTGCCAAGGCCTGAACCAATCGAGCAGCGGCACCGCCAAAAACGCAGCGCTCATCAACCTGCATCTGGCCACGCAACAAATCGGCCGACCGGGTGCCGGACCGCTTTCCTTGACGGGCCAACCCAACGCCATGGGCGGGCGCGAAGTCGGCGGCATGGCCAACTTGATGTCTGCCCACCGCGATATGGGCAACCCGCAGCACCGCGCTGAAGTGGCCGCGCTTTGGGGCATCCCCGATGTGCCTGCCAAGCCTGGACTCACGGCCGTAGAAATGTTTGAAGCCGCGGCCGACGGGCAAATCAAAGCTTTATGGATTGCTTGCACCAACCCAGCGCAATCCATGCCTGACCAAAAAACCGTGCGCCGCGCGCTGCAACGCGCCGAGTTCGTGGTGGTGCAAGAAGCTTTTGCCACAGCCGCCACGTGTGAATTCGCCGACCTGCTTTTGCCCGCCACCACCTGGGGCGAAAAAGAAGGCACGGTGACCAACAGCGAGCGGCGCATCAGTCGGGTGCGCGCAGCCACGACGGCCCCGGGCCTTGCACGCCCAGATTGGGCCATTGCCGCAGAACTGGGCCAACGCCTGGCCGTCGCTTTGGGTCGCCCGCAGGATGCCCAGCTGATGAACTACCCTACTGCCGAGTCGGTCTGGAACGAGCATCGCGACAGCACCCGTGGCCGCGATCTGGACATCACCGGCCTGAGCTACCCAAAACTGGAAACCGCAGGCCCTGCCCAATGGCCGCTGCCCGCAGGTGCCCTCACTGGGCAAGCACGGCTGTATGAAGATGGGCGATTCCCAACTGCCGATGGCCGTGCCCGCTTTGCCGCTGTCAACTGGAGGCCGGTCTCTGAAGAACGGGGGTCGCAATTTCCGTTTTCACTGAGCACGGGCCGCCTGCGCGACCAATGGCATGGCATGACACGCACCGGCAATGTGGGCCGATTGTTTGCTCACAGCCCCGAGCCTTGCGTGGAATTGAACGTTCAAGACGCCAAGCGCCTAGGCTTGCAAGATGGCACGCTGGTTCAGGTGCGCAGTAAACGCGGCAGCTTGGTGCTGCCCGTGCAGGCCAGCACGCAAGTGGCGGCCTCGCAAGCCTTCATCGCGATGCACTGGGGCCCCGAGGTACTCAGTGGTCGCGACGGACAAGGCGCGCCTGGCTTCGGCGTGAATGTGCTGACCACGTCCAGCTACTGCCCCAACTCCAAACAGCCCGAGCTCAAGCATGCGGCTGTGCAAATCACCCGCGCAGATCTGTCGGTCGATGCGTCCTGGCAGCTTTCGGCCATGGTCTGGCTACCCAGCGACGTGGTCTGGTCCGTGCGCCAACAATTGCAAAAACGCTTGTCCGAATTTGACTATGCGCACCTGGTCCCTTTCAGCGACACCTCTGCCGCCCTGGCGGATCAAGCCCCACGCACAGGTGTGCTCTTGCGCGCCGCATGCCGCGCGCCAGTTGGCGCTGAACTCTTGCAATTTGTGGCCTCGGTCTTAGGCCTGGACAGCCCGGACACCTTGCGCTACGAAGATGCTGTTCGGGTACAACGCCGCGCCATCCAGCTGAGCCCAGTCGATGCGCAAGGCCGCCGCACGCTTATGGGGTTCCTGACTGCAGGGGACAGTCGATCGGCTCATTGGCTTAAAACCCTCTTGCAACAAGCCACGCCCCTGCCTTGGCCCGCTCGTCAATGGCTGATGGCTTCTGACGCGCCACCGGAAGGTGCAGCGCCCGTCAGCCGTCAGGTGTGCAGCTGTCTGAATGTGCGCGAAGACGCCATCGAAGCTTGCCTGAGCGGATCAGAGGGCTCGGATGAGCATCGCTTGACCTGGGTACAAAACAAGCTGCGTTGCGGCACGCAGTGCGGCTCGTGCATGCCCGAGTTGCGGCAAATCATCCGACGGGTCCCCGCTGCGGCCTGAGCCATACCCATATAACCAGCAGTTATTCGACTTCCTTCACAATCGGTCCCCATGGGAATCAGCCAATACATCAAGGACATCGGACGCGGCAAAGAAGGCGCGCGTTCGCTCGGCCGCGCACAAGCCGCTGACCTGATGGGCCAGATCCTCGATCAGCAGGTGAGCGATCTGGAGTTGGGCGCGTTTTGCATCGCCATGCGCGTCAAAGGCGAGACCGCTGAAGAAATGGCCGGCTTTCTGGATGCCACCCATGCGCGCCTGAACAAAGTCCCAGCAGGTCAGGCCCCCACCGTGGTGCTGCCCAGCTACAACGGGGCGCGCAAGTTGCCGGTGCTCACGCCTCTGTTGGCCCTGCTGCTTGCTCGCGAGGGCGTGGCTGTGGTGGTGCATGGCGCGGCCACCGAAGACAAACGCGTGAGCAGCCAAGCGGTCATGGCTGAACTGGGCATTGGCGCGGCCAAAGCTTGCCCTACCGTGCAGGCAGGGCAAGTCATCTTTGTGCCCACAGGCGTGTTGAACGCCGGACTCGACCGGTTGCTGGCGGTGCGCCGTGTGGTCGGTTTGCGCAACCCCGGTCACAGCTTGGTCAAGTTGATGAACCCTTGCGATGGACCTGCCCTCATCGTGGGCAGTTACACACACCCCGAATATTTGCAATCGATGTCGGCCACGTTTGCCTTGACTGGTGAACACGCTTTGCTGCTGCGGGGTACCGAGGGCGAACCGGTGGCCGATGCCCGCCGCACGCCGGCCATGAACGTTTTCAAGAACGGCCTGACACAGCGGGTGCAAGCCCAGCAAGAAGGCCCTTTGGGCCAGGTGCCCGACTTGCCCGGCACCGAAGCGGCCGCCACGGCGCGCTACATTGAACGCGTCTTGCAAAACCTGTTGCCTGTGCCGCAGCCGATCGCGCTGCAAGTCCAACACATCCTGCGCGAGGTGAACGCATGAACCCAACACACCCTTCCCACGGCAGCTGCACCTTGGTGGGCGCGGGCCCAGGCGACCCTGAACTGCTGACCCTCAAAGCGGTAAAGGCCATTGCCCGAGCCACCGTCTTGCTGGTCGATGACCTGGTCAACGACGCCGTGCTCGAACATGCCAGCCCCCAGGCACGCATCGTGCACGTGGGCAAGCGCGGCGGTTGCAAGAGCACACCACAGGCCTTCATCGACAAGCTGATGATCACCGCCATGCAAGAAGGTGAGCATGTGGTGCGCCTCAAAGGCGGAGACCCCTTTATTTTTGGACGAGGCGGCGAAGAAGTTGAACACCTGCGCGCAGCGGGCATCGACGTGCAAGTCGTCAACGGCATCACCTCGGGCCTGGCGGGCATGAGCAGCCTGGGCGCACCCCTGACACACCGCGAACACGCGCACGGCGTGGTGTTTGTCACAGGTCATGCCAAGCCCGGCGACGCAGGCACCGACTGGGTGCAACTGGCCCACACCGCGCATCAGGCCAAGCTCACACTGGTGATTTACATGGGCGTGAGCAGTCTGGACCACATCTGCCAAGGCCTGTTGCAAGGCTTGCCCGGCAACACCCCTGTGGCTGTGGTGCAGCATGCCAGCTTGCCCAACCAACGCCAAGCACTGACCACCCTCGGTGAACTGGTGAACACCGTGCAAAGCGAAGCCCTGCAAAGCCCCAGCATCATTGTGGTGGGCGATGTGGTGCAAGGCGCGCGGGCTTGGCAGCACCAAAGCACAGTGGAGCGCCAACGGGTCGCCTGAGCGAGCGGGGGCCCGGCAGGTCCGAAGCACTAAACTCCCTGCATGAATACATGGGACGTTGTGATCGTGGGTGCCGGGGCTGCCGGCTTGTTTTGTGCCGGCTTGGCTGGCCAGCGTGGCCTGAAAGTCCTTGTCATTGACCACAGCAGCAAAGTCGCTGAAAAGGTCCGCATCTCGGGCGGTGGTCGCTGCAACTTCACCAACCGCTTGCTGGACGCATCGGCCCCGCAAAAACATTTCATCAGTCAGAACCCTCATTTTTGCCGGTCTGCGCTGTCGCGTTACACGCATCAAGACTTCATCGAGCTGGTCCAAAAACATGGCATTGCCTTTCATGAAAAGCACAAGGGTCAGCTGTTTTGCAGCGACTCGGCAGAAGACATCATCCGCATGCTGTTGGCCGAATGCCAAGCCGGTGGTGTGACGATCTGGTCGGGCTGCGCGGTGAAATCCGTGGTGCACACAGACGCCTACGCGCTGGAGACCGACCAAGGGCCTGTGCACACCACCTCTGTGGTGGTGGCCACCGGCGGTCTGTCGATCCCCAAAATCGGGGCCAGCGACTGGGGCTACCGCATCGCCGAACAGTTTGGCTTGCGGCTGGTGCCGCGCCGCCCCGGTTTGGTCCCCCTCACCTTCGATGGCGACGCTTGGGCGCCCTATGCCCAGCTGGCCGGGCTGGCTTTGCCCGTGGGCATCGAGACCGGCGACAAGAAAAACCGCATGCACTTTGACGAAGACCTGCTGTTCACGCACCGCGGCTTGTCGGGGCCTGCCGTATTGCAAATCTCCAGCTACTGGGCCGACAACAGTCCGATTCGCCTGAACCTGGCGCCCGAAGTGAATTTGCCCGATCGCCTGCAAGAAGCCAAGCAGCGCTCCAAAAAATTGCTGGGCAATGAATTGGCCAGCCTGGTGCCCAGTCGCTTGGCCGAAGCCTGGGTAAGTCAGGATGCGGCCCTGCAACGCACCGCGGCCGAAGTGCCAGACAAAGCCTTGAACAAATTGGCCCAAGCGCTGAGCGACTGGCAGCTGACACCCACGGGCAGCGAGGGCTACAAAAAAGCCGAAGTCACCTTGGGTGGGGTGGATACGCGCGATGTGTCTTCACAAACCATGGAGTCCAAGCACCCAGGCCTGTATTTCATTGGCGAGGTGATCGATGTGACCGGCTGGCTCGGGGGCTACAACTTCCAATGGGCCTGGGCCAGCGCACATGCTTGCGCGATGGCACTGCCTGTCACAGCAGCACAGGCTTAGGCCATGGTCGCGAGCAAGGCCTGAGTGCCGTCTGAAGCCAAAGCAATGCCATCGGCACGCAGCCGCATGGCGATGCCGTACAGCATCTCGGAGACCAGTTCATTTTGGGTATCGTCCAAGTCGTGGATCCAGAAACTGACCTCCAGCGTGATTTCGGTGTCGCTGATGTCCTTGATCAACACTTGGGGCGCAGGGGTTTGAAGCACGCGCGGTGATTCGGTCAACACTTGCGAAATTGAATCCCGTGCCCTTGGGTAGTCTGCGACGTCGACAATTTTGAGCGGGATGCTCATGCGAAACGCATCGTTGCTCATGGTGTGGTTTTGCAAGATGCCCTTCATCACATTGCTGTTGGGAATCAGGCTCTCGGTGCCCACCCGATCGCGCACCACCACCGCGCGGCTGCTCATGTGCACCACTCGGCCCGTGACTTCGTTGATGGTCACGTAGTCGCCAACTTTGAGCGCACGCTCCATCAGCACCGACAGACCGCTGAAGAAGTTGACCACGAACTCCTGCAGGCCAAAGCCCAATCCAATGCCCATGGCCCCGCCAAAAGCAGCCAGCGTCGTCAAGTCGATGCCCGACTCCACCAGCACCCCCACCACCGTCAAAGTGAAAATGATGAAGCTGAAAAAACGGGTCAAGATCAAGGCGTCGTTGGCCTGCAAATTTTGTCGGCTGGCATAACGCCTGAGAAACATGGCCACAAACTCGGACAGCTGACCGGCAATGGTCAAGGCCACCACAGCCATCATCAAACCGGTGACGATGTTGCCGCCTTTGAACACTTGGGAGCCAATGGCAAACTCGATCGCGTTGATCTTGTCGATCGCAGGCAAGAGCAAACCCAAAAAGGTCAGGACCACGGCCCCCACAATGGCCCACTCGATCAGGTGCAAAAAAATCCTGAGGATGCCGTGGGGGTGCATCACATGACGCAAGACCCATCCGGCCGCGCGGATGCCACAGACCCACAAGCTCAAACGCAATACACGTGACACGAGCACCAACTCATCGGCGCTCATGCCCAGGGCATGCCCAGCCGACAAACAGGCCGCCATCAAAGAGACCGCCACCGTGACCGGACCCAGCGTTTGCACCGCAGTGCGCATCAGGCGAGCCCAAACCCCTTGATCCCGCATGCGTGGAAGCGCCCATATGCGGACCGCATAGCCAGCACCAATGCTCAGCACACAGACCATCAATTGCAGCGCAAAACTCCAAGCCGACAGCGTCTGGTAGGCGTGAAAAGCCATGGATTGCTCGATGCCCTTGCCACTGAGCACCACGTGCCCGATTTGCATGAAATTCAAGTCCATCTCAAGCCACCTCAATAACTGAACCGTCGGCCCAATTGGACAAACAGATTTTGCGCACCCCCCGAACCCCGAGCGGTGCCCAGATAGATGTCACCGATCTTGCTGTCGACGGCCACAAACAAGGTGCCACTGAAACGTTTTTGCATGACATCGAACTGCGACCAGGCATCGCCCAGCTCCAGCACGGTGCCGACATAGGTGCGCTGATTGAACAGGCCGCCATCGGTCATGCGGTACATGTAGGTGCCGTGAACATGGGCCAGCTGATCGCCGGCCAACTGCCCCATGCGGTAAGCGCCCATGGCTTGGAAGCCCCCAAGAAACAACTGACTGGGCGCCTGGCATTTCACGCAGTCAAGCTTGATGCGGTCTTGTCCGAGGTTCAGGCCCAGGTTGACGATGTGCGGCCCCCAAGATTGGGCCCATTTGGCGCTGAGCCGCCCGCCGATGTAATCGGCACCGGACAGGCCTTGCTCGATGCTCGCATTCAGGTAATGCCCTTGGGTCGGAAAACTCAAAGAGTCCAGTTGATCGATCTGCAACTGGGTCTTCACACCGTTGTACCGGAGGATGGGCGATGAGAGCGTGGTGCCCTCCAGATCGAGCAAGGTATCGAAGGAACGGCGGATCTGGCTCGACGTCAAGCCCAGCTTCACCGTGGCTTTGCGGTCCAGGTCATAAACCAGTTTGGCATCCCAGCTTTGCACCGTCTGGTTGTAATA
This sequence comes from Comamonadaceae bacterium PBBC2, assembly GCA_002255935.1. Lineage (GTDB taxonomy): Bacteria > Pseudomonadota > Gammaproteobacteria > Burkholderiales > Burkholderiaceae_C > Limnohabitans_A. The sequence continues at coordinate 13,037 of NKIO01000040.1, forward strand.
AGCCACCTTGGTGGTGCTTTGGTCTGCGGCATCGATCGCCGACCGGTACAAAGGCATGTGGTTGCGGTCCAGTGAGACGCCAGTCTCGAGCGTCCAGCGCGATGACAAGGGTTGAAACAACCTGGCAGCCACCTCCGACTGGGTGCCAATTCGTGCATCCAATGCCAACTCCAAGCCACTTTCTGTCAACCAGGGTCGCCGATAACCCACGCCGGTGGTGAATTGGGTCACGCCATCGGCCTCGGTGGAAAAGCCCAGCGTCGTTTTCATGAAGTGGGGGCTGTAGGGTTTTTCGCGCACCTGCACCACCAGTTGGTACTGGTCACCTCGCACTTGTTCCAGGCTGTAGCTGACCAAATCGAAATAGCCGCTGGTATAGAGCTGGTCAATGTGGTCTTCGGTGGCTTTGGGGTCAAAGTCCCGATCAAGCAAGGACGCCAAGGCGGTCTGCACATAACTGGCTGGAACGTCTTTTTGCCCACGTGCCACGATGGCGACGATGCGTTTTTCCCTTTGGTCAAAAGAGAGGGTTGGCGGCGATGGATGCTGCTCGGTTTGCGCGCTTTGTACTTTCAATTTGAGCCACGCGGCATCCACTTGTGCCAAGGCCTGTTGGCCTCGCAAGACGATTTCAGGTGCTCGGTTGAAGTCGGCAAAACCCACATCTTTCAAAGCGGGCGACACCAAAATATCCTGAGGCCGCAACAAGTTCAAATTGCGTTTTTCGTTTTGCCGAATCAGGATGTCCACCATGCGATTGGCCACCGCCAAGGCATGCGTGGCGGGCTCGGCAGTGCTTTTGTCAATGCCCCCCGACAAAAACGATGCCACGATCACATCAGCCCCCTCGGCCAGCGCGACGTCGATGGGCAAATTCGAGACCAGGCCCCCGTCGACATAAGTCTCTCCGTCGACCTCCACCGGCGCAAAAACCGCTGGTGCCGCCATGCTGGCGCGAATGGCCATGTGCAAGGAACCTTGGTCAAAGACTTTCATTTCACCGTCGCGGTAGCGTGTCGCCACCGCGCGAAACGGGATCTTCAAATCATTGAATTTCACCTGCGGTGGCACATGGGCCGTGAGATCCTGCAGCAAAGCCAAAAAGCGCTGCCCATCGCTCACGCCGCGCGCAAAGCTGAGGCTGCCGTTCTGGATGCCGAACTCCAAGTCGATGGGGTATTTTTGCTGGTAAGCGCGACTGCGAGAGGGCAACTCCAAACGGTTGAGCTGATCGAGCGCGACTTTGGACGGATCGAGACCGCCGACCACCTGTTCAATCGCATCGGTCGACAGGCCACTGGCGTACAAGCCCCCAATGACGGCCCCCATGCTGGTGCCCACAATGCGGGCAATCGGGATTTTGTCCTGCTCCAATTGGCGCAGCACCGCCAAATGGGCAAAGCCTTTGGCACCACCACCGGCCAGCACCACCACCACGGCTGGCGAACCGGGCGCCTTGGAGGGAACCGCTTGCGCGTGCGAGGTCAACGCACTCAGCAGCAGCAAAGGCGCCATCAGGCATCGAAGCAAAGTCATTAAGAATCCAGAAAAATCAGAATGTATTTATTTGTGCCTCATTTTATGGATTTGATTGATTTGACTCAGGCCAGGTCACACGAATCGGTAACAATTTTCATGAGCTGCCGCAAAACTGGCCTGAGGGCGCGCAGCATGCCCTCGACTTGACGCTATAATCCGAGGCTTTGCTGGCAAACCCCCGTCTGCCAAATACTAGTTCGTGACGGGGAACCGCTGGTATCGGCTTACAAGGCGCGATCTTCCTTGTAAAAACGACCGGCACACATTTTGGAAAATTGATTCAATGACCACCATCCGCGTGAAAGAAAACGAGCCGTTTGACGTTGCACTGCGTCGCTTCAAGCGCACCATCGAGAAACTCGGCCTGCTGACAGACCTGCGTGCCCGCGAGTTCTACGAAAAGCCAACGACCGAGCGCAAGCGCAAGAAGTCTGCTGCCGTCAAGCGCCACTACAAGCGCGTTCGCAGCATGCAACTGCCCAAGAAGCTGTACTAAGCTCTTCTTTTGTTGACCCGAAAGGGTCTGCAAACAAGCCCGCAAGAGGACGCTCAGGCGGGCTTTGTTGTTTCTACACCCCAATTTTTGTCACACCACCAGGAGCCTCGCATGAGCCTGAAAGACCAGATCACCGAAGACATGAAAACCGCGATGCGCGCCAAAGACAGCGAGCGTCTGGGCACCATCCGTTTGCTGTTGTCCGCCATGAAGCAAAAAGAGGTCGATGAGCGCGTGGTGCTCGACGATGTGGCCGTGGTGGCGATCGTGGACAAATTGATCAAACAGCGCAAAGACTCGATCGCGGCGTTTGAACAAGCTGCACGCCAAGACCTGGCCGACAAGGAAAAAGCCGAAATGGCTGTGCTGCTGGCTTACCTGCCTGCGCGCATGTCCGCCGAAGAAGTGGCCACCGAAGTCAAAGCCATCGTGGCCGAGTTGGGCGCCAAAGGCCCCGGCGACATGGGCAAGGTCATGGGCGCGGTCAAAACCCGTCTGGCCGGCAAAGCCGACATGGGCGAGGTGTCTGTAGCTGTCAAAGCGGCATTGGCCAACTGAGTCTAGATGCTCTGGAGTGGGCGACATGGTGGAGATGCCGCCCTTGCAAGGCGAGCTGAAAAGCTTGCATCCCATCAATTGCAACAAGTTATGAACGCACCTTAAATTGGGTACTTAATGAATAGAATAAATAGGTCAAAAGACTTCTATTCAACTCATTCAAAGGTGTTTCATGCAATACAAATCCACTCTGCTTTTGGCTGCCGCTTTGGCAGCGCCCGTGCTTTGCACAGCGCAAGCCGCACCCGAAGTGGCCATGGTTGCTGCCGCTAAACAGTCTGGCCCGGTGGCCGTGGGTGGCGCGGTGACTGTGCAGGGCAAAGTCAAGTCCATCGACAAAACCCATCGCACCGTTGTGGTGGTGGGCCCCAAGGGCCGCGAAGTCCTGATCCGGGCTGGCGCCGAAGTGCGCAACTTTGATCAGGTCGCCGAAGGGGATCTGGTCACACTGACCTATGCCAAAGCCTTGCTGGTGGAGCTGGTCAAAGCCAAGTCTTCCGACATCCTGGAACGTGAAGTTCAGCCCGCAGTGGCCCGCGCAGAGCCTGGCAGCAAGCCCGGCATGGCGGTGGAAGAGACCGTGCGCATTCATGCCAAAGTCATTGCCGTGGACCGCAAAGCCCAAACCGTGACGCTCAAAGGCGCCCAGAACACGGTGAAGTTGCAACTGAGCAAGCCCGAACTGCTCAAAGGCATCAAGGCCGGCGACCATGTCAATGCGGTCTACAAAGAAGCGGCTGTGGTGCAAGTGACCGCCCAGTAAATGCGCCCGAAAAAAAGCCGACCCCGGGACAGGGGTCGGCTTTTTCATGGGGTGGTCTGATCGCTCAGCTGCCCGCGACCTTCATGCGATTGACCAGCACCGAGCCGACGCTTTTGGCCCCCATGTTGTAGGCATCCGAGCCGATCGCCTCGATGCCCATGAACATGTCTTTGAGGTTGCCCGCGATGGTGATTTCGTGGACCGGGTAAGCGATCTGGCCGTTTTCGACCCAAAAGCCACTGGCGCCGCGCGAATAGTCACCGGTGACGTAGTTCACGCCCTGCCCCATCAGCTCGATCACAAACAGGCCCGTGCCCAGCTTTTGCAGCATGGCATCCAGATCATCACCTGGCTGCGTCAAGCGCGAGGTCATCGACAAATTGTGCGAACCACCGGCGTTGCCGGTGGTCTTCATGCCAAGCTTGCGGGCCGAATAGCTCGACAGGAAATAGCCTTCGACGCGGCCACCCTTGACCACTTGACGCGCGGCCGAGCGCACGCCTTCGTCGTCAAAGGGTGAGCTGCCTTTGCCGCGCAAAACAAAGGGGTCTTCATGGATGTCGATGTGCTTGGGAAACACTTTTTTGCCCAGCGAGTCCAGCAAAAAGCTGCTCTTGCGGTAAAGCGCCCCGCCGCTGACCGCCTGCACAAAACCGCCCAACAAGCCTGCTGCAGCAGGCGACTCGAACAGCACGGGGCATTCGGTTGTGGCAATTTTGCGTGCGCCCAGTCGCGACAAGGCTCGCTCTGCGGCATAACGGCCCACCGCTTCGGGCGAGGCCAATTCATCGGCCGAACGCATGGAGCTGTACCAAGCGTCGCGCTGCATTTCCGCGTTGCGGCCGGGCAGTTTGGCAATCGGCGCGACCGAGATGCTGTGGCGAGAGCTGGCATAGCCACCACGAAAGCCATGCGTGTGGGCGCTGAAGAAATGGCTTTGCTGCGCGGACACGGCCGCGCCATCGCTGTTGGTGATGCGGCGGCTGGTTTTGAGCGCTGCCGCTTCACACTGCAAGGCCAGCTTGGCCGCTTCTTCGCTGTTGATGGCCCAGGGATGGAACAGGTCCAGCTCACGGTATTGGGTCTCGATGTCCGCCTCATCAGGCAAACCGGCCGTGGGGTCTTCGGCGGTGAAGCGGGCAATGTCAAACGCCGCTTGCACGGTGCGCTCGATGGCTGCTTTGGAAAAGTCCGAGGTGCTGGCATTGCCTCGGCGATGCCCGACATAGACCGTCACCCCGAGCGACTTGTCGCGGTTGCGCTCCACGTTTTCCAGCTCGCCTTTGCGCACGCTGACCGACAGACCGCAGCCTTCGGAAGCTTCGGCGCCGGCATTGGTCGCCCCCAGTTTTTTGGCATGGTGCAAGGCGGTGTCAACCAAAGACTCGAAGTGGTCGCGCGAGTAGCTGAAGCCGTCGTGGGGCTCGGAAGTGGAAGCTTTGGCGGGTGCGTTTGGGTTCACGGAATAAGTCTCAAAACAGAGGGTGGACGCGAAGCCCACAGTGGCCGCTATGATACTTGCCACCCAGCACCTGCGCTGCCCTTGAGAACGAGTTCCCCCAGTCATGTCCCGTAAACCCAAAAAAGGCTATTTCGTCCGTGGTCAATTTGTTGCCGAAGGCAGCGAACTGGACCTGGAGTTCAAACGCGAACTCAAGTTTGGACTGGAAGGTCCCAGCCGCACCGAACTCAAGCGCGAGAGCACCGAACTGCAAGAGCTGGGCACGCAGCTGCTGACGCTGCGCGCCGACCTGATGGCCGACCTGCCGCTGACCGACAAGCTCAAAGACGCCTTGGCCGAAGCTAAACGCATCACCAACTTTGAAGGCAAGCGCCGCCAGATGCAGTTCATCGGCAAACAAATGCGCCTGCAAGAGCCCGAAGTGCTGCAAGCCGTGCGCGATGCGCTGGAAATCCAGCGTTTGGGCAGCGCCAAGGACACGCAAGCCCTGCATTTGGCCGAAGCCTGGCGCGACCGCCTGATCGCCGACGACAACGCTGTGGGCGAGTGGATCGCCCAATACCCTCAAACCGACACCCAACAGCTGCGCGCCTTGGTGCGCCAAGCCCGCAAGGATGCGGTGCCGGTGTCCAATGCGGCCGTCTCGCAAGGCCTGGCGCCACGCCAAAGCCGGGCCTACCGCGAAATGTTCAAGCTGGTGCGCAGCATTCTGAGTGGCGGCAAAAGCGATGAGACCCCCGAGGAAACCGACGATGAGTGAAGTCACCCATGACCCCGTGAAGATCGGCATCGTGTCGATCAGCGACCGCGCCAGTACTGGTGTTTACGAAGACAAAGGCCTGCCCGCCTTGCAAGAATGGCTCGGCCGCGCCTTGCTCAACCCGATCACTTTCGAGCCCCGTCTGATCCCTGATGAACAAGAGCGCATCAGCGCCACCTTGATCGAGTTGGTCGAAGCAGGCTGCAGCTTGGTGCTGACCACCGGCGGCACCGGCCCAGCCTTGCGCGACGTGACCCCTGAAGCCACCCTGGCCGTGGCCGACAAGGAGATGCCCGGCTTTGGCGAGCAAATGCGTCAGATCAGCTTGAAATTCGTGCCCACCGCCATTTTGTCGCGCCAGGTGGCCGTCATTCGCGGACAGAGCCTGATCATCAACTTGCCCGGTCAGCCCAAGTCGATTGCAGAAACCCTGGAAGGGCTCAAAGACGCCGAAGGCAAGCCCGTGGTGCACGGCATATTTGCGGCTGTGCCTTATTGCGTGGACCTGATCGGCGGCCCGTACATGGAAACCCACGACGCGGTTTGCAAAGCCTTCCGGCCCAAGACAGCGATTCGGCCTGCGCGCTGAGGCCTCTTGTTGGTAGTCCATCAAACAAGAAAAGCAGTGGCTGCGCAGTCGGTCCTTTGGGTTTCGACCTGGCTGTCTCCGGCACAGGCTTCATGTCGGGGCTGAAGCCGCCGACCTACTGACGGGGCCTCTTGTTGGGGCTAAAGCCGCCGACCTGCTGACGGGTCCTCATGTCGGGGCTGAAGCCGCCGACCTACAGACGGGGTTTCATGTCGGGGCTGAAGCCGCCGACCTACGGGTTCGGCCTCAGCTGGGGCTGGCCCTCTGTCTTTGGGTATAATCCATTTTTCTCGGCAAGAGCGACAGCAGCACCTCCGGCTAGACCACCGCCATCAGCGCGAAGCCCCCTTTGGGTCGGTCACCGTTCCGCAAGGACTGCATTCCAAATGTTCGCCCCTCCATCTTGCCATTGCAGTTTTGACGCCCATATGGGTTGTTGACGCTGTGTCTTAACAAGCCCGCGCCGGGATGTATTTGGCGCTGACTGTGTCTGTTTCCTTGTCTGTTTTGAAGTCTTGAGGTTATCCATGCCCGCTCAAAAGCCGAAGAAGCCTGCCCAGGCCCCTGCCAAATCGAAACCCGTGGCCAAGCCCGCCCCTGCCCCCAAAGCCCAAGCGCCCGTCGCCAAGGCCAAGGCCAGTGACAAAGTAGCTGCCAAAGCACCGGCCAAGCCGGTCGCCAAAGCAGCCACTCCAGCGGTCAAACCCACGAAAACCTCGGCCACACCTGCCAAGAAAGCCGCCTCCGTGCCTGCCAAGAAATCTGAAGTGACCGAAAAGAAAACGCCTGCCAAGGCCAAAGCCGCCGAAGCCGAAGTGGCTGTGAAAAAACCCAAAGCGGCCAAAGCGGCTGAGGTGACCGAAGCCGCCGCCAAAAAACCGGCGGCCAAAAAAGCCGTGACCGGCGCCAAGCGCGGTCCCAAGAAAAAAGGCAGCATCGCCGAGCCTTCATTCGATGACGAAATCATCGACATCGAAGAGGAAGTCGAAGCCGAACCCGTCTCGGACACCGCCGAGAAGGTCAAGCCCCTGCGTATGAAGATCAGCAAGGCGAAAGAACGCGCCTTGATGAAAGAATTCGGCCTGGACGAAACCGTCCTGACCGAAGCCGAGATGAAGCAACGCCGCGACCGCCTCAAAGCCCTGATCAAACTGGGCAAGACGCGCGGCTACCTCACCAACGGCGAAATCAGTGACCACTTGCCCGACAAGCTGGTCGATGCCGAAACCCTGGAAGTGGTGATCGCCACGCTGAACGACCTGGGTGTGGCGGTGTACGAGCAAACGCCTGACGCCGAAAGCCTGATCATCACGGACAACGCGCCCACCGGCTCGACCGAAGAAGAAGCCGAAGAAGCCGCTGAAGCCGCTCTGTCCACCGTGGACAGCGAATTCGGTCGCACCACCGACCCCGTGCGCATGTACATGCGCGAAATGGGCACCGTGGAGCTGTTGACCCGCGAAGGCGAGATCGAGATTGCCAAGCGCATCGAAGGCGGCTTGATGGACATGATGGCCGCGATCAGCGCGTCGCCAGCCACCATTGCCGAAATCTTGAACATGGCCAACGACATCCGCGAAGGCAAGGTCGTGATCTCCACCATCGTGGACGGTTTCGCCAACCTGAACGAAGCCGATGACTATGTGGCCGAAGAAGACTTCGACGAGTTCGACGAGGCCGACGACGACGATGGCAAAGGCGGCTCCAAAGCGCTGACCAAAAAGCTGGAGGAACTCAAGAACCAAGCGCTGGAGCGTTTTGATCGCATCACCGGCCACTTCGAAAAAGTCCACAAGGCCTACGACAAAGAAGGCTGGGGCACCCCCGCGTATGTGAAGGCCCAAACCGCCTTGTCGGAAGAGCTGATGACCATCCGCTTCACCGCCAAGACGATTGAAAAGCTGTGCGACATGGTGCGTGGCCAGGTCGACGATGTGCGCAAAAAAGAGCGCGAACTGCGCCGCATCATTGTGGACAAATGTGGCTACCCACAAGACAACTTCATTGCCGACTTCAGCGGCCGCGACAAGAACGGCAAGCGCATCGAATCGCACCTGCTGAACCTCAAGTGGATTGAAAAGCAAGCCGCTGCTGGCAAGAGCTGGAGCGCCGTGATGGGCCGCAACATCCCGCCTGTGCAAGACATCCAGCAAAAACTGATGGACCTGCAAAACAAAGTGGTGGTGCCGCTCGATGAGCTCAAGGACATCAACAAGCGCATGAACGCCGGCGAACGCGCCAGCCGCGATGCCAAGAAAGAGATGATCGAAGCCAACTTGCGCCTCGTGATCTCGATCGCCAAGAAGTACACCAACCGCGGTCTGCAATTCCTCGATTTGATCCAGGAAGGCAACATCGGTTTGATGAAGGCCGTGGACAAGTTCGAATACCGCCGCGGCTACAAGTTCTCGACCTATGCCACCTGGTGGATCCGTCAGGCCATCACCCGCTCGATTGCGGACCAGGCCCGCACGATCCGCATCCCGGTGCACATGATCGAGACCATCAACAAGATGAACCGCATCTCGCGTCAACACTTGCAGGAATTCGGCTTCGAGCCCGATGCCTCCATCCTGGCCGAGAAGATGGAAATCCCAGAAGACAAGATCCGCAAGATCATGAAGATCGCCAAAGAGCCGATCTCTATGGAAACGCCGATCGGTGACGACGACGACAGCCACCTCGGCGATTTCATCGAAGACAGCACGCACACCGCGCCCATCGACGCGGCCCTGCAAGCCGGTCTGCGCGATGTGGTCAAAGACATTCTGGACAGCCTCACGCCCCGCGAAGCCAAAGTGCTGCGCATGCGTTTTGGCATCGAGATGTCCACCGACCACACGCTGGAAGAAGTGGGCAAACAGTTCGACGTGACCCGCGAGCGCATCCGCCAAATAGAAGCCAAGGCACTGCGCAAGCTCAAGCACCCCAGCCGCAGCGACAAACTGCGCAGCTTCATCGACTCGATGTAAGCCACACCGCTTTCAAAAGCACCCAGCCTCCTGACTGCAAAGTCAGGAGGCTTTTTTTTGCATGGCAACGCACAGCACGACCGAAAAATCAGGCGCCCTCAAGGCACACGCACAGCGGTCACCCTTTTTTTTTCAAATTCACGTCTGAATCGAGCTCATATGTGCGAAAACGAACAATATAAAAATTATTTTTTATTAAAATAAATGACAAAAAAGCAAAAAGGACCATAAATGCTTAGTCCGGACAGTAATTTGATGATTCAGCAATTGCAATCAAATAAATATGAAAAATTACTGCCATCTTTCCAACTGGTTTGCCTGGCAGCTGACGAGTTGATCTTCAGACCGCATGAAGCGATTCAATTTGTCTATTTCCCGGTGAGCGCCATCATCGCCATGCAAATCGACATCTCGGATGGTTCTTCGGCGGACATCGTCCTGATTGGCAAAGAAGGCATGGTCGGTAGTGGTGTCATGGGCGGCAACCAGAATTTCAGCCGCGCTCGCGTGAAGTTTTCAGGGTTCGCCTACAAATTGCCTTTGACGGTGTTCCAGTCCGAATTGGCGCAAGACAGCGGATTCCTGAAAATTTGGATGGCCACCACGCGCCAGATGATTCTGCAAATTGCCATGCCCACCATCTGCAGCAGCAAACACACCAACGAGCAGCAGATCATTCGCTGGATCATGAACACCTTGGACAAGACCCAAGGGCACACGCTTGAAATTACCCACCAGGAAATAGCAGACACCCTGGGCATCCGCAGGGAATCGGTCACCCTGACCGCTGGCAAATTGAACCAAGAAGGCCTGATCGACGTCAGGCGGGGGCAACTGGAAGTCTTGGATCGCCCCGGACTCGAAGCCAAGGCCTGTGAATGCTATCGGGTGATGCACCCTGCCAAGAAACATTGAAAAGTCAAAAAAGCCAACTCATCGGACCATCGGCATGTTCAACTCATTGAAAAACGCCAAACGTGCCATCGGCTGGGCATTGCCATCGTCGATGCCAGCGTGGACGGCCGCAAAGCGGCCATGGCATTTTCAAGAAAGGAACGACCAGCCTTGAGGTGCAAGGCGTTGGTCGCGTGATGCTCCATCCCGTGCGGCAAGACACGGGCTATCTGGCGGCCACGTTTGAATACAGCAGCAAGGCACAGCGTCACGCCATGATCTGCAAACTTTTTTCTGGTCGGTACAGCACAGTGCCCCAATTGAACAGCACAACCCGACAGTTGATTTCACGTTTATGGGAGAAAACATTCAATGGCTAAACACCCCTTCAAACCATGGTGTTCCCGCCGTATGGGTTTGGGACGCGCCTTACTGATCCATGCATTCATCATCTTTGCAAGCACTGCGCAGACGTTTGCACAAACACCTGCCGATACACAACGCCCACCCGTATGGATAGGTTTTGACGATGCCTACGGCATGAAAACCAACACTTCGGCCGTGGCCACCGAATGGGGCATCAAAGCCGCCATGGAAGAGATCAACGCCAACGGAGGCGTTCTCCAGGGTCGGCCCCTGAAACTGCTGACCACGGACAACAAAGGGCTCTCAGCACGAGGCAAGGACAATTTTGTTCAGCTGGCGGGGACCAAGGATCTGGTCGCCGTATTGACTGGTAAATTCAGCCCGATCAGCGTGGAAATGCTGCCGGAGGCGCACCGACTGAGCGTGCCCTTGATCAGCGTCTGGGGATCGGCAGACCCCATCACAGATCACGAGCACAAGCCCTCTTACTCGTTTCGTGTCTCACTCAAAGACGACTGGGGCGTCGAAGCGATGATGAAACGGCTCTCAACGAAATACAAGGTTCGGCAAGCCTGCGCCATTTTGCCCAACACGGCTTGGGGACGTTCGGCAGAAAAAGTCATTCAGGAAAAGTCCAGAAAAGAGATCGCCCAATTCCCAGTGGTGCGTTGGTACAACTGGGGAGATGCCTCTTTGAAGGAACACTACAAAGCCTGCTTGGACTCCCGCACGCAAGGCCTGCTTTTTGTAGGAAATGAGAAAGAAGGCGCCATTTTGATCAAAGAAATCGCAGCGCAGCCCCAGTCCATGCGCATGCCCGTGGTGTCACATTGGGGTGCGGTGGGTGGGACCTTGCACGCGTTGGCCAGTGACGAGCTCAACATGGTGCGCATCGATTTCATCCAGACCTTCACCTTCATCAACAACAAGCGGCCTCGTGCCATTTACCTTGCCGATTGGATCCTGAAAAACAGTGATCTGAAAAGCACGCAAGATATTCCAAGTCCCGTGGGTGCTGCACATGCTTACGACACAGTGCACCTTCTGGCCAAGGCCATTGACACCGCAAAAACCACCTCCCCTGAAAAAGTCAGGGATGCCTTGGAAAAATTGCCCGCTTTCCAGGGGGCCGTCAAGCACTACACCCAGCCGTTCACGAATGACCGTCATGACGCTCTGGACAAGTCACAAGTCCTTTTTGTCAAATTGACGCCCTTGGGCCAATTGATTCCACAAGACTGACATGAGCCGATTGAGGTCCCTCAAAACCCAGATGAGCCATGATGTTTTCAGGCTGTTTGGTGCCTACATCGTGGGGGTGACATCCATCTGCATGCTCTTGGCCGTTTACGGGATTTTTTTCTACCAGCAAGAAGAGTTCAGGCATTACAAAGCTTTGATCTCCACACGGCTGGAATCCGAAATCAGCACATCCTTCCAGCAAGCCAACGATTTAGTCCGTTCTCCCGGTGTCTGGACCGGACTGACCGACTCCGTAGGAAGGGCTTCGTATCTCTTGCCATTGTTGGAAAAATCCAATCAAAACAAACACTGCAAGTTTGACCTGCTGGATTACCGCGGGCGATTTTTCATCCACAGCAGCAACGCCATGGGTTTGCTGTTGGGCGCCCCTGCCAACATCCAGAAAACACTGAACGACAGCCAAACCCATTTAGAAGTGGTCAGCATTGACCAGACCGACTATCTGACGGCCAGCATCCCCATCACGGCCAACTTCATGGACACCACCCTGGGCGTGGTTTTGCTTCACTTGGATCTCGACAAGATCATGACCACGCTGAATTTCCCTGATGATTTGGACATCAAGTTCAGCCTTTCGCCATTTGTCGAAAACGCCTCTGATCTCTCCAAGCACAGTGAAGCGTTCAAATTTGAATGGCAAGATGGCGGCAAAGACTACGCCTTACACGTTCAGATCCAGGAAAGCAACGTATCAGCCTTTCTGTTTGTGATGACGGGACTGGCGGCTTCGTTGGCCTGTGGCGGCCTGCTGTTTTTTGGACTCAAACGCTGGACCCGGATTTTTTCTGAAAAAACGACTCAAAGGCTTGACGATCTCGTGCAACTGGCCTCTGACACCGTTGAGGGTCGGGGTGATGGATCCCATGTAGACCCTACTGGCGATGAAATTGCCAAAGTTTCGAATGCCTTGCAAAGCATGCTCGAAAAGCAAAGGCTTGCCACGCAAAAACAGGCCATTTTCTCCAGGGTGTTCGAGACTGCAGCCGAAGCGATTTTGATCACCAACAGCCAGGGTCTGGTGGTCGATGTGAATGCCGCCTTGACAGACATGACCGGCTACACCAAAGAAGAACTGATCCGCCAACCTGCCGGGCGTCTTTACATTCAGAGTGACAAAAGCGTCGATTTGCCGATCATTGCCAAGACCGTGCGCGAGCAAGGCTCATGGCGAGGTGAAACTTATTTTTTAAGCAAACAACAAACCCTTTTACCTGTGTTGCTGTCGGTATCTACTTTGCTGGATGCAGAGGGGTCGAGTCAGGGGCATGTTTCCGTTTTTTCAGACATCCGGGCGATTCGCCAAGCAGAGGAAAAACTCAAGGCGCTGCTCCACGAAGATCAACTCACGGGCCTGCCAAACTACCGGGCGTTTCTGCAATACATTCAGCAAAAAGGTGACCGGTCGAAATTTGCAATTTTGTTCATCGACTTGGACAATTTCAAAAACATCAACGACACTTTTGGTCACGATCAAGGCGATGAAGTGATTCGCCAGATCGCGCAACATCTCAAAGGCACATTGCCCGCTGGTAATTTTTTATGCCGTCGATCGGGGGATGAATTCATTGCTGTGCTGGATATCGATGAGCCGGTCGCGGCTTTCAAAGCCAGGTTAGAACTGATGTTCAAACCCGCTGTTTTCAACGTCAGTCACATGGGCACAGTTCAGATCACTGCGACGTTCAGCGCTGGTGCAGCCTTGTTTCCTGATCACTCTCAATCGATCAATGAGCTGCTGATCTATGCAGATACAGCGCTGCTGAGCGCCAAGGAATCCGGGCGCAATCAGATCCAATGGCTCAATGCCCAGATGCTGGCAGCCACCTCGCGAAAAACCAAAGTTGACAGCAAACTGGCCGTGGCCATTCGCGAGGGTCGGATCTTCCCGCATTACCAACCCGAAGTGGATCTGCGTACTGGAAAAATCATTGGCTTTGAAGCCTTGGCGCGCTGGCATGACGAAGAACTGGGCATGGTCAGCCCAGCCGAGTTCATCCCCTTGGCCGAGCAATCGGGCGCCATAGACCCCCTGACACAAAACTTGTTCGCTCAAGTCATCCAAGACAGTCGCGTGATTCGCACCCGCTTCCCGAGTGCCACCATCGCTTTGAATTCATCCCCTCAGCTGCTGTCCGGAAAGCGTCTTTTGACCATGCTGACACATCAGGCGTCGCAGCTTGAAAATGGATTGTCTGGCTTTGTGCTGGAAATCACTGAAACAGATTTCGCTTTGAGTCAACAAGAGCTGGCAGGTCAACTTCAGGCCATCATGGGCTTAGGCGTTCGCATCGCCATCGATGATTTTGGAAAGTCTTATTCTTCTCTGTCCCGCCTGACCAGCATGCCCATTCAGAAATTGAAAATTGACATGGCCTTTACTGCCGGCATGGAGCGCGAAGAGAACATCAAAATCATCTCCGGAATTCTGGCTTTGGCGCAATCGCTGCGGCTGGAGGTGACGGCTGAAGGCGTCGAAAACCGATTTCAGCAAGACACATTGATCCAGCTCGGTTGCCAGCAAGCACAGGGCTACTTTTATGCAAAACCCTTGAGTCTCCAGGAACTGGTTGCGCTACCCGACCGTTTGATTCCAGCGTAAGCCCCATGAAAACGGATGCAAGATCACCCTCTTTTTTGCACCCAATCGGTGCTGGAAGTCACGATCTGATGGCGCTTGATCGAGCGGCTTTCAGCGCGACTGTGCTTTGTTGCCGTAGGGGCAATGGTTGGGGCGAGGCCCGACTTGCGGGTGCAAGCGGCAGGTGTTGGGTCGCTTGTCGTACACGGTGCAGCGGCGCGTTTTGGCATCCAGAAACTGGCAGTCACCACTGGCGCGGCGTGCCAAGCTGAAGATGCTGTTCTTGAAATTGAAGTGCTCGATCAGGCCCGCTTTGGTCAGGCGTTTAGCGATTTGCTTGGGCTCGTCGTGTTCTGCCTCGAACGGGTCCACCAGTTCCAGCCGCACCAGGTCCGACAGCTTGACCTCGACAGGCATGGTGCAGCAGTTGGCAGCACAGGTGTCACACAGGCCGTTTTTGTAACGGGTCCAAGTTTCGCAACGGTCAACGTCGACAACGGCAATGGGGGATCTCATGCCTCGGATTATCCCCGGATGCGCACCGCCAACTTGCCAAACTGCTGGCCGCTGGCCAAACGGTCGAGCGCGGCGTGGATGTCGTCCATGCCGTAGGTGCGTTCAATGAGCGGCTTGACACCGTGTTGTTCGCAAAACTGTGTGAGTTGATGCAACTCGTTCAAGTTGCCCAAGGTCGAACCCAAAATTTGCAGCTGGCGAATGAACACGCGGCGCAAATCGGCCCCGGGTTGGTCGCCCGTGGTGGCGCCACAGGTGACGATGCGACCGCCGCGCACGGCCGATCGCAAGGCGCTGTCCCACACGGCTTGGCCCACGTTCTCGAACACCACGTCCACCCCGCGCTTGCCCGTCAGGCGCATGACCTCTTGCACCACGTCTTGCTCAGGGCTGTGGATGGCGGCGTCCGCCCCCAGCGCCAGCGCACGGCCCAGCTTGTCTGGGTGGGTCGAGGTCACGAACACCCTGGCCCCCATGGCTTTGGCCAATTGCAAGCCGGCCAAAGACACGCCGCCGCCAATGCCAAAAATCAGCACCGTCTCCCCTGCTTTCAATCGGGCACGGGTGCTCAGCATGCGCCATGCGGTCAGGTGGTTCACGCCCAGCGCGGCGGCTTCTTCAAATGTCCAGCCACTGGGCATGGGCACCAGGTTGCGGGCCGGCACGCTGATGTACTCCGACAAGGTGCCGTCGCGGTGCTCGCCCAACAGGCTCATGCGGGTGCACAGCACCTCTTCGCCGCTTTGGCAAAACTCGCAGGTGCCGCAAGTCACAGCGGGGTAGACCAGCACTTGTTGCCCGATGTGCAGACCGTGGTCACCCTCGTCCAGCGCCGCGATCACGCCCGCGCCATCGAGCCCCATGGTTTGGGGCAGCGTGTGGGTGATGCCCGCGCCGCTGTCGCGCATGTACAGGTCCACCCGGTTGAGCGTGGCGGCGCGCATGCGCACCAACACTTGGCCCGCAGGTCGCTGTGGCATGGGCCGATCGCCCACGGCCACCACGTCGTTGCCACCGTGACCGGTGAGGTAAACCGCTTTCATCGGGAATCCTTGCGGGTTCAGGCCGCCTTGGCCTGTCCCCAGTAATGGAAGGTCATAGGCCGGGGCCCGGGCAAATAGGCCGAATGCGTGTCGGCAACAAAGCCTGCTTCGGCCAGCAGTTCGGGAATGTCGCGGCCCAAGTGGCAGCCGCCGGCCAAAGGCCCCCACAAGGGCTGAAGCCGGTCTTGCCACCGACGCACGCTGGCATCGGGCGCGCGGCCATGCTCGCAAAACAGCAGCTGACCGCCCGGCACCAGCACCCGGCGCATCTCGCGCAGGGCCTGCACCGCATCGGGGATGCTGCACAAGGTGTAGGTGCAGACCACGGTGTCAAAGCTGGCATCGGCCGTGGGCAACTGCTCGGCCGACAAGCCCATCAGCTCGACTTCAATGCCGGCCTTTTGGCTGCGCTTTTGCGCCAGGCGGTGCATTTGCAAGGCCGGGTCCACGCCCACCAAGCGGGTCACGCGGCTGCGGTCGTAAAACGGCAAGTTGCGGCCGGAGCCCATGCCCACTTCAAGCACACGGCCTTGCGCTTGAGGCAGCAATTGCCGACGCTGCTTTTGCACCATCGGCAGGCCGCAGGCCATGTCGATCATGTAGGGGAGCACCACGCGGTCGTACCAGTTCATAGCGCTCCTTGAGGGCCTCAGCCCTTTTTGGCCACCAAGGTCAAGATGTCGTAACTGGCCACCACTTCGCCCAGTTGGTTGGTCACTTCCACGTCCCAAGCCACCACACCTTGGCCCACGCCATTGGCGTCTTTCTTTTGGCGGTCGATCTTGCGCTTGGCGGTCAAGCGGGCTTGGATGGTGTCGCCAATGCCCACGGGCTTGACGAAGCGCAGGGTGTCCAGGCCGTAGTTGGCCAGCACCGGACCAGGCGCAGGCGAGACGAACAAACCCGCTGCGGCCGACAACACGAAGTAGCCGTGTGCGATGCGTTTGCCAAACGGCGAATCCTTGGCGGCGATCTCGTCGAAGTGCATGTAGAAATAGTCGCCCGACAGACCGCCAAAGGCCACGATGTCGGCCTCGCCCACGGTGCGTCGGTGAGTCAGCAGGCTCTCGCCAATTTGCAGCTCTTCAAAGTAGCGGCGGAAGGGGTGGACTTCGGTCTCGATCAGCTTGGCGCCGCGCATGTACTCGCCCGTCACAGCGGCGATCATGGTGGGCGAGCCTTGCAGCGCGGTGCGTTGCATCAGGTGCTTGACGGCGCGGATGCCGCCAAGTTCTTCACCGCCACCAGCGCGGCCAGGGCCGCCGTGCTTGAGGGGTGGCAAGGGCGAGCCGTGGCCGGTCGATTCGACGGCGGCTTCGCGGTCCAAGATGTGCAGGCGACCATGCAAGGCGGCAGCCACAGGAATCACACGGGCCGCGATTTGCGGGTCTTTGGTGACCAGCGTGCCCACCAAACTGCCCTGACCGCGTGCGGCCAGTTGCAGCGCTTCGTCGATGCCGTCGTAGGGCATGAGGGTGCTCACGGGGCCAAAGGCTTCCACGTCGTGCACGCTGTCGGTGTGCAAAGGTTTTTGGCACAGCAGCAGTGTGGGTTGGAAGAAGGCACCGCCTTCAACGCCCTGCCCCACCGGCTTGAAATCGGCACCACCGCCAAACACCAACTCGGCGCTTTGGCGCAGCAGGGCCACGCGCTCGGCCACGTCGGCCTGCTGCGAATGCGAGGCCAAGGCCCCCATCTTCACGCCCTCCACCGATGGGTCACCCACCACCACTTTGGCCAGACGGGCCTTCAGCTTTTCAGCGACGGCGTCGAGGTGCTGGCGCGGCACGATGGCGCGGCGAATGGCCGTGCATTTTTGGCCGGCCTTGACGGTCATTTCGCGGGCGACTTCTTTCACGAACAGGTCGAATTCTTCGTCGTCAGGCGTCACATCGGGCGCGAGGATGGCGCAGTTGAGCGAGTCGGCCTCGGCGTTGAAAGGGATGCTGTGTTTGACCACATTGGGGTGCACACGCAGCATGGCCGCGGTGTCGGCAGAGCCGGTGAAGGTCACCACGTCTTGGCCGTTCAAGCGGTCGAGCAAGTCGCCCGTGGAGCCGATCACCAGTTGCAAGGCGCCAGCGGGCAAGATGCCCGATTGCGCCACCAAACGCACCATGGCTTCGGTCAGGTAGCTGGTCGACGAGGCAGGTTTGCCGATGCAAGGCATGCCGGCCAAGAAGCTGGGCGCGAACTTTTCCAAGAGGCCCCAGATGGGGAAGTTGAAGGCGTTGATGTGCACCGCGATGCCGCCACGCGGCACCAAGATGTGTGTGCCGGCAAAGCCGCCTTTTTTGCCCAGAGGGAAAGCCGGGCCTTCGTGGATCAGGTTGCCGCTGGGCAGCTCGTTGCTGCCCATGCCCGAGTAGGCGAACAGCGTGCCTGCGCCGCCTTCGATGTCCACCCAGCTGTCGGCGCGGGTGGCACCGGTGTGGGCCGAGATGGCGTACAGCTGCTCTTTGTGCTCACCCAGGTACTTGGCCAGGGCCTTCAGGCGCTGGGCGCGCTCCTGAAAATCCAGCTTGAGCAAATTGGGCAGACCGACGGTGCGGGCGTGATGCACCGCGTCGCCAAAATCGATCGCCTCGGCGTGGGTCTGGGCGATGGTTTGGCCGTTGATGGCGCTGCGCAGGGCTTGCGCGCCTTGCTGGCCGATCCATTGGCCACCGATGAAACTTTGCAGGACTTGGGACATGGGAATGCGCTCTCAGAGAAGGTGGAAACTTGGCCGGCAGGAATTAACCAACCGAGCGGTCGGGAAATTCTAGTCGCTTTGCGAACGCTCACATCACCTTGTTTTCCCTCAGTGGCTTTGCGCCTGGTTTGCGATGGGCATTGGGGGCTATGGGTGGTGGACAGCGTGTTGGACGATGGCTTGGGGTGGTGGTTGGCTTGGCATCGCCGAACGAAGTTCAGCTCCTACAAACAGCCGTCTTCGGTCTTCGCTGGACAGGTCTTTGTGGGATCCCAACTTTGTTGGGCGATTGCTTGAAGTGGGTGGTCTGCTGGCTATCGCCGAACACAGTTCAGCTCCTACAAACAGCCAACTTTGATTGGTGCGGCACTGTCTTTGTGGGAGCCCAACTGTGTTGGGCGATTGTTTGAAGTGGCTGGTCTGCTGGCCATCGCCGAACACAGTTCAGCTCCTACATCACGAGCATTGCAGGCATTCACGGTCACGCTTGCTGATGCTTGATCTCTGGCTCGATGAGCAAGGGTAAACACCAATGCAACCCTTTTGACGCCATCTTGCAAAATTAATATGCATACATACAATATGCATGCATTCTTTCAATTCCATCTTGAGGAGACCTCATGAGTTCAGCGCAATCTCAACTCCCCGTCATCGTTGCTGGTGGTGGCATTGGTGGCTTGGCCGCTGCCCTTGCTTTGGTGCGCCAGGGCTTTGAAGTCACCGTGCTGGAGCAAGCCCCCGAGATCGGTGAGATCGGCGCGGGCATCCAGCTGGGCCCCAACGCTTTTCATGCATTCGATGCTTTGGGCATCGGCGACAAAGCGCGTGGCCGTGCGGTTTACACCGATTACATGGTGATGCACGACGCGATCGACGAGTACCCAGTGGGCAAGATCCCGACGGACGAGAAATTCCGCCAACGCTTTGGCAACCCCTACGCCGTCATCCACCGCGCCGATGTGCATTTGTCGCTGCTCGAAGGCGCGGAAGAAACCGGTCGGGTGCAGTTTCACACCAACACCCGCGTGGTGCGCATCGAGCAAGACGACAGCAGCGTGACCGTGTGGGACCAAAACGGCAAGGCTTTCAAGGGCTGCGCTTTGGTCGGGGCCGACGGCGTCAAATCTGTGGTGCGCGAACAGTTTGTGGGTGACCCGGCCCGCGTGACCGGCCATGTGGTCTACCGCGCCGTGGTCGACAAAAAAGACTTCCCAGCCGACCTGCAATGGAACGCCGCGGCAATTTGGGTGGGCCCCAATTGCCACCTGGTGCACTACCCCCTGCGCGGCGGTGAGCAATACAACGTGGTCGTGACCTTCCACAGCCGCCAGCAAGAGGAATGGGGCGTCACGGACGGCAGCAAAGAAGAAGTGCAAAGCTACTTCCAGGGCATCTGCCCCAAAGCACGCCAACTGATCGACCTGCCCAAGACCTGGAAGCGCTGGGCCACCGCCGACCGCGAGCCGATTGGCCAGTGGACCTATGGCCGCGTGACCCTGCTGGGCGACGCGGCCCACCCCACCACGCAGTACATGGCGCAAGGCGCGTGCATGGCGCTGGAAGACGCCGTCACTTTGGGTGAAGCCCTGCGCACCCACCACAACGATTGGCCCAAGGCTTTGGACATGTACCAGCGCGCCCGCGTGGCCCGCACCGCCCGCATCGTGCTGTCGAGCCGCGAGATGGGGCGCATCTACCATGCCAAAGGCGTGGAGCGCTTGGTGCGCAATGACCTGTGGCGTGGCCGCAGCCCTGAGCGCTTTTATGATGCGATGGCGTGGCTTTACGGCTGGAACGTGAGCAACTGCCTCGATGCCGCACAACACTCTTGATTGCACGGAGACCAGAACATGAACGACCTCGGACGACTCGAAGACCTGCCCCCAGACTATGTGCAAGACCTGCGCCAGCTGAACCTGGTGCCGCTGTGGCCCAGCCTGCGCGGCGTGTTGCCACCCAAGGTGCCCACGCGTCAGACCCAGCCCACTTGCTGGGCTTACCAAGACATCAAGCCCCTGTTGCTCAAAGCGGGCGAATTGACCCCGATTGAAAAAGCCGAGCGCCGCGTGCTGGTGCTGGCCAACCCTGGACACGGGCTGGACAAAATGCAGGCCTCTGCCGCCATGTACCTGGGCATGCAACTGCTCATGCCCGGCGAGTGGGCCCCCAGCCACCGCCACACGCCCAACGCGGTGCGCATGGTCGTCGAGGGCGAAGGCGCCTGGACCACGGTGGACGGCGAGAAGTGCCCCATGAGCCGGGGTGATTTGATCTTGACGCCCACCGGCCTGTGGCACGAGCACGGCCACGACGGCACCGACCCGGTCATTTGGCTGGATGTGCTGGACCTGCCCTTGGTCTATTACATGGAGGCCAGCTACCACATCAACGGCGACCGCCAGACCGCACAGCCGGGCCGCAGCGACCAGCAATACGCCCGTGGCGGCGTGGTGCCCTCGCATGTGTTTGACCGCAGCAAAAAGGCTTACCCCATGCTGCGCTACGCTTGGAAAGACGCCAAGGCAGCGCTTGAGTCGCTGGCCGCTGACGATGCGGGTTTGGAGCAGGTGCAAGTGACCTACACCAACCCCGAAACCGGTGGCGATGCGGAAAACATCTTGGGCTTTTACGCCCTGATGCTGCGCCCTGGCCAGAGCTTGCGCCTGCCTGCGCGCTCACCCGCGCAAGTGTTCCATGTGATCGAAGGCGCGGTGCAAGCCCAAATCGTGGCCAGCACCTTCACCCTGCTGGAGGCCGACACCTGCTGCGCCCCCGGCTACGAAGCCGTGACGCTGAAGAACCTGAACGCCAACCAACCCGCCTTCGTGTTCATCGCCGACGAATCGCCCTTGCACCGCAAGCTGGGCGTCTACGAGAACCGAGGCTGAACACGATTTGTGGGAGCTGAACTGTGTTCGGCGATTTTCAATGCCACCTCTGCACCAACCATCGCCCAACAAGTTGAGCTCCCACAAAAGACACAACAGCACAACAACCCATCAACCCCCTCCCCCACTCTCCTATGACCTCTTACCTCTTCACCCCTCCCGCCGTTCAATCCCTGCCCATTCGTGGCCAAGCTGAGCGCTTCCCGATCAACCGCATCTTTTGCGTGGGCCGCAATTACCATGCGCACGCTGTCGAGATGGGCCGCCCCGTCGACAAGAGCGTGGAGCAGGCCTTCTACTTCACCAAGTCACCCCAGACCTTGGTGGAAAGCGGCGCGACCGTGGCTTACCCTCCCCGCACCAGCAATTACCACTTCGAAATGGAACTGGTGCTGGCGATTGGCAAAGAAGGTTTCCGCGTGAGTGAAGCCCATGCGCACGAACTGGTCTATGGCTACGCCGCCGGTCTGGACATGACGCGCCGCGACTTGCAGCTGGTGGCACGCGACAAAGGCCGGCCTTGGGACACGGGCAAGGACATCGAGCAAGGCTCGGTTTGCACCGAGATCGTGCCCATGCCCGGCGTGGTGATCGAGAGCGGCGCGATTGCCCTCGAAGTCAACGGCGCCACCAAGCAGTCGTCCAACGTCGACAAGCTGATTTGGAACATCCGCGAAATCATCGCCGACCTGTCGACCTACTACCACCTGCAGCCCGGCGACCTGAT
>NKIO01000129.1 GCA_002255935.1 Comamonadaceae bacterium PBBC2
GGCGTGGCTTATCTGCGCATGAGTCCGCGCCACACCTTGAATGACCGCCAGGCCTACGCCGTGCGGGTGTTCATGTTCCTCAGCTACGGCGTCATGTGCTGGCTGGCGGCGCGGCGCATCCCTGTGGATGAAGTCGTCTACCAAGACAGCGAAGTGGCCCGCCGAAGCGATGCCTCCAAACTGTTCCAAGCGCCCATCCACCTGATGGCGGGTGAATGGGGCTACCGCTTTGACGCCAAATGGCTCGACCTGCCCGTGGTGCAAAACAAGGAAAGCGTAGAAGCGTTCTTGCACCAAGCCCCGGCCTGTCTGCTGGTCAAGTACCGCGACCAGGCCAGTCTGACCGAGCGCATCCGCCGCATGCTGCGCCGCTACCTGGCCGAAGAAATGCCCTCGCTCGAAGAAGTCAGCGACATGCTGGCCACCACCCCCCAGACCCTGCGCCGCCGCCTGCAGCGCGAAGGCCAGGGCTACCAAATGATCAAAGACGCCCTGCGCCGCGACGTGGCCGTCGAGTACCTCACCCAGTCCGATGTGCCTCTGCTCGAAGTGGCCGCAAAGGTCGGCTTTTCAGAAGCCAGCACCTTCCACCGCGCCTTCAAGGCCTGGACGGGCCTGACACCTGGGGCGTATCGGCAGGCGCACAACGAATCCGAAGACATCGGCGTGTAGGTCGGCGGCTTCAGCCCCGACATGGGCTCACGCCAAAGCCAGCCCCGTCGGACCTGAAAGTGTCGGCCTCTGCGGAGCATGCCTTCCCCCCTCCAAAATGTCATTTCCTGCCAATCATCTTGACCTGATTGGCGATTGGTGAAGCCCTGCTCCCGTTCGATACTTTGTCCGTATCGAACCCTCAAGGAGCAAGCATGGCCGTCAGCAAGCGCGCTGTTCACGTCGTTGGCGTGGGCATGATCCCCTTCACCAAACCCGGGGCCAGCGAGTCCTACAACCTCATGGGCGCCAAAGCCGCCAAGCTGGCGCTGGACGATGCGGGCGTCCCCTACGACGCCGTGCAGCAGGCCTATGTGGGCTACGTTTACGGTGACTCCACCGCCGGGCAGGCCGCCATCTACGGCGTGGGCCTGACCGGCATTCCGGTCTTCAACCTCAACAACAACTGCTCCACCGGCTCGAGTGCGCTGTTCCTGGCGCGCCAGGCGGTCGAGAGCGGCATGGTCGAATGCGCCATTGCGCTCGGCTTTGAGCAGATGGTGCCCGGCGCCCTCAAAGGCGCTTACGACGACCGCCCATCGCCCATGACCCGCTTTGCCGAGGCCATGACTGCGCACCAAGGCTTTGATGCAGCGGCGCCCCGTGCCGCGCAGTTCTTTGGCGGCGCCGGCATGGACTACATGAAGGAATACGGCATCCGCGCCGACACCTTTGGCCGCATCTCGGTCAAGGCGCGCCAGCACGCGGCGCGCAACCCGCTGGCCGTGTTCCGACAGACGCTCACGCTCGAAGAGGTGATGGCCTCGCCCACCGTGTTTGGTCCGCTCACGCGCTACCAGTGCTGCCCGCCCACATGTGGCGCAGCCGCGGCCATCGTTTGCTCGGCCGACTTTGCCAAAAAGCACAAGCTGGACGCCAGCGTGGTGATTGCCGCGCAGGCCATGACCACCGACACCCCCAGCACCTTTGACAGCGACGACATGCGCCGCGTGGTGGGCTACGACATGACCGCCAACGCGGCTAAGCAGGTGTACGAAGCCGCAGGCATTGGCCCCGAAGACCTGGACGTGGTGGAGCTGCACGACTGCTTCACGGCCAATGAACTCATCACCTACGAAGGCCTGGGCCTCACGCCCGAAGGCACCGCCGAAAAGTTCATCGTGGACGGTGACAACACCTACGGCGGCCTGTTGTCCAAGGGCCACCCGCTGGGGGCCACGGGGCTGGCGCAGTGCTACGAGCTGGTCTCGCAGTTGCGCGGCCAAGCCGATCAGCGCCAAGTCGAAGGCGCACGCTTGGCGCTGCAGCACAACCTGGGTTTGGGCGGTGCTTGCGTGGTGACGCTGTACCAAAAAGTCTGAAGGAGGCCTGCATGATCGACCGCCAATTCATCGGCCACACCATGCCCGCATTCCAGGTCTTGGTGGAAAAAGGCCGTCTGAAATTTTTTGCCAAGGCCACAGGCCAGACCGACCCGATCTAC
>NKIO01000041.1 GCA_002255935.1 Comamonadaceae bacterium PBBC2
CAATCCGGTGGAGTATTTGTGGGCCTGGCTCAAACGCCACGCTATGGCCAACTACTGCCCGAACAACCTGAGCGAATTGCAGACAACCGCGCGCAACAAGCTCAAGAGTGCGCAAAGACGCCCCACGATCATCGCCGCTTGTTGGGCGCAGGCAAAATTGTGGTGATGTCATGATTTACGAAAACGTCAATAATTGCGCGTGAAAGCTCCTGCTCATTGACGGAAAGCGGGTTGTAGCCGCTGATGCCGAGGCTATTTCGTTCTGTCCTATTCCTCAAGAAGGCATCAGTCGAAATCCAATCTGCATCCATCGTCCTGGAATTGAGTTTGGCGCACAGTTGCAAAGCCAATGTCGATTTTCCTGTATCTGCGCACCCACAAATTGCGACAAAAAATGGAGATTTTTGAATTGCCTGTCTTTCGGCAATTCGTGCAACCAATTCGTTAACTATGTTCATTTGATATACGACTACGTAGCAACTGAATGGATGATTCTTGATGTGATGTGGACAATCACGAGATCGGAAGGCCAACTGATGTTCGAAAATGGTTGGTGGTGCCATTCTATGGACACCTGTGAATTGGAGCCCTCCTGAACGTCAGCTTTCGCGGCAGACTTGAAGTCTACGACTGCCTCTTTACTGGTACCTGGATGGACTTACTGTAAGCCGACATTCGCGAAGGTCAGGTTCGCCCGTAAAGCGGCCGAATTGGCGAACGCGTTCAGCAGAATTTTGAGTGGTGCGATTGCCTGTGCGGCAGCAATAGACACCATGCCATCGTAAGTTGTTATTGCAATAGTGGATCACAGTTGCTCCTAAATCAGGAGCAGCTCCCGCAATATCCACGGCCTAAACGACACATTCAGCATAAAGCGCGCACTCCCCACGCCCAACAGCGCCCTACCCGTTGCCGCCCACTCCACCCACCAACGGCAAATAAATATCTGACAACAAATCCCCCGGCGCGGTGTCGCGCGGGTTGTTCAGGTATTCCTCAAACACCGGCGCATCGGCGGCGGCTTGGCCGGACTGGATGAGCCACTGGCCATACAGCCACTGGTAGGCCGCGCGCATGGTGGCGCAGGGCCCCTGGTGGCGCAGCACGGCGCAAGTGCAGCCGCCTAAGGTAAACGGCTCCAGCGGTGGTTGCGGTGCGGCGCTTGAGGGCGGTAGGCTCAGGCCCGCGCGGCATTGCAGTTGGGCCTCGGGCACGGCAAAAGGGTCGTCGTAGTACACGGCCATCCAGCGGCTATCGGCGCGCAGCAGGCCCTGTGCGGCCATGCGGGTGTAGGCCACTTCAAAGGCCTTGCCCACCCGCATATAAGAGCCGCGGTGCGCCAGTCCGGCCAGCCGTACTTCTGGCACAAAGCGCACATCCACCGCATAGCCCGCCGCGGTGGCTTGCACCACACCTTGGCGGAACACCACATGGCTGCCCTGGCTGCGGTAAAGCGTGGGGCTGGTGCCGTACACGCCCGCAAATGCACGCGCAAATGACTGCGCGTTGGGGTAGCCGCACCTGCGTGACGGGCAGGGTGGTGTTAGCCAAGTAGCCGGTGGCGCGGTGCAGGCGCAAGCGCTTCACCGTCGCCGCTACCGACTCGCCATTCAGCGCCTGGTACACCCGGTGCCAGTGGTAGGGCGACAGGTGCGCCACATCGGCCAGCTTGCGCAAGTCCAGTGGCTCGGCCAGGTGGTCATGAATGTAAGCCGTCACTCGGCTCATGCGCTCTTGGTAGTCGGTCCAGCTGTGGCTTTTGTTCATGCGCCTGAGCTTAAGCCTATGGAGATAGCGATGTCGCCATTGGCCCGGTAGTGCTCGTACTCCACCACCCAGGTTTTGGGCAAGGCACTCTGCGCCCACACGGTCTGCCAGCCTGGGCCGACCAAATCAAACCGCCCGGCGGGCACTGCAAATTCCATGCGCTGGGACGCAGGAATCACCACGCGCACCATGCCCTCGGGCACCGGCGCGCTGGCGGGCACGGCAGCGCCAATCACCAGCGAATACAGGCCAGTGTTGTTGGCACCCGCGTTCTCAAAGTGGGTGTAAACGGCAAACACGTCGTCGCTCAACCGCCGGTCAATGCGTGCCAGCACGCCCTCTTGCGCAAAGCGGCCCCAGTGCGGCGGAATGGTCTGCATAGCCTCCAGGTTGGTGGTGCGCAGCTCTATGCCGACGACGGTGATCGCCTGCTGCAAGTGGGTGCGGGTTTGTGGGAAGGCGGGTGTGGCTGTCGAGCTAGTCATAGTGTTTTCCGGGGTGGGTTGAACATGCTGACAAGCTTAGAAGCCGGGACGTTGCAAATCTTGCGGAGTTGCGTTGGTTCGCAGTGGCGAAGAACGCGCCTCTCAGGGCGCAGTTTCGAAGGGCTACAAGGGGCCAGGTTCTTTCACCAAATTGCTACTGGCGTGCTTCAACATGCTTGGCAAAATTATTCAAGATGGACTGCCATCCCTGACGCTGCTGCTCTACCGGGTGCGTTGACTCGGCATCAAAGTGCACGCGCACGGTGACGCTGTCGGTATTCGTCACAAACTCGACCACACCCACGCGGTCGCCAAAGGCATATTCAATCAAGGCGTGGGGCACGATCTTGGTGTAGGTGCCGGCAAAGTCAAAACCAAAGCTGCCGTCTTTGGCTTCCATGCGCGATGAGAACGCGCCGCCTTCTCGCAAATCCACCGAAGACTTGGTAGTGTGCCAATCATCAGAAGCGGTGTTCCACTGTTTGATGTCTTCAGGCGTGTTGTAGGCGCTCCAGACTGCGGCGATGGGCGCTTTAACGAGGGTTTCAACCGTGATTTGCATGGGATAGATCCTTGAGGTTTGCAAGTCCCTCAATGTACCGGAAAGCCGCAATTCGTATTCAAAACTCTCGGGTTCAGCTGGCCGATTTTGCAACCACCTTAGCCGCTGCCTGCGCAGTGTCGCTCACCACCGAGGCGCGCTGCCCCACCACCACCACGGTGGGCAGTTCGATCACGGTAACTTGGCGCGCTGAGGACTCAAAACCCAGTGCCACCGATGAAAATGTGGACACCAACATCCCGGCGCTGAGCGCGAGGACTGCGAGCTTTGTAGAGGTGGAAGTGAGTGTGAACATGGTGAACTCCTGTGAATGAATGGCTCAACTGTATTGACGCTGCCCGCACATTGCACGCGCTATGCGACGGGTAGCGAAATTCCGCGATGGCGGGCCATTTTTCGGGGGTGAATGCACAGGCATGGGCTTGCAATAGGTTTGCAAACCCCGGGCAATAGGCCGCCTCTACAATGAAATTCCCCTCTCACACACACTTATGAATCGCACAGGAAATCTACGCAGCATCTTGGCCATGCTGGTGGCCGTTGGCTTCTTCTCGTTGATGGATGCCGTACTCAAAACACTCGGCTCCAGCTACCCGGCCATGCAGGTGGCGGCCATGCGCGGCTTGTCGGCTCTGCCCTTGGTGTGCGCCTATGTGCTGTGGCGTAGGCAGGCGCGTGGCCTGCTGCAAATTCGCTGGAGCCTGCACCTGCTGCGTGGTGTGATGAGCGTGGGCATGCTCAGCTTGTTTACCTTTGCGCTGACCGAGCTACCACTGACCGAGGCCTACACCCTCTTCTTCATTGCGCCGCTGTTGATCACTATGTTGTCCATCCCGGTGTTGAAGGAAAAAGTACTGCCGCTGCATTGGGTGGCTATTGCGGTGGGCTTTGCAGGCGTGCTGGTTGCTATGCGCCCACAAGGGGCCGGATTCTTCTCTTTGGGCGCGTTGGCGGTGCTGGCGGCGGCGTCTTTGTATGCCGCGTCTGCCGTTACCGCCCGCGTGGTCAGCCGCACGGATTCCAGTGTGCAGGTGGTGTTCTGGACGACTGCCCTGTTGTCCATCGGCGCGGGCGTGTTGGCTTGGCCGCAGTGGGTGGCGATACAGCCTGAGCACTGGTGGTGGATAGCGGCTTTGGCGGTCACCGGTTTTCTGGGCGGTCTGGCGATTACCGAGGCATTTCAATCCGGCAAGGCTTCTGCGGTGGCACCCTTTGAGTACACCGCCTTAGCCTGGGGTGTGGGCCTGGACTGGTTGCTCTGGCGCACGGTGCCTGACCACTACACCCTGATAGGAGCGGCCACTATTGTGGCCAGCGGTATTTACTTGATACGGCATGAGGCCGCCAAAGACCTGAAAGAGCCTGTGCTGGCACCTTAGCGGCGTGTGCGCCGCTTGAGCCAAATGCGCAAGCGCCAAACTAATTTGACGCTGAAATAGCCCAGCACGGCACCGCCTACCGCAAACACCCCCATGCCTAGCATCGTGGGCCAGCCGTACTCGTTAAACCAAGAGGCCACGCTGATGTCATGCGTAGTGTTGGTCATAGAAGGCTCACCCAAAATGAATGCTCCCAGCTGGTAAGCGAGCCACAGCCAAAACCCGATAGTGAGTGGGTTGGTAACCATGGTCATGGCGGCGGCTGCCGGAATGTTGGCCCGCCAGAAAGTGCAGTGGGCCGCAGAAACCAATATTTGAGCCACAGGAATCACGAATGCCCAAAAGGTGCCTAAGGCCACACCACGTGCCACTGCTTCATGCTGAGGCCGCCACAGTTGCGGGTCTAGCAAGCGCGTGGCAACGGGCCGCAGCCAAGGGTGTGATGCCAGACTGTCGCGATTGGGCAGCGAGTCTTTGAATTTGTCTGTCCAATGCATGGTTGGGTCTGTCATGGGATAGGTGCTTTCAAAAAACGCTGTGGGTGCAATGGTGGCGTGACAGGGTCCATTAAAGAAGCATGAAATTGCTCTAAATCATTCTGTTTTTTACGAACCAAATTTGCAAACACCACAGATTAAAACTGCAAATAATAGCGTCCACGCAAGTTGCGAATTGCACTTGCCACTATGGAAAGCTAACTATGCAAACTATTGCACCCCTATGGCTCTGGGCCACCTTTGTCGGGATCGTATTGGTCTCTCTGTTCGTTGACTTTGTCGTACTCAAAAAGCAGGGTTCTCACGACATTGGCGTCAAAGAAGCGCTGAATTGGTCTATGGTTTGGATCGCGTTGAGCTTCATGTTTAACGGCCTTTTCTGGTGGGCTGTTAAAGACAGCACGGGCTCGGTAGAAATAGCCAATACCAAGTCGCTGGAGTTTTTGACGGGCTACCTCATTGAAAAGTCATTGGCAGTCGACAACATATTTGTATTCCTGCTGATCTTTACTTACTTTGCAGTGCCCACGCATTTTCAAAAACGCGTATTGATGATTGGCATCATTGGCGCTATTGTTTTGCGTACGGTCATGATTCTGGTGGGCGGTTGGTTGCTCGCAGAATTCCATTGGATTTTGTACGTCTTCGGAGCGTTCTTGATACTGACTGGTGTCAAGATGTGGTGGGCTGCGGGCCAGGAACCTAGCCTGGACGACAACCCCGCGCTGAAGCTGCTGCGCCGAGTGCTGCCTGTGAGCAAACACTACGATGGTGAAAAGTTTTGGACCTTAGAAAACGGCAAGAAAATCGCAACACCTTTGTTCATGGTGATTTGCCTGATCGCACTGACCGACGTGATCTTCGCAGTGGACTCTATTCCTGCCATTTTTGCTATCACCAGTGACCCATTCATTGTGCTCACCAGCAACGTGTTTGCCATACTGGGCCTGCGTGCAATGTATTTCCTGCTGGCTGCGGTAGCCAACAAGTTTCATTTGCTGAACTATGGGTTAGCGGTCATTTTGGTCTTCATCGGTACCAAGATGTGCCTGATTGATGTGTACAAAATACCGGTTCTTTTTTCGCTGGGCGTAGTGGTGGGAATACTGGCCCTGACCATGCTTTTGAGTGTCAAGACCGCCAAGAAAACCTAGTGCTCTCAAAGCGCGGGTTGCAAAAGGCGCAGCACCAAGGGGTGCTGCACTTTTTTCTCAGTGCCAATGGCAAAAAAGTGTTCGGTGACCCCATCGCAGTGCCCCAAGCGCTTGACGGCGTAGTGGGTTAGCAAGTCCTCATGCACCCATTCTGCCGACGGGAAGATGCCCATGCCATTGGCTCCAAAAGTCTTGAGCAGCGCACTGTCTTCAAACTCACCGACAATCCGCGGCCGAATGGCGCGTTGCTCAAACCATTGATCGAGCCGCGCGCGCACTTCGGTATGTGCGGTGGGCATGAGCAATGGCACATGGGCCAGGCTTTGCGGAAAGCCCTTGCTTGCGGCTTTGACCAACGCCGCCGTTCCATACCAGCCCACGGCTGATGAACCCAAAGTGTGGCTGTACAGCTTGATGTTGGGATTCACCGGCGCGGTTCGGTCTGACAAAACAACATCCAACCGGTGCAGTGCTAAATCGCCCAGCAAGTCGTCCAGATTCCCTTCGTGGCACACGAGGCGCAAATTGGGTTCATCCATTGCCGGCTGCATGAGCCGGTGTACGACTAGCTTGGGTAGCCCATCACAAATGCCGACGGCCAAACGCACAGCGGGCGCACTGGCCGAATCACGGACCAGTGCAGGCAGCTCCTCGCCCAACTGAAAAATTTGATCTGCCTGGCGCATGGTGACCACACCAGCCTCAGTGAGGGCCAAACCGCGTCCGGCTGGTTTCAGCAGTGCATAGCCTAGGGACCGCTCCAATTCGCGCACCTGGGCGCTGACGGTTTGTACTGCCATGTCCAGCTTGTCTGCTGCCTTAGAAATACCGCCTTCTTTGGCAACAACCCAAAAGTAATACAAATGCTTGTAGTTGAACGGTGTTCCCATATGAAGGTTTTTTAGGAATGTAAAAACGAAATTATCTGCTTTTTGCGCATGCTTTTGAGTCCTATCGTTGCGTCATCTTTAACCCGATGGAGACAACGAGATGCAAGTAATTTTTGAATCCCGCGATGCGGCGGCCACCCCCATGCGGGATATGTCCATCGAGCGCGTGCGCTTCGTGCTGAGACGCATTGCAACTCTGGTGCCACGCGCCAAGGTGCAGTTCTCTGATGTGAATGGCCCGCGCGGCGGGGTGGATAAGCGCTGCCAGGTTGAGTTGAGTACACAGGCGGCCGGTACCGTAGTAATCGCATCACTGGCGCACGATTGGCGCACCGCACTAGATCGATCGTTGACTCGCGCTTCTCGCGTTTTGATGCGAAGTGTGCAACGAAACCAAAAACCAAAGCGCGGCCTTCGCTTGTCGCGCTTGACTGTGCCTGGCGGTGCAAATGAGTAATCTTGTTGCCCCAGATACTGGTCTTGGCCTGTTCGTACTCGCAGCCGTCGTGTTGTATGCCGCGTGGCATGAGTACGCATCAAATAACCCGCGCGATGCCAAACTGCTGGCCACCTTGGGCGGCGCTGGTCTGGCCGGTAGCGCTGCAGTCTGGTTCACGTAAGCACAGAGCAAACTTTGATGCAAAGCTTCGTTGTTCCCGCAGTTTCGCGCTACCCCAAAGTAGCCATTAGCTGACGGCAGGCTCCAGCAGCGTCAGCGTCTGCGCGCCCACATCCAGCCTTGCACGCACGCCCAGTGGCAGCGTGACCTGGTGCGCAATGTGGCCAAACGAATAGCCATACACGGCGGGCCAGCGCTCGGGGGCTTGCGCGCCCAAAGCGCCGTCCAGCACCTCATCCAGCGTGAGGGATGGGTCGCTGTCGGTAGGTCCGCATTTCTCAAACACACCGCACACGGCCCCCGCCAAGCGGGCGTAGTCGGGCTGCTGTGCAATTTGCGTAAGCATGCGGTCTATCTTTTTTGGGGGCTCGCCAATCTCTTCCAAGAACAGCATCGCATCCTTCAGCCCCGGCATATAGGGCGTGCCCAGCAGGCCGCACAGCACGCTCAGGTTGCCGCCCACCAGCCGGCCCTGGTTGGAGCCGGAGCCAGCACGCAGCGTGCGGGTTTTGAAGAAGGCATTGGTTTGCGCCTTGGCCAGGTTCTCGGGGGCCAGTGCCAGCGTGGTTTGCGCGCGCGGGTACATCAGCAGCGGCAGCAGGTGTTGCACGGAGAAATCGCTCAGGCTAGACCACGCCACTGGCCCATGAAACGTAACCAAGCCGGTGCGCTGGTAAACGCCCAGCAGCAGCGCGGTGATGTCGCTGTAGCCCAGCAAAATTTTGGGCTTGCGCCGTATCAGGCCGTAGTCCAGATGCGGCAGCAAGCCGCTGCAACCATAGCCCCCGCGCGATGTCCAAATGGCGTGCACGCTGTCGTCGGCAAACATGGCATGCAGATCGGCCACGCGTTCGGCCACGCTGCCCGCCAGATGCCCCCGGCGCGCCAGCACATGCGGACCCAGGCGCACGCTAAAGCCCAGGCCCTCGATGCGGCGCACGCATTGCTCCAGGGCATCGGCCTCCATACAGCTGCCCGGCGACACGATGCCGATGACACCCCGATCCGGCAGGCGTGGGGGTTTGATAGGCCGTGGCGCGGGCGTTGTGCCTGCGTGCTCCGCACTGGCGTAAGCCGCCAGCGGCACAGCACCCAAACTACCCACGGTGGCCAGTGTGGTGAGTGCGCCCAGCGCGGTGGTTTGGCCAAAGAGTCTGCGGTGCATGCGGGGGCCTTTCAAACGGTGGGCATTTGGGGATGGTGGCACAGCATAAGGGGCTGGCAGAGCAAGCACACATAACCAAAACTCATACAAAACCGCCAAGCTGTGACGGCAAATGGGGTACTGCCGCCCAGGTGCTTGGTGCGATACTTCTTGCGACTGTTTGAGCCCCTAGGACCCTCCCCCATGTTTTCTTTCCTCTTGAGGAAGCTGGCCTCCGTGATCCCGACCTTTATCGGCATCACCCTGGTGGCCTTCTTCCTCATCCGCCTGGTACCCGGCGATCCTATTGAGGTGATGGTGGGAGAGCGCAAGCTTGACCCCGAAACCCACGCTGCACTCATGCAGCGCATGGGCCTGGACCAGCCGCTCTATGTGCAGTATTGGCGCTACGTGAGTGATTTGGCCCAAGGCGATCTGGGCACGTCCCTGGTGACCCGCGAGCCGGTGCTGAAAGAATTCTTGGTGCTGTTTCCGGCCACGGTAGAGCTGACCTTGGCGGCCCTGTTGCTGGCGGTGGTGGTGGGCATGCCTGCGGGCATGATTGCCGGGCTCAAGCGCGGCTCCAGTGTGGACCACGGCGTCATGGGCGTAGCCATGACGGGCTACTCCATGCCCATCTTCTGGTGGGGCCTGATCATGATCATGTTCTTCTCGGTCGACCTGGGTTGGACGCCCGTGTCCGGCCGCATTGCAATTGAGTACGACATTCCCCCGGTGACGGGCTTGCTGCTGATCGACAGCCTGCTCTCGGGTGAGCAAGGCGCTTTCTTAAGCGCCGCACGGCATTTGATCTTGCCCGTCATCGTGCTGGGCACGGTGCCCATGGCGGTGATTGCGCGCATGACGCGGTCTTCGATGCTGGAGGTGCTGCGCGAAGACTACATCCGCACCGCGCGCGCCAAAGGCCTGGCCCCTACGCGCATTTTGGTGGTGCACGCGCTGCGCAATGCCCTCATCCCGGTCATCACGGTCATTGGCTTGCAGGTGGGTAGCTTGTTGGCCGGTGCAGTGTTGACCGAGACAATTTTTTCCTGGCCCGGTATCGGCAAGTGGCTGATTGATTCCATTGCCCGGCGCGACTACCCGGTGGTGCAAACCGGCATTTTGGTGTCGGCCACGATTTTTGTGGTGGTGAATCTGGTGGTGGACTTGCTTTACGGGCTAGTCAATCCACGGATTCGTGGTGAATAGCAGGCCCGACATGACTGACCATACCCTGGAGCATGTGCCCACCTACCCATCGCCCTTGCGCGAGTTTTGGCAAAGCTTTTCTGCTAGCAAAGGCGCGGTCATAGCGCTGGGCGTTTTCGCGCTGATGTTTCTGTTGGCTGTGTTCGCCGGCTGGATTGCGCCCTATGACCCGATTGAGCAATACCGCGACCGCATGCTGGTGCCGCCGGTGTGGCAGGCGGGTGGCTCCATGCAGCACATTTTTGGTACCGATGAAGCTGGGCGCGACATGCTCAGCCGTCTGATTTTCGGTGCACGCATCTCGCTGTTCATCGCGTTCATGTCCGTGTTGATGTCGCTCATTCCCGGCGTGGTATTGGGCCTGTTGGCCGCGTTTTATCCCAAGGCGGTGGGCGGCTCCATCATGCGGGTGATGGACATCATGCTGGCCCTACCTGCGCTGCTACTGGCCATTTGCATCATCACCATCCTCGGCCCCGGCTTGGTCAACACCATGATCGCCATTGCGGTGGGCACCATGCCCAGCTACACCCGCCTGGCGCGTGCGGCGGCGCTGGCCGAGATCAACAAGGAATACGTCACCGCCAGCCGCGTGGCGGGTGCAGGTGTGGCGCGGCTGATGTTTTTAACCGTGCTGCCCAACTGCATGGCCCCGCTGATCGTCAACGCCACCTTGGGCTTTTCTTCGGCCATTTTGGAAACTGC
The DNA here is from genome assembly GCA_002255935.1 of Comamonadaceae bacterium PBBC2. GTDB lineage: Bacteria > Pseudomonadota > Gammaproteobacteria > Burkholderiales > Burkholderiaceae_C > Limnohabitans_A. The sequence goes on from NKIO01000041.1 coordinate 10,415, forward strand.
AGCGCTGGGTTTTTTGGGCCTGGGCGTGCAGCAACCCACGCCCGAATGGGGCACCATGCTCAGCGCCGCGCGGGATTACATCCAGCGCGCGCCCTGGGTGGTCACACTGCCGGGCTTGGCAATTCTGGTCTCGGTATTGGCCATCAACCTGATGGGTGACGGCCTGCGCGATGCGCTAGACCCACGCCTGAAACGCGCAGCCTAGGGCCCGGCCATGAGTTTGCTCAGCATCAAAAACTTGCGCGTGACCTTTGGCACGCAGGCCACGCCTTTTCCGGCGGTGGACGGTGTGGATCTGGAGGTAGACCGGGGCGAATTGCTTGGCATTGTGGGTGAATCAGGCTCAGGCAAATCCGTCGCCATGATGGCGCTGATGGGCCTGATCGACGCGCCCGGTCGGGTCACCGCCGACCATATTATTTTTGATGGGCACGACCTGCTCAAGCTCAGCGCGGCTGAGCGCCGGCGCATTGTGGGTAAAGACGTGGCCATGATTTTTCAGGATGCACTCAGCAGCCTGAACCCTTCGTACACCGTGGGCTTTCAATTGAAGGAATCACTCAATGTGCACCTGGGCCTGAAAGGCGCAGCGCTGCAACAGCGCGCGCTGGAGCTGCTAGAGCTGGTGGAAATTCCTGACCCGCAGGCTCGCCTGAATGCCTACCCTCACCAGCTCTCCGGCGGCATGAACCAGCGCGTGATGATCGCCATGGCGATTAGCTGCAACCCCAAGCTATTGATTGCCGACGAGCCCACCACCGCGCTGGATGTGACCATCCAGTCCCAGATCATGGAGCTGCTGGTGCGCCTGCAGCGTGAGCACCACATGGCGCTGATCATGATCACCCACGACCTGGCGGTGATCGCCGAGATCGCCCAAAAGATTGCGGTGATGTACGCCGGCCAGGTGGTGGAGGAATCAGTGAGTGACGCGCTATTTGCATCACCGCGCCACCCGTACACGCAAGCCCTGCTGGCCGCCATACCCGAGCACAACAAGGGCGCGCGCCGCCTGCATGCGCTACCGGGCATGGTGCCCGGCCAATACGACCGCCCCAAGGGCTGCCTGCTGGCACCGCGCTGCGCCTATGTGCAAGCGGCCTGCCAAGCCAGCCGCCCGCTGCTGGTGCAGGGCGTGCGCTGCATCACGCCGCTGAATGCGCAGGGCCTGCCCCAAGAGATTTACGGCAATGACTGAGCCCGAAATTTCCATGCTGCCCACCGGCCCCTTGTTGGTCGCCAACAACCTGACGCGCCACTACCTCGTGAGTCGCGGCCTGTTCAAGGGCCACGCCACCGTCAAGGCGCTCAACGGCGTTTCGTTCAGCTTGCAGCGTGGCAAAACGCTGGCCGTTGTGGGCGAGTCCGGCTGCGGTAAATCCACATTGGCGCGCCAGCTCACACTCATCGAAGCGCCCACCGCAGGCGTGTTGCAGATCGACGGTGTGGATGTGGCCCAGGCCGATGCCGCCACCCTCAAAGCCATGCGCCACAAGGTGCAGATGGTGTTTCAAAATCCCTACGCATCGCTGAACCCGCGCAAGACCATTGCCTATACGTTAGACGAGCCGCTGCTGATCAACACCACCCTCAGTAGCGCAGAGCGCGCACAGAAGATAGACGCGATGCTGGCCAAAGTGGGCATGCGCCCCGAGCACGCGCGCCGCTACCCACACATGTTTTCCGGCGGGCAGCGCCAGCGCATTGCTATTGCCCGCGCCATGGTGCTGAACCCCGGCATCGTGGTGGCCGACGAGCCCGTGTCGGCGCTGGATGTGTCGATTCAGGCGCAGATTCTTAATTTGTTTATGGACCTGCAGGACGAGCTGGGCACGGGCTATGTCTTCATTTCGCACAACCTGAGCGTGGTGGAGCATGTGGCCGATGACTTGCTGGTGATGTACCTGGGCGCGGCGGTGGAATGCGGTGCCAAGGCAGCCATCTTTGCCCGCCCCCTGCACCCCTACACCCAGGCCCTGATGAGCGCGACCCCCGCCATCCGCGCCGAAGACCGCCGCACCAAGATCAAAATCACCGGCGAACTCCCCAGCCCCTTCAACGCCCCCAGCGGCTGCGCCTTTCACCAGCGTTGCCCACACGCCACCGAGCGCTGCGGGCAAGAAGTGCCGCTCTTAAGGCCCATAGAAAACCGCATGGTGGCCTGCCACCGGGTGGAAGAGATTTAAGCCAAATCGGCTGTTCAGGCCGTGGATAGTGCGGGAGCAGCTATTACATTTATAGCAGCATGGTGGTCCGATGTAGGAACAACGGCTCGCCTTGCTTAGATTCAAACATTGTGATTGCCATTGGCGCGTGGCTAGTACACTGCTTTCGAAGGGGGCGTTCATTCCCCACATCAAGGCTAAGTTATGAGTTTTCCTGCGGATTCAGTCGCCATTTCAAATGGCATCCAGCTGGCAGTAGCGCCGGTCTTTTTGCTCACTGCAGTTTCCGGAATGATCGGCGTAGTGGCCAACCGCCTGGCGCGCGTAATAGACCGCGCACGCTTTATTGAGGAACGCATTAAACAACCTGGCCGCTCCGACGAGGTCGACAAAGACTATGTTGAGCTGTCACAACTGCGAACGCGTGGACTATTAGCCAACAGCGCCATTGCCTTACTCACTTTGTGCGCATTTCTTATTGGCCTCACCATCATCGTTTTGTTCATTGGTGAAGCGATTGATTTTCAGATGTTGCGCGTCTCTGTGGGGAGCTTTCTGGCTGGCATCGTGTGTTTCTTGCTCGCGCTGCTGTGTTTCATGACCGAGACGCTGATTGCCACACGGGTTCTGAATTTCAAACGCCCTGACAGGTAGCCGATAGGCTGCGTGTGGCGACATGACTACCAGCGTGCCAAATCGGTTGGGCTCCTGCTCTGTGCTCCTGTAAGCTGAGTATTCGGAGTTTGACTCCGAGATTTCGTACTGCCGGGCGGCTTTCCGCGTGCTTTTATGGCGGACGACATTGCCGCTAGCCGCGCATTGCCTGAAGCATTTATACGCACAAATCTGGAACGGCAGTTAAATAGCGCGCAAATTGGGTGTGTGCGATAAGACGCGTGTCGCGTTACCTCGAAATTTTGGAAGCAACCTCCATGGCCTCGCCACCGGCACAGGGTATCAGCGCCCTGCCTTTACAAGCGCTGGAAAACGTGAGCTTGCAATAGCTTTCACACGCCAAATAAGCGTTTCAAGCCATGGATAGTGCGGGGGCAGCTACTAATTCTGTAGCAGATTGATTCTCCGCTGCAGCCCGAGTGCAACACAACAAGACAGAGGCACAATGGCACGCTAAGGGAAACGAAGCGCTCCACAATGACACGGATTTTTGACAACATCGATCAAGACTTGCTGACCACCTTGCGTGGAACCATGCAAATTTCCAAACGGGCTGACTTCTGTGTGGGCTATCTCAATTTGCGCGGTTGGCAAGCGGTTGATGACCTAGTGCAGCCTTGGAACCCTGCGGAGGGACAAGTTTGTCGGGTCCTGGTTGGTATGCAGCGTCCGCCGTACGAAGAAATTCGGGAGTTGTATCGCCAGTCTACGGATGGGAACTTGATAGACAACGCGACAGCCAGTCGTTTGAAGATGCAGTTTGCGGCCCATTTGCGTGAGCAGATCACATTGGGTATTCCAACCGGGGCCGACGAGGCTGGTTTGCGGCGATTGGCCAAGCAGCTCCGTGCCAAACAATTGGTAGTGAAGCTTTTCTTGCCCTACCCTTTGCACGCCAAGTTGTACTTGCTTTTCAGGGATGACATTAACAATCCCATTACAGGCTTTGTCGGTAGCAGCAATCTCACACTCTCTGGTTTGTCAAAGCAGGGCGAGTTGAACGTGGATGTCCTCGATCACTTAGCCACGCAAAAATTGACTAAATGGTTTGATGCGCGATGGGGAGACCGTTGGGCCCTAGATGTATCCGAAGACCTCGCTACGATCATTGAAACAAGTTGGGCGCGTGAAGACATTATTCCGCCGTATCACATCTATCTCAACATCGCTTACCACCTCAGTACGGAGGCGCGAGCTGGCTTAAGTCAGTTCCGTCTGTCTGGGCGCTTCGAGAATGAGTTGTTCGAGTTCCAAAAGAGCGCCGTCAAAATCGCAGCCCGCCACCTGCACCGTCGCGGCGGTGTGATGATTGGCGACGTGGTGGGTTTGGGCAAGACCATGATGGCCACCGCATTAGCCCGCATGTTTGAAGACGATATGGGCTATGAAACCCTCATCATTTGCCCCAAGAACCTAGAACCCATGTGGGAGCGGTATCGCACGGAATATGGTTTGCGTGGCAAAGTTCTGCCCGTATCGCAAGTTACTAAAAAGCTACCTGACCTTAAACGTTATCGGCTGGTGCTGATTGATGAAAGCCATAACCTACGCAACCGCGAAGGCCGCCGCTACAAAGCTATTGCAGATTACATCAAGAGTTGCGATGCCAAAGTCATCTTGCTCACTGCTACGCCGTACAACAAGACGAAGACGGACTTGTCGTCACAGTTGCGCTTGTTTATTGACGAAAAAGCAAACATTGGTATTCGCCCCGAGCACCACATGCGCAAATTCGGCATGAGCGAAGCTGAATTTGAGCGCAAGCACCAATGCAAAATCAACTCAATTCCCGCGATTGAAAAGAGCGAGGAGTTTGACGACTGGCGCGAACTAATTCGCCTGTACATGGTGCGTCGAACCCGCAGCTTCATCGTTCAGCACTACACCGAAGCCGATGAAAATGGGCGGCGCTACATAACCGGGAAGGATGACGAAAAGCGTTATTTCCCCGTACGCAAGCCTAAGTCGCTCACTTTCTCGGTTGATGAAACCGATGCAGCAGACCGATATGCACGCCTTTATTCACCCGCAGTGGTGGACGAAATCAATGCGCTTCACGTCCCACGCTATGGCTTAGGTTTGTACGTTGACCCTCTAGCGGAAAAAACGGCAACGCCCGCAGAGCGTAAGCAGATCGAAAATTTGGGTAAGGCAGGCAAGCGCCTGATGGGGTTCTGTCGTACCAACTTGTTCAAGCGGCTGGAATCCAGCGGTTACTCTTTTCTGCAGTCCATAGACCGCCATATTCTGCGTAACCGGATTTATCTGTATGCCATTGAAAATGGACTCGATCTGCCTGTTGGTGTGCTTGATGCGGGGCTACTTGACTTAGAGCGCGTTGATGAAGATGCGGATGGCATTGAAGGCGACCAAGAAGACTTGCTGGACGGAATGGTCGAGGCCATCGCGGAAGAAGATGCGATACCCGACACACTGGCCCGAGCCAAAGCCGTGTATGCCCAATACGCTGGGCAATACAAGAGGCGCTTCAAATGGATACGACCCAGCCTGTTCAAAACAAAGCTGGGGGAGGACCTAGCGCAAGACACCCAAACGCTAACCGAACTCCTCAACGCCCAGGGCGTATGGGAACCCACCAAAGACCATAAGCTGCAAGCATTTTTGCGCTTGGTGAAGCAGACCCACGGCAAAGACAAGGTGCTCATCTTCACTCAGTTTGCTGACACTGCGCGCTACTTGGCCACGCAAGCCCGAGCAGCAGGTGTTACGCATGTGGAAGTCGCTACTGGAGCGAGCATGGACCCGTATGCACTGGCGTGCCGCTTCAGCCCCAAGTCCAACAACAAAACAGTTGCCAAGGCGGATGAGGTGCGCGTGCTGATTTGTACCGACGTGCTCTCAGAAGGCCAGAATCTGCAAGACAGCAATGTGGTGGTTAACTTTGACCTGCCTTGGGCCATCATCCGCCTCATTCAGCGGGCGGGCCGAGTAGACCGCATTGGCCAAAAAGCTGAAGAAATTTTTTGCTATTCCTTCTTGCCGGCAGACGGCGTGGAGCAGCTAATCCAACTGCGCTCTCGCATTCGTCAGCGTTTGCAAGAAAACGCTGAGGTGGTGGGCACGGACGAAGAGTTTTTTGAAGACGATGACGCCAGCACCATCCGCAACCTCTACACCGAGCAACAAGGCGTGCTAGACGATGCTGATGACGAAGTAGACCTTGCGTCATACGCCTGGCAAGTGTGGAAGCAAGCCACCCAAGACAACCCCGACCTCGCACGAACGATAGAAGCTTTGCCTCCTGTGGTGTATAGCGCCAAGAACTTCACTCTCGATAGTTCCCGCTTCCCCCTGCTTGGCGTTGATGCAGCCAAAGGCGGTGCACTGGTGTACGTAAAGTCCCCCGAGGGTAACGACCACTTGGCTTGGGTGGGGCCTAACGGCAAGACAGTGACCGAGTCCCAATTCACCGTGCTGCGTGCGGCAGAGTGTTTGCCTAGCACCCCTGCAGTTGCCAGGGCCGAGCGCCACCACGACTGGGTAGCTGTTGGGCTGCAACTGGCCGTAAGCCAAGACAAAGCGGTTGGCGGTGGCCTGGGCCGCCCCAGCAGCGCACGCCGTCGTGCCTACGAGCGCCTAAAGCCGTATGCGACCGAGCAAATGAAAACCCTGTTCCGCGACGATGAACTAGAGCGCGCGTTGGACGACATGTACCAGCGCCCCTTGCTTGAAACTGCCGCCGATATGCTCAACCGCTTGATGCGCAGTGGCGTGAATGATGAAGAACTGGCAGAAGCAGTCAAATCCCTGCGCGAAGAAGGCCGCCTCACCTATACCGAAGACGACACGGCGTTGCGCGAACCCCGCGTCGTGTGCTCCATGGGCTTGGTGCCAGAAGCGTAGTGCCTATGTTGCAGAACCCTATTCCACCCACAGAAACACTGGAAGTCGAGTTCAAAAGCGACCGCGATTGCTTGAACGACGACGACTTGATCGAAGCGTTAATCTGCCTGGCCAACACCAACGGCGGCACCTTGTATCTGGGTGTAGAAAACGATGGCAGCGTTACTGGCTTGCACGCCACTCGACCAGCCAATATTGCAGGGCTGGCCGCGCTGATTGCCAACCGCACCGTGCCCCGTTTGCAAGTGCAGGTGCAAGAGTTGCGCTTGCCAGTCGGGAGGGTTGCGGCCATTTTGGTTCCGCAGAGTGCTGAAATCGTTGCTCGGTCCGACGGGCTGGTAAAGCGCCGCCGCATCGGTGGAAATGGGCAGCCAGAATGTGTCCCCTTCTTGCCTAGTGAATACCCCAGCCGCCGTGCGGATTTCCAGATGTTTGACATGTCCGCTGAAGTCATGGCTGATGCCACGCTGGCTGACTTCGACACGCTACAACGCGCACGCCTGCGCTCTGTCATTGCCAACAATCCGCGCAGCGACAAGTCACTGGTGGGCTTGACGGATGAGCAACTCGATGGTGCCCTGTCACTCACAGTTACGCGCGGTGCCATGCGATACCCCACCTTGCTGGGCTTGCTGCTGATCGGCCGCACCGACAGCCTGCGCCGCCTGGTGCCTATGCACGAAGTGCTGTTTCAAGTGCTGGATGGCACCCATGTCAAGGTGAATGAAGGCTCCCGCGCCGCCTTGATTGAAATTGTGGAGTGGCTAGACCTGCTGTCTCGCGGTGTTAACACCGAGCAGGAATTCAACGAAGGCCTGTTTCGCATCGGCATTGCCCGGGTGGAGGTAGATGCCCTGCGCGAAGCCATTAACAACGCACTGGTTCACCGCGACTACGCCCGCCGTGGCCCGGTGCGGGTGTGCTGGCAAAAAAACGATCTCATCATCAGTAACCCCGGTGGTTTTGTAGATGGCGTGAGCTTGGCCAACTTGCTTACCACCGAGCCCCGCCCGCGCAACCCTGCGCTGGCAGATGCCTTCAAGCGGCTGGGCCTGGTGGATAGAACGGGCCGCGGTGTAGACATGATCTACACCAGCATGCTGCGCTTTGGTCGCCCTGCGCCTGACTATTCCCAGTCCATGGCCGACTTGGTCAAACTTAGCATCAGCACTGAGCCCGCCGACCTGGCCTTTGTGCGCATGGTGCTTCAAGAAGAGGCGCGCCAGAAAAGCACTCTGCCGGTTGAGACCTTGATGGTGCTCACCGCCTTGCGCGAGGCTCGGCGTCTGAGTGCTGCGGAACTGGCCATGCGTTTGCAGTCTGGGCCTGTGCAGGCAGCCGCAATCATTGAACCCTTGGCCGAGAGTGGCCTGATTCAAGCTTACGGAAGTGGGCGTGGTCGGCAATACACCCTAAGCCCCCAAGTCTATAAACAACTCGGACAAAGCTTGGAATATGTGCAGCAAGCCGGGTTTGATGACTTGCAACAAGTAGAGCTGATCCGAAACCTGGCTCGCCAACAAACACGCATCAAACGTGACGATGTGATGACTCTATGCCGTCTAAGCCCCAGGCAGGCAAAGCACAAGCTGGACCACATGGTGGCTACTGGCTTGTTAGTGCGGCAGGGGCTCAAGCGGGGAACCTACTACACCATCGCCCCCAACGATGCGCAGCCGGAGCCTCATAGTAATGACACCTAGTGACACTTAATGACATAACTGAAATCGTTAAGTTGTTGATTTAATTGAACTTTTAAAAATTTAACGACATTTTGTTCGTTAAATATCAACATTAGCCTATGGCCAAACTAGACTTTCCCGCCTTCGAGAAGCACCTCGCTGCGTTCGACTTTGTCCGTCTGTTCATCGACGTACTGGGCTGGAATCGAGCCAGCTCCGAGGCCGCCTGGAGCCAGGATGCAGCTGGCGAAACCATTTTTTCGCGCCGCACCGTGGCCGAGCTGGGCGGTGTGGTCGCCATCCAGGTGGTCACCGATGCCGGCTGGCCTGATGAGCAGCAGCGCATGCGCGTATGGAAGCACATTGCCAGTAGTCATGCTGAGAATCTGCTCATCTTTACCGATAAGCAAACCGGTGCCTCGCAAAGCCAGTGGTACTGGGTAAAGCGTGACAAGAATCCCGAGACCGGCAAACCCCGCCTGACATCGCGCCGCCACGAATACTTCAAAGGCCAGCCGGTAGACCTGTTTGCCAGCAAGCTGCAAGCCATGGTGGTGGAGCTGTCCGAGCTGGATGCATCCGGCCGCCTGCCCGTGCTGGAGGCTGCCCGCCGCATTGCCGCTGCGTTAGACGTAGAAAAAACTACCAAAAAGTTCTTCAAGGCCTACCAAGACCAGCATCTAGCACTGTTGGAGCATATCCAAGGCATAGACAACGAGCGCGACAAACGCTGGTATGCCAGCGTGCTACTTAATCGCCTCATGTTTGTGTGGTTCCTGCAGAAGAAGGGCTTTTTGCATGATCAAAAAGGCAAGCAGGCCTTTGATTACTTGCGGGAGCAGCTACAACAAAGTGAGCAACGTGGCGCCAACTGCTTCTATCGCGAGTTTCTGGCCGCGCTGTTTTTTGAAGCCTTTGCCAAGCCCGAAGCCGACCGTAGCAAAGAAGCCATTGCTCTTACCGGGCGCATACCCTACCTCAACGGCGGCCTGTTCTTGCCCCACAAGCTAGAACTTGACGCTGACCATGCCCTGCGTCTGGGCAAAACCCTGCATGTGGCGGACGAGGCTTTCAAAGGCATCTTCGATCTGTTTGCCAGCTTCACCTGGCACCTGGACGACACGCCTGGTGGCGATGCGGACGAAATCAACCCCGACGTGCTGGGCTACATCTTCGAGAAATACATCAACCAAAAAGCCTTTGGTGCCTACTACACCCGGCCAGAGATCACCAGCTACCTGGCCGACCGCAGCATCCACAAACTGATACTAGAGCGGGTGTACGAGCCCGCCATTCCCGAACTGCACATCAAGGAAGTCAAGTTCGACACCGTGCCCGACCTGCTGGCCGGTATGGACGCGCGCACCGCACTCAAACTGGTCAACGATGTGTTGCCCAGCATCACCATCCTGGACCCGGCGGTGGGCTCGGGCGCATTCTTGGTGGCGGCCCTCAAAAGCCTTATCAACGTGTACTACGCCGTGGTGGGCCGAGCCGAGCTGGGCGCCAGCAAAGAGCTGGAGAAATGGCTCAAAGCCATTCAAAAAGACCACCCAAGCGTGGGCTACTACATCAAGCGCCGCATCGTTACCGACAACCTGCACGGCGTGGACATCATGGAAGAGGCCTGCGAGATTGCCAAGCTGCGCTTGTTTTTGGCCATGGTGGCAAGCGTGCGCCAGGTGGAAGACCTGGAGCCCCTGCCCAATATCGACTTCAACATCCTGCCAGGCAATTCGTTGGTGGGGTTGATGCGGGTGGATGAGGTGGAGTTCAACCACAAAGAAGACGATCTGTTCAAGCCGCCATATCGAAAGCTGGTGGAAGAAAAAAATCGTCTGCTCAAGCTCTACCGAGACACGGCGATGGATATTGGTCCTGACTTCAATTTGCGCGAAGTTCGCGACAAAATTGATACAGAAATGCAGTACGCCAATGGCGTGATGAACGAGCTACTACGCGACCAGTTTGAGGCCCTCGGGGTCAAGTTTGAAGAAGCCCAGTGGGACGCCAAGAAGAAAGACCTGGGCAAACCCAAAAAGCGCCAAGTGACGGTGGCCGACATTGCCGCCCAAATCCCTTTCCACTGGGGCTATGTGTTTGACGACATCGTGCAAAAGCGCGGCGGATTTGACATCATCCTGGCCAACCCACCGTGGGAGGTATTCAAGCCCCAGGCCAAAGAGTTTTTTGCCGAGTATTCCGGCGTGGTCACCAAGAACAAAATGACCATCAAGGAGTTTGAGAAAGAGCAAAGCAAGCTTCTGCAAAACGCCGAGGTGCGCGCAGCTTGGTTGGCTTATGAAAATCGGTTTCCGCACATGAGTTCTTGGTTTCGCACTGCGCCAGAATTCAAACATCAAATTGCGATTGTTGGCGGCAAGAAAACCGGTAGCGATTCAAATTTGTACAAGCTGTTTGTTGAGCGCAGTTTTCACCTACTAAGGCCTGGCGGGCATTGCGGCATTGTCATCCCAAGCGGCATTTATACCGACTTGGGTGCCAAGGGTTTGCGCGACTTACTTTTTGAGCAAACCCAGATCGAAGGACTGTTCTGTTTTGAAAATCGCAAGACCATTTTTGAGGGCGTCGATAGCCGGTTTAAGTTTGTCGTGCTGACATATGAGAAGGCTGCTGCTGTCCGACTGCAAGCAGCAGGCGAGCGCAATGCCAGTGCGCCGCCAGACGACTTGCTGGCCGAGCAGGCGGTAGAGGCACAAGGCGGCACCACCGGCACCACGCGCTTTCCGGCGGCGTTTATGCGGCACGACGTAGAAGAGCTGACGCGCTTTCCCGATGAGGGCGCGCTGTGGTTGGAGGTTGAATTCATCAAACGCCTATCACCTGACAGCCATTCGGTGATGGAGTTCAAGAGTGCATTGGATGTGCAGATTGCAAATAGGTGCTCAGCCTTTCCGTTCTTGTGCGGTGACTTACGAGGATGGAATCTTGGAGTCTATGGGGAAGAGCTTCATATGAACAGAGGCGCATCGTACTTCGTTGGAACTGACAACGGGTTTTCTTTATACGAAGGAGGAATGATTGGGCACTTCGATGCGGGCTTTGCAAAACCGCGATTCTGGGTCAATGAAGGCGCGCTTCGTGCGGACTTTCTTGAGAAGCGAAGGAAGCGAATCGAAGGACTTGTCGAAACTCCTGGCGACTTGAGAAATGACTATGAGGAGTACCGCATTGGTATCAGAAAGATCGCTCGCAACACGGATACAAGAACACTAATTTCTACCATCATTCCTAAGAATTCAATTTGCGGGAACTCTCTCGCGGTAAGTTTCCCCTTCTTGCACAACAAAAAGCGATATTCCGAGTTGGCAATCTCGCATCAAGGCCTATGTGTGCTTGTAGCAATGCTCAATAGTTTTGTTGTTGATTGGTTGCTGCGTGGGACGATGACTAGCAATCTAAATACGTTCTATTTGTTTCAATTGCCAGTAGCTAAGCCTGACTTAACAAAGGTTGGGACTAAAGCACTATCCCATCGTGCCGCGCGCTTGATCTGTACCACCCCCGAATTCGACGACCTCGCCAAGTCCGTGGGTCTCAAAGGCCATCAAGACGGGGCCACCGATCCCACCGAACGCGCCAAACTGCGCGCCGAGCTTGACGGTTTGGTGGCTCACATCTACGGACTGAGCGAAGAAGAGTTCACGCACATACTGGGTACCTTTCCGCTGGTGGCCGATGCAGTGAAGGTGGACGCACACAACGCCTACCGCCGTGTAGCAAAGGGCTTGGTCGAATAGGCTCGAACCTACTGGAGCGAACACACTATGCAAATCAAATCCATCGCGGTTGAAAACTTCAAAGCGCTACGTGCATCGGGCACCGTCAAGCTCAAACCCTTGAGCGTGATCATTGGGAATAACGGTAGCGGCAAGTCGAGCTTGCTGGAAGCCGCCGAAACCTACATACGTATTCTCACTGAGGGCGTGGATGGCGCCATGAAGCATTGGCAGGGGTTTGAGCATATTTGGCACAAGTCAGCACAAACAGGCAAAGCAAGTAATGTTGGCCTGGCCAAACAACCCAATCCGATGAGGCTGGCTTTGAACCTTCAGCTTGGTAAAGCCAAAGCCAAGGTTTCCGTGGCCGTGAATACGGCAGATAACGGCAACTTCCTTTACATACAGCAGGAGATGGGGCAGGTGGGCACCACCCGCTTCGAACGCAGTACGGTAGGGCGCAATGCCAATCAAAGCTTGGGTATTGTGAATTCCATCGATTTGCAAGCGAGCATGGAGGCTGCACTCAAGAGCGTGGGCAATGTCAATAGCCTACTGCCCTTTCTAGGGGCGTTTGACAATGTGACTCGCAGTTTGCGTAGTTCTTTGTTCTTGCGGCTCAATCCGGACTCGATTGGGCAGCTTCAATCGGTTAGTCGTAGCGGGCAGCGCGTCCAGTTAGCAAGTGACGGCTCCAACGTAGCCGAATACCTGATCGACCTGCGCGAGCGCTCTCCGTCTGCCTTCGAGCAAATCACAAGCGCGCTGCGCTATGTGCTGCCTTATGCCAGCGATGTGGAGCCCAAGGTGTTGGACGCAGGCATCATCCGCCGCAGTTATGTGCAGTTGCTGGAGAGCAAGTACGAGATTCCAGGATGGTTGATGTCGTCTGGTTCGCTGCGTGTGCTGCCTCTCATTGCCACGCTGTTGGACCCTGACCCGCCACCGGTGGTTTTCATTGAAGAGGTAGAAAACGGATTAGACCCACGTACCGTGGGTTTGGTGGTGGACTTGATGCGCGCAGCCGCCAAGAGTGGCCGCTCGCAAATCATTACCACCACGCACTCGCCTTACTTGCTAGACATGCTGGATTTGGACGACGTGCTGTTGTGCGAGCGTGGCGCCAAAGGGCCGGAGTTCTCCTGGCCGGGAAGCCGTGCAGAAATGCAGGCATGGCGACAAAACTTCATGCCAGGGCGGCTCTACACCATGAGCGCATTGCAACGTGATCACTCTCCGGCTGTGGACGCGACTGCACCGATAGACGGTGAGGCGCCTGATGGCGGTTGGGGGGATGAACAATGAGGGTCGGCATTGTTTGCGAGGGACGTTTGGCAGGCGAAGACTCGCAGGTGTTCGAGCACTTTGCGCAGCGCATCGTGCCAGGTGCCTCAATCAAAACTTTTCCACAAGGCACAAAGCCTGAACTGTTTGCCAATGCGGGCGATATGGCCAAGACCTTGTTTGCAACTGGCTACGACAAGGTAATCGTTATTTGGGATATCCAGCCCCGCTGGGGGAAACCTGATGGCGAAGTACAAGACCGGCAGGACTTGCAGCCCTCGTTGGTCACCGCTGGAGTGGAAGCGCACCCTTGTCTATATCTCATAGCCATTCACAAGGAGCTGGAGGCTTGGCTGCTGGCCGATGGATCGGCGCTTTCTGCTGTGTTTTCTCGTCCAGCGCATCCGGTAACCATCAAGGACAACAAGAACGCCGAGACTGAGGCCAACCCAAAGAAGAAACTTGAAAAGCTCTTTGATACTTACAACATCCCATTTGGCCCACAGCCCGCACAAGGTAGCTATCAGCCCAAGCTGGCCGCAGTGCGCATTGCAGAGAAGGTGCCAGCCAACTTTGGCCAGCTAGGCAAGCTAAAGTCTTTTCGGCAGTTTGGCAGGTCTTTGACTGCGGCTTGCTAGCTAGAAAAGTAGCATATGCCACCGGCTGTTTCATTATCTTCAGCACAGGACAATGAAATCCTTAAACACAAAAACTTGTTTATTAACAATAACTTACGTGAGCGGCCATTATCTTTTGCTGGATAAACAGCCAGTTTTGACGCTACAACACCCAGAGCAAAACTCTCCCCGGAATTGCGCATCTGAACACATCTTTATATGCCAAACTGGCCATTCAGGCCGTGGATAGTGCGGGAGCAGCTACTAATTTGGTAGCGCCCCGCTGCAAAGCTCAATACCTCAAACCGAAGTCAAGCCCCCATCCACCGTGTGCGCCAGCCCGGTTACGAAGGACGCGGCATCGGAGCTGAGCCACACCACGGCGGCAGCCACTTCATCCGCCTCACCAATGCGCCCCACGGGGTGGGCCTGCGTGATGGCGGGGCCAATTTTGGGATCGGCTTGCACCGCGCGCACAAACATCTCGGTGTTGATCACGGCGGGGCAAACCGCGTTCACGCGGATCTTCTTGCGGCCGTATTCCACAGCGGCTGATTTGGTCAGGCCGATGACGGCGTGTTTGCTGGCGCTGTAGGCCGCCATCTTGGGCGCGCCAATGAGCCCGGCCACTGAGGCGGTGTTGACGATAGAGCCACCGCCGTTTTGCGCCATGTGGGCCAGCTGGTATTTCATGCACAGCCACACGCCCTTCACGTTCACCGCCATGATGCGGTCAAAAATCGACTCGTCGCAGTCGGCCAGGCGCATGTGCTCTTCTTCAATGCCGGCGTTGTTAAACGCGCAGTCCAAGCGCCCAAAGTGCGACACCACCTGCGCCACCATGGCCTGCACTTGTGTGGCCTGGGTCACGTCCGCCTGAATGAACACCGCTTGCGCGCCCAGCGCCTGCACTTGGCGTACGGTCTCTTCGCCCGCCTGGGCGTCGCGGTCCGTCACCGCCACTTGCGCACCTGCGCGCGCAAACGCCAGCGCACTCGCCCGCCCAATACCGCCGCCGCCGCCCGTCACCAGCACCACCTTGTCGTCAAAACGCAAATTCATGATCGCTCCAGATTTCGAAAAATGCATCTTAGGGGGCCGCAGCTTTGCAAAGCGGGGAATGCGTAACGCGGGGGACAGTGGGCTTGCCTGAATACGCGCAGACCTAGAATGTTCTTCGCTATGGCCTACCCATCCCACAACGCCTACTTTGAAACCGTGTCGCCCGCCGCGCGCGCGCTCCGGTACGCAGATCGATAGCAGTTTGCATCCATGAACCCACGCTTTAGCCTGCGATCCGCCCGCGCTGCGGATGCGAACGTGCTGGCAGTATTGGCCGCGCAAGTCTGGCTGCACACCTATGCCACCGAGGGCGTGTCGTCGGTGATTGCGGACTATGTGTTGCGTGAAATCACACCCGCCAAGTTTGCTGCTTCTCTAGAGGACCCGTACGCCATCACCCTGGTGGCGGAGTGCGATGAAAACTTGCTGGGCTTTGCGGTACTGCGGCTGAATGCAACGTGCCCGAGCCCCAACCCCAACCCCAACCCCAACCCGAACAAAACAGCTAGCAGCATTGAACTGGAAACGCTGTATGTTCAAGCGCACTTTCTGGGCCAAGGCATTGGGTCCGCACTGCTGCGACAGGCCGAGAGCATGGCGCGGGTTCATGCACCTGCTGATTCTGGGCTCTGGCTCACAGTAAATGCGCGCAACGCGCGAGCCATGCGCTTTTACACGGCGCATGGGTACCAGAAGACTGGCACCCATGTCTTTATGCTCGGCGGCGTGGGCCATGAGAACCATGTGCTGACGAAATGCTAGTCGGTAGCTTATGAATCGGCTCTCGAAGACCTTGACAGCATCGCGCTTGATCCTTCGTCAAGCACGATCAAGCGATGCTGATGCTCTTTTCCATGCCTATTGCGGTGAGCCAGATTGCGCTCACTACCTTACGCGCGGAGTGCACACATCAATGTCGCAGACAGCCGAATTCCTGGAAAAGTGGTGCGTACACGCTTGGAGCAAAGAAGACGCGTCATTCGCGTGGGTGATTGCAGAGCGTCACGTCGACTTACCGATCGGCATATTCCTCGTTATAAGAAATGAAGATAGCGCCCAAATTCACTTCGGCATAGACAAACAACACTGGGGTTGTGGACTCGTCGCCGAGGCGGGCCACGCAGCTATCACATGGCTTTTTGAAAACAACACATTGCGTCAACTGTCAACAGTCTGCGACGCAGAACATGTGCGTTCTCAGCGGGTTCTCGAAAAGCTTAAATTTGTGCGTGAAGGCCTACTGGAAAAGCATCTGGTGATTCCAGCCTTCGGCCCACTAGCCCGCGACGGTGTCCTATATTCGAGAGCGAGACGGCAATGACTGCACTGCCTCTCGTTGGCCGCGCAATCCACCCAGGAGCATCCAATGACCATTCACAGCTTCGAAATCATCTCGGTCCCCGTGAGCGACCCGCAGCGCGCCAAGCGCTTTTACATGGACGTGCTGGGCTTCGCGCTGGTACGGGAGGAGCCGATGGGGCCGGGTATGACTTGGATTCAGCTGGCCCCGCAAGGTCAAAGCGTGACGATCGCCTTGGTGAACTGGTTCGAGCAGATGAAACCCGGTGGACTCCAAGGCGTCATGGTGAACACCGACAACATAGATGCCGAACACAGCTTGCTACGCGGCCGTGGGCTAGAAATCGGAGAGATCAAAGCGGAGCCCTGGGGCCGATACGCCATGTTCAACGACCCGGACGGAAACGGCTGGATTCTTCGGCAACCACCGGTTGTTGGCTAGGCTGGCTAGCGGGCGCGCATCGTGCAGGCCTACCTGCACAAGTTCACTTTCACTTAACAGCCCAATGTGCCATGCAGCCCATGGATAGTGCGGGAGCAGCTATAAAGAAGATAGCAGTTTAAGTCGGCCGGAAAATTCCCATATAGGCGCTGCTCACGTCCACCGTGTCGGTGATGCCTTTGAATTTGACGGTGCCCTTGCCGTTCTCATCCCGGCTCACGCCGCTCACACACAGCATATTGACCACAGAGCCCCGGTGTACTTGCTTGAAGACAGCGCCGTCCAGTTCATCCAGCAACTCCCGCAGGCTCTTGCGCACCAGGGCTTCGCCCTCGGCGGTAACGATGCGGGTGTACTTGTTGTCGCTCTGAAAATAGACGATGTCTTTGACTGCAATCAGTTTGATGTTTTGCCCCAGGGATGCGCTGAGCCAAGTGATGGGCTCGCGCGCGGGCGGGGTGTGCAGCTGGCGCGCCAGGTTTTGAATCACCAGGGCCAGATCGGGCGGCACTGCGGCCTGTGGGCTACTGGCATTAGGGTTTGAAGCAGCCCCCTGCACGGCGTGCCAGCGCGCCTTCAGTTTGGCTATCACCTGCAGCAGACGTTCGGGCCGCACGGGCTTGAGCAGGTAGTCCACGGCACCGGCCTCAAAGGCGGCCAGCGCGTACTGGTCATAGGCGGTGACGAAGACAATCTGCGTGTTCGCCGCAGGCTGCGCCGTCATCAGGCTGGCCACTTGCAGGCCGGTCATGCCGGGCATTTGAATATCTAAAAACGCGACATCGGGCTGGTGCTCTTCCCATAGCTCCAGGGCGTGTGCGCCGTCTTCGGCGGAACCTACCAGTTGCGCGTCGGGCCAGTGCAGCGCCAGCAGGCGGGCCATCTCATCGCGAATGAGGTCTTCGTCTTCCGCGATGAGTACGCGAATGAGCCGGGGGCTCTGAGCCGCTTGCAGGGGTGAATGGGTTGGCATGGAGGTCATCACTTGCTAATCAGGGAATAAAGGGGAGGTGGAGCACGGCAACCACGCCTTGGGGCGCGTTGTGCAAAAGCTCGACACGGGCAGCCAGACCTTGGGCATCACGGGCATCCGGGTGGCTGAGCCGCAGGCGCTCTTGGATGTTAACCAGACCCACGCCGGTGCCGCCCGTAGATGTACCTACCGCAGCGCCAAACCCCACGCCCGTATCTGCCACACGCACCGTGATCCAGTCGGCACTGCGCGCGGCGCTTACGGCAATGCTGCCCCCACCGCGCTTGGGCTCCAGGCCGTGCTTGATGGCGTTCTCTACCAGCGTCATCACTACTAACGGCGGCACGCTGGCCTGGGCACAATCGTCCGGCAAATCCAACTGCAGACTCAGGCGACTGCCCATGCGGATTTTTAACAGCTCCAGGTAGCTGCGCACCAACTCAAACTCGCCCGCCAGCGGCACGCTGTGTGCGCGCATCAGCGGCAGGCGCGCGCGCAGGTAGTCGATCAAATGCCCGGTCATCGCGTCCGCACGCGCGCCGTCTTGACGAATCAGCAGCTGCAAATTGGCCAGGGTGTTGTACAAAAAGTGCGGCTCGATTTGCGCTTGCAGCGCCTTCAAATCGGCCAGTGCCAGGGTTTGTGCGCTCTCGGCGCGCACGGCTTGTTCGCTGGCGGCCACGCGCTGGGCCGCCTGAATGGCTTCACTGCGCTGGTTCAAAATGGCCAGGGTGCGCATGCCGCACCAAATGCTGAGTGAAAACACCACCGGGTTCAGCCACGAGGGCAGGCCCGGCGTATCGCCCCAGGCATAGGCACACACACCCGCCACACCCAAGTGCCCCAGCCACACCGCTGCCGTGGCTGCGGTTACCGAGTGGTTCACCCACTTGGCCCAACGCCGTGCCAAAGCCAGCACCCACGTGCCCGCCCCCAGCACCAAAAAATACCCCAGGCTGGTGAACCAGTCGGGCAACTGGCCCTCCAGTTTGTCAGCCGCTGCAAAGACCAGCTTGGGCTCGCCAAACAAGCCCGCGCCTATCAGCACGGAAGTCATCAGCCCAATGAAAAAGGCAAGCACCGCACCTTCGACCAGATTGCGCACCAGCACGCGTGGCCAGGTAAACGCATCCAGCAACTGGCTGTCTAGCGTCACCGGCAGGCGCCAGCTGTACCAGGCTTGCGCCTGCTTGATTTGGTAGCCTAAGCGAGCCCAGACCGAGCCTGAAACCGGCTTGGTGTTCTTTAGCGCCTGGGCCGCGCGCATGCGGGCCTCGCGCCCAGGCTCCAGGGCCGACAAGCGCATATCGCTCACCACCAGCCACGCTGCGGTCAACAGAGGTGCCAGCAGGCTGGCGATCAAGCCACCGTTCAGGGCATGTATCTTCTTCGCCCCAAACGGGTACACCCACTGCGGCAAGGAGGTAATGGCCAGCACGCTGGTGGCCATGCACGCCGCATACACCAAGCCAAAAATCACCACAAAGTTAGCCACCCGCGGGTCCGCCGGCAAAAACCGCAAGCCCGCTCCCAGCAGCAGTTGCGCGCCCACACACACCAGCGCCATGCTCAGCAACTCCCACGGCCCCGTGCGGAACAAGCGGGCCGCATCGAACCCGGTGATCATCATCCAGACGATGACGCAGCCCGCAAAAATGCCCAGGCCCAGCAACACCCGGGTGCGCGGCGTGCGCCAGGGGTCTAGCAGGGTTTTGGTGGTCGGCTTGGCTGGCAATTGGTGTGTGGTTGTCATGGCAGGCCCATGGGGTGGGGGCAGTGGAGCCTGTAGTTTGCCTGCGGGCACCGGCAAACTACCCCAGACCTGCGACCAAGGCTTGAAATACGCGACGAAGTTGCCTGCGGGTGCGATGGGATTGCCTCGGCATACCAACTGTACAAGCGTCCATCAGACTCTTTTAGCCGGGGGCAAGCCGATCTTTCAACTGCACGTCAGGGTTTCAAAACGATAGGAAGATCGATGGCGCTCGGTGCCGCTACGGAATGGTGAATGGTGTGGGTCTGCTTGCGATAGTCCGCAGGCTGGGCGAACATGATGTTCTGTACATAGGTTTGGGGATTGCGGTCGTATAAGGGAAACCAGGACGATTGGATTTGCACCATGATCTTGTGGCCTGGTTTAAATACATGATTGACATGGGGCAAGCGCACGTTGAATTCCAGCACCTTGTTGGGCTCTAAGGGATTCGGTTTTGCAAAGTCCGTGCGATAGCGCCCCCGCAAAATATCGGCAGCAACCATGAGCTGATACCCGCCCATAACCGGTCGCACTGGATTCTCATCAGGCCACACATCAATGAGCTTGACGACCCAATCGGCGTCCGTCCCCGTAGTGGAAGCAAACAGACGCCCTTTGGGCTCACCTGAAACAGTGACAGCTTGGGTCAGTGGTTCCGTTACGTAGGTCAACACGTCCGGGCGCCCATCTACAAAGCGCTGATCGATCATGAGCCATTCATCCCAACGATTCTCACCCTGCGTGGTCACAATAGGACGGGGGATGAAAGGCACAGGCTTAGCGGGATCGGATGGGTAGGAATCAGACATTGCTTCGCCCGTTACTGGCTTCGGGGTTGCAAAGCTCAACGTCCCTTGGGGGCCAAGATAGAGCGACTTGGTTTTGAACGCGCATCCTTCATTGCAGCCTTGGGGCCATGTGTCAAATTGCTGCCATTTGTTGGTACCGGTTTGGTACACCAACGCAGGGCTCAGGTTGGGCTTAGGCCCGTCGACAAGAAAGTGATCCAGGAATGGTTGCATCACCTGGTTACGAAACCAAACCGCAGTGTCGCCATCAAATTGGATCGGGCCAATCGCTCCCCCCGCCCGGCGGCCACCCCCATGGTTCCAGGGGCCCAAAATTAAGTGCAGCTTGCCGGCAGCATCCGATCGTTTAGAGAGCGCACGGAATAGTGCTGGTCCGCCATAACTGTCCTCCTGGTCAAAAAGACCAGCGACGATCATCATCGGGACTTTGATGGGCTGGGTGGCGAAAAACTTGTCCAGCGCCTGATCTGACCAATAGGAATCGTAGCTAGGGTGACTGGCCAAAGCTTTCCAAAAACCTAAACTCTCTATTCCCTTGCGTTTAGCCATATCGCTTGCGGACCATACGCTTGAATATTCTTCAAACTGATCTCGCTTGCCGGTCCACCACTCGTAATCGCCCGACCGGCTCGCTTCTTGGCCGTAGATGTATTCAAGCGTACCGGTCTGACGGAAGGCTCCGTTGTGAAACCAATCGTCACCTATCCAGCCATCCACCATGGGCGCAAACGGGATCGAAACTTTCAGCGCTGGATGGGGGTTAAGCGTTGCCATCAAGCTGGTAAAGCCTTCGTAGGAGCCGCCCATCATCGCCACGCGTCCATTACTTTCCGGCAAGTTTTTTACAAGCCAATCAATGGTGTCGTAAGCGTCAGTCGCGTGGTCTAAACCGCTATCGTTGAGCGGTCCGACCTGCGGACGGGTCATCACGTAATTGCCTTCGGATTTGTACTTGCCGCGTATATCTTGCGAAACCAGGATGTAGCGCGCCTGTGCCACGGTGTCCATGAACTGCGGCGCGACTGAAGTGAGCGCCGGGCTATTTTTTGCAAATTTTGATGTGGCGTTATAGGGCGTCCGATTGAGGATGATGGGCACCTTGTTCGCACCCTTTGGAATCAAAATCACGGTATTGAGCTTGACACCGTCGCGCATGGGAACCATTTCAACGCGCTTGACATAGTCAAATGCGTCAAGCTTGGGCGTAAATTTTTCTGGAATATCGCTCTTCAGACTGTCTGGCCGACTAGTCTCGAGTGCATGCACAGGAGCGCAATGGAGAAAAAGAAATACACAGAGTGTCGTCAGTGACCGCAGGGTAATTGGCATGTAGGCGCTCTTCTTTGTTTTAAAAACTGAATGTGACGTCGAAAGCATCGCGCTGATTTCAAGGCAATTCATACTGCCATGCTGAGAAGCGGTCGCGTTCCAATTTCGTTACCGCACTATTGTGAGCACTTTTAGTTCTTGTTTTCGCCATGTCTACATCCCCCGACTCTCCCGTCCGATCCGAAATCTCCATGCCCTGGCTGACCCTGTTTACCTTGGTCAGTGCGTTCGCCCTGAGCCAAGCTTTTCGTACCGTGACGGCCATGATGGCGACTGGATTGCAGCAGGACTTCGGTCTATCCGCGCAGGCATTGGGATTTTTTGCGGCTACCTTTGCCTTCTCTTTTGGGTTGAGTCAGTTCGCCGTTGGGATCGCTCTGGATTTTTATGGACTGCGCCGTACCTGGCTTTTCACCTTCCCCCTGGCCATCCTGGGTGCCATTACCTCTGCGCTGGCACCCAACTACACCGTACTGGTGATGGGCCAGGTCTTGGTCGGCATGGGTTGCTCGCCAGCCTTCGTGGTGTGCACGCTTTTTATTGCAAGGCGCTTCCCCGCAGAGCGGTTTGCTGCGATTTCAGGCATGGCTATGGGGATGGGGGGGCTCGGGCTGGTGCTCACGGGCACTCCATTTGCGTGGCTCATTGACGTGAGTTCTTGGCGCATGGGGTATGCCGTCTTGGCGGGGCTGGCCTGCATTTCTTGGTTGCTGGTCTACCGGCAATTGCACGAGGGTGTCGCCACAGCGCATCAGCGTCCGGAAAGTCTGGGGCATGCCTTGCGCGGCTTTGGGGCTCTGCTGTTGCTGCCCCAAACGGTGGGCATCCTGGCACTGGCTATGGTTACTTACGCCTCATTCCTGACGCTGCGCGGTCTCTGGCTAGGACCACTACTCATGCACCGCCATGGAATGACGCTGGTCCAGACCGGCAATGTGGCCCTGGTCGTTTCATTGCTGTCCTTGTTCACGCCCGCGATGTTTGGCCACTTCGAACCTGGCCCGGCCCGGCGAAGGCTATGGATCATGCGCGCGGTATTGGCCATGGCTACGGTCCTAACGCTGATGGCGTTTCTGCCGCTGGTTTGGGTGGATGTTGGCGGAATGGTGGCGCTGGCGGTGCTTTCTGGGGCCGGCATTCTGCAGTACGCCAACGTGCGTGCCTCCTACAGCGCCGAAATGAGCGGGCGCGCCATGTCAGTCTTCACCATGGCCATGTTTCTGGGTGTTGCCATCGTGCAGAGCCTGAGCGGCCTTGCGGCCTCCTGGTCACTGGCCTTGGGGCAAGATCCGTATGCCGGTGTCATGGTGAGTGTGGCGGTTTTGCTGGTGCTGGGCGCACTGGCGTTTCGCCTGCTGCCGGTGGCGCGGCGTAACTACTCAGCTCCCAATGATTCAAATCGAGAATAAACGCGTGAATTCGTCACCGCTATGAAATAGTGAGCGACAATCGCCCGCAATGCAAAGCCTGCCCGACCTCAGCCAACTCAGCCACGCGCAAAAGGACGAAATCATCAGGTTCCTGTGGGCCCGGCTGCAAGAGATTACCCCCCAG
>NKIO01000042.1 GCA_002255935.1 Comamonadaceae bacterium PBBC2
TGGCTTGGGCGTAGGTCAGGGGGGTGCTCAGGGCCAGCAGGGTGGCGCAGGCGGCGGCGATGGGGTGGACTTTGGATTGGAAGGCGCGGCGAACCGGCGGCCTGTCTAGTTGCTTATGTTTCACTGGATGTCTCCTTATGGTTCTAGGGTCGGCTATACACGAGAAAGCCTGCGGTTCACAGCTCGACTAAGGGCAGTTGATCTGCATTGCAAATTTTCAGCACTTTAATTCGATCAGTGAACTAATTAGGCGTTTTAGAGGAATTTCTTGGAATAGGTGTTTTCCCGCGTCGGGTCTACAAAAGAGCGTGCGCTAGGCCCGATCTGTCAGGCTGCCGCGACACCCGCCTCGCGGCGACGCTGGGCCAGCTCTTCGGCCATCTGCAGCGTGGTCTGTTTGCTCAGCTTGTTGGCAATTAAGCAGGCCGTACAGGCCGCAAATAACAGGGCCACCACGATGCTGGACATGAAACGATAGCCTTCTATGGCATTGGCTGCGGCTGGCATCTGGGTGTCATAGTTAAAGAAACCCGCAAGCAACCACAGCAGGCAAGCCGACCCCAACGCGAGTCCTGCCTTTAGCGAGAAGCCAATGGTCGCAAACACCATACCGGTGAAGCGACGGCCTGTCTGCCACTCAGAGTAGTCGGCCGCATCCGCATACATGGCCCACATGACAGCGCAACTGGGTGCATAAACCACAGCACCGGCAAAGGCCAAGCCCACCATGCCCCAGACTGCCGTAGGCGGTAGAAAGTACAGCGCTAGTGCAGTGAGTGTAGACAACGCAAAACAGGTGGTAGCCACCGTGCGCTTGCCAAAGCGGGCACTCAAGCCTGTGGACAGCATGATGACGAGAATGGTGGTACCGGTGCCGATCATGTTGACAATACTGTTAAACACATCAGCGACGTTGGAGTTGGCAATGTTGCCGCGCGTACCGTGCACGATATAGCCCATTGTGTCCGCCAGGCTGCCCGAGCTGGCTGCGTCCGCGGTGGTGAGGCCGAGCATTTCCAAGAAGTCGAACATCGCCGCCTTGTCGGCAAAGTGGTGGTAATAGTTGTAGTGCGCGCCGCCGCGTAGCGCCAGCAGGGCGAAGTGAAACAAGGTGTAGCAGACCAATGCAATCCACGGGCCGTTTTTCAGCAAATCTAAGAAGTCCTCTTTGGGCGATGACTGCACCTGTGCGACGGGCTTGATTCGCTCCTTGGTGGTGAAAAATGTGACCATGAACAGCACCAGGCAGGCCACGGCCCAGATGGTCATGGTGACCTGCCAGCCATGCTGGCGATCTGCGCCCTGTGCGAACTTGGCTACCAGCGGCAGGGTGAGCCCCCCCACCGCGAACTGCGCGATATTGACCGAGACAAAGCGGTAGGAGTTGAGTTTGGTGCGCTCGTTCAGATCGGCCGTCATGACCCCGCCCAGGGCGGAGTACGGCATGTTGTTCATCGAGTACAGCGTCATCAGCACGGTGTTGGTGATACCTGCGTAGGCGATCACCATACCCGTGCTCCATCCCCAGCTCGGGTCGGGCGTGGTGTAGGCCAGGACCATAACCACGGCCCAGGGTACCGAGGTCCATAGAATCCACGGCCTGAACTTACCCCAGCGCGTCTCGGTGCGATCCGCTAGCACGCCCATGACCGGATCGAATACCGCATCCCACAACCGCGGCCACAGCAGGATGGCAGCGGCCGCGTTGGCGCTCAGCCCGAACACATCGGTATAGAAATTCAGCTGGAACAGGATCATGGTCATGAAGACCAGGTTCGCTGCGGCATCGCCGGCGCTGTAGCCGGCTTTTTCGATGAATGAAAGGGGCTGGGCCATGTTTTTGTCTCGTCTCTTTTTGTTTGTGAGTCAGTGCTGCGTACCCTGGGCTTTTAGGATCGCCCTTCGTAGTCGAAGTAGTCGAAGTCCGCATGCGCCCGTGTCCCCGCAAGGTCCTGACAAGCCAAGCCGATGAAGTTGCCGGTGAAGCCGAAGCTGCGCGCGAAGCCATCCTCGAAGCGGGTGGCGAACTCGTCGCTGAGCATGGCGGTATCCAGCGCTGGACCGAAAGACTGCCACACCCCACCCTGCCCGAAGTGGAACTGGTAATGCGCATGGTGGAACTCAACCGCCAGGTCCACCGCACCGTCCGCCAACGCCAAGGGTATGCAGGCTTCGCTGAGCTTGCCATCGCGGTTGATCTGCAGACGCAATACACGCGCGCTGCTGTCAGGATCACAGGTCACGTGCAGATAAGCATGGTTGCTGGTGTTGTAGTAGGCCGCCAGGCCCGCCATCTGCTGGAAGTGCGTGGGCGCGAACTCCAGGCGTGTCTCGACCCGGCAGTTGAAGTGCTGCTGGCGCCGCGCGACAAGACTTTGTTCAAAAAGACTCATCAACGATTCGCGGCCTTTAAGGCGCAGCCAGCCCGGGCGCTCACCCAGAGACAACCAACTCTCGTCGAAAGGAACGCGAAGCGCGTTGAGATGCGGACTGAGTTCAATCGCATCGAAATCGTCGCGCACCGGTTCGGCCGGAAACGGATGGGCAGGCAGCGCCGGTGCAGCGACCTGTGCGTGCGGCCGGTTGCCGCCGCCCTCGATCTCGGGCCAGTCGTCGTCACGCCAATGAATGCGCTGCAGCGCCGTCTCGCGGCCGAGCGGGCAATGCAGGGCCGGGTAACCGTTGGCGGGATCGTTCTGATCCAAATTCGGGCCACTCCACTCCAGTGGCCTGCCGCACAGATGGGCCAGCATCCATTCGCCGGTCTGGGTCTCCACCAGGCTGGCGTGACCGGAGCGTTGCAGGCCATCGGTGCGCTGCTTCCAGGCTGTTAGCAAAGGGTTGCCGGGCAAGGTCTCGTAGGGGCCGTCGATGTTGCGCGAGCGGGCCAGCGTGACGGCATGCTCGCAGAAGGTGCCACCTTCCGCCGTCATCAGGTAGTACCAACCATTGCGGCGATAGATGTGTGGGCCTTCGACGACCTGCAACTCGGTACCGGCATAGATGTTCTTCACGGGACCGACCAGGCGGCCCGCTTTCGCGTCGTACTCCTGCAGCAAGATGCCATTGAAATTGTGCTTGCCAGGCACATGGATCCACTGCTGGTTGAGCAGCCAGTGACGCCCATCCTCGTCATGGAACATGCTCGCGTCAAAGCCCGAGCTGTTCAGGAAAGTGCGTTCGCTCCAGGGTCCGTCAATCGACGGCGCCGTAATGAGGTAGTTGTGTGCATCCTTGTGCGCGCCGTACATGCTACGCACATCGGTGTAGACCATCCAGAACAGACCGTCTGTATAACTCAGGCACGGGGCCCAGATGCCGGACGAGTCCGGATGACCGGTCAGATCGAGCTGGCTCTTGCGCGTGACTGCGTAAGCGCGGTGCTGCCAATGGACAAGGTCTTTGCTATGGTGGATGCGCACTGCCGGCCACCATTCGAAGGTCGAGGTGGCGAGGTAATAGTCGTCACCGACACGGCAGATCGACGGGTCGGGATGAAAGCCCGGCAGCACCGGGTTCTGGATCATTTGGGTCATGGCTTAACTGAATCCATTAGGCGACGAACTTGTTGCACCAGTTCTCCAGGAATTCCTGGCGACCCGAGACCGGCGGCTGGTCGATGTTGCGGTCCCAGGCTTGCTGGGCCACGGCATCGAGCGTGCTCTTGCCCGCCAGTACATCCTGCGCCCAAGGCGCGGTCCAGCTGCTGTAGCGTTGATCGACAAACTTGCGCATGGTGCCGTCGTTGATCATGGCTTCAGCCATCAGCAAGGCCTTGGCGCAGACATCCACGCCGCCGATGTGGGAGTGGAACATGTCCTCTGCGTCCAGCGATTGGCGGCGCGCCTTGGCGTCAAAGTTGGTACCACCATGGGTGTAGCCGCCGCCTTGCAGGATGTAGTACAGAGCCAGTGCGGTTTCTGGAATATTGTTGGGGAACTGATCGGTGTCCCAGCCGCACTGCATGTCGCCGCGGTTCATGTCGATGGATCCGAAAAGGCCAGTGGCGTTGGCCATGGCGATTTCGTGTTCAAAGCTGTGCCCGGCCAGTGTGGCGTGGTTGGCTTCTATGTTGACCTTGACTTCCTTCTCCAGACCCCAGCGCTGCAGCGTGCCGTAGACGGTGGCGACATCGAAGTCGTACTGGTGCTTGCTGGGCTCGCGCGGTTTGGGCTCCAACATGATGAAACCCGGAATGCCAATCTTGTGCTTGTACTCCACCACCATTTGCAGGAAGCGACCAAACTGTTCACCTTCACGCTTGAGGTCGGTGTTGAGCAGAGTCTCGTAGCCTTCACGGCCACCCCACAAAACGTAGTTGATACCGCCAAGCGCCTTGGTGGCGTTCATGGCTTCACGCACCTGTAGAGCTGCCATTGCAAAAGTCTCGGCGTCCGGATTGGTGGCGGCACCGCTCATGAATCGGCGGTGGCTGAAAGCGTTGGCTGTGCCCCAGAGCAGCTTGATACCCGTGTCGGCCTGCTTTTGGCCCAGCACATCGACCATGGCCTTGAGATTGTCTACTGACTCACGGGGGGTTGCGCCTTCGGGTGCCACATCGCGGTCGTGGAAGGCGTAATAGGGTAGGCCCAACTTGCTCATGAAGGAGAAAGCGGCGTCGGCCTTGGCCTTGGCCGAAGCCATCGGGTCCTGAATCGTCCACCAGGGACGCTCCAGCGTGCCGGTGTGGCTGAAAGGATCGAAGCCATTCCAGCAGAAGTTGTGCCAGTAGCAAACCGCGAAGCGCAGTTGCTCCTTCATAGTCTTTCCGAGCACGATGCGATTTTCGTCGTACCAGCGGTAGGCTAAGGGATTGTTGCTTTGCGGCCCCTCGTAGCGAATGGGTGCAATATCTTTGAAATAGTCAGTCATGTCTCGTTCCAGTTGAGGGTTGGTTTTGATAAGTGAGCGGTCGTGTTAAGTGATAACGGACCAAGGCTGCGGCACCAATGGCTACTGCGTCTTCGCCGTAGCCAGTGGTCTGGATTAGTGGGGCGGGCAACTGGGCCACAGTCGAATACTCTTTGAGTACGGCGAGCGCTGGGGAGAGAAAGGCGTCGCCCAGCTGCATGGCAGGGCCGCCCAACACAATCCGCATAGGGTCAAAGGCAACCCACAAATTGTTGAGCAGCACCCCTAAGTTTCGACCCGCTACTTCGACTGCGGCAGTCCGCGACGCTACGCCCGATTGAACTTGCTCAAACAGCGTCTGTAGCGCCTGTCGCCTCTCAGGCATGGACTTTCCGACCTTGCCCAGCAAATTGCCCAACCCGATAACGGCCTCCGCACAGCCACGGCGCCCGCATGAGCAGAGCGGCCCGTTGGCTTGCAAAATCGTATGCCCAACCTCGCCAGCAAATCCGCGATAGCCGGTTAGCAGGCTGTCGCGAACCACAACACCAGCACCGACTCCATAGCCAATACTTAAGTAGATCAGCGGGTCCGCCCCTGACTGTGCAGAGAATTCAAACTCGGCCAGTGCAGCGACATCGGCTTCATTTTGAACAAAGAGCGGGAGATCGGCTAGAGGCGTGGCAAGGAAATGGTTGCGCAGTTGCTCGGCTGCATTTACGTTTTTCCAGCCGAGGTTAGGAGCAAAGTGCAAGACACCCGCAGACTCGTCGACACCACCGTGCATGCCTACACCGATGCCGAGAATGGTTCGCTGCTGGGTGATGAGTTTGCGGGCGACGCGAACCATAGCTTTGGCTAGCAACTTCAGGCACGCTGAAACGTTATTGACGTTTTCGTAGGGCACTACATGGTGCTCCAGTACTTCGCCCAGTAGGTTGGTTGCGACAATGCGAATTTCATCGATGCCAAGATCGGCCCCGAGCAGAGCCAAGCGCGCACCGTCAATGTGCAATGGCGTGGGACGTCGTCCCAAACTACCCGTAACGACCAGCTCGCTTTCGCTGAACCAACCCTCCTCCACAAGCTCGCGAACCAGCAAGCTCACAGTGGACTTTGTAAGTCCGACAGCTTCGGCCAAGTCTGCACGCGACAGCTCAGACTCGCTCAAAAGCTTGCGCACGAGCACCATACGATTAATTTGCCGCAGAAGCTGTTGATCACCTGTTACTAGCATGGATGGGTCCTAAGGTTATTGGATATACCCAGATTACCACCGCAATTTTTCGATCCATTGGCGGCCACAGGAACTACCAAGAGCGCAAATGTCACGCGCCTCAACAGAGGCTGAGCAACCATCACCAGCTTTGAAAGCCCCCACCCAGAAATTGTCATGACACTTTGAAGAATTAGCTTGAACAATGTGACTATCGAGTTACGCACCGATTGAAAGGGGTGCATTATCGCCAATTAGTGCGATGGTCGAATTAAATGCTTTTTTGAGCTCGCCTAGTACTAGGGTCTTCCCTAGTTTGCCGGTCGGTTTACCAGTCAACCCTTGGTCGGATGTTCTTTCACACGGCTGACCAGTTGTGTCGGGTTCACAAACCGCAGCGCGATCAGCAGCCACAAGACCGTGATCGCCATGTAAATCATGGCCATCGCATCCACCGACTGCCCGGCCCGCACACCGGCTGCAAACACGGCGTAGTACAGCGCCACCACCAATGTTTGCGTGTCGGGCCCTGCCACCAAAAAGGTCAGCTCAAACATGGCCACCGTGCGCACCAGCACCAGCAGGCCTGCCGCCAGCACACCCGGCGCGAGCAGTGGTACCAGCGTGTAGAAGAACATCTGGCGGGTATTGGCACCAAACACCCGTGCAGCCGATTCGATGTTGGTGTCGATCTGCTCCACAAACGGCGTCATCACCAGAATCACAAACGGCAGCGCCGGAATCATGTTGGCGATGATCACGCCCGGCAGGGTGCCTGCCAGATGCAATTGGTACATCACGGTCGCCAGTGGAATGCCATAGGTAATGGGCGGCACCATCAGCGGCAGCAGAAACAGCAGGGTCAGCATCCGCTTGCCCCGAAAATCCTTGCGCGCCAGGGTGTAGGCTGCGGGCACGCCCAGCAGCAGCGACAGAAACACCACCGAGAACACCACCACCACGGTCACCACCAGCACATGGTCGAGCTGAAACTCCTTCCAGGCTGCCAGGTACCAGCTGACGGTGTAGGCATCGGGCAGCCAGGTGCCCAGCCAGCGGGTGGCGACGGAGTTGGTTGCCACCGCCGCAATCAGCAGCCCCACGTTGACGAGAAAAAAACCGATCACCCCCCAGACCAGCGCGCGCCATGCGCGGTCGCGCAGGGCCCCTGTGTTTGATGCCATGGTGCTCATCCTTTGCCTCCGGCCACAGGCCCACGGTAAAACAGCGAACGCAACGCCAGCGCCGCCGCCACGATGGCCAGTTGGGCTACCCCCATCACCATGGCCACGGCGGAGGCGAGTGAATAGTCATACTGCTCAAAAGCCGCCTCATAGGCCGCAATGGCAATCACCCGCGTAGTACCTGCGGGTGAGCCCAGCAGCACGGCCGAGGGGAACACCGAAAACGCCTGCACAAAACTCAGGCAAAACGCCATGACCAGGCCGGGCGTAAGCAGCGGCAGGTAGATGTGGCGAAAACGGTTCCAGCCGTCTGCCCCCAGCGTGGCGGCGGCGCGTGGCAGCACCGGGTCTATGCCGGTGATGTAAGACAGGATCAACAGATAGGCAAACGGAAAGCCGGTGATGACCAACGAGATCAGCACGCCCCAGTAGTTGTGCGTCAGGCGGATAGAGCCTTCATATACCTGTAGCCAGCGCAGGGACTGCGCCAGCCAGCCCTGCGGCCCAAAATAGGTCAGCATGCCCTCGGCGATCAGCACGGTACCCAGGGTGAGCGGTATCACCAGCAGCGTGGACACCAGGCGCTGGTAAGGGCCTTTGGTGCGCGTGGCGTAGGCAATGGCCAGTGCAAAAAATACATTGATGCAGGTCGCAGGCAGCGCAAGCTGCATCGTATTGCCCAGGGTTCGCCACAGGTCTTCGGTCTGGAAGAAATGGATGTAGTTCTGAAAAACACCCCCCTCCTGCGGCTGGAACGAGAGCACCAGTCCGTACGCAAAGGGGTAGACGAAGAACATCAGCATCACCGCTGCTGCGGGCGCGACCAGCACCACGGCCGGGTCAAACCAGGGGCGTGTCATATCAGGCCTCCTGGCGCTCAGGGGCATAAACCAGCACACGGTCCGCTGGGGCCGTGAGCATGATCCGGTCACCCGGTGCGGCCACCTGGGCCGTGCGCACAAACAGCAGGTCGTCAAAGGCCGTTCGCACCTGCAGCAGCCATTCCCGGCCCCCGTACTCTGCGGTTTCGACGGTGCCGGCAAAGGCGTTGGGGCCCTCACCAATGACGATCTCGTCCGGTCGAATCGCCACCATCGCAGCGCCGCTTGTCAGCGGCTGCATGGCTGACCCTTCCAGTCGAACACCGTGAGGCCCTTCCAGGGTGACGCCCACGCCGCTTGACTGCACCAGCCTGACGGGCAACACATTGCGGTAGCCCATGAAGCGGGCAATATCCAGCGTGGCGGGCCGTGCAAAAACCTGTTGTGGTGTGCCGACCTGTTGCACCACCCCCAGCTTCATGACCACCACGCGGTCGGCCATGGCCAGGGCCTCGTCCTGGTCGTGGGTGACATACACCGTGGAGCAGCCCTGGGCGCGGTGGATGCGGCGGATTTCGGAGCGCATCTCGATGCGCAGCTTGGCATCCAGGTTGGACAGCGGCTCGTCCATCAGGATCAGCGGCGGCTCGATCACAATGGCCCGCGCAATGGCCACCCGCTGCTGCTGCCCGCCCGACAGCTGGCCGGGCAACTTGTGCGCGTGGGCTTGCAGTTGCACGGTGTCCAGCGCTGCGGCAACCCGGCGGTCTATCTCGCCCGCCGCAACGCCGCGCATCTTCAGCCCGAAGCCAACATTGCGGCTGACGGACAGATGCGGAAACAGCGCATAGTTTTGAAACACCATGCCAAAGCCGCGTTTCTCGGGCGGCAGGGTGTCAATGCGCTGCTCATCCAGCCAAATACTGCCACCGGTCAGCGGTAGCAGGCCCGCCAT
The DNA here is from genome assembly GCA_002255935.1 of Comamonadaceae bacterium PBBC2. Classification (GTDB taxonomy): domain Bacteria; phylum Pseudomonadota; class Gammaproteobacteria; order Burkholderiales; family Burkholderiaceae_C; genus Limnohabitans_A. Next base: position 9,028 of record NKIO01000042.1, read on the forward strand.
GCAGTTGAGCGCTGTGGATTTGCCGCAGCCCGAGGGGCCGAGCAGGGCGATGAACTCGCCACGCTCTATCGTTAATGAGAGTTTGTCCAGTGCATTGGCACCACCAAACTGTCGGCTCACGGCATCCAGGCGCAATTGCTTGAACGCATTTTTTCCTGCACCCTGCACCAAGGCACTGTGAGTATCAGCCATCACAAATCCTTATGAAGTTATTTGCCTTTGGCGGCGCCAATTTCCTTGTCCCACTTTTTGAAGGCCGCCACCATGGCCTTGTCTTCCAGGGGCTGGGCGTGTGGCTGCTTGGCAATCCAGTCGGCATATTCCGGGCGGCCAAATTCCTTGATGACGTCCTGGCTTTTCTGGGGCGCAGCGCTCAGGGGAACGTTTTTGATAGCCGGGCCAGGGTAGAAATAGCCCGCGTCATAGGTCAGGGCCTGCTGTTCCGGCTTGAGCAAAAATGCCATCAACTCCAGCACCACGGCCTGCCGTGCTGCGGGCAAGCCTTTGGGCATCACCATGAAGTGCGCATCGTTGATCCAGGTGAAGCCGTCGAGCGCAGCAACCTTGAACTGCTTGGGCACCACGCCCAGCGCACGTGGGTTGATGTCCCAGCCGGTCACGGTGACTGTCATGTCGCGCGAGCCTTCGCCTAACTCTTTCATCACCGCCCCGGTGCCGGTGGGGTAGTACTCGATGCAGGTGTTGAGCTCTTTCAGATAGGCCCAGGTTTTGTCCCAGCCGTCAATCGGGTCCTTGGGGTTCTTATCTCCCAGCAAATACGGCAGGCCCATCAGGAAGGTGCGGCCTGGCCCTGAATTGGCGGGACGCGCATAGATGAGCCGGTTGGGGTTGGCCTTGCACCAACCGAGCAGTTCAGCCGGGGTCTTTGGAATCGCCTTGACCTTGTCGGGGTTGTATTCCAGCAGAGGGCCCGCAGGCATATAGGTCACCATGACGCCCTGCCCATTGGCCAGATCCTGCATCTTGCGGGCGCTGGGCAGGTAGTTGTCCATCAGGTTGGGAAACTTGGCGGCATGTGCTGGCAGCAGCGGCTCCCACAGGTTCAGCGCCAAACCGGCCGCCAGTGCGTCGGTGCCGGTGAGCACCAGGTCAATGTCGGTGCGGCCTGCAGACTGCATGGCGCGTAATTTTCCGGGAAGCTCGGGCGCGGGGGCTTTGGTGAACGTAATGCGCGAAACCAGTTGCGGATTTTTGGCCGCAAAGCTCTCCATCGCTTCTTGTGTGAGCGCGAGATTTCCCGCCACATCGACCACATTGAGGGTGACCGGTTGGGCTTGCGCCACGCCAAGGAATGCGATGCCTACAAGCGCAGCGGTGAGACTGGCGCGCTTCATAGAGCCAGCAAATGTTCGGATATTGCGGGTGATTTTCATGATTGTCTCCATGTTGTCAATGTGGTTCATAGCGTTCACCGAAGTGCGTTCTTCAACGGTTGATCAGCAACTGATCTAACGCCGTGCGCAAACGATGGACTGTCCCATCGCATCAACTTAAGTATGACATGATTGACGCACCTCATAACACATCATTTATTGAGGATGAAGTGAAACAGAGTATTCAATAGGTAGCTGCTTTTTGCTAAGGTTTACTGGCTTGTGGCCCGAGATAGCGCACCGGAACAACACCTGTGCTTGCCACCACCTTTTGTAAGATCACGTTGTCGTCCAAGCGCCAAATTTTGATAGTGTGTTTACCAGCCGCTACATCGACGAACGTGGCTTGCACTACGCGGGCGTTATCTTCCACAGCGCGATTCCAATCCTTCTGCTCTTGCAAGGTAGCCGCGTTGGGGGCGGGCAGCAGCTTGTCGGTGACGGTTTGCATGGCGCCGTTGTCGATGGATACACCTATCTGCAACATTCCCTTGCCAGTGGTGTCCAGCGTGGGTGCCAAGTAAAGCCGCACCGTCAAGTCACCCGCCTGAGTAACTGTGACGTCGTATTCCAGGCGCACGGCATCCTGTTGTGTGGTGGCCGCGCGCCCTTGCGGCAAAGCGATGACCGATCCCAGGGTGCGGCCGAGGTCGGGAATCGTTGTCCACACCAAGCCTGCGCCATGGATGACCCGGCTGTAGTGCGGTGCCTCGATGGCCACTACGTGGGCTAATGAAGCGTCAGCTTTACTGCCAGACAGATCCGACCGGAAGACTATGGGCTTCACTGCTGCGCCAGTTGGAATACGTTTCACCTCGGGCATGACCTGTGTTGGCGGCTGTTGCCAATTGGTATAGCCGATGTGCGTCTGCGCCATCATGCCGTCCCACTTGCCACCATTGGTGCGGTGGTAGGTATCGGTCAATGCGCTGTCACGCCGAAACGCGGCTTCTGCTTGGTCGGCGAACGTGTTGGCCCGGGTATCGCCGCTGGCGGCCAGTTGCTGGTTCCAAGCCACAGCGTAGTACATCTGGTACAGATTGGACAGGGCTGCGATGGGATGCTCTATCAACTGGAGGTATGCAGAATGCTGGTTACTGTGCAGAACGGCTTTCACTTTGCGCATGTCACGCTCCAGGCTACGCCACTCAGACACCATCTTGCCAAACTCGCCACCGTCCAACTGATCGCCTTTGAGGCCACCAAGGGGGAAGCTGTTGGCATCGATTAGTTCAGGTTTTCGACGCGCTGCAAACTTGCTGTACCGCGTCATCAGGTCACCAATCGCCCTCGCCTTCAGCGGGCCAAACGTTGTGCGCGCCCATTCTTCTGGATACTGCCGGAGCTGCGCAGGCGTCATAGACTCAGGGTCCCAGGCTTGTTTTAGAAAGAAGCTGATCGGGAACTCCATGGGTTTGATGTCACCCACGTTGACAATGGACATGGTCTTGGCACCCCGCGCATAGGCCAGGTCCATTTGCTGCCAGGTCTTCTCGATTTGATTGGTGTTGAGCCATTTGTAGTTGCGCGGCCCACCCACATAGTCAAAGTGGTAATACACGCCAAAGCCGCCTTTGCGGTTCAAGTCGGCCGTGGGCAGGCGGCGGATCTGGCCCCAGTTGTCATCGGCAAAGAGCAAGGTTACGTCGTCCGGCACCTTGAGGCCGTGGTCGTAGTAGTCTTGCACTTCTTTGTAGAGTGCCCAGATTTGCGGTGTCTCACTTGCGGGCTTTTGGGTGACCTCTTGGATGATGCTGCGCTGGTCGGTCACAATGGTTTCCAGCAGTTGGGTTGCGGTGTCTTCTGACATGGCTTCATCGCCATCGCCCCGCATGCCAACGGTGACTACGGCCTCATACGACTGGCCATTGCCCTTGGACACCATGCGCTCCATGCCCCCACGCCAAAAACTGCGCAGATTGACTGCGTTGGTGGCGTAGTCCCACTTGCCGCCCGTCACGCCCTTGTCCGTGTTGCGGTGCCATTCGTCGTGCGCGCGAGTAAGCGGCTCGTGGTGGGATGTGCCCATGACCACGCCCATGGCATCGGCCAGCACCATGTTCTGTGGGTCATCGTCATTGAACGCTCGGGGGGGCCACATGGCGGGCCACAGGTAGTTGCCTTTGAGGCGCAGTAGTAACTCAAAAACGTGGGCATACATCTTGGAATTGGCACCACCAAACTGTTTGGCGGCCCACTCAGTCAGTGCAGGCGCCTCGTCGTTGATGAAGATGCCACGGTATTTGACCTTGGGTGCGTCGTGGCGGAACCCGGCGGTGATGAACACGTTGGTTCGCTTGGCAACCGGGACATCAGCAAACCAGTACCAGGGCGATACACCCATCTTCTCGGCAATATCGTAGGTGCCAAACACTGCGCCGCGCCGGTCTGCGCCAACGATTACTAAGGCTCGGGCAATATGGGGAAAGGGGCGCTCCACCACCACCTGTGTATAGGCCTCCCACTGACCAGCGATATCCCTCACATTGATCTTGCCGGCACGCACCAGTTCATCGACCACAGAGCTTTGGCCCAGTACACCGATGACGACGACAGCGCCTTTGGCATCACGCACATCTGCGAAGCGGTCCACGGGCTTGCCACTCACGCGCTCTAAATCCTTGGCAAAACTCTTTGCAACATGGTGCACTGCTGAGTCAGCCGAGGCATCCACAAAAATCGTCGCTGGCCGCCCGGCTTGGATGAGCGCAAAGCTCCCTACAGTCCGCGCTGCACAAATAGACACAGCCCCATCACATGCCAAGGACGGACTGGAAACCGACAGTGCGCAAAGTGAGACCAACGTAACAAGAAATAGCCGAATCATTTTTAAACCTTTTGACGTAGCGGCCATCCAACGCGCCCTGAAAGCGCGGACACTGAAACAGCGCAGATGCACAAGCGATAGAAAATGATGTACGCAAGTCATTTTGATTATTCTAATCATCACAATCCAGTAGCTATACTTTTTTAAAAAGTAAATTCCTTACTTTGACGCATGATTTCTAAAAATGAGTTGCGCACCTCATTACTTCTCACTAAAATTCAAACCCACCTATGGACCCACATACCTCAACCCGTCGCGCTCAGCTGATTGACGTTGCCGCCGCAGCGGGTGTTAGCCTAGCGACCGTGGACAGGGTTCTACATGGCCGGGCAGGCGTCCACCCGAGCACGGTCGAGCAGGTGCAGGCTGCTGTACAACGTTTGGAGTATCGAGCGGACCCAGCAGCGACCCGGCTTGCGCGGGGACGCTCCTCGCACGCTGTCGCTGTATTGCTGCCCTCCGGGAAAAACAGCTTCGTAGCCATGTTGGTCGATCAGATTCAGTCGCTAGGTCCTTGGCTGACCGAGCAACGCTTGGCCGCCACAGTACACCGGGTAGACGTTTTTTCACCGGAGGCGCTGGCGCGTCAATTAGCCACACTGAGAGGTCGCTACGCGGCGGTATTGCTGATGGGGCTTGACCATCCGCTGGTACGCGCCGCCATCGATGATTTGTGCTCCGATGGCACCACAGTCATCACGCTGGTGTCCGATGTGCCCAGCTCCCAGCGCACCCACTATGTCGGTATAGACAATGTGGCGGCAGGACGCACCGCCGCCACGCTGCTCGGTCGCTTCCTCGGTGCGGCGCCTGCTGCGCAACGTGTCGGCGTCGTTTTAGGTAGCCATGCCCTACGCGACCACGCAGAGCGCTTGTTCGGATTTCAGCAGGTAATTTCCGCGGAACACCCGCAACTGACTTTGCTACCAGCGCTAGAGGGGCATGACGACTCGGATCGCACCCGGCTGTTGGTCGCCAATTTGCTCAAACGCGAAAAACAATTGGCGGGGTTGTACAGCATTGGTGCAGGCAATCGCGGCATTCAGGCTGCATTGGTTGACAGTGGACGAGCCTCCCAGGTCGTCTGGGTTTGTCATGAGCTTACGCCCCATGCACGCCGTGCGCTGCTGGATGGTGTAGCCGATGCCGTGATCAACCAAGACGCCGGACACGAGTTGCGCTCAGCCTTCCGCATGGCCCTAGCCCAACTGAACAAAGAGCGCGTGGTCATCGACCAAGAACGAATACGTATCGACATTTTTGTCAAAGAGAATTTACCTTGATCACACTTGGAATAGATATTGGCACTTCGAGCGTGAAATCCGCGCTACTGGGAGAGGATGACCGGGTAATAGCAAGCGTTAGTCGGCCTTTGTCGGTCAGCCGCCCGCAACCAGGATTCAGCGAGCAGGACCCACAGCACTGGTGGCAAGCAGTCTGCGATGGTTTGGACGAATTGCAGGCGCACCACGGCAAAGAATTGGCGCAAGTACAAGCCATCGGCCTGTCCGGTCAAATGCATGGTGCCACTCTGCTCGATGCCGAAGGCGCGGTGCTGCGCCCCTGCATCTTGTGGAACGATAGTCGCAGTGCGCCCCAATGTGAACAACTCACACGCGATTGGCCACCGTTGCATGGTGTCACTGGCAATCTGGCGATGCCGGGCTTTACGGCACCCAAATTGATGTGGGTTGCGGAGCACGAGCCACAACTATTCAACCGTGTCGCCAAGGTATTGCTACCCAAAGCCTATGTGCGCTGGCGCTTGTGCGGCGACTATGTAGAAGACATGTCGGATGCATCCGGCACCTTGTGGCTGGATGTAGGCCGACGCGACTGGTCGGATGCCGCATTAGCTGCGAGCGGTATGCGGCGCGAGCAAATGCCGCGACTGGTTGAAGGCAACGCAGTATCCGGACAACTCAGCGCGGCATTGACCAAGCGCTGGGGGTTTTCTCGCCCCCCCCTGATTGCGGGAGGCGCTGGCGACAACGCCGCTGGTGCAGTGGGCTTGGGTGCGCTGCATGCGGGTGACGCATTCGTATCCCTGGGTACGTCTGGCGTACTGTGGGCCACCACGGCTGCCTTCGCTCCCGCGCCGCAGAGTGCAGTGCATGCCTTTTGCCATGCACTGCCCGGCACCTGGCATCAAATGGGTGTGCTCTTATCTGCAGCGGCTTGTCTCGCCTGGTGGTCCAGCATTACCGGTATGGATGAAGCTGCGCTTCTGCACGAGATAGACCCGAACACACAAGCCGCGTCTTGTTGGTTCGCCCCCTATCTCAACGGTGAACGCACACCGCACAATGACGCCGCCGTGCGTGGCGGCTTCGTGGGCATAGAGAATGGCTGCACACGTGCAGACATGACGCTGGCGCTACTGGAAGGCGTGGCCTACGCCATGCGCGACGCGAAGCAAGCAGTTGCTGGCGCCGGCACGGTGCTAACGCAGGCGGACCTGATCGGCGGTGGCGCTCGCTCGCCCCTGTGGTCGCAATTGATGGCGGATGTTTTGAACATTCCGCTGCACCAAGTCGCCGAGAGTGATATTGGGTGCGCCTTGGGTGCTGCGCGACTCGCACAGTTGGCTTCGGGTTTGTCACTGGATCAATTGCGAAAACCCGAGCGCCTGCACACCTTTGAGCCTCGGGCCGAGCGCGCAGTACTGCACGCGCAACGCCATCGTCAATGGCAAGCCCTCTATCCCAAGTTAAGCGCCTTCGCACACGCTTAAGCTTCGAACACTTGAAGTGCCGACGCATCGGCGTTCTAATCTTGTTTGATAGGTAACCCGAACGAGGAGACAACAATATGATCAAAAACTTAAAAGCCATGCGACCGGCATCGCTGCTGGTGGTGGCTAGTTTTCTGCCATGGCAGGTGCAGGCCAAGGATGAAATCGTGGGCGTATCTTGGTCTAACTTTCAAGAGGAACGCTGGAAGAAAGACGAATCTGCCATCAAAGCTGCACTGGCCGCAGCAGGAGCCAAATACATCTCAGCTGACGCACAGGGCTCCAACGAAAAGCAGTTGGCGGATATCGAAGCGCTCATCGCCAAAGGTGCCAAGGTCTTGATCATCTTGGCCCAAGACGCCAGTGCTATTTTGCCCGCAGTGAACAAAGCCAAGGAGGCCAAGGTACCGGTGGTGGCCTATGACCGATTGATACAGGACAGCGGCGTGCTGTATCTCACCTTCGATAACGTGGAAGTGGGCCGTATGCAGGCTCGTGCGGTGCTAGCTGTCAAACCCAAAGGTAATTACGTGTTCATCAAGGGCTCGCCTACCGACCCGAATGCTGATTTTCTAAACGCGGGTCAACGCGAAGTTCTCAAACCCGCCATGGATAAGGGCGATATCAAAATTGTGGGCGAGCAGTACACAGATGGCTGGGCACCCGAGAATGCGCAAAAGAATATGGAGCAAATACTGACCCGCAACGCCAATAGGGTGGATGCCGTGGTTGCCTCCAATGATGGGACTGCTGGTGGCGTCGTGGCTGCGCTGCGCGCCCAGAACCTGGTGGGTGTGCCCGTATCGGGTCAAGATGCCGATATTGCAGCCCTGAATCGCGTCGCGCGGGGTGAGCAAACCGTATCGGTATGGAAAGATGCACGCGAGTTGGGCAAGGCGGCAGGCACCTATGCGGCCCAAATGGCAGTTGGCACCAAACTGGCCAACATTCCTGGTGCAGCCCCATGGAACGGTGGAAGCAGGAAGCTTTCTATTCCCTCTATTTTTCTGAAGCCGATACCGGTAACCCAAGACAATCTCAAACTGGTTTTGGACGCTGGCTGGGCTACCAAGGCACAGGTGTGCGCAGGCGTTATTCCTGCCAAAGCGCCTGCGGTCTGCAAGTAGAAAACCTCGCTATCTGTCATGCAGACATGGCTTGAAAAAGCGGGGTTTGATGCGCGTTTTATCTCGCTGCTGCTGGCACTTGCGCTGATCTGGGTGGCGCTAGCGCTTGGTACCGACGGCATCTTTGTGTCGCCACGCAACCTTTACAACTTGTCGATACAGACCTGCGTCACGGCCATCATGGCCTGCGGCATGGTGTACTTGATTGTTGCGCGCCAGATCGACTTGTCAGTAGGTTCACAGATGGCTTGTACTGGCATGTTTATCGCCTTCATCCAAACGGAGTGGTTAGGCGCAGAGGCCCCCGGTGCGTGGCTTGTGTCCATTGGCATGGGCATGGGCGCTGGTATGTTGCTGGGTGCATTCCAAGGCTGGTGGATCGCCTACCGCGGCGTACCTGCTTTTGTCGTTACGCTAGCGGGCTATTTGATGTTTCGGGGTGCGGCCTTTTTGGTGGCCGACGGACAAACTCTGGCGCCGCTGTCTAGCAGCTATCAGCGTTTGGGAGGCGGCATGCAAGGCTCTATTGGTCCGGTGTGGAGCTGGGCATTGGGCCTACTCGGCTGCGCTGGAGTCATCGCACAAGCCGTGTATGCCAGACGTTCACGTGCCCGCTACAAGGCCGCAATGACACCTTGGTGGGGCGATGCACTGAAAGCCGTCACCATCTGCACCGCGCTACTGGGTTTCGTCGCGGTCATGTGCGCCTACCCTGATCCCGCAAGCGGGATCGACGGCGGCGCGCCGGTCGGCAAAGGCATTGCGGTGCCGGTCCTGATACTGGTCGCAGTGGCATTGTCACTGACTATAGTTGCCCAACGCACACGCTTGGGCCGCTATGTGTTTGCCTATGGTGGTAACCCCGAGGCAGCCACACTCTCAGGCCTGCCCACACAGCGTGTATTGATGATCATCTTCATGCTGATGGGCGCACTGGCTGCGGTGGCTGCGGTCATCACCACGTCGCGCTTGAACTCTGGCACCCATTCCATTGGCCAGATGGCCGAACTGTATGTCATTGCCGCCACGGTGATTGGCGGCTCTGCGCTAGCTGGGGGTGTGGGCAGCATACCCGGCGCCATTGTGGGCGCATTGCTGATACAGAGCCTGGATAACGGCATGGTGCTGATGGATGTGTCGAGCGCCAAGCGGCAGATTTTTATAGGCTTGATCCTGATCGGGGCGGTTTGGTTTGACGGCATTTACACACGCAGACAAAGCAAATGAACACGCACAGTGTGGCTACGGTGGCAACGCCTTTGATAGAAACACAGCGGCTAAGCAAGCGCTTTGGTGGCCTACAGGCGGTGAATGGTGTGGACTGCTCGCTGATGGCTGGCGAGGTGGTGGGCTTGTTGGGCCACAACGGTGCTGGCAAAAGTACGCTCATCAAGATACTGTCGGGCGTCTACCCCGCAGACGAAGGCCAGATCCTGGTACGCGGCACACCACACCGCTTTGCCAGCCCGCGCGATGCGCGTGCCGTCGGCATAGAGACCATTCACCAAACTTTGGCATTGGCAGAAAACCTGGATGCACCCGCCAATCTATTTTTGGGCCGTGAGCTTCTGACGCCTTGGCGCACACTCGACACCGACCGCATGGAACACGAAGCGCTGCAAGTCATTACGCGGCTGAACCCGAACTTCAAAGACATGAGGAAACCCGTGCGCGCCATGTCTGGCGGGCAGCGTCAAACGGTGGCGATTGCCAGAGCGCTTTACTTCAATGCCCGTATCCTCATCATGGACGAGCCCTGCGCCGCACTGGGTCCGGCGGAGACGCGCATGGTCCTAGACACCATACACCGGCTCAAGGAACAAAACATCGGCATCTTCCTGATCAGCCACGACATGGTCGATGTATTTGAGGTGTGCGACCGCGTCACGGTGATGAAGAACGGCACTGTAGTCGATACCGTGCGCATACCGGAAGTAACGCAAGACGACGTACTGAGCATGATCATTTTGGGTCAAAAGCCCAAGACCCTGTAAGTCCTCTCAGGTACCTGACATGCCTGTCACGCGATCACACCCGGCCAGCGATTTTCATAGGCGGACGCAGGCGCGGCGCGGCGTCCGATTGGCGGCGTATCAGCGAGAAATCCATCACCATATGCTCAGGTGGCTCAGGTTCTTCATTTCGTCGTGCGCGTATTTGGCGCACTAGCAGTTTGACGGCTTCCTCAGCCATATTGGTGATCGGCTGGCGTACTGTTGTCAGCTCGGGCCAGATGGTCGTCGCCAGCGCCGTATCGTCGAAACCGACCACGGTGAGATCACCAGGAACATCGAGGCCCAGCCTGTGGGCTATGGCCACGGTGGCTGCAGCCATGTCATCGTTGCTGGCGAAGATCGCTGTGGGGCGCTGCTGCAGCCCCAGTAGTGCCTCCGCCGCATCCAAACCAGATCGATACGTGAACTGACCTTGCGCAATTAATTCTGCGGATGCTGTCGTACCTACCTCCGCCAATGCGGCTTTGAAACCGGCCAAGCGGCGCGCACTGGCCGTCTGATTCGGGTGGCCGATGATGAATCCGATACGGTGATGGCCTAAGGCCAATAGATGCCGGGTCATGGCGAATGCTGCTTGGTAGTCGTCCACGCTGACGGCGCTCACACGCTTATCTGGTTGGCCGCAGGCCACCGCCATCGAGGGTGTTGACGACTTAGCGATCAGGTCCACCAATCGCACCGAATCGCACAGCGGTGGGGGCAGGATGATGCCGTCCACGCCGTTGGCGATCAGGTCGCGCGCCGCAGCTTCCGCCTTGCCACCAGCCTCACACATCTCCACCACCAACTGCACGTGATTCAAACTGGCTTGGTTGAGCAGACCTACTAAGAAGGCACTCAGATACCCCGCACTGGGGTTGCTATACAAGAAGCCGAGGCGTATCGGTTTGGACCCGGCTAAGCGGCGTGCCGTCTGGTTGGGCACATAGTTGAGTGCAGCCACTGCCGCATTGACGCTATCGCGCGTGCGCGCGCTGACATTGGTTTCCCCATTCACCACGCGCGAAACGGTCATGGGAGACACACCTGCAAACGCTGCCACGTCAGACAAGGTGGCGGTACTGTTCACTTTTTTCGTGGTGCCTACCTTCAACTTAGTCTGAGTCATCTCTGTCGGTAGTCTCGAAATAAAAAAGAGAGTGTAGTGCCGGGTAAGCCTACCCGGCACTACCGCAATTTACGGCCCATGCTCATCATGCGGAGTCATCTGCACTTCGCCCTGCTTGGACGCCCCCGAATGATATGAGCATCAGGCTTGCGAACGACTGACTTAGAACTTGGCGCGCAGACCCACCACATACGTAGGGCCTGGCTTGTACTGCGTAAAGGTGGCATTGGTGAACTGGAAATAGCTGCGTTGGGTTGCGTCCCCCAGATTGATGACGTCAAACGTTAGCGTTGGCCAGTTCTTCTTTTCCAAAATGCGCTCTAAGTCAAAGCTGGTCGACAAATCCAGCTGTTGGTAGGCGTCTCCATACAAAGCCGCCAGCCCGATACCGTTTTGGTTGGCATTAGCTACTTGGCTGCCTTCGTTGAAAGTACGAGACAGGCGCAGCATATAGCCGTCGCGCTGGTAGTAGGCGGTCACGTTGTTCGTCATCTTGGGTACGCCCAGTGCAATGAAGCCATTGGTACCCTCGCCGCTGGCGCTCTGGTCCGTGAAGGTCACGTTTGCGCTAAAGCCGAAGCCCTTAACAGGTAACCACTTGTCCAATGGCTGAACCCAACCCAGTTCAGTTCCCTGAATGGCCAGAATACCGTCGGCATTTCTGGGCCGAGTCAGCACCACAGTTGCCGCGCCTGGGCCACCCCGCGTATTGATGGCGTCTTTCTGCCCTTGCGTCAGCGTGTCATAAGTCACACCATAGGCGGCCAAACTGCTGAAGGGCTGAGTCACGTTTTCATTGACGGTAAATCCGTTAATTTTCTTTTGAAAGAAAGTAGCCGACAGATAGCCTTCACGTCCCGTGTACCAATCCAAGCCAACGTCTATGTTGTCTGAAATGTAGGGCTTCAGCGCGGAGTTTCCGACCGAGCCCACATCCGCCGATGGCGAACTGAAGTTAAGCGTAGGGCGCAACGAATCAGGATTGGCACGGGTCATCGAGCGCGAAACTGCAGCGCGCGCGATCACATCCTTTGTCACATTCAACGCCGCCGTCAACGATGGCAGAACATTGTCATAACTCGTGCTTACGTAGTTGAAGGGCGTGATGCTGGGATACAGACCACCGTTCTGCAGTGTGGCATTGCGTGGGTCGGCCGTCGATACGCCGAAAGCGCCCACGATCTGGTCGGTCTGGACATAACGCACGCCGGCGTTGTAGCGCAACTGATAGTCCATCGGCATGGCTATGCCGTTAACTTCCAGATAGATACCGCGCGTTTTTTCCTGAATAGACCCAGCGCCGGCACCGGTGTTGGACGAGCCATTGGTATCCAACGCAGCGTCGGAGAAGGACTGATATTTAGTGTCAGCGCGGAACTTGTTCCAATCCACTGTGACGAAGCCCGAAGAACCAGGAGTCAGGTAATTTGCAAGTGCCGCATTGGGAACCAACGAACCGTTGTAAATCAAAGCATCGGTGCGGCCTGCCGTAGCGCCCGTGCCAAAACCTGGGTAAACCGACGCGTAGCTCACGCCCGGCGTATTTGCCCCCGTGCAGCCCGGCAAGTTGCCGTTTCCGGGCACGACCACGCTGGGGTTGTTGCCACACACCGCAGACTGCCAGGCACCAGAATTGTCCTTGGAACGTATGTTGCGGGACACATCGTCAAGTGCAAAGCCAGCTTTCAAGTTCAGGCTCTTGTCTCCCCAAGTCAGATTTGCACGCACACCCTTGGTTTCTGTATCGCGCAGCTCCTCTTGTTGGTTAACGCGACCCCCATTCCAGCCAAAGCTGGCGGGGTTATTTACGTCGGTATTGCTGGTAATTGACGGAATGCCACCCGATGTATTGTCATAAGTTACGGTTGTGCCGTTGCCCAATGGCGTGACTGGGCCCACCGTTGGGGAATCGCGGTGGAAGCTGCTCTTGGTCCAGTTGATCTGTGCATCTAGCTTCAAATTCTTGTCGATTTTCCACTCCATGCCTGGGTTGATTCCAAACAGCGTCACGTCTTCTGTGTAGGGGCGAAACTCAAGAAACCACTGGGCATTGGTAAAGGTGCCCTTGGTGACAACACAGCCCTGTGCGCAGTCAGCGCTGTCTACCTGCATGTTGATAGGCACCATCGCACCATTGCGACCGACCCAGTTCATGTCGACACGGGTCAGCTGGTTCTTCTTTTTGCTGGCCATAGCATCTACATAGAACTGCAACGCGTCGCTCGGACGGTATTCCATGCTGACGATGCCGGTGAGCTTGTCTTTGGTGCCGGATTCGTCCATGGTACGACCCAGGCGCGGGATGATTCCGTTGTCAATCTGCGTAATGTTCAGACCGGGGTTATTGGCCAACAAGAAGGCTTGATCGACTGCCGTGCCTGCAACTAAACCGCTACCGGCGTTGGCAGGCACCGTGCCAGGTATGGTCCAGTTGCCGCCACCTGTGCTGTTGCGCGTTGCCGAAGTGCTCTGTGTCGCCGACAAGTTGGCATTGGTCCAACCAATGGTTTCAAAACCCGTGGTGCGCACTTTGGAATTGGACCAGGCGAGACCTCCCAAGATACCGAATTCTCCGCCGGTTTTGCTACCGAGAATGGAGCCTTTGTTTCCCCAATTGCCAGCCGACTTGCTATTGGTACCTTGTGCACTGTAGGCAAAATACTCACCCGGATTATCAAATGGCCGCGCACTGCGCATATCCACATTGCCCGCAGCGCCACCTTCCAACATGCCCGCAGTGGGGCTCTTGTTTACGGTCACGCGTTTGAATAAGTCGGTTGGCAGCAGATCCAAATCCACTTCTCGGTTGGTGTTCTGGCTATCGGTACGCCCCGTGGAGGCCACTGCGACCGGCGCGCCGTTCAGCAAAATCTTGGTGAAGCTGGTACCCAGGCCGCGAATCTGAATATTGATCCCCTCGCCTGTGATCTCCCGGCTGATCTGAATGCCAGGAATGCGATTGATCGACTCGGCAATATTGGTGTCGGGGAACTTTCCCAGATCCTCGGCAAAAATCGAATCCTGAAAACCCACGGCTTCGCGCTTGTCTTTTGTGGTGGTCTCCAGGCTGCCACGGTAGCCTGTGATCTCTACCGATGGCAATGCAGCAGGAGTGGCCTGCTGCGCGTAGGCCTGGGTCATTAAGCTCGCTAGCGCGGTCAGGGCGAACATCATGCGGCCACTGGCTGGCGCGCGTGAACTCGATTTCCTGCAATGTTTTTGCATGGTCTTGTCTCCGAATTGGGCGTTCTGCCGCCCGTTGTTTTAAAACTGTTTATTTGTTCGTTACCATCAAAATGGTAGCGCGAACATTTTTAGTTTAAGCCCGCCTAAAACACATCGGAAATGCGTGTTTTCCCTAGTGTCGCAATGAGGGAATTTGAGGGGAATGCAGCCTGTCTGGCGGCTCAGCCACGGCCTGGCGCATAGGGAAATCGGATCGCCTTGTACTGCTGCAAACTCAGCGGTGCAGCTTGTGTTCCTGGGGGAAGCGCTTGGCCGGAGACGACCTGAAAGTAAACAAGACAGGCATCGCGCCACCATTGTGCTTCGCGTTTTTGTACGCGCAACCGCGCCTCAGTTTCGGCGTAGCGCTGGGGATCAATCGCAGCTTTGAGATGCGTCCAGCGCAGGTGCAGATCGCTTGCAGCGGCTACGCCCGCATCGTAGTGGCCGACAAGCTCAACCCACAAAGTGTTCCCTGAGCGCATTTTGTAATCCCAAGGCAAGTGGTGAAACCACAGCAGGTACTCATCCGGCGTGCTGTGCGGATCGCTGAACACACGCTGCCAGCCGGGTGCGTACTGCGCCACGGCATTGCTGCCCTGGGGGCCACGATCAAAACCGATCCCGCCCGTATCGGCCTGGTGGTAATAGACCGGGTTCCAGTCGGGCCGCTGCAGATCATCCACCCAGGGGCCGGGGCCATGGTGGTGGCCGGTTGCCATCAGATGGTGCAAGCCCAGCGGCGTCATGTAGTTCACCACCGCCTCGCGGGAGCGCATCATCATGTCCGCAACCGCGCTGATCACCTTGGGGTCGGTAGAAAAGGTCTGCGCCACCCATTCTTCGGCCAATGCGCGTGCAGAGGCGCGCGGGTCCCAGGCCATACGGCCGAAGACGTACCAGTTGGCTTGGTCAAAATGCGAACCACTCCAACTCCGGCTACTGCCTATGTTGGCCACACCTGCCATCGCGGTCAACGGGTGGCGATGCAAGCTCCCATCCACCACATCCGCCACGGTGGCACCCGTGTCGCGCCAGCGGGTGTCGGTCTTCAGCACCTCTTCGAACAGCGGACCCAAGTAAGCCAAGTGGGTCGCAAAGCCCAGATACTCCTTGGTGATCTGCAACTCCAATGCCAGCGCTGTCTTGGGCATAGCACCCAGCAAAGGATGAAATGGCTCTCGGGGCTGAAAGTCAATGGCACCATTTTTAACTTGCACCACCACATTGGCGTCGAAGCTGCCATCCAGCGGCTTGAATTCGCTAAAGGCCTGCTTGGCGCGGTCCTCCCGGTTGTCGGGCGAATAGACAAACGCTCGCCACAGCACGACACCGCCATGCGGGGCCAGCGCCCGGGCCAGCATATTGGCACCATCGGCATGGTTGCGGCCATAGTCCTGCGGGCCGGGTTGGCCCTCTGAATTTGCCTTGACCAAGAAGCCACCAAAGTCTGGGATGGCCGTGTAAATCTCGCGGGCCTTCTCTCGCCACCAGGCGGCCACCGCGGGCTCCAGCGGGTCTGCGGTGACCGTTTCCTTCAATTCCCAAGGCGTTGAAAACCGCACCGACAGGTAGACCTTGATGCCGTAGGGCCGCAGCGTATCCGCCAGCGCGGCCGCCTTGGCGATCCAGGGGCCGGTTAACACCTCTGCTTTGGAATTGACATTGTTCAGCGCCGCGCCGTTAATGCCCAGCGAGGCATTGGCCCGCGCATAGTCCACGTAGCGTGTGTCGCTGATGTCGGGCAGTGCCCACCAGTCCCAAATGGATTCCCCTGCGTAGCCGCGCTCCACGGTGCGGTCCAGATTGTCCCAATGATTGAGCATGCGCAGCTGCACTTTGGGGATTGACTGCACATCCAGCGCCGCCAGATCGCCGCCGGTATTCACGGCGCGCAGCCAGGCAAAAGCGCCATACAAAAGCCCCACATCGCTGTTGGCCGCAATCAGCGTGACGCTATGCCCTCGCCACTGCAGACGGCGCAGCAAATAGCCCTCCTTGCCAAGCGCCGCCATCGGCAACTTCAAAGTATCCAGCGCCGGCATGGAAGTGGGCGTGGCCAACACCACCGCTCCGTCGCGCAACGCCTGCACCAACGATGGCTCTTGCCCTAACAGACCCTTGATGCCGCGCTGCAGCTCCGCCACGGCGGCCTGCACCGTCAATGACGGCTTGCCTGCAAAAACAATCGCCTGCGCATGCGGCCGCACACGGGCCTGCGCTTGGCTATCCAGCGGCCGGTAGCGTAGCCACAACTCGTAGCCATCCTCCTGCACAGCCCATGCTTTATCCAGGGGTAAGAAGAGCACCAGGAGTGCAAGAATTCTGAGAAATGCGGGCATGGTGTCCTCGGGTCTTTTTAGTAACTTGTGCCACAATTATGTTAGCGCAATCATAAATTCATGCAATAGGCCGGAGACTACAGTTGCGCGTCGTCAAAAGAGGAGCATCCATGAAGATCACCAACGCACGTGTCATCGTCTGTAGCCCCGGGCGTAACTTTGTCACGCTCAAGATAGAAACCGATGAAGGCCTGACCGGTATCGGTGACGCCACCCTCAACGGGCGCGAACTGTCGGTGGTGAGCTACCTCACCGACCACGTCATCCCTTGCCTCATTGGCCGCGATGCGCACCAGATCGAAGACATCTGGCAGTACCTGTACCGCGGGGCCTACTGGCGGCGTGGGCCGGTCACCATGTCGGCCATTGCGGCGGTAGACACCGCGCTGTGGGACATCAAGGCCAAGGCCGCGAATCTCCCGCTGTACCAAATGTTGGGCGGCCGTAGCCGCAATGGTGTCATGGTGTACGGCCATGCCAATGGCAGTGACATTGAGCACACGGTGGACGAGGTGCTGCGCTACAAGGAACTGGGCTACCGCGCCATTCGCGCCCAGAGCGGCGTGCCGGGGCTGGAGAAGGTCTATGGCGTGGGCCGTGGCGGCATGTTTTACGAGCCCGCCGATGCCGACTTGCCCAGTGAACACGACTGGTCCTCAGAAAAATACCTGTTGCATGCGCCCAAACTATTTGATGCCGTGCGCAATGCCGTGGGGCCTGATATTCACCTGCTGCATGACGTGCACCACCGGCTCACGCCGATTGAAGCGGGCCGCTTGGGCAAGTCACTAGAGCCTTACCATTTGTTCTGGATGGAGGACGCCACCCCGGCGGAGAACCAAGAGGCCTTCCGCCTCATTCGCCAGCACACCACCACACCACTGGCTGTGGGTGAGATTTTCAACACGATTTGGGACTGCAAAGACCTGATCCAAAACCAACTGATCGACTACATCCGCGCCACGGTGGTACATGCGGGTGGCATTACCCATTTGCGCCGCATTGCCGACTTTGCCTCGATGTACCAAGTGCGCACCGGCTGCCATGGCGCTACCGATCTGTCGCCGGTTTGCATGGGGGCCGCGCTG
Organism: Comamonadaceae bacterium PBBC2; assembly: GCA_002255935.1. Lineage (GTDB taxonomy): Bacteria > Pseudomonadota > Gammaproteobacteria > Burkholderiales > Burkholderiaceae_C > Limnohabitans_A. The sequence continues at coordinate 26,888 of NKIO01000042.1, forward strand.
CACTTTGATACCTGGGTACCCAACTTTGGCGTGCAAGAGTACATGCGGCACACCGAAGCCACCGACGCCGTGTTTCCGCACGCCTACACCTTCAAAGAGGGCTATATGTTCCCTGGCGAAGCCCCTGGCCACGGCGTAGAGATTGACGAAACCCTGGCTGCGCGCTACCCCTACCAACGGGCCTATCTGCCCGTCAACCGTCTGGCACACGACGGCACGCTGTGGAACTGGTAGCCGCCGCAGCGCCTGTGCCGCGCTTAGGCACTGGCGTGCTACCGCACTTACCACCGCAAGTGCGCGTACCCGGTTATGCGCGGGGCACTACGGCTTGTGGCATCGTGCATCTGGGCATTGGCGCATTTATGCGCGGGCACTTGGCCGTAGCCACCGAGGCCGCCTTGGCCCAAGGCGATCTGCGCTGGGGCATTGTGGGGGTCTCTCTGCGCAGCCCCGACACGCGCGATGCCTTGCAACCGCAAGACGGCTTGTATACCGTGGTCACCCGATCCGACGTGCAAGGCCGCAGCCACGAGAGCCTGCAGGTGATTGGTGCAGTGAAAGAAGTACTGGTAGCACCGCAACAGCCAGGCAAGGTGCTAGAACGCATGAGCGCGCCTGAGGCCCGCATCATTAGCCTGACCATCACCGAGAAAGGCTATTGCCACGACCCGGCGAGCGGGCAACTGCGGCTAGACCACCCCGACATCGTGCACGACCTGGCGCACCCAGAGGCACCGCGTTCGGCCATTGGCTACATCGTCCGCGCGTTGGCATTGCGTCGCACGCTGGGGCGCACACCATTGACCTTGATGTGTCTGGACAATCTGCCATCCAACGGGCGTGTGCTCGCCAACGCCGTGCGCGATCTGGCCACCGTGATCGACCCCACGCTGGCGGACTGGATTGCTACACACTGCAGCTTTCCCTGCTCGATGGTGGACCGCATCGTGCCGCGCACCACCGATGCGGACCGGCAGTCCACATCCCAGGCACTCGGCTGCGAGGATGCCTGGCCGGTGGTGTGCGAATCGTTTTTTGACTGGGCCATTGAAGACCATTTTGTGGCGGGGCGGCCCGACTGGTCCTTGGGCGGCGCACGCTTTGTAGACGATGCTGAACCCTGGGAACGCCTGAAGCTTCGCATGGTGAATGGGGTGCACTCCAGCATCGCCTATCTGGGTGTGCTGGCCGGTTGGGCCTTTGTGGATGTGGCGGTGCGCAACCCCGCGCTGCGCCGCCACATTGAGGCCCTGATGCAGGACGAGATCGAGCCCACCCTGCCCGCCTTGCCCGGCCTGGATCTGGCGACCTACCGCGCGCAATTGCTGGCCCGCTTTGCCAACACCGCCTTGCACCACCGCACTTTGCAAATCGCCATGGATGGATCACAAAAACTGCCGCAGCGCTTGCTGAGCACGGTGCGCGAGCGGCTGCAATCCGGCCTGCCCATCCGGCGTCTGGCCGTGGGCGTGGCCGCGTGGCTGCACTATCTGGGCGGGATGGACGAGCAGGGTGCACCGTTTGCGGTGGAAGACCCGCTGCGTCAGCCACTGATGGCGCTGCACCAAGCTGCCGTAGCCGACCAATGGAGTGACGCTTCCGTGGCGGGCTTGTTGGGCTTTGCCCCGGTTTTTGGGGACTTGTCTACGCAGGCGGCGTTCGTTGCCAGCGTCAAGGCAGCGCTGCATTCCTTGCGCGTACACGGCGTGGTGGCCGCCTTGGAAGCCCACTAGAAAAGCCCGAGCCATGAAGCCATTTTTGACCGACGACTTTTTGCTCAATACCCCCTTCGCTCAGCGGCTCTACCACGAGGTCGCTGCGGAGTTGCCCATCATTGACTACCACTCGCACCTGCAACAGGGTGAAATTGCCAAGCGCAAAACATTTCGCAATCTGGCGGAGCTGTGGTTGGGTGGCGACCACTACAAGTGGCGCTTGATGCGCAGCGCCGGGGTGCCCGAAGAATTGATCACTGGCAGCGGCAGTGACGAGGCCAAGTTCCATGCCTTCTGCAGGGTGCTGCCCCAGGCCATTGGCAACCCCATCCACCACTGGAGTCACCTGGAACTGCGCCGCCTGTTTGGCATAGACACCACGATCAACGCGACCAACGCGGCGCCCATTTGGGAGCAGGCCAATGCGCGGCTGGCGTCTATGGATACCTGGAGCCTTCTGGAACAGGCCAACGTAGAAGTGGCCTGCACCACAGACGCCCCAGCCGATGACCTGCTGCTGCATGCCGAGATTGCTGCATCCGGCTTGCGCACCCGCGTGCTGCCCGCCTACCGGCCCGACCGGGCCATGCGCGCCAACCAAGCCGACTTTGCGCAGTACCTGGTCACACTGGCCGCCGCGGCTGATGTGCCTATCGACTCGTTCGCCAGCTTGATGGCGGCACTGGCTGCGCGCGTGGCTTATTTTCATGACCGGGGCGCGCGCATTTCCGACCATGCCATCGACATCCCGCTGTCGGTAGAGTCCATCGCCCCCGCGCAATGCGAAGCCCTGTTTGCCAAACGCATCGGCGGTGCCCTGTTGTCGGAAGCGGAACTGGGGGCCTACCAGCGCGGCCTGCTGGAAGCGCTGGGCCGCGTCTATGCCGCGCACCAGTGGGCCATGTGCCTGCACATTGGCGCGCAGCGCAATAACAACACGCGGCGTGTGCAGCAGTTAGGGCCCGATACCGGCTACGACTCGATCTCCGATATGCCGTGCAGCGCCAGCATTGCGGCCCTGCTGGATGCACTGGATGCGGACGACCAGTTGCCCAAAACCATGCTGTTCTGCTTGAACCCCGCCATGAACGAAGTTTTGTCCACCCTCATCGGCAGTTTTCAGGATGGGTCCGTGGCGGGCAAGATGCAGTTTGGGCCCGCATGGTGGTTTAACGACCACAAGGATGGCAACTTGCAACAGCTGCGCACCCTGGCCAGCCACGGCGTGTTGGGCAGCTTCGTTGGCATGGTCACAGATTCACGCAGCTTTGCCTCTTACCCCCGGCACGACTACTTCCGCAGACTGCTGTGCCGCCAGCTCGGGCAGTGGGTGCAAGACGGTGAGTACCCGGCCGACTTTGAGGCGCTGAGCCAGATCGTGCGCGGCATCAGTTATGAGAACGCCAAGCGCTACTTTGCGTTGTAGGCGGGTGCGTTGCGAGGTAACTGCCGCAGCCCCGTTGTGCGTCAGATTTCACTAAAAACACCAGGAGACATTGACATGCTTTCACGCCAATCCAGACTGCAATCCAGACTGTGGGCCTACCTGTGCGGACTGCTGCTCGCCAGCACCGCAAGCTTGGGCGCAGACGCTAGCGCAACCGCAGAGCCTGCTTCCAGCCGCTGGGTCGCCTCTTGGGGCTCCGCCCAACAAATACCAGAACTCCACAATGAACTGCCCGCCGCGCAATGGCGTGACGCCAGCCTGCGCCAGATCGTGCACACCTCTTTGGGCGGCCAGCAATTGCGCGTGCGCATCAGCAACGCCTTTGGCAGCACCGGCTTGGTGGTGGAGGCGGCCAGCGTGGCCCGCGCAGTAGCACCGGGCAAGGCGGACATTGCCGAAGGCACAGCGCGCGCACTCACCTTCAGCGGCAAGGCCCGTGTGATGATCCCGGCCGGTGCCGAGTACTACAGCGACCCGCTGGCTCTGGAGCACCCACCAGGCGCAGACCTGGCCGTGTCACTGCACTTCAAGGGCGAGCCCGTGCGCCAGACCGGCCACCCTGGCTCACGCGCCACCAGCTTCGTCACCCCTGGCAACCGCGTGACCGACACCGCCTGGCCGCAGGCCAGCAAGGTGGTGCACTGGTACCAACTGTCTGATATTGAAGTGCTGGCACCCGCCCACGTGGGCGTGGTGGTGGCCATGGGCGACTCTATTACCGACGGCAATGGCTCCACCACCGACGGCAACGACCGCTGGCCCGATTTGCTGGCCGCCCGCTTGCGCGAAGCGGGCACGCCCATGGGCGTGGTCAACGCAGGCATAGGCGGCGGGCGCATGTTGCGCGATGGCCTAGGCCCCAATATGGCCGCGCGCTGGGACCGCGATGTGCTGGCACGCAGCGGCATTACCCACGCCGTGGTGCTGATTGGCGTGAATGACCTGGGCGGCCAGCACCGCAATGGCGATGACAGCCCCGAGGCACGCCAAGCCATGTTGGATGATCTGATGAATGCACACCGCCAGCTGGTGCAGCGTGCCCACGCCCAGGGCATCTGCGTCATTGGTGCCACCATGACGGCGTATATGGGGTCCGACTATTACCGCCCCAACGCAGACAACGAAGCCGACCGCCAAGCCCTCAATGCGTGGATACGCAACTCAGGCACCTTTGACGCAGTGGCTGACTTTGACGCCGCCACGCGCGATGCCGCCCAAGCCCACCAGCTCAGCAAAGAGGCCGACTCTGGTGACCGACTGCACCCCTCACCCGCCGGTTTTCGGGCCATGGCGCAGGCCGTGCCGCTGGCGGCTTTGCAAAAGCGCTGCACTGCCAAGCTGTAAGACCCAGCCTGGCCAGGCGGCTCACTGGTAGATCAGCTGCGAGCTGAAGGTGGACTTGCGGAAGTCCTTGATCGCGCTGAAACCGGTGACGTTGCCGCGCGCATCCAGCTTGAAACAATCGGAGTCTGAAAACACCGTGAGCCCCGACACATAGCCCAAACGCAGGCAGAGCTCGGCAGTGGATTCGCTGAGCGCCTCCAAGGTCCAGCTCGCGTCCAGCAAGAGAGTTTCCTGGCTGGGTGCTGACAGCGTGGCGGTGAACCACTTGCCATTGGTGCCCACGCTGGCCATAGCGGGCAGGGGCGTGCTGGCGAACAGCGCACCGGCCACACCCTGGGCGTTTTTCCAGCCGGTGACGGTTAACTGGCCAGCCGTTTCAGTGAAGTTGAAACTGGCCAACGCCGGTGCGCCAGCCAGCCCATTGGTCACTAACGTTTCTTGTCGGCTGTAGCCCCCCACGGTTTGGGGGGCGTAGGTCACATTCAGCTTGAACTGGTTGCCCTCAGCGTCTGTACGGTTGCCGCTGAAGGATGCGCCCTTGTTGGTCAGGCTGCTGACCACACCCGCCACTGCAAAGCTGGTGACGGGTGCGGGCGGGGACGATGACCCACCTCCACCGCAGGCGGCCAGCAGTGCTGCACATGCCAGGCCTACATAATTTTTGTTCTGTATTTTGAGCATCAAATGCGCTGTTCAGGCCGTGGATAGTGCGGGAGCAGCTCCTATTTGTATAGCGAACTGCCCCGCCCAAGCCACAGACTATCCGCTGACTACACCCAGTTAGCCGCCAGCACCGGGCTCAAACTGCTAGCGTAGTTCGCAGGCAGCGTCATCTGCCCCGCCGCCGGTGGCGCAAAGGCCGCCATCGCATTCACCAGGTTTTGCACCTTGCTGTCCAACAGCGTCTTGCCGTCGCTGGTCTTGAACTGCTCGA
>NKIO01000001.1 GCA_002255935.1 Comamonadaceae bacterium PBBC2
GGTTTCGGGCAGGGCCATCTTGCTGCGCTGGGTGACCACGCGCACGCTCGCGCCCTGGCTGATGCCCATGCCGCCGCCCATGACGATGCCATCCATCAGGGCGATGTAGGGCTTGGGGTAGGTGTGGATCAGGTGGTTCAGCCGGTACTCTTCGGTGAAGAAGTCTTCCAGGCTGGGATCTCCTGCCTTGGCCGCTTGGTGGAAATAACGGATGTCACCGCCTGCACAAAAGGCGCCAAATGGCCCTTCTTTGTGCGTGCCGCGCACGGCCACGGCCAGGACTTGCTCGTTGTGCACCCACGACAGCAAGGCGCTGGTGATCTGACGGACCATGTCCAGCGACAGGGCATTGAGCGCCTTGGGACGGTTCAAGGTGATGCAGCCGATGCGGCCTTCGATGGTGGCGATGACGTCAGACATTGTTTTTCCAGGCTAAAAATTCATTCATGAGCAAGGCGCTCAACACCAAAGCGCCACCCAGCAAGACGCTGGGCTGGGGTGCCTCGTTGGCGCCCCACCAAGCCAATGCAATGCCGAAAACGATTTCAAGCAAGGCCAAAAGCGACACTTCCGGTGCTTTGAGCACGCGGGCGCAGACCACCGACAAGGCACAGGGAATCGCCAACTGAAACAAGCCGAGCATGGCCAAAAGACCCACGTCGTGGGCCGAGGCTTGAAACGGCCATGCCAGTGGCAAAGTGAACAAGGAGGAAAGTACGGCACCCAACAGCACCGAGGTCACCAAGTCGAGGTCCAGACCGTCGGCATGGCTTTTTTGAACCAAGGTCCATTGCACTGCACCTGCGATGGGCACGCACAAAGCGATCATGGAGCCGAGCAAAAAGTTGGGGGCACCCAAACTCAACTGGCTGCCGTACATCCAGGAGATGCCCACGCCGGCCAGCACAATCGCGGCCCAGGTGCGCAAGGGCAAGCGGTGCCCCAAAAAGACGCGGGTGACCAAGGCGGTGAGCAAGGGGCCGATCGCCATGGTGATCAAGACATTGGCCACCGCCGTCAGCATGAGGGCCAACATGAAGGCGGTGAACATGACGCTCCAGCACACGCCAGAGAGCCAAAAATAAGGGCTGCGCCAAGGCATGCTGGACAAAACGCCCCTGCCCTGCCACAGCGGGAGGATGACGAGCAGTGACAGCACCGTGAAGAAGCTGCGCCAGAACGTCACCTCAAAACTGCGGGCCTGCTCCAGATGGCGGGTCACGACGCCGGCGATGGACCACAAGGCTGTGATCCCCACCATCATCGCGACCGCCTGACCGTGCCTGAGTTTCATGTCAAGCCGAGCGATTCAGATCACTTGTTGCGCTTGCGATCGCTTTCCTTGAGGAAACGCTTGCGCAGACGCACGCTCTTGGGCGTGATTTCGACCAACTCGTCGTCCTCGATGAATTCGACACCGTATTCCAGGGTCAAGTCGATCGGCGGGGTGATCTTGATCGCGTCTTCCTTGCCGGACACGCGGAAGTTGGTCAGCTGCTTGGTCCGGGTGGCGTTGACCACCAGATCGTTGTCACGGCTGTGGATACCCACAATCATGCCTTCGTACACTGGATCGTTCGCCTTGACAAACATGCGGCCACGGTCGTCCAGCTTGCCCAGGGCGTAGGTGAAGATTTCACCGTCGTCCATGGAGATCAACACGCCGTTCTTGCGACCGCCGATCTCGCCTTTGTGCGGCTCGTAGCCGTCAAAGATGTTGGAAATCAGGCCAGAGCCGCGGGTCAAGTTCAGGAATTCATTGGTGAAACCGATCAGGCCACGGGCCGGGATGCGGTATTCCAAACGGACGCGACCGCGGCCATCGGGTTCCATGTTGACCAACTCACCTTTGCGCTCACCCAAGGCTTGCATCACGCCGCCTTGGTGACCTTCTTCGATGTCGGCTGTGACCAACTCGATAGGCTCGTGGCGCTCGCCGTCCACATCGCGGAACAGCACGCGTGGCTTAGAAACCGCCAGCTCGTAGCCTTCGCGGCGCATGTTTTCCAGCAAGATGGTCAGGTGCAATTCACCGCGACCGGCCACTTCAAAGATACCGTCTTCGTCGGTTTCTTTGACACGCAGAGCCACGTTGTGTTGCAGTTCTTTTTGCAGACGATCCCAGATCTGACGGCTGGTCACGTACTTGCCTTCACGACCTGCCAAGGGCGAGGTGTTCACGCAGAAGTTCATGGTCAGCGTGGGCTCGTCCACCTTCAGCATCGGCAGCGGTGCAGGATTGGCTGGATCGGTCACGGTCACGCCAATGTTCAGGTCGGCAATGCCGTTGATCAACACGATGTCGCCAGGACCGGCTTCGGTCACTTGCACGCGGTCCAGACCTTGGAAAGTCAGCACCTGGTTGACGCGACCTTTGATGGTGGAGCCATCAGGGCCTTCCATGACGACGACGTCCATATTGGGCTTGATGGTGCCTTGGCTGATGCGGCCCACGCCGATGCGGCCCACGAAGGTCGAAAAGTCGAGCGCAGAAATTTGCAACTGCAGCGGCGCAGCAGGGTCGCCCGCATTGGGCTTGACGTGCTTGAGCACGGTGTTGAACAGGGCCGACATGTCGGGGCCCCACTGCTCACCTGGAGCGCCTTCTTCCAGCGAAGTCCAGCCGTTGATACCGGAGGCATACACCACGGGAAAATCCAGCTGTTCATCGTTCGCGCCCAGTTTGTCGAACAGGTCAAATGCGGCGTTGACCACTTTGTCGGGGTTGGCGCCGGGCTTGTCCACCTTATTCACGACCACGATGGGCTTGAGGCCCAAGGCCAAGGCCTTTTTGGTCACGAAGCGGGTTTGAGGCATAGGGCCTTCTTGCGCATCGATCAGCAACACCACGCCGTCGACCATGGACAGTGCGCGTTCCACTTCGCCGCCGAAGTCCGCGTGTCCGGGGGTGTCCACGATGTTGATGTGGGTGCCTTCCCAGCTCACGGCGCAGTTCTTGGCCAAAATGGTGATGCCCCGCTCACGTTCGATGGCGTTGTTGTCCATCACGGTGTCGACCACTTTTTCGTGGTCTGCGAAGGTACCCGACTGGCGCAGCAGTTGGTCGACCATGGTGGTTTTACCGTGGTCAACGTGGGCAATGATGGCGATGTTGCGAATTTGCTTGCTCATGCTTTCTTCCTTTAAACCTGCTCGGCCAGCAACGGCTCGTTGGCAGGTGATTTTTCCAAAATCTGTTGAATTTCGATCGGGCTCAACAATCGACCCGGAATCAATTCGCCGCCACGCACATGCGCTGTTCCCAGCAGTGCACGAGGATGTTCTCCATAAACGGCCACATGATCACAATCAACCCAAGGGCCGCGTCGGCGCACCCCACTCAAAAATCGTCCAGCGTTTTCGCTGTCCAAGCTCACTTCGGTGTAGCCCGGCAGCAAAACATCCACTGGCTGCAACGCGCTCCAACGCTCGTTTTCAGCCATTGCATCGAGCTGCTCCAGACTCACGCATTGCGCCTGATCAAAAGGTCCGGTCTGCACCCGGCGCAATGCGTTCAGATGCCCCCCACAACCCAAAGCCTCGGCAATGTCCTCGCCCAGGGTCCGGATGTACGTGCCTTTGCTGCACGCCACCCGCAAGCTCAAAAATGGGACCTCACCTTGCAGCTGCATGTCGAGCAACTCCAAATCGTGGATCACCACATTGCGAGGCGCACGCTCGACGGTTTCACCCTCGCGGGCGTACTCGTACAACGCTTTGCCGTCCTTTTTCAAGGCGCTGTGCATCGGAGGCACCTGGCTGATCAGGCCCATGAACTGGTCCAGAACTTCCACCACCATACCCGGTGTACATGACACTTCTCGCGTCTGAATCACATCACCTTCAGCGTCGGCCGTGCTGGTCTTGATGCCCAGTCGTACCGTCGTCTCGTAAACCTTGTCAGCATCCAGATGTTGCTGACTGAATTTCGTGGCTGCACCAAAACACAAGGGCAACACACCGGTGGCCAAAGGGTCCAAAGTCCCGGTGTGTCCGGCCTTTTCGGCACGCAGCAACCACTTGGCCTTTTGCAAAGCCTGGTTACTGGAAAGTCCCAGCGGTTTATCAAGCAACAGCACCCCATGCACAGGGCGCCGCTGCACCCTGGTGCGTGGCGCTGCGGTCATGCTTCGTCGTCTTTGGCGCGAGAGGCCACCGCTTTGGAGATCAAGGCATTCATGTCCGATGCACGCTCGGTGGTGCGGTCAAACAAGAAATGCAGTGTCGGCACGGTGTGGATGTGCAAACGCTTGAACAAACCATTGCGCAGGAAACCTGCTGCGGCGTTCAGGCCTTCAGTGGCTTCATCGGGGTTGCCGGTCAGCACACTGAAAAAAACCTTGGCATGGGCGTAGTCGGGTGTCACCTCGACCGCGTTGAGCGTGACCATGCCCACGCGTGGGTCTTTCAACTCACGCGCGATCAACTCGGCCAGATCACGCTGGATCTGGTCGGCCACGCGGAAACCGCGATTGGGTACAGATGAAACCTTTTTACGGGCCATTTACAGCGTTCTCGCGATTTCCTTGACTTCGAAGAATTCGAGTTGATCGCCCTCTTTGATGTCGTTGTAGTTCTTGAGCTTGACGCCGCACTCGAAGCCTTCTTTGACTTCGCGCACATCGTCCTTGAGGCGCTTGAGCGAATCGAGCTCGCCCGTGTAGATGACCACGTTGTCGCGCAGCAAACGGAATTTGGCGTTGCGGTTGACCATGCCCGAAGTGACCATACAACCTGCAACCGTACCGATCTTGGAGGCCACAAACACGGTGCGGATCTCGGCCGTACCGATGACCTCTTCGCGCTGTTCTGGGGCCAACATGCCGGACATGGCGGCTTTGAGCTCGTCCACAGCGTCGTAAATGATGTTGTAGTAATGGATGTCCACACCATTGCCTTCGGCCAACTTGCGGGCACCGGCATCGGCGCGCACATTAAAGCCGATGACGATCGCTTTGGAGGCGATGGCCAGGTTGACGTCCGACTCGCTGATGCCACCCACGCCGGAGTACACCAACTGGACTTTGACTTCATCGGTCGACAACTTGAGCAAGGATGCGCCCAAGGCTTCTTGCGAACCTTGCACGTCGGCCTTGATGATGATCGGCAGCATCTTGACTTCGCCCGCAGACATGTCAGTGAACATGTTTTCCAGCTTGGCCGCTTGTTGCTTGGCCAGCTTGGTGTTGCGGAACTTACCAGCACGGTAAGTGGCGATCTCGCGGGCACGGCGTTCGTCACCCATGACCATGAATTCATCACCGGCTTGAGGCACTTCGGTCAGACCTTGAATCTCAACGGGGATGGAAGGACCGGCCGATTTGATGGGTTGTCCGTTTTCGTCCAACATGGCGCGCACACGGCCAAAGGTTTGGCCTGCCAACACCACGTCGCCCGTGTTCAAGGTACCGGACTGCACAAGAATCGTGGCCACAGGACCACGGCCTTTGTCCAGACGCGCTTCGATGACCAGACCCTTGGCCGCGGCATCCACCGGGGCCTTGAGTTCCAGCACTTCGGCTTGCAAGAGCACTTGTTCGAGCAAATCGTCGATGCCCATGCCGGTTTTGGCCGACACCGAAACGAAAGGCGATTCGCCACCGAATTCTTCGGGCACGACTTCTTCGGAAATCAGTTCAGCACGCACGCGCTCGATGTTGGAGTCGGGCTTGTCCATCTTGTTGATGGCGACCACGATCGGCACACCGGCTGCTTTGGCGTGTTTGATGGCTTCCTTGGTTTGCGGCATCACGCCGTCGTCACCGGCCACCACCAGGATGACGATGTCGGTGGCTTGAGCACCACGGGCACGCATGGCCGTGAAGGCCTCGTGACCGGGCGTGTCCAAGAAGGAAATCATGCCGCGTGGTGTTTCCACGTGGTAGGCGCCAATGTGCTGCGTGATGCCACCGGCTTCGCCAGAGGCCACTTTGGCACGGCGAATGTAATCGAGCAGCGAAGTTTTACCGTGGTCCACGTGGCCCATGACGGTGACCACAGGCGCGCGAGGCAAAGCCTCGGACTGCTGATCGGACACTTCTTCGTCGGTGAAGGCTTCGGGATCGTCCAGGGCTGCGACCACCGCCTTGTGGCCCATTTCTTCCACCACGATCATGGCGGTGTCTTGGTCGAGCGGCTGGTTCATGGTGGCCATCTGGCCGAGTTTCATCAAATGCTTGATGACCTCCGAAGCCTTGATGGCCATCTTGTGGGCCAATTCGGCCACGGTGATGGTTTCAGGCACGTGCACTTCCAAAACGCGCACTTCTTGAGGCGCAGATTGGCCACGTGAGTCGTCACGATCACGGTCGTTGCCGCGTCGGCCCTTGGGGCCTGCACGCCAGCTGTTGCGGCCCACGCCACCACTGGTGTCACCACGGGTGGGGATGGCCTTTTTCTTGGCAGGATCGCCAGCCCAGCTGGAAGACAACTTGGCAGATTTGACTTCTTTGTTGCCACCGGGGGCAGCGGCCTCACCGGCCTTGGCTGCAGCAGCGCGTGCGCCAGGGGCAGGCGTGCCGGCAGGTTTATGCAAAGTGCCTTTGACAGCGGCTTTGGGCTCGACTTTGGGCTCTTCCTTCTTGGCAACCAACACCTTTTTGGGGGCGTTCATCATGTTGCGGATGGCTTCGGCTTCGGCCAGCGCTTTGCGGCGACGCTCGTCCAAATCACGGGCACGCGCGGATTCTTCATCGGCACGGGCTTTGGAGTCGGCAGCCGCTTGTGCAGCGGCAGCTTCGCGAGCGGCTTGCGCGGCTTGGGCTTTTTCTGCTGCTTCGAGGGCTGCCGTGTCCACCGCAGGTGCTGCGGGGGCTTGTGCTGGCTTGGATTGGGAGGCGTTGATGCTGGCCGCTTCTGCGCGGGCCAATTGCTCGCGCTCGTCGCGGCTCAAAGTGGGCTTGGCTGCTTGTGCCGCCGCATCAGCTTGGGCTTTGGCTGCCTGAGCTTCGGCTTCAGCGGCTGCGCGCTGCTTGGCTTCTTGCTCTTCACGCAGGCGGCGTTTCTCGGCGAGCTCTTCTTCTTGGCGACGGATCAGTTCGGCTTGACGGCGCGCTTCTTCTTCACGGCGTGCCAATTCGGCATGATCGATCACCGGCTCTTGCGCTTCCTCGGCCACGGCTTCTGCCGCAACTTCATCGTCGCGCTTGATCAAGGTGCGCTTTTTGCGCACTTCCACTTGAATGGTGCGGGCCTTGCCAGAGGAGTCGGCTTGCTTGATCTCGCTGGTCGATTTCTTGACCAAGGTGATTTTTTTGCGGTCGCCGGCTTGTGTGCCGTGGCTGGTTTGCAAATAGCTCAGAAGCTTTTGCTTGTCGGCATCGGACAGTGCATCGCTGTCCGAGGTTTTGGCCACGCCGGCTGCGCTCAATTGCTGCAGCAGGACATCGGCGGATTTTTTGAGTTCATTGGCGAACTCGGCAACTGTGGTGCTGGACATAATGGTGTTCAAGCCTCCGTTAACTTCAGGCCTGGCCTGCGAACCAATGTTCGCGGGCTTTCATGATCAGGGCGGTGGCCTCTTCGGCGGTTTGACCAGTGATGTCGGTCAATTCGTCGGTGGCCAGGTCAGCCAGGTCGTCACGGGTGTGGACACCCGCTTCCACCAGCTTGGAAATCAGCTCAGGCGTCAGGCCTGGCAGGTCACGCAGGTCTTGAGAGACGTCTTCGACACTCTCTTCACGTGCGATCTCGAGCGTCAACAAAGCGTCTTTGGCGCGTGCGCGCAGCTCGTTGATGGTGTCTTCGTCGAAGCTTTCGATTTCCAGCATTTCCTGGATGGGCACATAGGCCACTTCTTCCAGGCTGGTGAAACCCTCTTCGATCAGGATGTCGGCGATCTCCTGGTCCACATCGAGCTTTTCCATGAAGAGCTGACGGATACCGGAGGTTTCTTCGGCCTGCTTTTGGGCAGATTCGGCCGCGTCCATGATGTTGATCTTCCAGCCGGTCAGGTCAGAAGCCAAACGGACGTTTTGACCACCGCGACCGATCGCGATCGCCAAGTTTTCCTCGTCCACCACCACGTCCATGGCGTGCTTTTCTTCGTCCACCACGATGGACTGCACATTGGCAGGGGCCAAAGCACCGATCACAAACTGGGCGGGGTCTTCGCTCCACAGCACAATGTCCACGCGCTCGCCAGCCAATTCATTGGTCACGGCATTGACACGGGTGCCGCGCACGCCAACGCAAGTGCCAATCGGGTCCACACGCTTGTCGTGCGAAAGCACAGCGATCTTGGCGCGGGAGCCGGGGTCACGGGCGCAGGTTTTGATTTCCAGCAGGCCTTGCTCGATCTCGGGCACTTCCTGGCGGAACAGCTCGATCATGAATTCGGGTGCCGAACGCGACAAGATGATGGGCGCGCCACGCAGGGTCAGGTCCACGTCCATGATCATGGCGCGCACACGGTCACCGCTGCGCAGGTTTTCCTTGGGGATCATTTCGCTGCGACGCAAGCGGCCTTCAACGCGACCGGCTTCACAGATGATGTCGCCCTTGTCCATGCGCTTGACGGTGCCGACAAAGATTTTTTCGCCGCGCGACATGAAGTCGTTGAGCAGCATTTCACGCTCAGCGTCGCGGATCTTTTGCAAGATCACTTGCTTGGCCGCCATGGCGCCAATGCGGCCAATGGGCAAGGACTCGATCGGCTCTTCGATGTATTCGTCGACTTCGATGTCTGGGATTTGCTCTTGGGCTTCAAACAGCAAGATTTCCTGCTCGGGCAGCTGCAAACCGGCTTCGTCGGGCACCACGTGCCAGCGGCGGAAGGTTTCGTAGTTGCCGCTGTCGCGGTCAACGGCCACGCGGATGTCCACTTCGCCTTCAAACAGCTTTTTGGTGGCTTGGGCCAAAGCGGCTTCCACGGCACCAAACACCACGTCGCGCTCCACGTTCTTTTCACGTGAGATGGCTTCGACCAACATCAACATTTCGCGATTCATGACTCGACTCTCCTGTTCCAGTGGGACTGCAATGCAATCCCGATTCAAATATTCAAACAGCCGACGCGAGCGTCAGACTTGTGCCTTGGACTTTCGTCCTTTGAAATCCACTACGGGCGCCAAACGGGCGTCGCGCAATTCGTCCAGCGTGAACCCCAAGGCATGCATGGGCAAAGGGGCTCTTTTTTTACTGATTCTTTGGCCGGGTTTGACGGCGGGCTCATCGCTCCAGACGATTTGCCAGCCGGTACCGGCTGCGTCACGCTCAAGCGTGCCGCGAAATTTTTTGCGGTTGGCACTGACCATGCCGGCCGCGTTTTCACCCATGGGGGCTTTGAGCGTCAGGTCGATCAACTCGCCTGCAAAGCGTTCAAAGTCTTTTTCATGACGCAAAGGACGGTCAATGCCTGGCGATGAAATCTCCAAGCGGTTGTAGGTCACGCCATCCACTTCAAGGGCAAACTGCAACTGGCGGTTGACTTTTTCGCAGTCTTCTACCGTGATGAAAGCTTCCGAGCCTGGCGCCCACGGCCAATCGATGGTGATGCGCAGCAAACCGCCCGCAGTGCGCTCAATTTCGACCAGGTCATAGCCCAGGCCGGTCACGGTTTCTTCAACGATTTGTTGCAGTGCCACAGAACTTCGAAATATCAGACTGAAAAATGAAAGACCAAAAAAAACGGGCGGTGAAAACCCGCCCGTTTGGTCGTGAAGTCGGTATTCTATCCGAAAAACGTGCTAAGTGTGTGATTTTTAAGCGAAATATGTGCCATCAAGCGTCTGAAGGACATCCCTAACCGGTACTGGCCAGCGAGAAGGCACAATGGACGCTCCTGTGAAGTCTAAGAGGCATGGTTTGAACGCAATTTCACGTTGGTTGGACGAAAACGTCAGGTCTTTGGTTCGCGACATGCGGTGGTCTTTCTTGCCACCCCTCATGGTTTACATGGCCGCTGGGGTGCAAGGCCTCACAGGCATTGTGGGCACCTTCTTTGTCAAAGAACATTTGGGCTTGTCGGCCGAATTTCTGGCGGCGCTGGCTTTTTGGGCCGGTCTGCCCTGGGCATTGAAGATGCCTATTGGTCATTTGGTCGACATTTTTTGGCGCTACAAATCTGGTTTCATTTTGTTGGGTGCCGGCCTCATTGCAGCCAGTCTGCTCATCATGGCGGGCCTGGTCGGGCAGCGCGAGGCCATGGCCTCGGTCTGGAGCGTGAACCATTGGTTTGTGCTGGCAGCCCTGCTCAGCCCTGTGGGCTATGTGTTGCAAGACGCCACCGCCGATGCCATGACGGTCGAAGCCGTGCCTCGCTTCCAAGCCGACGGTACGGCGGTCGATCCGGCCCTCCTCAAGCAAATGCACACCACCATGCAGACCTTGGGACGAGTGGCCATCGTGGGGGGCACCATCATCGTGGCCCTGATCAATCTGGGCATGTTTGCCGATGTGCGCAACTTGAGCGCGGCGGCAAAAACCGAAACTTACCGCAATCTTTACCTGATGGCGCTGATCATCCCCTTGATGTCGGTCGCTGGGCTGGTGGTGGCGCACTGGCAACGCGGCCAGCAACTGAAGCAACACATGGCCAGAGGGCTAGACCGGCATCAGGCCCTGGCCTTGCTGAGGACCGACGAAGAAGAAACTACGCCCAATGCGGTTTTGTTGGTGGGCAGCCTCTTTTTTGTGGCTCTGACCATTGGACTGGGCCTGTCTGGGTGGCGTTACAGCCAAGAACTGATCTTTGTGAGCTCCATGGCCATCATCGGCACCTTGATGGCGAGGCTGGTGCGCGAGCTTGAACCCTCGGCACGCCAGACCTTGTTGGGCACCGCTTTGGTCATTTTCATGTTCCGAGCGGTTCCCGGAACGGGTGCTGGAATGAATTGGTGGATGATCGATGAACTGGGTTTTGACCAGCCCTTTTTCTCGGTTTTGTCGCTCATTGGCAGCACCTTGGCATTGGCAGGCATGTTCGTGTTTCGGCGTTTCATGTCCTCGCGGTCCATCTTTTATGTGGTGGGCTCGCTCACGGTGCTGGGCACCTTGCTCAGCCTGCCGACCTTGGGCATGAGTTGGGGCCTGCACCACTGGACGGCGGCGCACACGGGCGGCGTGGTCGATGCGCGCTTCATCGCCTTGGTGGACACCGCCTTGGAGTCGCCGCTCGGTCAAATCAGCATGATCCCGATGCTGGTCTGGATCGCCAACTCCGCCCCGCCCCACCTCAAAGCCACGTATTTTGCGGTCATGGCCAGCTTCACCAACCTGGCCCTGTCGGCTGCGCAATTGGGCACCAAATACCTGAACCAAATTTTCACATTGACGCGCCAAGTGCGAGACGCCAGTGGCGCCATCACCGTGCCCGCCAACTACGCAGACCTGAGCGGTTTGCTGCTGAGCGCCTTGGTGATTGGGCTGCTGATGCCCTTGGCGGCCATTGCATTTGCCCGCTGGCGTGGCTGGGGCAGCGCCTGATCAACGCCCTGTGGCGCATGCGACAATCGCACCCAGATTTTGTTCCGAAAGAAGACTTCCATGACCACCCCAACAGGTTTCCTCACTGGCAAAAAACTGCTGATCACTGGCGTACTGTCCAACCGCTCGATCGCCTATGGCATCGCCAAAGCTTGTCACGCACAAGGCGCTGAGCTGGCCTTCAGCTATGTGGGCGAGCGCTTCAAAGACCGCATCACCGAATTCGCAGCCGACTTCGGATCCAAACTGGTGTTCGACTGCGATGTGGGCAGTGACGAGCAAATTGAAAAGCTGTTCACCGACTTGTCGGTCCACTGGCCCAAGTTTGATGGCTTTGTGCACGCCATTGGTTACGCCCCGCGCGAAGCCATTGCTGGCGACTTCCTGGACGGCCTGTCGCGCGAAGGTTTCAAGATCGCACACGACATCAGCGCCTACAGCTTCCCTGCGATGGCCAAGGCCTGCCTGCCTTACCTGAACGACAAATCGTCGGTGTTGACCTTGACCTACTTGGGTGCCATCCGCAATGTGCCCAACTACAACACCATGGGCTTGGCCAAAGCCAGTCTGGAAGCTTCTGTGCGCTACCTGGCCGAATCTCTTGGCAGCCAAGGCCGCGGTATGCGTGCCAACGGCATTTCGGCTGGCCCCATCAAAACCCTGGCCGCCAGCGGCATCAAGGGCTTTGGCAAGATTTTGTCGGTGGTGGCCGAGACCTCGCCCATCCGCCGCAACGTCACGATCGAAGATGTGGGCAATGTCGCTGCATTCTTGCTGAGCGATTTGGCCGCAGGCGTGACCGCCGAAATCACCTATGTGGACGGTGGCTTCAGCCAGGTGGTGGGCGGCATTGCTGAGCCAGCCGAATCCGCTTGACCCTTCAAAACTCCAACAAAAAAGCGGCCTAGGCCGCTTTTTTCTTGTCCAAACTGGAGGGGGCACGCCGCCCGCAGTTTCATGACTCTTTGACGCAATCGGCAAAATAGCGCTTCTTGCCCTCATCGTCCTTGATCTCAACCAGACCGTGGATGTCGGTTTCAAAGCCTGGGCATTCCTGGTTGAACTGGCGAGCGAACTTGAGGTAGTCGACGATCTTCTTGTTGAAGACTTCACCGGGAATCAGCAAGGGAATGCCGGGTGGGTAAGGCGTGACCAAACCCACGGTGATGCGGCCTTCGAGGTGGTCGATCTCCACTCGCTCGGTCTTGCGCTGGGCAATGTGCGCGTAGGCATCCGAAGGTTTCATGGCCGGCGCCAAATCCGACAGGTACATGTCGGTCGTCAAACGGGCGATGTCGTAGCGGGCGTACATCTCGTGGACGTGTTGGCACAGATCGCGCAAGCCCATGCGCTCGTAACGCGGGTGCTTTTGGCAAAACTCCGGCAAGATTTTCCACATCGGCTGGTTCTTGGCGTAATCGTCCTTGAACTGCTGCAAAGCCGTCAGCAAGGTGTTCCAACGGCCCTTGGTGATGCCGATGGTGAACATGATGAAGAAGCTGTACAGGCCGGTCTTCTCGACCACCACGCCGTGCTCGGTCAGGAACTTGCTGACGATGGAGGCAGGAATACCGGTCTTGTCGAACTTGCCGTCGAGGTCCAAGCCCGGGGTCACGATGGTCGATTTGATCGGATCCAGCATGTTGAAGCCATCGGCCAATTGCTGACCAAAGCCGTGCCACTTGCTGGCCTTCTTGCGCGGATCGTTGCGCAAGATCCAATCGTCGGCGCGGCCCACGCCCTCTTCCGAGAATTTCTCGGGGCCCCAAACCTTGAACCACCAGTCCTTGCCGTATTCGGCATCGACTTTGCGCATGGCACGGCGGAAGTCCAAGGCCTCGGCAATGCTTTCCTCCACCAGCGCGGTGCCGCCGGGCGGCTCCATCATGGCCGCAGCCACGTCGCAGCTGGCGATGATGCTGTACTGCGGGCTGGTCGAGGTGTGCATCAGGTACGCCTCGTTGAACAGCGGACGGTCCAGCTTGGTGTTTTGTGCATCCTGCACCAACACATGGCTGGCCTGGCTGATGCCCGCCAACAGTTTGTGAATGGATTGGGTGGCATAAACCATCGACTCTTTGGGACGGGCGCGCTTTTTGCCCATCGCATGGTACGGGCCATAAAACGGGTGGAAAGCCGCATGGGGCAACCAAGCTTCGTCAAAGTGCAGGTTCTCGACGTAGCCGTCGAGCATGCCCTTGATGGTCTCGGTGTTGTACAGAACGCCGTCGTAGGTGGACTGTGTCAGCGTCAGGATGCGAGGCTTGACCTTTTTGGCGTCCACGCCTTTGAGCAAAGGGTTCTTCTTGATCTTGGCCTGAATGGCGGCGGGCTCGAATTCGCTTTTGGGGATTGGGCCAATGATGCCGAAATGGTTGCGCGTGGGCTTCAAGAAAACCGGAATGGCCCCGGTCATGATGATCGAGTGCAGGATGGACTTGTGGCAGTTTCGGTCGACCACCACCACATCGCCTGGCGCCACGGCGTGGTGCCAAACCATTTTGTTGGAGGTGCTGGTGCCGTTGGTCACAAAGAAGCAGTGATCGGCGTTGAAAATACGCGCCGCATTGCGCTCGCTCTCACCAATCGCGCCGTTGTGGTCCAGCAACTGGCCGAGCTCTTCCACCGCATTGCACACGTCGGCACGCAGCATGTTCTCACCATAAAACTGGTGGTACATCTGACCGACAGGGCTCTTCAAGAAGGCCACGCCGCCAGAATGGCCGGGGCAATGCCACGAATAAGAGCCGTCCTCGGCGTAATCGAGCAAAGCCTTGAAGAACGGGGGCTGCAGGCCCTCGAGGTAGCTCTTGGCTTCGCGGATGATGTGACGCGCCATGAACTCGGGCGTGTCTTCGTACATGTGGATGAAGCCGTGCAACTCACGCAAGATGTCGTTGGGCAAGTGCTGGCTGGTCTTGGTTTCGCCGTAAATGTAGATCGGCACATCGGCGTTCTTGCGGCGGACTTCATCAATGAAGGCCCGCAAGCTGATCACGGCAGGGTCCAGATCCGGTCCTGGCGAGAACTCTTCATCGTCAATCGACAAAATAAAGGCGCTGGCACGGCTTTGCTGCTGGGCAAACTGCGACAGATCGCCGTAGCTGGTCACCCCCAGGACTTCGAAGCCTTCGCTGACGATGGCATCTGCCAAAGCGCGGATGCCCAGACCCGACGTGTTTTCGGAGCGGTAGTCTTCGTCAATGATGACGATCGGAAAGCGAAATTTCATGGACTGGGTTGGGCTGGCGCCCGTTGGAAATGAGGGAAATAGCCGCGAAGTTTAAGGATAAAAAGTGACTTCCACGCGACAAAACTCAGATTTCATGAAAAAACCTTCGCAAGCCCATTGGCAGGAATTGCGTGGCCACGCCCAAAAAGCCTGATTTCCACTGCTACAATCAGAGGCTCTGGAACGGTGGATGAGTGGTTTAAGTCGCACGCCTGGAAAGCGTGTGTGGGTTAATAGCCCACCGCGGGTTCGAATCCCGCCTGTTCCGCCAGAAACGAAAAAGCCTGCACGCAAGTGCAGGCTTTTTTTATGCCCCCAATGCCCCGCAACGGCGGGGCAGAGGGCATCAGCGAACCACGGCCAATTGGGCGCGCTCGCCACCTTTGTAGGTGTACAGGGTCAAAGCGCCATTTTTGATGTCGCCTTTTTCGTCGAACACGATGTCACCCGTCACGCCCTTGTACTTGATGGCTTTCAAAGCAGGCAGGTATTTGGCAGGGTCGGCGGAGCCGGCATTGACCATGGCCGTGGCCATGACTTTGACAGCGTCATACACGTAGGGCGCATAGACCTGAACGTCGGCGTTGTACTTGGCTTTGAAGTCCGCACGGAACTTGTCCATGCCGGCTTTTTGTTCGCCTTCCACACCACCGGCTTCCGCGCAGAACACGGTTTCGTCCTTCATGGCGTCGCCTGCCAATTTAGCCAACTCGGTGGTGCAAATGCCGTCACCCCCCATGAATTTGGCGTTGATGCCCAAAGATTTCATCTGACGCAGCATGGGGCCAGCCACCGCATCCATGCCACCAAAGAAGACGACGTCTGGTTTTTTGGCTTTCAGCGTGGTCAAGATGGCGTTGAAATCAGAGGCCTTGTCGGTGGTGAACTCGTGGCCCACGATGGTGCCGCCAGCTGCCGTTGCGCCTTTTTTGAACTCTTCTGCCACGCCTTGGCCATAAGCCGTGCGGTCATCGATCACGGCAATGTTTTTGCCTTTGAGCGTTTCCACCGCGTATTTGCCCAGTGTGCCGCCGAGGTGCACGTCGTCAGCCACCACGCGGAAAGCGCCGGTATAGCCCTGACGGGTGTACTTGGGATTGGTGGCCGAAGGTGAAATTTGAGGAATGCCTGCGGTGTTGTAGATCTGCGAGGCTGGGATGGTGGTGCCCGAGTTCAGGTGACCGATGACGCCATTGACTTTGGCGTCCACCAATTTTTGTGCGGCGGCTGTGCCTTGTTTGGGGTCGGCGGCATCGTCTTCGGCCAGCAGTTCAAATTTAACGGCCTTGTCGCCCATCTTCAAACCAGCGGCATTGAGCTCTTCAATGGCCATGCGGGCGCCGTTTTCGTTGTCCTTGCCCAAGTGGGCGATCGCACCACTGACGGGGCCAACGTGACCAATTTTGATGACCTGGGCATCCGATGCGGTTTCTTTCTTGCCGCAGGCAGCCAAGCCGAGTGCTGCAACAGCAAGGGCGACAACGGTCAAAGAACGGTGAGCGGGAAATGTCATGAAAACTCCGAAGAAGAAATTGCTTCAATCAAGCAAGACGCAAAGATAAAGCAAAAAACCTTTGGAGTGTCTGAGGGAAAACCAAAACCCCTCAGAATTTACCCTTTAGGGCGATGGAGATTTTGGTAAATTTCAGCGCGTTTTTCCCACATGCCTTGGACGCTGCGCTGAACCAACTCAGAGGCCATGCGGTCCAGTTCGGGGCGCAGGTTTTTCATCAACTCCTGAGACAAGGCCAGCACTGAAGCCTTTTCGGCCTGACGGGCATCCAAGGCCACCAACAGCGCTTCTGGGATCCGATCTTTGGCGACCTCAACAGTCAATACCGGAATTTGGTCAGCGGGCACATCCCCGGCGGTCAATGATTCATGGGTGTTCATGAAGCCCCCAATTTGGACAAGTCGTGTTGCTTCAATTCATAGCCCTGCGCGGTGTAATGCTTCCAACGTTGCCGGGCCGTCATGCGGCCGTGGTCATCCACGGCCACAATTTCAATCAGTCTTTCAAAGCGCTCAAAACCCTCGGGCACCTCGTCGCCCAGATTGATCAGCACCTGCCGATCCGCACACACAGCAGGGTCTTCGCTGAGCAATATGCCAGAGGCCTGCTGAAGATCGCTTGCATCCGATGCGGTACTGTGTGGCAAAAAATCGACCGCCGAAAAGTTCCACAAAGCCGCGTCCAATTGGCGCAAGGCAGCGGCTGAGCCCACCACCCCGATGCGCAGATTTTGCGCACTGGCTTTGCGCAGCAGGCGACAAGCGTATTGCAGGCGCTCTGGCGCATTGAAGTGAAATTCAATGCGGGTCATCAGGCTGCCGAGCGACTGCGTTTGGCTTTGGCAGGCTGACTGGCCTGCTTGCCGGCCTGGGCCAACACATAGTTCAAGAGCAAAGCCACGGGCCTGCCTGTGGCGCCTTTGGCCGCCCCACTCTTCCAGGCTGTGCCTGCGATGTCCAGGTGAGCCCAGGGGTATTTCTTGGCAAAGCGCTGGAGGAATTTGGCGGCTGTGACCGAGCCAGCCATCCGGCCCGCCACGTTCGCCACATCGGCGAATTTGGTCTTCAAGCCTTCGGCGTATTCATCGTCCATGGGCATACGCCAGCACAAATCGCCCGATTGCTCACCGGCTTGCTGGAGTTCAAGTGCCAGCGCATCGTCACTGGTGAACAACCCTGAACGCACCGCGCCCAAGGCGATGACGCAAGCACCCGTCAATGTGGCAATGTCCACCACGGCTTGGGGCTTGAACCGTTCGGCATAGGTCAAGGCATCGCACAACACCAAGCGGCCTTCGGCATCGGTGTTCAAGATTTCAATGGTTTGACCGCTCATGCTGGTGACCACATCACCCGGTTTGACGGCCAAGCCGTCGGGCATGTTTTCGGTGGCAGGGATCAAACCCACCACATTGATGGCCGGCTTGAGCTCGCCCAAGGCTTTGAAGACCCCCAAAACACTGGCGGCCCCGCTCATGTCGTACTTCATCTCGTCCATCTCGGGCGCAGGCTTCATGGAGATGCCGCCCGTGTCAAAGGTGATCCCCTTGCCCACCAAGACGATGGGCGCTTGGGTGCTGGCCGCACCGTTGTAGCGCATGACGATGAAACGCAAGGGTTCCGCGGCGCCTTTGGCCACCGCCATGAAGGACCCCATGCCCAATTTGGCGACTTCTTTGGGGCCCAAGACTTCGCATTTGAAGGCACCCGCTTTGGCAATGCTTTGGGCCGCTTGTGCCAGCAAGGTGGGTGTGGCGTGATTGGCAGGTCGGTTGGCCCACTCTTTGGCCAGTTCAATGCCAGCGCAAAGCGCTTGCGCTTTGTTCAGAGCCAATGGGTTGTCGGCGGTCACCGTTGGCGCACTGAACACCAAGTGTTTCAAAGTGCGCGGCTGGGGTTGGCTCAAGGTGGTGGTGTAGCTGTAGGAAAGCTCCGACAGCGTTTGGGCCACCAATTGCAGATGGGCAGATGACCACTGACCGGGCATGTGAAGCCCCAGCTTTTTGACCTTGGCAGACTTCACCGCAGACCACGCGGCCATCACCGCCGTGCGGATTTGGGCCGTTTGGCTGTCTGCGGTGTGCACCACCACCGTGGTGCGCGCCTTGAGACCCGTATGACCGTACAAATTCAACAGCGTACCGGCTTTGTCCTCAAAGTCACCCTTTTGGACCGCTTGCAACACCAACTGAGACAGCGGGTCAGCAGCAGCTTCCGGCTGTGGGTCTTGTGATGGCCAGAAAACAATCAAAGCGTCCAGATCGTCACGAATGACACGGGAGAGTGCGCGTTTTTGGATTTCGAAGTTCATAATTCAGTTTTTCCTTCTCGACAATGTTATTCCATTCCTCTTTACGCAAGGACCTTGCACGCAATTTCGGCGCCACCTTGGTGATTTTGATCACCATCGTGATGACCGTGATTTTGATCCGCACCTTGGGTCAAGCCAGCCGAGGCAGCGTCAACCCTTCCGAAGTGCTGTTGGTCATGGGCTTCAGTGTTTTGAGCCAGATGACCACCATCATCACCCTCAGTTTGTTCATCGCCGTGGTGTCCACCCTGTCGCGCATGTACAGCGACAGTGAGATGGTCATTTGGTTTTCCAGTGGCCAAGGGCTGGCTTATTTCGTGCGGCCCTTGCTGCGCTTTGCTTGGCCTGTTTTGCTCATCATCGTCTTGCTCGCCCTGTTCGCCTGGCCTTGGAGCAATTTGCAAATTCAGGAACTGCAAAACCGTTATGAGAAACGCAACGACCTGGAGCGCGTGGCGCCGGGTCAGTTTCAAGAATCCACCGGTGGCAAACGCGTCTTCTTCATCGACAAGGACAGTCCCGACAAGCGCTTGGGCAACCATGTGTTCGTCTCCAGCATCGACAAAGGCATCGAAAGCATCACCACGGCCCAAACGGGGCGCGTTGACTTGGTGGGCAATGAGCGCTTTTTGATGCTCGACCAAGGCCAGCAATGGCTGACCAATCTGGAAACCGGTGAAACCCGGCTGACCCAGTTCGAGCACTACGAAGTGCTGATGGACGATGAAGTCATTCCTGCCAACGATGGGCTGACCAGCCGGCACACCTCGAGTTGGAAGCTGCTCCAGCAACCCACACGGGAAAACCTGGGTGAATTGGCTTGGCGCCTAGGCTTGGGCCTGTCGGCCATCAACCTGGTCTTGCTGGCCTTGGCTGTTTCAGCGATCAACCCACGCGTGGGCCGCAGTTACCACTTGGGCTTGGCCCTGTTCATCTTCATCGCCTACTACAACATGCTCAACGTCGGGCAAAGCTGGATCACATCCGGACGCGTGCCCTTCGCCAGTTTTCTGTTGACTTTGCACGGGGGCGTCTTTCTGCTCGCTTTGAGTTGGTTGTATGCGCGTCACATGAATTTGTCCTGGCGCGCCCTGTGGCCTGGCCGCGACACGTCCGTGAAGGCGGTCGCATGAAAACTGTTCGTCGTCTGCTGCATGGCGAAATCATCACCGCCGTGGCCTTTGTCGCGGTGGGTTTTTTGGCCTTGTTCATGTTTTTCGACCTGGTCGATGAACTGCAATCCGTGGCCAGGCATGCGGCTCAGGGTTACCAATTGCAGCAAGCCCTGCTCTACATCGCCTTCAAGATTCCGGAGCACCTTTACCAGTTGCTGCCCTTGTCGGTCCTGATCGGCAGCATCTTCGTGATGGCCCGATTGGCCCAAAGTTCCGAATACACCATCTTGCGAACCGGCGGCCTGGACCCTTTGCGCGCACTGAGCACCCTGTTGCGCCTGGGCTTGGTCTTTGTCGGACTGACCTTCTTGATCGGAGACTATTTGGCGCCTTGGGCCGACCGGCAAGCCATTCAAATCAAAGCCGTCTACCAAGGGCACCTGACCTTGGGGCAAACCGGCGCATGGCTGAAAGAAAACCAAGATGGCCGGCGATTTGCCGTCAATGTGCGCAGCTTTGACGGGATCGAGCACATGCGCCAGATCCGCATTCACGAGTTCAACGACCAAGGCCAATTGCTGGGCATCACCACCGCTGAGTCCGCCGACATCCAAGGCGATGCGTGGGCCCTTCAAGACGTGGTTCAAAAAAGCATTTACCCAGACAAAGTCACTGGCGGCTTGAAGTTTGAGTCCATCCCCTTGAAAAACCAAATGTGGCACACCGAGATCAGCGCCGACATGGTGGCCGCCGCTTTGCTGACCCCTGACCGCATGCGAACTTGGGAGTTGTTCAAGTACATGCGCCATTTGTCAAACAACAAACAAAACTCGCAACGCTACGAAATAGAGTTTTGGCGCAAAGTGTTTTACCCCTTAAGTTGCCTGGTCATGCTGGTGCTGGCCCTGCCTTTTGCCTACCTGCACTTCCGATCGGGCCAGATCGCAGGCCATGTCTTTGGTGGCGTTTTGGCGGGCATCAGCTTTTCCCTGCTCAACAACGTCTTCCGATTTGTCGGTGACCTTC
The DNA here is from genome assembly GCA_002255935.1 of Comamonadaceae bacterium PBBC2. Taxonomy (GTDB): domain Bacteria; phylum Pseudomonadota; class Gammaproteobacteria; order Burkholderiales; family Burkholderiaceae_C; genus Limnohabitans_A. The sequence goes on from NKIO01000001.1 coordinate 20,621, forward strand.
AAAACTGGGAGCCGTGGCTGACCTCGGCGGCACCCTCCTTGATTTACAGCGCCATTTCATTGGCCGCTTTTTGGTGGATGGTGCTCAGGCGATGAACAATTCAAATACCGGCGTGATCTTGTTTGCGCATGGCTCTCGCGACCCTTTGTGGCGCTTGCCCATCGATGCCGTGGCCCTGCAAATGCAGCAGCAATGGCCGAGCTTGCCTGTGCGTTGTGCCTTTTTGGAGCTCACCACACCGGCATTGCCCGAGGTGGTCGAACAGATGATGATGCAGGGCATGGATCACCTGCGCATCGTGCCCATGTTTTTGGGGGTTGGGCGCCATGCACGAGAAGACCTGCCGCAACTGGTCGCCGATTTGCGTCAGGCTTACCCCCAAGTTCAGTTTGAATTGACCCCCTCCATCGGCGAACACCCGGCCATGACACGTCTGATGGCCGACATCGCAGCGGGCACCAAGGCATAGACTCATAAAGCATAATGACGTCAATCAATATGACGATCTGCATATGAATCTGCACCAATTTCGTTTTGTTCAGGAAGCTGCACGCCGCAACTTGAACCTGACAGAGACGGCCAAAGCCCTGCATACTTCCCAGCCCGGCGTGTCCAAAGCCATCATTGAACTCGAAGAAGAGCTGGGCATCGAGATCTTTGCCCGCCATGGCAAGCGTCTCAAACGCATCACCGAACCCGGACAGCACGTGCTGCAAAGCATCGAGATCATCCTGCGTGAAGTGGGCAATCTGCGCAAAATCGGCGACCAATACAGCGCGCAGGACAGCGGCACCCTCTCGATCGCCACCACCCACACACAGGCGCGCTATGTCTTGCCCATGCCTGTGGCCAGGTTGCGCGAAAAGTACCCCTTGGTCAACATCAGCCTGCACCAAGGTGCGCCGGACCAAGTGGCCAAGATGCTGCTGGACGACACCGCCGAGATTGGCATTGCCACCGAATCACTATCGGCCTACGAAGAACTCGTCACCCTGCCCTGCTACGAGTGGCAACACGTGCTGGTCCTGCCGCTGGACCACCCCTTGGCCAGCAAAGAGAACATCTCGCTGGAAGACATTGCGGGTGAATCCATCGTGACGTACCACCCGTCCTTCACCGGTCGGGGGCGCATCGATCAAGCCTTCGCCGCCAGAAAACTGCACCCGCGCATTGCGCTCGAAGCCATCGATTCCGACGTCATCAAAACCTATGTCCGACTGGGGCTGGGCATTGGCATCGTCGCAGAGATGGCCGTCAAGGACGACCCCGTCCAAGACTTGGCCGTCAGGCCCTTGGGCGGTTTGCTGGGCATGAACGTGGCCCGTGTGGCCTTCAAGCGCGGCGCTTACCTGCGTCACTTTGTTTACCATTTCGCCCAACTGCTGAGCGACCGGCTCACGCAGCCCCTCATCACCAAGGCCATGAGCGGCCACGTCAACGATTACGAGCTCTGAACCATGAACGCACGCACTCCGAACCTGGTCTCCAAAGCCCCCAACATGGGCACCACCATCTTCACGGTCATGTCCGCCCTGGCCGCTGAAAAAGGCGCCGTCAATCTGGGCCAAGGCTTTCCGGACTTCCCTTGCGACCCGCATCTGCTGGATCTGGTCAACGACGCCATGCGCGAGGGCTTGAACCAATACCCCCCGATGACCGGCGTGGCGCCCCTGCGCGATGCGGTCTCACAAAAGATCATGGCACTGTATGGCCGCCAGTACGATCCCGTCAGCGAGATCACCGTCACAGCCGGCGCCACCCAAGCCATCCTGACCATCATTTTGGCCATCGTGCATCCCGGCGATGAAGTGATTGTTTTGGAGCCTTGCTACGACAGCTACGTGCCCAACATCGAATTGGCCGGCGGATCCGTGGTTCGGGTGCCGCTGACACCGGGCACCTTCAGACCCGACTTTGACAAGATCCGCGCGGCCATCAGCCCCAAGACCCGCGCCATCATGATCAACTCACCGCACAACCCCAGCGGCATGATCTGGTCGCGCGAGGACATGCTGAGCTTGCAAGAGATCTTGGCGCCGACAGACATCATCCTGATCAGCGATGAGGTTTATGAACACATGGTTTATGCACCCAACCAACACTGGAGTGCCGCGCACTTTGAGGGTCTGGCTGCGCGCGCCTTCATCGTCTCGAGCTTCGGCAAAACCTACCATGTGACCGGCTGGAAAATTGGCACGGTGGCCGCCCCGGCTTCACTGACAGCTGAGTTCCGCAAAGTCCACCAGTTCAACGTGTTCACGGTAAACACGCCCATGCAGCATGCGTTGGCGCGCTACATGGCCGATGCCAAGCCCTATCTGGAGCTGCCTGCTTTCTACCAACGCAAGCGAGACCTCTTTCGCCAAGGCTTGGCGCAAACCAAATTCAAACTGCTGCCCGGTGAAGGCACTTATTTCCAGTGCGTGGACATTTCTGAGCTGGGCGTGCCCGAGAAAAACCTGAGCGAAGCCGATTTTTGCAAATGGTTGACCACCGAGATCGGTGTGGCGGCCATTCCGCTGTCCGCCTTTTATGGCGGCGGTTTTGACCAGAAAGTCATCCGTTTTTGCTTTGCCAAGCAAGACCCCACGCTGCAAATGGCGCTCACCAAACTCCAGCGCCTTTGAGGGCTCAGTCGTCGGTGTTGTCGTCCAGCCCCGGAAACAACACCGAGGTGAAGCCAAACTGGCTGAAATCCCGCACCCGCATCGGGTAAAGCTTGCCGATCAGGTGGTCGCACTCGTGCTGCACCACCCGAGAATGGAAGCCATCTGCCAAGCGGTCAATGATTTGCCCCCCGGCATCCAGCCCCGTGTAGCGGATGCGTTGCCAGCGAGGCACCACAGCGCGCATGCCGGGCACCGACAAACAGCCCTCCCAGCCCAATTGCTCTTCGTCGTCCAATGGGGTGATGACCGGATTGATCAAAACGGTTTGCGGAAATGGCGCCTCTTGCGGGTAGCGCGGGTTGACGGCGCCTGTCCCGAAAATCACCACTTGCAGGTTCACCCCCAGCTGAGGGGCAGCCAGTCCCGCACCGTTGACAGCGGCCATGGTCTCCAACATATCGGCCACCAAGGCGTGCAATTCAGGCGTGTCGAATTCGGTCACCGCATCGGCCATGCGCAGCAAGCGCTCATCGCCCATTTTCAGAATTTCTCGAACCGTCATGGCTTGTCTCCGTTCAACAACATGGCCAAGCCCGCATCGTCGAGCACCAGCACACCCAAGGCCTGCGCTTTGTCGAGCTTGCTGCCCGCCTCGGCGCCTGCCACCACATAACTGGTTTTTTTGCTGACCGAACCGGCCACCTTGGCGCCCAAGGCTTCCAGCTTGTCTTTGGCTTCATCGCGGCCCATGCTTTGCAAAGCACCGGTGAGCACCACCGTGATCCCGCTCAAAGGCATTTCGGTCGGTGCCAAGGCTTCGCCTTCGGCCCAGTGGATGCCTGCATCGCGCAAGGCCTGCACCACTTCGCGGTTGTGCGCTTGGGCAAAGAAGGTGTGGATGCTGTGGGCCACGATTGGCCCCACATCGGGCACTTGCAAGAGCGCGTCTTCGCTGGCCTCCATGATGGCCGCCAGTTGCCCAAAATGGCGGGCCAACTCTTTGGCGGTGGCTTCGCCCACATGGCGAATGCCCAAGGCAAACAAAAACCGCGGCAGCGTTGCTTGCTTGGACTGCTCCAAAGCCTCGAGCAAATTGATGGCCGATTTTTCGGCCATGCGGTCCATCGCCGCCAGGGTTTCAAGCTTCAGGTGGTACAGATCGGCCAGTGTGTTGACCTGACCCGAGTCGACCAGTTGGTCCACCAGCTTGTCGCCCAAACCTTCGATGTCCATGGCGCGTCGGTGCGCAAAGTGCCAAACCGCCTGCTTGCGCTGCGCACTGCAAAACAAACCGCCCGTACAGCGGTGGTCGGCTTCGCCCTCCTCGCGCTCCGCCAAACTGCCACACACCGGGCAGTGGCTCATCATGGTGAACACCTGCGCAGCTTGCGGGCGTTTGTCCAACACCACCGACACCACTTCGGGGATCACATCGCCGGCTCGGCGCACGATCACGGTGTCGCCCACCCGCACATCTTTGCGGCGGGCTTCCAGTTCGTTGTGCAGCGTGGCATTGGTCACGGTGACACCGCCCACAAAGACGGGCGCCAATTTGGCCACAGGCGTGAGTTTGCCGGTGCGGCCCACTTGCACATCGATGGCCACGACCTGCGTCATTTCTTCTTGCGCCGGGTATTTGTGGGCCACGGCCCAACGCGGCTCACGGGTCACAAAGCCCAATTGCTGCTGCCAGTCCAAGCGGTTGACCTTGTAGACCACCCCATCGATGTCGTACGGCAAAGCATCGCGTTCGGCGGCCATGCGCTGGTGAAAGCCCACCAATCCTGCAGCACCCCACACACAAGAAGTCTGCTCTGCCACCGGAAAACCCCAGGCCTTGAGTTGCTGCAAGGCTTGGTAATGCGTCGTCCAAACTGGCCCACCAACGGCAGCGGTCAAGTCGCCCCAGCCATACGCAAAAAAGCTCAGGGGTCGCTCAGCGGCAATGCCCGAATCCAATTGGCGCACCGCGCCGGCGGCCGCGTTGCGCGGATTGACGAAAGTTTTTTCGCCCTTCATGCCCGAGGCAATGCGGGCACGCTGGCGTTCGTTGAGCTTTTCAAAATCATCGCGGCGCATGTACACCTCGCCACGCACTTCCAGCACCGCTGGCGCATCGCTTGGCAGTCGCAGCGGGATCTGGCCAATGGTGCGGATGTTGGCGGTGACGTCTTCGCCGGTTTCGCCGTCGCCACGCGTAGCCGCCTGGACCAGCACACCGGCTTCGTAGCGCAAGCTCATGGCCAGGCCATCGAATTTCAGTTCGGCCACATACTCCACAGCGGGGGCGGCATCACCCAAACTCAATTCCTTGCGCACACGGGCGTCAAAAGCTTCTGCGCCGCTGGCCTCGGTGTCGGTTTCGGTGCGGATGCTCAGCATGGGCACGCGGTGCGCCACCGCCGCAAAGGCATCCAGCACACGTCCACCGACGCGCTGTGTGGGGGAATCGGGCGTCAGTAGTTCAGGATGCGCGGTTTCAAGGGCTTGCAACTCGCGAAAAAGCCGGTCGTATTCCGCATCCGGCACTTCGGGCGCATCCAGCGTGTAATAGCAATGCGCATGGTAGTGCAGCAAGCCACGCAATTGAGAGGCACGCTGCGCTGCAAATGTTGAGCTGTCGCTGGCAGATTCGTCTGCAAACAAGTCCAGTGTGGACATGGACAAATCCAATCCGCTCAAGAGAACAGTCGACGCGCCTGGGGCGAGCCCGCAGACAATTCGCGTTGGTCCAGCGCGTCATAGAGTTGGCGCAGGTCTTGAGCGATTTGATCAAGCACATCCTCGCCCAAGACATTGCCTGCGCCGTCGGTGACAAGCCCTTCCATGTCTTTGGCCAGCAGGCTGGCGGTTTGACGCAGGCGCTCAAAGGCCATGTCTTCACGCGCAATTTGCGGCAAATCCAGGCTCAAGGTGACTTCCCGGATCGCAGACAGCGCCGGGTCATCGGCCATGGCAGCTTGGGTGTCAAAGGTCAAAGACAAAACAGGCGGCAAACCCTGAACGCTTGAAGGCAGCACCATGCGACCAGGAATCACACCAGCCACAAAACCCTGCCTCGAAGCATGCTGCTGGATGTAGCCCGGGCTCCAAGCCGCCGCACGGGCACAAAGCGTGAAACTCAGCTGAGCATCGTGGTCGCTGGCAAACTGGTCCAGCTCGCGGGCACGGGCCACTTCTTCAAGCATGTCGCTGAAGGTCACGGTCCCGTTGACCGCATCGGCAAAGGCCTGCGTCTTGACCACGAACTCGGAAAACTCGATTTCATTGAGCGCCCCCATGCGGTTGGCCAATTGCACACCCGCTTGGAAAGCCGAATAACGACGACCCGGAAGAACCGCCTCCCACTGCCCGTTGAGTTGACTGCAGCCTTCCACATTGAACGGTTTGGTGCCCACACGGCGCGTGGCGGGCAAAGCGGCCAAGGCGGCATCGCCCGAAACGGGTTGGTCCACTTCGACCGTGGCGATCACATCGATCAAGGCATCGATCTGGGCTTTGCGCTCTGGTTGTGGCAAGCCTGCGAAATCGTCGGTCAATGCAGGCTCTTGTGGCTCGGGAGAATCCAATGGCGAACGATCTCCACCCAAGGACTCGCCCATGGGCTCGGCCTGCCGCGGCTGATTTTTACGAGAAGTCCAATAGTTGTAGGCCACCACGGCCAACAAGGTGAGCCCACCGATTCCGGCCAGGCTCAGCTGCAAAGAACTGAAGGAATCCAACATATTTCAAAAACCTCAGGCCACATCGGCCATAGACACTGCGGACTCCATGTCCACAGCCACAATGCGTGAAACGCCCTGCTCCTGCATGGTCACGCCGATCAACTGCTCGGCCATCTCCATGGCGATCTTGTTGTGGCTGATGAACAGGAACTGCGTCTCTTTGCCCATGCCCGCGACCAACTTGGCATAGCGCTCGGTGTTGGCATCGTCCAGGGGCGCATCCACCTCGTCCAGCAAACAAAACGGTGCCGGGTTGAGCTGGAAGATGGCAAACACCAAAGCAATCGCCGTGAGCGCTTTTTCGCCACCCGAGAGCAAATGGATGGTCTGGTTTTTCTTGCCGGGCGGCTGGGCCAGCACCTGCACGCCAGCGTCCAAAATCTCGTCGCCGGTCATCACCAAACGCGCATTGCCGCCACCAAACAGCTCAGGAAACATGCGGCTGAAATGTTCGTTCACGATCTTGAACGTACCGCCCAGCAATTCGCGGGTTTCACCGTCGATCTTGCGGATCGCGTCTTCCAGCGTGTTCATGGCTTCGGTCAAGTCGGCGTTTTGCGAATCCAAGAAAGTCTTGCGTTCGCGCGATGTGCTGAGCTCTTCCAGTGCTGCGAGGTTGACCGGCCCCAAAGCGGTGATCTCGCGGTGGATGCGGTCGATCTCGCCTTGCAGACCGGTCACGCGGACCTGGCCATTTTCGATGGACAGAGCCACAGCCTCCAGATCGGCCTGGGCATCGGCCAGCAGCTGGGTGTACTGCTCCAGCCCCAGGCGGGCGGCTTGCTCTTTGAGCTGCAAATCGGTGATGCGCTGGCGCAGGGGCTCAAGCTCACGCTCAAAAGCTACGCGCCGCTCGTCGCTGGCGCGCAATTTGGCCGTCAGGTCATCGTAGGCACTGCGACGCGCGGCCAAGGCTTGCTCGCGCTCTATCTTGACGGCCAAGACATTTTGCAAACCAGCTTGCGCGGCGGCATCGGTCAAGCGGCTGAGTTCGTCGCGGGCGCGCTGCATTTCGGCCTCGATGCTGGCCACTTGCTGCTGCGCCGTCTCGATCGTGCGGTTCAACTCCGCACGGCGCGCATCTAAGCTGCGCTGCGAGAACTGCGCCTCTTGGGCTCGGCGCTCCAGGCTGCGCTGCTGTTCGCGGCACTCGGCCAATTTGCGCTCGGCTTCGATGACGCGTTCGTCCAGCTGGGCGTGACGCTCTTGGCTGTCGGCCAATTGCATGTCCAGCTCTTCAAAGCGGGCTTCGGCGGTCACGCGGCGCTCTTGCAGCTCGTCGAGCAAAGCATCCACTTCGGCCAAGTCATTGCTGATCTGCTCGCTGCGGGCACGGGTTTGCGCCACCAGCTGCGACAAACGCAAGGTCTCGACTTGCAGCTCGTGGGCACGAGACTGGTGCTCAGCCGCTTCGCGGCGAACGGTGATCAGACGCTGCGAAGCGTCGCCATAAGCCGCTTCGGCACGCACCAAAGCGCTGCGGCTTTCTTCAGCAATCAGGGTTTGGGCACGCTGCTGCTTTTCAAAGTTTTCAATGTCCTGGGCACGGGCCAGCAAACCGGCCTGTTCAGAGTCTTGTGCATAAAACACCACGCTGTTCAGATCGACCGCGTGGCCAGCTTGCACAAACAAGGTCTCGCCGGGTTTGAGCTGGCTGCGCCAAGCCAGGGCGTCTTCGATGTTGGGGGCGGTGTAGCAGCCTTGGAGCCAATCGGTCACCAGCGCCGACAAGCCCGCGTCCGAGATGCGCAACTTTTGCGCCAATGGCTGGCACCCACCGGGCATGCCACTGCGTGGCGTGGCGCTGGAGGCCAATGGCGACGTGAAGAACGACAGTTTGGCCGGTGGCGCATCGTTGGCAAACGATCGCACCATGTCCAGACGGGACACTTCCAGGGCCGACAGGCGTTCGCGCAAGGCGGATTCCAAGGCGTTTTCCCAACCCGACTCGATGTGGATGCGGCTCCACAAACCCTCCAACCCATCCATGCCGTGCTTGGAAAGCCATGGCTTGAGCTTGCCGTCGGTGCGCACTTTCTCTTGCAAGGCCTTGAGCGCTTCGATGCGGGCACTCAGATCGGCCAAACGGGCCGATTCGTCGTTGACGGCTTGTTGGCGGGTGCGGCGGTCTTCGTCCAGCGCGGGCACTTGCTCTTGCAGGTCGTGCAAACGGGCTTCTGACGCGGCTGCCAAACCTTCAGCAGCGGCCAATTGTTCTTGCAAGCCGCTCAGGCGTGCCTCATCGGGCGCGGCCAAGGCATTGCGGTCGGCCAACAAACGCTCACGGCGGTTTTCAAGCTGGCGCGACTGCTCTTCCACATTGCGCTGGTCTGCGGCCAGCACACCGATTTGCTGCTGCACCTGCACCACGCTGGCGCGTTGCGCGGTGGCATCGTTTTGGGCTTTGCGCAGGGCCTCTTCCAAATCAGGCAAGGCCATGGCCTGGTCTTCCACCTGGGCCGCCAGCGTCATGCTCTGGTCTTCGGCCATGGCCGCTTGCTCGGCCAGGGTTTCCAGCTCGGCCTGAGCATCTTCACTGCGGGTGCCCCATTGGGCAGTTTGTTCGATCAACTGTTGCAGACGCTGCTCTGCGCGCTGGCGGCCTTCGACCACAAAACGGATTTCGGCTTCCAGGCGACCCACTTCGGCGCTGGCTTCGTACAGGGCGCCTTGCGCTTGGTTGACCTGATCGCCAGCGTCGTAGTGCGCTTGGCGGATGGTTTCCAGATCCGACTCCACATGGCGCAGATCGGCGATGCGCGATTCGAGCGCATTCACGGCCTGGTCCACATCACTCTTCACCTTGCCCTGGTCGCTTTCGGCGTCGCGGCGTTTCAAGAACCACAGCTGGTGCTGCTTGAGTGTGCTGTCAGCTTGCAGATTGTTGTAACGCTGCGCGACCTCGGCCTGCTTTTCCAGCTTTTCCAGATTGGCGTTCAGCTCGCGCAAGATGTCTTCGACACGGGTCAAGTTCTCACGGGTGTCCGACAGGCGGTTTTCCGTCTCGCGGCGGCGTTCCTTGTATTTGGAGACGCCCGCTGCCTCTTCCAAAAACAAGCGCAGCTCTTCGGGGCGCGACTCGATGATGCGGCTGATGGTGCCTTGGCCGATGATGGCGTAGGCGCGTGGTCCCAAGCCCGTGCCCAAAAACACGTCCTGCACATCGCGGCGGCGCACCGGCTGGTTGTTGATGTAGTAGCTGCTGTTGCCGTCGCGGGTGAGCACGCGCTTGACGGCGATCTCGGCAAACTGGCCCCACTGGCCGCCCGCACGGTGGTCGGCATTGTCAAACACCAGCTCCACGCTGGCGCGGCTGGCCGGTTTGCGGGTGGTGGTGCCGTTGAAGATCACGTCCTGCATGGACTCGCCACGCAGCTCGGACGCCTTGGACTCGCCCAACACCCAACGCACCGCGTCCATGATGTTGGATTTGCCGCAACCGTTGGGCCCGACCACGCCCACCAACTGACCTGGCAGCAGGAAGTTGGTCGGCTCGGCAAACGATTTGAAGCCGGAAAGCTTGATGGAGTTGAGACGCACGGCGGTCGGATCGATCAAAAAAAAGTAAGCGAAATGCCGCAACACAAGGCGCGACAGCCCGAATGAAAGCCTGTAACCGGACGCCCGGAACAGTCTTCGATGTTAACCCAGCTGAACACCCTGAACGATCCCGGATAATCAGGGGATGAATCCCCTTCTCGCCAAGCTCCAGCCCTATCCTTTTGAGCGCCTGCGCCAACTGTTCGCAGGGGTCACGCCCAACCCTCACCACAAGCCCATCAGCTTGGGCATTGGCGAGCCCAAACATGCCACACCGGTCTTCATTCAAGAGGCCCTGAAGGCCTCGGTGGCCACCGGTTTGTCGGCTTACCCCGCCACTGCAGGTGAGCCCGCTTTGCGCCAAGCTTGTGCGGCCTGGCTCCAAACCCGCTATGCCCTCACGCTGGATGCGGGCACCCAAGTGCTGCCGGTCAATGGCTCGCGCGAAGCTTTGTTTGCCCTGACGCAAACCGTGATCGATCCGAGCCGCCCTGGCGCCACCGTGGTCAGCCCCAACCCCTTCTATCAAATCTACGAAGGTGCAGCTTTGCTGTCCGGGGCTGAGCCTTATTACGTGCCCAGCGACCCGGCGCGCAACTTTGCCAACGACTGGGACAGCGTGCCCGCCGATGTTTGGGCCCGCACCCAGCTTTTGTTCGTTTGCTCGCCCGGAAACCCCACGGGCGCCGTCATGCCACTGACGGAATGGGAAAAGCTGTTTGCCCTGTCCGACCAACACGGTTTTGTGATCGCGTCCGACGAGTGCTACAGCGAGATTTATTTCCGCGAAGAAGCGCCCTTGAGCGGCCTCGAAGCCGCACACCAGCTGGGCCGCACAGACTTCAAGCGCCTGATCGCCTTCACCAGCCTCAGTAAGCGCAGCAATGTGCCCGGCCTGCGCAGCGGCTTTGTGGCCGGGGATGCGGCCATCATCCAACAGTTTTTGCTGTACCGCACCTACCATGGCAGTGCCATGAGCCCCGTGGTGCAAGCGGCCAGCATCGCCGCCTGGGGCGACGAAAGCCATGTGGTGGACAACCGCAACCAATACCGCACCAAGTTCGCCCAGGTCACGCCCGTGCTGGCCGAAGTGCTGGATGTGAAGCTGCCCGACGCCAGCTTTTACCTGTGGGCCGGCGTGCCTGCCGGCTGGCAGAGCGACGACGCGGCGTTTGCCAAAGCGCTGTACGAAGCTGAAAGCGTGACGGTGCTGCCCGGCAGCTATTTGGCGCGTGATTTCAACGGCAGCAATCCAGGCCGTGGCCGCATTCGCATGGCCTTGGTGGCCGAAACTGCCGAGTGCCTGGAAGCGGCCGAGCGCATTGCCCGTTTTGTGCGCGCCCACCCGAACAAGGCCCCCACATGAGCACTTGTCACGACACCCTTCGCCTGGCCGAGCAGCTGATCGCCCGTCCTTCCGTCACGCCCGACGATGCGGGCTGCATGGATCTGATTGCCGATGCCTTGAAGCCCCTGGGCTTTGACTGCGAGTTCATGGACTCCGGCCCCGAGACCTTTCGCGTGCGCAACCTCTGGGCCAAACGCGCAGGCACATCGGGCCAGACCTTGGCCTTTGCGGGGCACACCGACGTGGTGCCCACCGGGCCGCTGGCGCAATGGGACAGTGACCCTTTCACGCCCACCCACAAAGACGGCAAGCTGTTTGGACGCGGCGCGAGCGACATGAAAACCTCGCTGGCGGCCATGGTGGTGGCGGTTCAGGAATTTCTGGCAACCCACCCCAACCCGGCTTTGGGTATCGCCTTTTTGCTGACCAGTGACGAAGAAGGTCCAGCGCTCGACGGCACGGTGGTGGTTTGCGACCGGCTCAAAGCCCGTGGCGACGCGCCGCAGTTTTGCATCGTGGGCGAACCCACTTCGGTGCAACAAACCGGCGACATGATCAAAAACGGCCGACGCGGCACCATGAGCGGCAAGCTCACTGTCAAGGGCGTGCAAGGCCACATCGCCTACCCGCACTTGGCCGACAACCCCATCCACCGCTTGGCGCCTGCGCTGGCCGATCTGCTAGCCGTTCGCTGGGACGAAGGCAATGCCTTCTTCCCGCCCACCAGCTGGCAAGTGAGCAACATCCACGCGGGCACGGGCGCGAGCAATGTGATCCCCGGCGACTGCGTGGTGGACTTCAACTTCCGCTTTTGCACCGAATCCACGCCCGAGAGCCTGCAACAGCGCCTGAGCGCCGTGCTGGACCAGCATGGCCTGCAATACGACTTGAAATGGACCATCGGTGGCCTGCCGTTTTTGACCACACCGGGCACCTTGGTGGCCGCTGTGCAACAAGCGATTTCCGACGAGACGGGCCTGACCACCGAGCTGTCCACCACCGGCGGCACCAGCGATGGCCGCTTCATCGCACAAATCTGCCCCCAGGTGATCGAGTTCGGACCACCCAACGCGACCATCCACAAAGTGAATGAGCATGTGGCATTGGCCGACATCGCGCCGCTCAAGGCCATTTACCGCCGTACATTGGAACAACTCAACCAGGGCCTGTCGGCATGAGCGCCATGACCCTTTGGAGCCTGATCGAACAATCGGCTGAGCGACTGACCCAAGCCGGTGTGTCCTTCGGTCACGGCACCCTGAACGCATTTGACGAAGCCGTCTGGCTGGTGCTCTGGCGCTTGGGCCTGCCGCTGGACACCGATCTCCATGAGGTGGCCGAACAAGCGGTCACGCCCGAGCAGCAAAACGCTTGCGCACAACTGATCGAAGAACGCATCACCACCCGCAAACCCGCCGCTTACTTGACCAAAGAAGCCTGGTTGCAGGGCGTGTCGTTTTACATCGATGAACGGGCCATCGTGCCGCGCAGCCTGATTGCCGAGGTGTTGGCCGACGGGACGATTGATGCATGGCTGAGCGACCAGACCACCCGCGTGCTGGACCTGTGCACCGGCAACGGCAGCCTGGCCGTGCTGGCGGCGTTGGCTTGGCCCGAGGTGCATGTGACTGGAGCCGATATATCTGACGACGCGCTGGCCGTCGCCACCCTCAATGTGGCACGCCACGAACTGGATGAGCGCGTCACGCTGGTGCACAGCGATGGTTTGTCTGCCCTGCCCGGCCCATTTGACCTGATCTTGTGCAACCCGCCTTATGTCTGCCAGGCCAGCATGGACGCGCTGCCTGCAGAGTTCCGTGCCGAGCCAGAGTTGGCGCTGGCCGGTGGCACCGATGGCATGGATTTTGTACGCCAGTTGTTCAAAGATGCACCTTCGCGCATGAGCGAACACGCGGTGCTGGTGCTGGAGATCGGCAACGAGGTGGATCATTTCATGGCCGCTTTTCCCGAACTCGAAGTGGCTTGGCTCGACACCAGTGCAGGCGATGATCAGGTCCTTCTGATCACCCGCGAAGTCCTCTTGAATTTTCTTTGACTCATCTGGCCGGACTTCGGTCACGGCCCACACTCCGGATCGGTTCCGGGGCATTTTGCTTTCATGATCAACCTCAAAAACGTCACCCTCCGCCGCGGCACCAAAGTGCTGCTGGACCAAACTTCGGTCACCCTCAACCCCGGAGAAAAAGTCGGCTTGGTCGGGCGCAACGGCGCGGGCAAATCCACCTTGTTTGCCTTGTTCAATGGCACGCTGCACGAAGACGGCGGCGACTTCGAGATGCCCAAAGCCTGGCGCATGGCGCAAGTGGCACAAAACATGCCCGAGACCGACCAGCCGGCTTCTGAGTTTGTGCTGGAAGGCGACACCCGCCTGGCAGAACTTCGCCAGCGCTTGGTGGCCGCCGAAGAAAGCGGCGACGGCATGGAGATGGCGCACGTCTACACAGACTTGGCCGATGCAGGCGACCACGACGCCCTGCCCCGCGCCGAGTCCTTGATTTTGGGCTTGGGTTTTCGGGTGGACGAACTGAACAACCCGGTCAACAGCTTCTCGGGCGGCTGGCGCATGCGTTTGCAACTGGCGCGGGCGCTGATGTGCCCCTCGGACATTTTGCTGCTCGACGAGCCCACCAACCACTTGGACTTGGACGCCTTGGTCTGGCTTGAAGCCTGGTTGCAGCGCTACGCCGGCACCATGATCGTGATCAGCCACGACCGCGAATTTTTGGACGCGGTCACCAACGTCACCTTGCACATCGACCACGCCAAGCTCACGCGCTACGGCAGCAACTACAGCGGCTTTGAAATCCTGCGTGCCCAGCAGATGGAGCTGCAACAGGCCTCTTTTGCCAAGCAACAAGACAAGATTGCCCACTTGCAAAAGTTCATCAACCGCTTCAAGGCCCAGGCCAGCAAGGCCAAACAGGCGCAAAGCCGGGTCAAAGCGCTCGAGCGCATGGAAAAAGTCGCGCCGCTGCTGGCCGATGCCGAATTCACCTTCGGCTTCAAAGAGCCCAACAACCTGCCCAACCCGATGCTGGCCATCAGCGAGGCGAGCTTTGGCTACATGGTCGATGGCGAGCCCAAGACCATCGTGCAAGGCGTCAGCAAATCGGTGCTGGCAGGGCAGCGCATCGGCATTTTGGGGGCCAACGGACAGGGCAAATCGACCCTGGTCAAAACCATTGCCCGCACCATGCCGCAGCTGTCAGGCACCTTGACCGAAGGTAAGGGCCTGAACATCGGCTACTTTGCCCAGCAAGAACTCGATGTGCTGCACCCGCAGGACAACCCGCTGGAGCACATGATTCGCCTGGCCAAAGAGCTGGGCCCCAACAGTGGCGAGCCCAGCCGCGAACAGGATTTGCGCAACTACCTGGGCACCTTCAATTTCAGTGGTGACATGGTCAAGCAGGCTGTGGGCACCATGAGCGGCGGTGAAAAAGCCCGCTTGGTGTTGGCCATGATCGTGTGGCAGCGCCCCAACCTCTTGCTGCTGGACGAACCGACCAACCACCTGGACTTGGCCACACGCGAAGCGCTGTCGATGGCGCTCAACGAGTTTGAAGGCACCGTCATGCTGGTCAGCCACGACCGCGCCTTGCTGCGTGCCGTTTGCGACGAATTCTGGATGGTGGGTCGGGGCAAGGTCGAGCCGTTTGACGGCGATTTGGACGATTACCAGAAGTACTTGTTGGAAGAATCCAAGCGTCTGCGCGAAGTGGCCAAAAACGCCGCCCGCGACGCCGCCCCAGCGTCCGAGCCTGTTGCACCCGTTGTGGTCGTCGAAGAGAAAAAGCCGGTGGTCATCGAAGCACCGGCCAGCAACTTGAGCAGTGGCGAGCAACGCAAATTGGACGCACAACGCCGTCAGCAACAGGCCGCGCAAACCCGCCCCCTGAAAAAGGAGCTGGAGCAAAACGAGCAGCGCATGGCCACTGTAGAGAGAGAAAAAGCCGCCCTTGAAACGCTGCTGACCACCCCGATCACACCGGCCGAAATTGCCGACGCGGGCCGACGACTCAAGGCCCTGAGCGACGAGGTGGCCAGCCTGGAAGAGCGTTGGCTGGAATTGACGGCTCAGCTGGAAGCCATGGCCTGAGCTGAACGGCCAGAAAAAAACCGGACCGCTGTGAAGGGGTCCGGTTTTTTGAAGGTGTTGAAGGCTTCAGCCCCCAACCACTGACCAGCCTGCATGCTGATCGGCTTTGTTGTTTTCGTATTCCCAACTGGTGCCGCATCGGTCGCAGCGGTAACGTGTGATCGTGACCGAGCCGCTGTCTCGCACCTCTTTTCGGTTGGCCCCTTGCACCAGTTCAGCATGGCCGGGCGCACGGCGCCAGTTGCGCTGGATGCCTGAGCAAGGCTCGCAAAGCGTCATCTTTTTCAACTCGTTTTGGATGTTTTGTTTGGCGCTCATGGCGATGGGCTTGGAGTGGGTTGGTGAAAGGCATGTTGGGCCAAAGAAAAAAGCACTTTGTATTTTCATACAAAGTGCTTTTCGTATTGGTGGGACCAGCGGGGGTCGAACCCACGACAAACGGATTAAAAGTCCGCTGCTCTACCAACTGAGCTATGGTCCCTATGCTCCAGAGCGGTGCACTGCAGCAAGCCTTGAATTATAGCGTCATTTTAAAGGCTTCGAAAAGCCTGACGCCAAAAAGTTCAGAATTTCAGAAGCCGCACACATGCCAAAAGTGGCCGTCACGCTGACCACCGAGCCATAGCCGTGGCAGTTGAGCGAACCATCGCCCTCGATGGCGCAAGACGCATCGGGTGGGGCCACCGACTCCCGGCTGAACACGCCCTGAACACCGATGCGCTTGTCACCTTTGGGGGCGCCGTGGTGCTTGCGCAAGCGGTAACGCAGCTGGGCCAACAAGGGGTCGTGGGTGATTTTGGACAAATCGTCCACATCCACCTTGTGCGCCAAACGCTTGCCGCCTGCAGCCCCCACGGTGATGAAACCGCACCGTGTTTGCAAGGCCCAGTGCGCCATGGCGACTTTGGCTTTGACTTGATCACAAGCATCGATCACCGCATCCGGCATGACCGGCAAAATCGCAGGCCAGTTGTCTGGGCCCACAAAATCATCCACTGCATCGACTTGGCACTGGGGATGGATCAAGGCGATCCGGTCGCGCATGGCCTGCACTTTGGCTTGGCCGGTGGTGGTGCTGAGAGCATGGATCTGGCGGTTGATGTTGGACTCGGCAATGTGGTCCATGTCTACCAAGGTGAGCCGCGCCACACCGCTGCGGGCCAAGGCCTCGGCAATCCAGGAGCCCACGCCACCAATGCCCACCACCACCACATGCGCCTGACGGATGCGCTGGGCGCCGTCCATGCCATACAGCCGCTGCAAACCACCGAAACGGCGTTGCTCTTCTTCACTGGACATCATCATGAGGACGCTTGTGCTCGGCGAATTTGCCATTGCAAGGTGAGCACAGCCCCCAGCACAATGCCCGCCACCGCCAACATGCTGGCCCAACTGAGTGTCGACAGACCCGACAGGCCCTGGCCCACGCTGCAGCCCATGGCCATGACCGCGCCGACGCCCATCAAGGCACCGCCCAGCAAATGCAGCGACAAATCAGAAATTCGCGTGAAACCTTCCCAGCGCAAAGAGCCCTGCTGCCAAGCACTGGCCCAAGCCCCAAGCAGCACTCCCGCCGCCAAGGCCATGCCCAGATTGACACGCTTGCTGCCATCGCTGAAGTACATGAAGGCATCCAAGGTGTAGGCCATCGGTGCGGTGAAGCTCAAGGACTCCATGCGGCCGCTGGCGCTTGTCAAAAACACAGCCTCCAGGGTTTCGGGATGCTCAGGTACAAAGCCCACCACACCACTGAGCCACCACACCACCAGCACAACCATCGCACTGGCCAAACCAGGCCACCATTGAGCAGTTTGCCGAAAGTCGCGGTCCTTGAAGATCCACACCAGCAAAGCCAAGGCCACCAGTGCTGATGTGGTCACCACGCCCATGTTCAAAGGCCAACCAGTCAAGGCGCTGAGCCATTGCCCCGCAAAGGGCGATGCCATGTCCAAGGCGACTTTGTCGAGCACTTGCACCCGAAAAACACCCGGCAAACCGCGCATGGTGGCCAAGGCAAAAATGCCCATGCTGATGAGCACCACCAAGGCTTTCAAGTTACCGCCGGCCAGACGAACCAAATTTTTGCTGGTGCAACCCGAGGCCAGGACCATGCCCACCCCAAACAACACACCGCCCAAAACAAGCGTCAAGCCGTTCAAGGGTGTGCCGCCATAAATGGTGTTGAGCGGGCTGATCCAGCCCATGGCCGTCATGAGGCCAAAGCCCAAAACCGAAAGCGCCACCGCCAAGACCCATTGGCGCAAACGGGTGCTGCTGCCCATGATGAGCACATCGCTGATGGCGCCCATGGTGCAAAAATGGCTGCGGTGCAAGACCACGCCCCACACAGCCGCCATACCAAAAGAAAGGCCCAGCACCCACAGGGACTGGGCCTGCAATTGCGCCATCGTCATCGGCTCAACCTGGACTCAACGCAAACGCGTCAAGCGATCACGGGCCGTGTTGGCCGCTTCCGATGCAGGAAAGGCCTTGACCAGGTCTTCCAGCGACTTGCGCGCACCTTTGAGGTCCTTGAGCTCCAACTGCACATTCGAGATGGCCAACATGGCTTCAGGGGCGCGGGCATGGGTTGGGGCCACAGTCAGCAATTGCTGAAAATTGGCCATGGCGTCTTTGTAACCCTTGTTGGCGTATTGCGCGTTGCCCAACCAAAACAGGGCAGAAGGGGCATAGCCACTTTTGCCATTGCGCTGCAAAAACTGAACCAAGGCCGCTTGGGCGGCTACAAAGTCACCTTTGCGGAAAATCTCCATGGCCGCTTCATAGTCGCGTTTTTCAGCCGGCTCGGCCAAAAACTCCAGGCCATCGACACTGACCTTGATTGGCTCGAACTTGCGCAAGCGCGCATCCACACCGGCGGCCACATCCTTTTGGCGTTGCTGGACTTCGGACACATCTCGAACCAGGGTTTCCTGCGCACCACGGGTTTGCGACACGTCGCTGCGCAGGCTCTCGATTTGCGACTGCAAGTCGAGCAAAGAACGGCGCAGTTGGGCGTTTTCTTCGCTCAGGCTCTTGGTGGTTTGCTCCATGCGCTGACGCAAATCCAAAATGGCCCTTCGGGCATCGTCGTCTTCAAACAAGGCCGCTTGGGCTGTGCAGGCCATGCCTGCCAAACCCAGAGCCCATGCCAGACGCGTCAAGAATCTCATGTTCAGAGGTGCTGTCATGGCGATCAGTAGCGGATTTCAACGCGGCGGTTTTTCGCGTAATCGGCTTCGCTGGCACCTTGTGCTGCGGGTTTTTCTTTGCCGTAGCTCACCGCTTCAATCTGTGCATCTGACACACCCAAAAGCGTCAGGGCCTGACGGACCGCTTCGGCACGCTTTTGACCCAAGGCCAAGTTGTACTCACGGCCACCGCGCTCGTCGGTGTGGCCCTCCAAATTGGCCTTGCGTTGCTTGTTCGCTTGCAAGAAGCGGGCATGCGTTTCGATCAGCGGTCGCGCTTCAGAGCGAACCACAAAGCTGTCGTAATCGAAATACACCACAGTGCCAACACCGGCAGGGCCGACGCCTGAACCAGATTTGTCCGTCAAAACACCCTTGACGCTGTTTTGGCCATCACCGATGCCTTGGCTGGTCGCGCCGCCAGCAGCCGAAGTGGCGCTCTTGTCTTCCACCGGCACATCGTCCAGTTTCACGCCTGAAGCGCAACCCGCCAGCAAAGCCACCATCCACAAACCAGCCCAAAAACTCTTTTTCATCACTTACCTCTTCTGTCCAATTGAAAAAAACAAAAACTTATTTGCGCAAGGGGCCCCAATGGGGTTCGCGGATGTCGCCGCCCTGCCCCGACAAGCGCGCCTTGATGCGGCCGTCCAGCGTGGTGGTCATCAGGGCTTCTTGGCCCTGCTGGACCGTGGCGTACACCAGCAAGCGGCTGTTGGGCGCAAAACTGGGACGCTCGTCAGCGCCGGTGTCGGTCAAGGGCGTGACCTGACCCGAATTCAAGTCCATCGCATGCAAGCGGAACGAGCCACCATTTCGCGATACAAAAGCCAGCCACCGGCCATCGGGGCTGAGCGCGGGTGAAATGTTGTAGCTGCCAGCAAAGGTCACCCGCTCTGCAGGGCCGCCTTGCGAGGGCATGCGGTAAACCTGCGGACTGCCGCCACGATCGCTGACAAAATACAAGGCGCTGCCGTCAGGCGTGAACACCGGTTCGGTGTTGATGGCGCCCGCTTGGGTCAGTTTGCGCGGCTCACCGCCCGCCAAATCGATGCGGAACAATTGCGAGCCACCGTCGCGGCTCAAGGTGGCCACCAAGGACTTGCCGTCAGGTGCCCAGGTCGGCGCACTGTTGGAGCCCTTGAAGTTGGCCACCACGCGGCGCTGACCGGTGAGCAACTCGTGCACATAAACCACCGGTTTGCGCGACTCGAAGGACACATAGGCCAGGCTCGCACCATTGGGTGCCCACGAGGGTGAAATGATCGGCTCAGGGCTGCTCAAAGCCGCCTTCGCACCATCGCCGTCCGAGTCGGCAATCCACAAGGTGTAGCGGCCAGACGATTTGGTCACATAAGCAATGCGCGTGGCAAATGCCCCTTGAACACCGGTGAGCTGCTGGTAAACCCAATCGGACATGCGGTGCGCCGACAAGCGCAAATCCGCAGGCACCACGGTTTCATGGAATTCTGACTTCTCCTGGCCTTTGACCGCGTCCCACAGGCGTGCCCGTATGTCATAGCGGCCATCGGCCAGACGTGAGACCGAACCGGCCACCAAGGCTTCAGCCGACAACTGACGTAAGGCCGTCCATTCAGGACGGCTGAGTTCATCGAGCTGGGCGTTGCCCGCAGGCAAGCCTTTGAATTGACCGCTGCGCTCCAAGTCGGCCTGAACGATGGCCGCCAGTTTTTGCGGTGCTTGCGCTTCACCCTTGAAGGGTGCAATGACCACCGGCAATTGGGTCATGCCCACGCCCGACACTTCAACGCGAAATTGAGCCCAAGACGGCATGGCCACGCACTGCAACATGGCCAGCGCAAACAGCCCTTGAGCGCAACGGTTTTTAAGGTGAAAAAGCAGCATGTCAATCACGTGGAAATTCGCCTGTGAAGTCAGACCGTGATCGTACACCGTCCAAGCACCCTTTCTGTGCCGTAACGGCCATGAAAAAGGCTGACAGATCAAGTGCATGAGGGTCTAGCGAGAGGGCCTGCTTACAATCGAATCAGACATGAACACCGAAGAAACCCCAGTCCCCGCCGCCAGCATCCGCAGCCGAATGCTGAAGTTGGCCCCTTATTTTGCCCGCCAGCGGGGCGTTTGGGCCTTGGCCATCGGAGCCACCTTGATCGCGGCCCTGACCGAGCCCATGATCCCGGCGCTGTTCAAGCCACTGTTGGACCAAGGTTTTTCGGGCAATGGATTGCCCATTTGGTCCATCCCCGTGGCTGTGATCGGCTTGTTTGCCATCCGCGGCATCACCTTTTTCCTGGCGCAGTATGCGCTGGCCCGGGTCACCAACGACGGCATGGAAAAACTGCGCAACGACCTGTTTGCCCAGTTGATGAAGGCCGATCTCAGTTTGTTCAACCGCCAATCGGCCAGTGCGCTGTCCAACACGGTGGTTTACGAGGTCATGAACGGTGCGGGTCAATTGATCTCGGCCTTGATCGGTTTGAGCCGTGATGGGTTCACCCTGATGGCCTTGGTGGGCTACCTGATGTGGCTCAACTGGAAACTGACTTTGGTGGTGTTCATCGTGGCCCCGGCACTGAGCTACATCATGAAGGCCTTGTCCAAGCGCCTGTACCGCCTGACCCGTGAAAGCCAGGACTCCACCGACGCTTTGGCCTACGTGGTCGAAGAAAACGTGCTGGCCCACCGCATGATACGTTTGCACGGCGCACAAGACCAGCAAATGGAACGCTTTGGGCAACTGGGCAAAAACCTGCGCAAATTGGCCCTCAAGTCCACGGCGGCATCAGCGGCCATGTCGCCCTTGACGCAAATCATGTCGGCCATCGCCTTGTCCTTGGTGCTGGTCATTGCCTTGATCCAAAGCCGCGACAGCGCCTCGGGCGCCACCGTCGGCGGCTTTGTGGCCTTCATCACCGCCATGTTGATGCTGGTCTCCCCCATCAAGCGCCTGGCGGAGGTGGCCAACCCCATCACGCGCGGCTTGGCCGCCTTGGAGCGCGGCCTGGCCTTGATGAACGATGCCCCTGAAGAAACCCAGGGCACACACGAGGCCGAACGGGCCACAGGCGCCATCGAGTGGCAGTCGGTGAGCCTGCAATTCAAACCGGACAGCCCCCCTGCCCTGAACCAGGTGTCTATGACTGTGCAACCTGGCGAAACGGTGGCTTTGGTGGGCAGCTCAGGCGCGGGCAAGACAACGCTCATCCAGCTCTTGCCCCGCTTTTTGAACCCCACACAAGGGCAAGTCTTGATCGATCAGGTCCCCGTTCAAGACTGGACTTTGCGCAGCCTGCGCCGGCAAATTGCCATGGTCAGCCAAGACGTGGTCATGCTCAACGACACCTTGGCGGCCAATGTGTGCCTGGGCCTGTCCGTAGACCGTGAGCGCATCCAAAAGAGCCTGGAAGCGGCCAATCTGTGGGCCCACGTGCGCCAATTGCCGCAAGGCATGGACACGGTCTTGGGGCACAACGCCAACCAGTTGTCCGGTGGCCAACGCCAGCGCCTGGCCATTGCCCGAGCGATTTACAAGGATGCACCGATCCTGATCCTGGACGAGGCCACTTCGGCTTTGGACAACGAATCAGAACGTCTCGTTCAAGATGCCTTGCAAAAGCTCATGCAAGGCCGCACCACCCTCATCGTGGCGCACCGCCTGTCCACCATCGAACACGCGGACCGTGTCGTGGTCATGGAGCAAGGGCACATTGTGGAGCAAGGAGCGCCTGCGGCGCTGCTCAATGCCGGCGGGGCCTATACCCGTTTGCACCACCGTGGCGAATGGGCGAGCCCCGAAGACTCGGCACCAAAGGCCTGAAGCCAACCGGCTTAAAGCAGCACGATGTCGTACTGCTCCGGTCCCATCCCGCTTTCGACCTGCAAGGATATCGGTTTGGCGATGAAGTCCGACAAACCGGCCAAATGCTGGCTTTCTTCGTCAAGCAACAAATCAATCACCGCAGCGCCCGCCACCACGCGGAACTCGCGCGGGTTGAACTGACGCGCTTCACGCAAAATTTCGCGCAAGATGTCGTAAGCCACCGAACGCGCTGTCTTGACAATGCCCTTGCCTTGGCAGCTGGGGCAAGGCTCGCACAGCATGTGTGCCAAAGACTCGCGGGTGCGCTTGCGCGTCATCTCCAGCAAACCCAATGAAGAAAAGCCGCCCGCCATGGTCTTGACCCGGTCCCGCGCGAGTTGCTTGCGAAACTCAGCCAAGACGGCATCTTGGTGGTCGGCACGCGACATGTCGATGAAGTCGGCAATGATGATCCCGCCCAGATTGCGCAGGCGCAGCTGCCGGGCGATGGCTTGGGCGGCCTCCAGATTGGTTTTGAAGATGGTGTCCTCAAAATTCCGAGCCCCGACATAGCCACCGGTGTTCACGTCCACCGTGGTCAAGGCCTCGGTCTGGTCAATGATCAGGTAGCCGCCAGACTTCAGATCGACACGGCGGCCCAAAGCGCGGGCAATTTCTTCGTCGATTGAATACAGGTCAAAGATCGGTCGCTCGCCTTTGTAGTGCTGCAAACGCTCGGCCGCTTTGGGCATGAACTCGCGCCCAAACGCCACCAACTGGGCGTATTGCTCCTGCGAATCGATGCGGATGCTTTGCGTGAGATCCCCCACCAAATCCCGCAATACGCGCTGCAACAAAGTCAGGTCTTGGTGCAAGATGGACGTGGGCGGCAAACGCATCGAAGCGTCCTTGATGCGCGCCCAGGTCTTGCGCAGGTAAGCGATGTCGTCTTGCAACTCTTCGTCGCTGGAGTCTTCGGCGTTGGTGCGCAAAATGAAGCCGCCGCCTGCAGGCCCCACCAAGCCCTGCAAGCGTTGACGCAGCGCATCGCGCTGGTCTGAAGGGATTTTTTGCGACACGCCGATGTGATCGTCTTGCGGCAAAAACACCAAGTGGCGACCCGCGATGCTGATTTGGGTCGACAAGCGAGCACCCTTGGTGCCCATCGGGTCCTTGATGACCTGCACCATGATGGCCCGACCCTCAAACACCTGTTTTTCGATCGGCACCAGCGGCTGACCGGTACGGGCTGAAGCATCGCCATCGGTGTGCTTTTGCCACACATCGGCCACATGCAAAAAAGCGGCTTTGTCCAGACCAATGTCGATGAAAGCCGATTGCATGCCAGGCAAGACGCGGGCAACTTTGCCCAGGTAAATGTTGCCCACCAACCCGCGTTCCAGCGTGCGCTCCACGTGCAACTCCTGCACAGCGCCAAACTCCACCACGGCCACGCGCGTTTCCTGCGGGGACCAATTGACCAAAATATCTTGTTGCATGGATCGCTTCAGGTGAATGAGAAATGTCGGCCCCGCTCCGAGGCGCTCAGCAGGCCAGGCCCACCGAGCGCAACAGTCGTGCGGTCTCGAACAATGGCAAGCCCATGATGCCTGAGTAACTGCCGCGGATCTGTTCGATGTGCGACGCGGCCCTGCCCTGCACACCGTAGGCACCGGCTTTGCCCATGGGCTCACCACTGGCCACATAAGCTTTGATTTGCGAGGCCGTCATGGGGGCAAATTGCACCCAGGATTCGGACACGGCCTGAACGCGCTTGCGCCCCGATTGAACAGCCACGGCCGTCAACACCCTGTGGGTTTGGCCCGACAGCTGCTGCAAGATGCGACGGGCGTCGGCCTCGTCGGCAGGTTTGCCCAAAATCTCGCGGCCCAAAGCCACGGTGGTGTCGGCGCAGAGCACGGGCGCTGCGGGCAAACCCAAGCGTTTGAGGCGGGCGACGGCCGCGTCCAGCTTCAAGCCAGTGACACGTGCCACGTAACGACCCGGCGCTTCTCGCCCCCGGACGGCTTCAAGCGACTCGGCGTCTTCTGCAGGATCGGGCAACATGAGTTCGTGGGCGACGCCGATTTGGGTGAGCAACTGGCTGCGGCGAGGGCTTTGCGAAGCGAGGTAGATGAAGGCGCTCATTCGCGGTGGTAAGGGTGGTTGGCGTTGATGGACCAGGCGCGGTACAGCTGCTCGATCAGCAGCACACGGGCCATGGCGTGGGGCAAAGTCATGTCGGACAAACGGATGCGCTCGTGCGCCGCTTGACGAAATTCTGGCTCAAGACCATCGGGCCCGCCAATCACCAAGGCCACATCGTCCCCCCCCAATTGCCAAGAGGTCAGTCGCGTGGCCAAGGCCTGTGTGGTGAGCTGGGTGCCGCGCTCGTCGAGCGCCACGATGCGGGTGCCACGGGGAATGGCGACCTCGATGCGCTGGCGCTCTGCCGCATACAAGGTAGTGAGGGTTTTGGAGCCGCGCGGCTCGGTCTTCACCGCCTTGAGCTCAACCTTGAGCTCGGGTGGAAAACGCTTGGCATAGTCGTCCCAGGCGGTCTGCGCCCAGTCAGGCACACGCTGGCCGACCGCAACGATCAGCAGCTTCATGAAAAATCAATCGGCTTTGCGACGCGTGGGCACTTTCAGCGCCTTGCGAGCGGGCGTTTTGGCGGCGGCCGTTTTGGCTGCAGCTTTGGGCGATGGCTTGCCCACAGTTTTCACGGTGGGTTTGGTGCTGCTCTTGGCGGCTGCTTTGGGTGCAGCAGATTTGGCCGCAGTTTTAGTGGGCGTCTTTGCCGCAGTTTTGGCAGAGGTTTTGCCAGCTGGCTTGGCCGACTTGACGGGCGCCTTCAAGGCCACCTTGGACTTGGCGGCTGGTTTGGCCGCGCTGGTTTGGGCAGAGGGCGTTTTGGCAGCCGACTTCTTGGCAGCAGCCTTGCGCGCAGGCGTCTTGGCCTCAGGGGCTGCGGGTTTGGGCGCACCGAACTTCAGGCGCACAGGCTTGTCGCCCCAGATTTCTTCGAGGTTGTAGTAAGTGCGAATGGTGGGCTGCATGATGTGCGCCACAGCCGAGCCGCAGTCCACGATGATCCATTCACCGTTGTCTTCGCCTTCGATGCGGGGCTTGCCGAAACCGGCTTCGCGCACCTTGTCGCGCACGCTGGCGGCCAAGGCTTTCGTTTGGCGGTTCGATGTGCCCGAGGCGATCACCACACGTTCAAACAATGGAGAAAGGTGCTCCGTGTCAAAGACCTGAAGGTCTTGTGCTTTCACATCTTCGAGGGCGTCCACAATGGCACGCTGGAGTTTTTGAATGTCTTTTTTGGCAGCGGTATCGGTCATCAGTGGGGCCTGTAGAGGTGGTGTTCGTGAATATAGCGCTCAACAGCAGGTGGCACCAGACCTTCAATGTTGCGGTCTGTGGCCACCAGCGCACGGATGTCCGTGGCACTGTGAGGCATGAGCGGCATCGACAAAGTCTGGATGCGCGCATCAAAGGGTTGGGGGGCAGTTGCCGAGGTCTCCGCGCTGGAATCACGCCATGCTTGAACGGGGCCATCGCGGCCTGCGGCACAAATTATAGCCAGCCGAGCAATTTCATCGATCTGGCGCCACGATGGCAGGGACCGGCGCTGGTCATCACCGATCAATAAAAACAGCTGCGCCTGTGGAAACTGCGCCTTCAACTCACGCAAACTGTCTACGGTGTAACTGGGGCCTTGCCGCTGCAATTCGCGCTCGTCCACCACCACTTGGGGAACATGGGCAAAAGCCAAACGGGTCATGGCCAAACGGTGTGCCGCCTCAGACAATGCGCGTGGTTTGTGCCAGGCCTGGCCAGTGGGTAAAACGCGTACTTGGTCGAGATTCAGCTGAGCCACGGCCGCTTGCACCAGCGCGACATGGGCCGCATGCGGCGGGTCAAACGCCCCGCCAAACACGCCCAGTCGCATAGGGAGCAGCGCAGCGCTCAAATCCAGTCCTTGGGCACAAGGAAGTGGCTGAGCAGTTTCGCCTCGGGCGAGCCTGGCTCGTCCTGGCGTTGGTAAGACCAACGCACTTCAGGGGGCATGGACAACAAAATCGATTCGGTCCGGCCGCCCGACTGCAAACCGAAATGCGTGCCCCGGTCCCACACCAAATTGAACTCCACATAGCGACCACGGCGGTAGAGCTGGAAATCGCGCTCACGCTCGCCATAAGCCATGTCTTTGCGACGCTCTACGATGGGCAAATAGGCTTTGAGCAAAGCATCGCCCACGCTTTGCAGCATGGCAAAGCTCTGGCCCATGCCCAACTCGGAGAAGTCATCGAAGAAAACACCGCCAATGCCGCGCTGCTCATGGCGGTGCTTGTTGCAAAAATAGTCGTCGCACCAGGTTTTGAAGCGCGGGTACAGGCCTTCCCCAAAAGGCGCCAAGGCGTCTTTGCAGGTCTGGTGGAAATGCACCGCATCCTCATCAAAGCCGTAATACGGCGTCAGGTCCATGCCGCCGCCAAACCAGGCCACAGGCGCCCTGCCCTCGGGCTTGGCCGCGATCATGCGCACGTTCATGTGGACAGTGGGCACATAAGGGTTGCGCGGATGGAAAACCAGCGACACGCCCATGGCCTCAAATGCCGAGCCCGCCAGTTCGGGGCGGTGTTGCGTGGCCGAAGGCGGCAACTGTGGCCCGCTCACATGCGAAAAACCACAACCGGCACGTTCAAAGACCGGCCCACCTTCCAGGATCTGGGTGATGCCGTTGCCCTGCAATTTTTCGCCAGGGTCTTTGGTCCAATGGTCCACCACAAAAGGCGTGCCGTCGATGTCGATCAAGGCCTGCGTGATACGGGCCTGCAAGCCCTGCAGGTATTGGCGCACAGCGCCCAGATCAATGGAATCGTTCATGAGTGCAAGTTTTTGTTGTTGTCCACATCGGTCGCAGAAGCGGTGGATGCCAAGGCCTCGTTTCGCGCAGGAGGGCTCCACGGGATCACGGGCGCGGCCTGAAGGGCGTTGTACCCTTTGACCCCCTCAAACACCTGGGCCATGTGGGCGTAATCGGCTTCCACATCGCCTGACAGTTTGAAAAAATCGACCAAGGACAGGGTGCGCGTGCCCCAATCGAGTTTGACCATCGCCAAGGGCACATCCGCCCCTTTGGCCACTTGGTAAAAGCCGCTGCGCCAGCCGGGGGTCAGGCTGCGTGTGCCTTCGGGGGCCAAGGCCAGCCAGAGCAGACGGCCTTGCTGCTTGTGTTGTTCAAACACCTGCACCATTTCGCCCACCACGCCTTTGGGCGAGCTGCGGTCGATCGGCACACCGCCCACCCAGCGCATCCAAGCCCCCATGATGGGAAATTTGAAAAGGCTGTCTTTGCCCCAAAAATTCGCCGGAATGCCCAGCGCCCATTTGGCCAGGATGCCGACCGGAAAATCCCAATTGCTGGTGTGCGGATAGACAATCGCCACACCCTGCAGCGTGGGGAATCCTTCAAAGTTCAAACGCCAGCCAAAGGCTTTCAATATCCAACGCGCCAAGCGCGAACCTTGGAAGGTCACGGGGTATGTCATGGGCAAGGGCCTTTCAAGGGCGCTTCAATTTTTGATGGCGCGGTAACCAATGTCTTTGCGCATTTGCATGCCGTCAAAAGAGATGGTACTGGCGGTTTGGTAGGCCTTTTGTTGTGCTTGGCGCACCGAGTCGGCCAAGGCTGTGACACACAACACGCGCCCACCCGAAGTCAAAATCTGATCGTCTTTTTCGGTGGTGCCGGCATGGAAAACCATGGCGTCATCCGCGTCTTGCGGCAAGCCGCTGATCACATCGCCTTTGCGGGGGTTGAGCGGGTAACCGGCTGCGGCCATCACCACACCCAGGGCCACACGGCGGTCCCATTCCAGATCGATCTTGTCCAGCCCTTCTGAGGTGGCGGCCAGCATGACCTCCAGCAGATCGGACTTCAGGCGCATCAAGATCGGCTGTGTCTCGGGGTCGCCCATGCGGCAGTTGAATTCCAGCGTCTTGGGTTTGCCCTGCTCGTCAATCATCAAGCCGGCGTACAAGAAGCCGGTGTAGGGAATGCCGTCTTTTTCCATGCCTTTGATGGTGGGCATGATGACTTCACGCATGGCGCGGGCATGCACCTCGGCCGTGACCACTGGAGCAGGCGAATAAGCCCCCATGCCGCCTGTGTTGGGGCCTTGGTCGGCGTCCAGCAGACGCTTGTGGTCCTGGCTGGTGGCCAAAGCGGCAACGTTCTTGCCATCGCACAGAACGATGAAGCTGGCCTCTTCGCCTTGCAAAAATTCTTCGATCACCACGCGGGCACCACCGGCGTTGTGGGTCACGCCCAAGGTGTTGTCCACCAGCATGAAGTCGATCGCTTCGTGCGCCTCGGCCAGGCTCATGGCCACGACCACGCCTTTGCCTGCGGCCAAGCCATCGGCCTTGACCACGATGGGTGCGCCCTTGCGGTCCACATAGGCGTGGGCCGCCACCGGGTCGGTGAAGGTTTCAAACTCGGCCGTGGGTATGTTGTGGCGTTCCATGAACGCTTTGGAAAAAGCCTTGGAGCTTTCCAGTTGCGCGGCTTTTTGGGTGGGGCCAAAAATGCGCAAGCCATTCGCGCGGAAATCGTCCACGATGCCAGCAGCCAGTGGGGCTTCAGGTCCCACCACCGTCAAACCGATCTGGTTGTCTTGTGCCCATTGGCGCAATTGCGGGATGTCGGTGATGGGCACATTCACCAAATTCTTGTCGTGGGCCGTGCCGCCATTGCCCGGCGCCACATACACCTGCTGCACGCGGCCTGATTGGGCCAATTTCCAGGCCATGGCATGTTCACGGCCACCATTGCCGACCACCAATACTTTCATCAGATGTCCTTATTCTTGAATGTCGGCGTTGTGGAAGACGTTTTGAACATCGTCCAAGTCTTCCAGAATTTCCAGAAGCTTTTGCATTTTGACGGCGTCGTCACCGCTGATGGCGATGGTGTTCTCAGCACGCATGGTGACCTCGGCCATGTCCGCCACGAGGCCGGCCGCTTCCAAAGCGTTCTTGACCGCTTCAAAATCGGCGGGTGCGGTCAGCACCTCGATGGCGCCTTCTTCGTCGGTGATCACGTCTTCCGCACCGGCTTCCAAGGCCACTTCCATGACCTTGTCTTCGTCCGTGCCAGGCGCAAAGATCAACTGGCCGCAGTTCTTGAACTGGAAAGCCACCGAGCCTTCGGTGCCCAGGTTGCCGCCGTGCTTGCTGAAAGCGTGGCGCACCTCGGCCACCGTGCGCACTCGGTTGTCGGTCATGGTGTCCACGATCACGGCGGCACCGCCAATGCCATAACCTTCGTACCGGATTTCTTCGTAGCTCACGCCTTCGAGGTTGCCGGTGGCTTTGTCCACGTTGCGCTTGATGGTATCGGCGGGCATGTTGGCCGCCTTGGCCTTTTCAATGGCCAGACGCAAACGGGGGTTGGCCGAGACATCGCCACCGCCGGTGCGGGCAGCCACCATGATTTCACGGACCACCCGGGTCCAAATCCGTTGCCTTTTTTCGTCTTGTCGGCCCTTGCGGTGCTGAATATTTGCCCATTTACTGTGGCCAGCCATCGGGAATTCCTTGAATGTTGATTTAACCTATGGGTAGATTTTACTTTTCACACGCGTGAGGGAGATTTTGATGGCCGAACCCATGTTGATTGCCCAAAACAAGACGGCACAGTGCCACCTGCTGCCGGGCTTGGCCAACCGCCACGGCCTGATCACCGGCGCCACCGGCACGGGCAAAACCGTCACCTTGCAAACCCTGGCTGAGAACTTCTCTCGACTGGGCGTGCCAGTCTTCATGGCCGACGTCAAAGGCGATTTGACCGGTATCAGCCAGCCAGGCCGTATCGGCGAGAAGCTGGCCGCCGTGCTGAAAGACCGGGGCATCGCCCTGCCCGAGCCCCTGGCCTGTCCCACCACGCTGTGGGACGTGTTTGGCACCCAAGGCCACCCGGTGCGGGCCACCGTTTCCGACATGGGCCCCTTGCTGCTGGCGCGCATGCTGGGCCTGAACGACACCCAGGCCGGTGTGCTGAACCTGGTCTTCAAGATCGCCGACGACAACGGCTTGCTGCTGCTGGACATGAAAGACCTGCGGGCCATGTTGCAGCACGTGGGCGACAACGCCAAAAACTTCACCACCGAATACGGCAACATCAGCGCGGCCAGCATCGGCGCCATCCAGCGCGGGCTGCTGCAGATCGAGACCCAAGGCGGCGACCAGTTCTTTGGCGAGCCCATGCTCAACATCGAAGACTTCATGCAAACCGCCGACGGCATGGGGGTGGTCAACATCTTGGCCGCCGACAAGCTGATGAATTCACCGCGCCTTTACGCGACCTTCTTGCTTTGGATGCTGTCTGAATTGTTTGAAGTCTTGCCCGAAATTGGCGACCCCGAGAAACCCAAGCTGGTGTTCTTTTTTGACGAAGCGCATTTGCTTTTCAAGGATGCGCCAGCGGCCCTGATCGAACGCATCGAGCTGGTGGTGCGCCTGGTGCGCTCCAAAGGCGTAGGGGTTTATTTTGTGACGCAAAACCCGCTGGACATTCCCGACAGCATCTTGGGCCAGCTGGGCAACCGCGTGCAGCACGCCCTGCGCGCCTTCACCCCGCGCGACCAAAAAGCCGTGGCCGCCACGGCGCAAACCATGCGCCCCAAGGCGGGCCTGGACATCGAAGCGGCCATCACCGAGCTGGGCGTGGGCGAAGCGTTGGTCAGCTTGCTGGACGCCAAAGGCCGCCCCACCGAAACCGAGCGCGTGTTCGTCATGCCCCCGGCCAGCCAGCTGGGCCCGATCACGCCCGAGCAGCGCCAAGCCCTGCTGAAAAACTCGCTGGTGGCTGGCGTGTATGAAGCCGCGCAAGACCGCGAATCGGCCTATGAAAAGCTCAAAGGCGCGCCTGCGGCAAATGGCGCCACAGGTCCAGCGGGTTCAGCAGACGCAAACACCGACAGCGGATCAGGCCTCATGAACAGCGTGTCCGATTTCATCTTCGGCTCCACCGGCCCTCGGGGTGGGCAACACGATGGCGTGGCGCAATTACTCGTAAAAAGTGCTGTGCGCAACGTTGGCTCGGCCATTGGCCGAGAAATTGTGCGAGGCGTGCTTGGTGGCCTGCTGGGCTCGTCAGGGTCCAAGCGAAGACGCTGATTGACGCTGTTCACCCCTAAAAAAAAGGAGGCCAAGGCCTCCTATTTTTTTTGGGTCAGTTGATTTCAGCTGGCTGCAGCTTCTTCCGGCTCAGCAGGTTCCGCACGGGCGGAGCGGCTTTCCTTTTTGGGCAGCGGCGTGATGTCCAGCAGCACCTCGTCTTTGTCGTCCAAATCCACCGTCAAGCGGCCACCTTCGGTCAGGCGACCAAACAGCAACTCGTCGGCCAGGGCCTTGCGGATCATGTCCTGGATCAGGCGTTGCATGGGGCGTGCACCCATGAGCGGATCGAAGCCCTTCTTGGCCAAGTGCTTGCGCAGCTTGTCGGTGAAGGTGACGTCCACTTTCTTTTCGCCCAGCTGTTGCTCCAGTTGCAGCAAGAACTTGTCTACCACGCGCAAGATGATTTGCTCGTCCAGCGGCTTGAAGCTGACGATCGCGTCCAAGCGGTTGCGGAACTCGGGGGTGAACAGGCGCTTGATGTCGCCCATCTCGTCACCGGCCACACGTGGGTTGGTGAAGCCAATCGTGGCCTTGTTCATGGTCTCGGCGCCCGCGTTGGTGGTCATGACAATGATCACGTTGCGGAAATCGGCCTTGCGCCCGTTGTTGTCGGTCAAGGTGCCGTGGTCCATGACCTGGAGCAGCACGTTGAAGATCGCGGGGTGCGCTTTTTCGATCTCGTCGAGCAAGAGCACGCAATGCGGCTTTTTGGTGACAGCTTCGGTCAAGAGACCGCCTTGGTCAAAACCTACATAGCCCGGAGGCGCACCGATCAGGCGGCTCACCGCGTGCTGCTCCATGTACTCGGACATGTCAAAGCGGATCAGCTCAATGCCCATGATGTAGGCCAACTGCTTGGCCGCTTCTGTCTTGCCCACGCCCGTGGGGCCGGAGAACAAGAAAGAGCCTATCGGCTTGTCGGCCTTGCCCAGGCCCGAGCGGGCCATTTTGACGGCAGAAGCCAGCACTTCGAGCGCCTTGTCTTGACCAAACACCACAGACTTGAGGTCGCGCTCGATGGTCTGCAGTTTGCTGCGGTCGTCGTTGGACACGTTGGCAGGCGGGATGCGGGCGATTTTGGCCACGATGTCTTCGATCTCGGCCTTGCCAATGGTTTTCTTGCGCTTGGACGCCACCAAGATGCGTTGCGCGGCTCCGGCCTCGTCGATCACGTCAATCGCCTTGTCGGGCAGTTGACGGTCGTTGATGAACTTGGCCGACAGTTCGGCAGCGGCCTGCAGCGCGGCATTGGCGTACTTGACGCTGTGGTGCTCTTCAAAGCGGCTCTTGAGGCCTTTGAGGATTTCCACCGTCTCAGAAACCGTGGGCTCGACCACGTCCACTTTCTGGAAACGGCGGCTGAGTGCGGCGTCTTTTTCGAAGATGCCACGGTATTCGGTGAAGGTGGTCGCACCGATGCACTTGAGCTGACCGCTGGACAAGGCTGGCTTGAGCAGGTTGGACGCATCCAGCGTGCCGCCCGAGGCTGCGCCCGCACCGATCAGGGTGTGGATTTCATCGATGAACAGGATGCCATTGGGTTTGTCTTTGAGCGCTTTGAGCACGCCTTTCAAGCGTTGCTCAAAATCGCCTCGGTACTTGGTGCCGGCCAGCAAAGAGCCCATGTCGAGCGAATAGACCTGGGCTTCGGCCAAGATCTCGGGCACGGTGCCTTGCGTGATGCGCCAGGCCAGGCCTTCGGCAATCGCCGTCTTGCCCACGCCGGCTTCGCCCACCAGCAGGGGGTTGTTTTTGCGGCGGCGGCACAGGATCTGAATCGTGCGCTCGACTTCGTATTCACGGCCGATCAAGGGGTCGATCTTGCCGTCTTTGGCCGCTTGGTTCAGGTTGTTGGTGTACTGCTCCAGCGGCGAGGCTTTTTCATTGCGCTCGCCACCCGAAGATTCCTCAGCGTCTGAACTGGGCGGCGCTTCAGCGGATTTGGCCGCCTCAGGCGGATCGCTCTTGCGAATGCCGTGGGCAATGAAGTTCACCACATCCAGGCGCGTGATGCCCTGCTGGTGCAGGTAATACACGGCGTGGGAGTCCTTCTCGCCGAAGATGGCCACCAGCACGTTGGCGCCGGTGACTTCCTTTTTGCCATTGCCTGTGGACTGCACGTGCATGATGGCACGTTGGATGACGCGCTGAAAACCCAGTGTGGGCTGGGTGTCCACCTCTTCGGTGCCGGCCACTTGGGGGGTGTTGTCCTTGATGAAATTCGTCAAGGCGGTGCGCAAGTCGTCGATGTTGGCAGCGCAAGCGCGCAACACCTCGGCGGCGCTGGGGTTGTCCAACAAGGCGAGCAAGAGGTGCTCGACGGTGATGAACTCGTGGCGCTGCTGACGGGCCTCGACAAAGGCCATGTGCAAGCTGACTTCCAATTCCTGGGCAATCATGTGATTTCCTTTTTGCCTTGCTGAGTGATTCTGTTCATGTGGGGCGTTTGGCCCGCTATTCAATGGGCTCGCTGACGCATTGCAGGGGGTGACCCGCCTGCTTGGCGGCATCGAGCACCTGATCGACCTTGGTGGCGGCCACATCGCGGGAATAAACACCGCAAATGCCTTTGCCGTCCAAGTGGATCTTGAGCATGATCTGGGTGGCCGACTCGCGGTCTTTGCCAAAGAATTCCTGGATCACCATCACCACGAACTCCATCGGGGTGTAGTCATCGTTGAGCATCGCCACCTGGTACATCTGGGGCGGCTGGATCTTCTGGGCGCGACGCTCAAGGACCACCGATTCCCCACCTTCGGGGGTGTGGGGCGTAAGCGGGGGCAGCGTCGGGTTCTGCGGTTTTTTCGTTGCCATGAATTCATTCTATCGGCGCTTTCAAGCCCTTGAGGGCCAAGGCCCGAAAAGTCTTTTTTCAACAAACCACGGCTGGGGGAAACCGACATTGACAAAAACAACAAGCACGCCTCAAATTGGTGCAAACAAAGACGGAGACAAGCCATGCCCAGTGGTACGGTCAAATGGTTCAATGACGCCAAAGGCTTTGGATTCATCCAGCCCGATGGTGGTGGCCCAGATGCTTTTGCGCACTTTTCGGCCATCGTGGCCGAGGGCTACAAAAGTCTCAAAGAAGGTGCCCGGGTCAGCTTTGAGCTGACGGATGGCGCCAAGGGTTTGATGGCGGCCAACATCCGCACCGAAGGCAACTCCGAAACGCCTGGAGAGCCCATCCCCAACAGCACGCCCCCCATCTCGACCAGCAGCTGATCGAACGCCTCTTGCAGGCGTTATCCTTGCCGTGTTGCGAACACTGTTTGGATGGATTTTTCAATGACCTCTCGCTCTTGTGCCCGATCAATGCACCCTGCCCTGCGCTGGATCTGCGGCTTTGTGCTGGCAAGCCTGTCCACTTGGGCTGCGGCCCAATCTGGCCCTCAACTGCAATTGCCACGCACCAAGCTGACGGCAGGCATGCACATGCTGGATGTGCAAGTGGCGCAAACCCCCGAGCAACGCCAAATTGGGCTGATGTTCCGCAAAGAGATGCCGCAACACGAAGGCATGTTGTTTGTGTTTGAGCAAGCGGCCACGCAGTGTTTCTGGATGCGCAACACACTGATCCCCCTGAC
The DNA here is from genome assembly GCA_002255935.1 of Comamonadaceae bacterium PBBC2. Lineage (GTDB taxonomy): Bacteria > Pseudomonadota > Gammaproteobacteria > Burkholderiales > Burkholderiaceae_C > Limnohabitans_A. The sequence goes on from NKIO01000001.1 coordinate 55,717, forward strand.
GGCGGCTTTTGTGGCCGACGACGGCACCATCGTCAATTTGGCGGACATGAAGCCGCAAAGCGACGATTCGCACTGCTCGAACAAACCGGTGCGCTATGTGCTGGAAATGAACGTGGGCTGGTTTGCCAAGCGGCAGATCAAGGCGGGTTACCAGCTGGGTGGCCAAGTTTTCGGGCGTTGAAACGTCGCCTCAGACGCCCCAGACCACGTCGGATTTTTCGGCCAAGCTGCGTGCCAAGAGCTTGAGCATGGGGGTGGCCCTTTGAGACAAGCGCACCGCGTCGAGCACCACCGCTTCATCGTCCTCTTGGTCTGATGCCGCCTGCTCGGCTTGCTGCTGGCGCAAGGCCTCGTCTTTCGCCACAGCCGCCTCGAGGGCAGCGATGCGGGCAGGAATGTCAGCCGCCAACACAATGCCTTTGACGGGGTCATCGCCCAACATGATCTTGAGCAGTTTGCGGCCATCGGCCTCGTGCATGATCAGGTCGCTGGCCGCGGCCGATTTGAATTTGAAAAGCATGGTGTCCTCCTGAAAGCGTGTTGCAGTTTCAGAGGCCCACCATGTCAACGCCGCCGTCTTCATCGGTGTCGCCCTGAATCAATGCCTTGAGTTTATGGCTGGCATGGAAGGTTGCGACACGACGTGCATCAATAGGAATCAATTCTCCTGTGCGCGGATTGCGGCCGGGACGGGCGGCTTTGGTGCGGATCTGGAAGTTACCAAAGCCCGAAATTTTCACATCGGTGCCTTCGATCAGGCTGTCCACCATGAGGTCAAAGAAAGCATCCACCATGTCCTTGGACTCGCGCTTGTTCAAACCGATCTGTTCGAACAACAAATCGGCCAAGTGCGCCTTGGTCAAGGCGGGAGTTTCAAGGCTTTCGACTGAAATTTCCATCACGCCACCCCATCAAGCGCGCAAACGCGCAGCCACCTGTTGGCTCAGGTGCGTCAACACCGCGTTCATGGCCGCATCGATTTGTGCATCGGTCAGCGTGGCTTCGGCGGTGCCCAAAGTCAGGCGCACAGCCAAACTCTTTTCGCCGATGGCCAAACTGCCGCCCACAGCATCGGGCTTGGGCCGGTAGATGTCAAACAGCACGGCGCCTTGGAGCAAGCCCTCTGTCGGCGCGGCGTGGATGGCTTGCATCAATTGGGCATGCGTGACCGACTCGGCCACGATGACGGCGATGTCGCGCTCCACAGGCTGGTGCTTGGCAACGCCTTGTGCGGCAGGCACCACACGGGCGGTCACCGCATCCAAGGACAATTCAAAGACCACGGGTGCGTGTGGCAAGTCCCAAGCTTGACGCCAACGGGGGTGCAACTCGCCCACATGGCCGATCACCACGCCGTCCAGCACAACTTGCGCCGAGCGGCCGGGGTGCAATGCGGGGTGTTCAACGGCCACAAATTCGGCTTGGCGGGGTGCCAACAAGGCTTCGACATCGCCTTTGACGTCAAAGTAATCGATAAGGCGTGATTTGCCTTGCCAACCCAAAGTCTCCACAGGGCCCCAGGCCATGGCGGCCACACGCATGGGTTGGTCAAAACCTTCCACCGTGGTGTCGCTGTTGACCGCTTGTCCGTTGCGCAAAAACACGCGACCGAGCTCGAACACGCGCACGCGGTCGGCTTTGCGGTCGGCGTTGAACTTGACGACTTGCAGCAGCGAGCCGATCAGACTGGAGCGCATGACGCTCATTTGGCTGGCGATCGGGTTGAGCAAGCGAATTGGGTTTTCGTTGCCGGCCAGGTCTTTTTCCCAGGCTTCTTCGACGAAACTGTAATTGATGGTTTCCTGGTAACCACGGGCTGCAATGGCACGGCGCACCGCCGATGGGCTGCGTTCGGTCTCGCGGCGCACCTTGGCCGTGATGGGGGCCAGTGGCGGATTCGTTGGCAGATTGTTGTAGCCCACCATGCGGGCCACTTCCTCGATCAAGTCTTCTTCGATCTGCAGGTCAAATCGGAAACTGGGCGGCATCACCGTGACGGTGCCCTCGCCTTCAGACACTTGCAAACCCAGGCCGCGCAATGCATCGGCGCATTGCTGCTGCGTCAGTGGCATGCCGATGACTTTCACCGCACGGGCCACACGCAGTGTGACGGGCGTGATGGCGGGCACATTCAGGGTTTGGTCATCGATGGGGGCGACTTGCGTTTCGGGTGTGCCGCAGATGTCCAGCACCAACTGGGTGATGCGCTCGATGTGCTCCACCGTCAGTTGTGGGTCCACGCCACGCTCAAAGCGGTGACCGGCATCGGTTGAAAAGTTGAAACGGCGCGAACGGCCAGCGATCGACGTGGGCCACCAGAAAGCCGCTTCGATGTAGATGTTTTTCGTGTCATCCGACACAGCCGTGGCGTCACCGCCCATGATGCCGGCCAGCGACTCGACCTGGCGGTCATCGGCGATCACACCGACCTTTGCATCTACCGTGACGGTGTTGCCGTTGAGCAGCTTGAGCGATTCATCGGGCTTGCCCCAGCGCACCTGCAGGCTGCCGTGGATTTTGTCGAGGTCAAAAATGTGAGAAGGACGGCCGAACTCGAACATCACGTAGTTGGAGATGTCCACCAGCGGGCTCACGCTGCGCTGGCCGCAGCGGGCCAAGCGGTCCACCATCCACTGAGGTGTTTTGGCCTGGGTGTTCACACCTTTGACCACGCGACCGCTGAAACGACCGCACAGATCGGTGGCTTGCACTTGCACGGCCACCTTGTCCTGGATTTGCGTGGCCACTGAGGGGAAAGTAGGCGCCTTCAACGGCGCACCGGTCAATGCCGAGACTTCGCGGGCGATGCCGTAAACGCTCAGGCAATGGGCCAAGTTGGGGGTCAACTTGATCGTGAACAGGGTGTCGTCCAGATTCAGGTATGCGCGGATATCCTGACCCAGCGGGGCGTCCAGCGGCAATTCCAGCAGGCCGCCGTGGTCGTCGGCGATCTTCAGTTCTTTGGCCGAACACAGCATGCCCTGGCTTTCAACGCCGCGCAGCTTGCCGACTTTGATGACGAAAGCCTTGCCGTCTTCACCAGGGGGCAATTCGGCCCCCACCATGGCGCATGGCACACGGATACCCACACGGGCGTTGGGCGCACCGCAGACGATGTTCAAAAAGCTGCCCTGCCCCAAATCCACCTGACACACGCGCAGGCGGTCGGCGTTGGGGTGCTGAACAGCTTCTTTGATTTCACCGATCACGATCTTGGTGAATGGTGGGGCCACCGGCTCGAGCTCTTCCACTTCGAGACCGGCCATGGTCAAGGTGTCGGCCAGTTGCTGGGTCGTCAGGGACGGGTTGCAAAACTCGCGCAACCAGGATTCAGGAAATTGCATATCTCGGTCTCGGGAATTACTGGAACTGGCTCAGGAAGCGCACATCGCCGTCAAAGAACAGGCGCAAATCGTTCACGCCGTAACGCAGCATGGTGAAACGGTCCATGCCCATGCCAAAGGCAAAGCCAATGAACTGCTCGGGGTCCAGGCCCATGTTGCGCACCACGTTTGGATGGACTTGGCCAGAGCCGCCCACTTCCAGCCATCGGCCGGCCAGCGGGCCGCTTTGGAATTGGATGTCGATCTCGGCGCTGGGCTCTGTGAAGGGAAAGAAGCTGGGGCGGAATCGCAGCACCAGGTCATCGCTTTCAAAGAAGGTGCGACAAAAATCGGTGACCACGACCTTCAGGTCTTTGAAACTCACGTTTTCGCCAATCCACAGGCCTTCGCACTGGTGGAACATGGGTGAATGGGTCGCGTCGCTGTCCACGCGGTAGGTGCGGCCTGGGGCAATCACGCGGATCTCGGGCATGCCCTGACCTGCGTCGATCTGATGACGGTAGCGCTTGACATGCTGGACCGCATGGCGAATTTGCATGGGGCTGGTGTGGGTGCGCAGCAGGTGGCCGCCTTCGACATAAAAAGTGTCGTGCATCGAGCGTGCGGGGTGGTCTTCAGGCGTGTTGAGGGCTGTGAAGTTGAACCAATCGGTCTCGATTTCAGGGCCCTGGGCCACTTCAAAACCCATAGAGCCAAAAATATTTTCGACGCGCTCAAGCGTGAGCGAGACGGGGTGCAAGCCACCCACAGCAGCATGACGACCGGGCAAGCTCACATCGAGTGCTTCGGCCTTGAGCTGGGCTTGCAACTCGGCATCGGCCAAGGCCTGGCGGCGGTCGCTGAGCGCGGCTTCAATGGCTTGCTTGGCCAGGTTGATGGCCGCACCACGGGTTTTCTTGTCTTCCACGCTCAGAGCGGCCATGCCCTTCATCAGCTCGGTCACGCGACCGGCTTTGCCCAGAAATTGGGCTTTGGCGTTTTCGAGATCAGCAGGTGTCAGTGCCTGCGCAAAACTCTGGCGGGCGGATTCGACCAGGGTGTCCAGCTCGTTCATGGTGGGGATTCGGTTGATGACGGAATAAAAAAGGGATTGAAGCTTTTGTGAGCCTCAATCCCTTTGATCGAATGCGCGAGGCATGGGCCCAAAGCCCATGTCGCTCATGAAATCAAGCTGCGGCCAGTTTGGCTTTGACTTGGTTCACGATGCCAGCAAATGCGGCCTTGTCGTGCACGGCGATGTCCGCCAGCATCTTACGGTCGATTTCGATGGCAGCCTTTTTCAGGCCGTTGGCGAATTGGCTGTAGGTCAGACCGCATTCACGCGCAGCGGCGTTGATACGGGCAATCCACAACTGACGGAACACACGCTTTTTGGCACGACGGTCACGGTAGGCGTATTGGCCAGCCTTCATCACCGCCTGTTTGGCGATACGGAAGACATTACCGCGGCGACCGCGGAAACCTTTTGCAAGGGCCAAAACTTTCTTGTGACGGGCACGTGCCGTTACACCACGTTTAACGCGAGGCATATTTTTCTCCTAGTTCGTCAGTGAATTACAGGCCAGCCATAGGCAGCATCTGCGCCATGTGACCCATGTTGGTCTCATGCACAGCCACTGCACCGCGGAGGTGGCGTTTGTTCTTGGTGGTCTTCTTGGTCAGAATGTGACGCTTGAAGGCTTGACCGCGTTTAACGGTTCCACCTGGACGAACACGGAAGCGCTTTTTAGCACTGCTTTTGGTCTTCATCTTGGGCATATCAATGCTCCTTTATTTGTGCTCGTGAGGCGTCTGCAAAATCTTTGCAGCCTTGATGGCCCCGAGCCACTTTTACAAAAACCACCCGAAGGCGGTTTCAGACTCGACCAACCCGAAGGCCGGTCAAATTCTTCTTCAAGCCGATTCAGCAGGTGCTGCAGTGTCTGCAGCTTTGCCCGCCGGCTTTTTGCGACCTGGCGCGATCATCATGATCATCTGGCGGCCTTCCAACTTGGGAAACTGCTCAACGATGATGGAATCGGCCAACTCGTCACGAATCCGGTTCAGCAAGGCCATCCCCAACTCTTGGTGGGTGATCTCACGACCACGGAAACGCAAAGTGATCTTGCATTTGTCACCATCTGCCAGAAAGCGGCGGATGTTGCGCATCTTGATGTTGTAGTCACCGTCGTCAGTGCCTGGGCGGAACTTGACTTCCTTGATGTCAATGACCGTTTGCTTGGCTTTGGCTTCTGCCGCACGCTTTTGCTCTTGGTACTTGAACTTGCCGTAGTCCATCAAACGGCACACAGGCGGGTTGGCGGTGGCGGCGATTTCAACCAAGTCCACATCCAACTCACCGGCCATGCGCAGGGCTTCTGCCAAAGACAAAATGCCCAATGGCTCGTTTTCAGGGCCGGAAACACGGACCTCAGGGGCCATGATTTCACGGTTCAAACGGTGTTTGCGTTCTTCGCGTTGGCGACGATCACGAAATTCGGTAGCGATGACTCAATCCTTCAAGGGTAATAACTGCAACAAGCAGCCAAACCGCCTTTGTGCCCACGGGCCAAAGCATGTGGCGAAACTCACCTTCAGGCTTTAGAAGCGATGTCGGCAGCAATGAGTTCAATGAACGCATCGATCGACATCACACCGAGGTCTTTGTTACCCCGGGCGCGCACAGCGACGGTACCAGCTGCCTTCTCTTTGTCGCCTGCGACAAGGATGTAAGGCAGCTTTTGCAACGAATGCTCACGTATTTTATACGTGATTTTCTCGTTGCGCAGGTCCAAATCGACCCTAAGGCCTTGATTTGACACTGATTTTTGCAGTTTTGCAGCGATTTCACGACAGTAATCGGACTGCGCATCGGTGATGTTGAGGACAGACACCTGCAAAGGCGCCAGCCAAGTGGGCAAGGCGCCGGCATGCTGCTCGACCAAAATACCGATGAAACGCTCCATGCTGCCCACGATGGCGCGGTGCAAGATCACAGGGCGCTGGCGTGAACCGTCTTCGGCCACATATTCTGCGTCCAGACGCTCAGACAGGTTGAAATCCACCTGAATGGTGCCACATTGCCATTCACGGCCAATCGCGTCCTTCAAGGTGTATTCGATCTTGGGGCCGTAAAACGCGCCGTCACCTTCCGAAATCACAAACTCGCAACCGGAAGCCCGCAAGCTGTCCATCAAGGCTTTTTCGGCCTTGTCCCACAACTCATCAGACCCAATGCGAGCCGCTGGGCGGGTCGAGACCTTGTAGAGGATGTCGGTGAAGCCAAAGTCGGCATAAACCTTCTTGAGCACCTTGGTGAAGGTGTCGCACTCGGGCAGGATTTGGTCTTCTGTACAGAAGATGTGACCATCGTCTTGCGTGAAGCCGCGCACACGCATGATGCCGTGCAAGCCGCCCGAAGGCTCGTTGCGGTGGCACTGGCCAAATTCGCCGTAGCGCAAAGGCAAATCGCGGTAGCTCTTGATGCCTTGTTTGAAAATCAGGATGTGACCCGGGCAGTTCATCGGCTTCAAGGCGTAATCGCGCTTTTCCGACTCGGTCGTGAACATGTTGTCACGGTACTTGTCCCAGTGACCGGTTTTTTCCCACAGGCTCTTGTCGATGATCTGCGGACCCTTGACTTCCTGGTAGCCGTTGTCGCGGTACACCTGGCGCATGTACTGCTCGATGATTTGCCACACGGTCCAGCCCTTGGGGTGCCAGAACACCAAGCCGGGCGCATGTTCATCGATGTGAAACAAATCCAACTCGCGGCCCAGTTTGCGGTGATCGCGCTTTTCAGCTTCTTCAAGACGAGTCAGGTACTGCTGCAGATCGTCTTTGCTGGCCCAGGCCGTGCCATAGACACGCTGGAGCATCTCGTTCTTGCTGTCGCCGCGCCAGTAGGCTCCGGCGACCTTCATCAATTTGAAATGCTTGAGTTTGCCGGTGCTGGGCACGTGGGGGCCTCGGCACAGGTCCTCGAATTGGCCTTCACGGTAGAGGCTCACGTCTTGATCCGCCGGAATGCTGGCGATGATCTCGGCTTTGTAGTGCTCGCCCAAACCTTTGAAATAGGCCACCGCCTCGTCACGCTGTAAAACGCGGCGCACCACCGGTTCATCCTTGTTGGACAACTCGGTCATGCGCTTTTCGATGGCGACCAAATCCTCTGGCGTGAAGGGACGGCTGAAAGAGAAGTCGTAATAAAACCCGTTGTCGATCACAGGCCCGATGGTCACTTGCGCCTCAGGAAACAGCTCCTTGACGGCATAGGCCAATAAGTGCGCTGTCGAGTGACGGATCAGCTCCAGGCCCTCAGGGTCTTTGGCCGTGACGATGGCCAAGTTGGCATCGGCGGCCATGCTGAAACTGGTGTCCACCAATTGGCCATTGACCTTGCCGCCCAAAGCCGCTTTGGCCAAGCCAGCGCCAATGGAGGCGGCCACATCGGCCACGGTCACGGGACCGGGAAATTCACGCAGGGAGCCGTCGGGAAGGGTAATCTGAACCATGAGTTTGCAAGTAAAAAAGCGCGGCAAAGGCCGCGCTTGAAAGAGATGTCTAAACGCTGAGGACGGATTTTACGCCGCCCTCGCCTTCAGCTCCCCAAGTCGATCAGTGGAACTGCTCTTCTTCGGTGGAACCCGTCAGGGCTTTCACGCTGGAAGAGCCGCCCTGGATCACGGTGGTCACGTCGTCGAAGTAGCCTGCGCCCACTTCTTGCTGGTGCGACACGAAGGTGTAACCCTTGTCGCGGGCTGCGAATTCAGGCTCTTGCACCATCTCGGTGTAGTGCTTCATGCCTTCGCCGCGGGCGTAGTTGTGGGCGAACTGGAAGGTGTTGAACCAGTTGATGTGGATACCGGCCAGTGTGATGAACTGGTACTTGTAGCCCAAAGCCGACAGGTCGTCTTGGAAAGAAGCAATCTGGCTGTCGTTGAGGTTTTTCTTCCAGTTGAAAGACGGCGAGCAGTTGTAGGACAGCAGCTTGCCTGGGCAAGCAGCGTGCACAGCTTGGGCGAATTCACGGGCAAAGCCAATGTCGGGCACACCGGTTTCGCACCAGACCAAGTCAGCGTAAGGGGCGTAAGCCACGCCGCGGCTGATGGCTTGCTCCAAACCATTTTTGACACGGTAGAAACCTTCTTGTGTGCGCTCGCCGGTCAAGAAAGGCTTGTCGTTGGCATCGTGGTCAGACGTGATCAGGTTGGCGGCTTCGGCGTCGGTACGGGCCAACACGATGGTGGACACGCCCATGACGTCGGCGGCGAAACGCGCAGCGATCAGCTTTTCGCAAGCTTCTTGCGTAGGCACCAACACTTTGCCACCCATGTGACCGCACTTCTTCACAGCGGCCAATTGGTCTTCAAAGTGAACGCCAGCAGCACCAGCGGAAATCATGTTCTTCATCAGCTCGAAAGCGTTCAAAACGCCACCGAAACCGGCTTCAGCATCGGCCACGATGGGCAGGAAGTAGTCGATGAAGTCCTTGGAACCTGGCTCGATACCACGGCCCCACTGGATTTCATCAGCGCGCTTGAACGTGTTGTTGATGCGGCGAACCATGGTGGGCACCGAGTCGTAGGCGTACAGCGACTGGTCGGGGTACATGGTCTCAGACGTGTTGCCGTCCGCAGCGACTTGCCAGCCCGACAGGTACACAGCCTCCAGGCCCGCCTTGGCTTGCTGCATGGCTTGACCCGCAGAGATAGCGCCGAAAGCATTCACGTAGCCCTTCTTCGCGCCACCGTTGACTTTTTCCCAGAGTTTTTCTGCGCCGTTCTTGGCAAAGGTGCACTCAGGCTGAACGCTGCCGCGCAGGCGAACAACGTCTGCAGCCGAATAGCCACGCTTCACGCCATTCCAGCGGGGGTTGGTGGCCCAGTCTTTTTCGAGGGCGGCGATTTGCTGTTCACGGGTCAGTTTAGTCATGAGATCACTCCGTAGTTGATAAAAGTTAGAACAAGTAGCGGCTGCTGTGCCGATGGTGAATTCTAGTCTTCTATAAGACACATATTTTGTCTTGTGTCTTATAGAAGACTAAATATTTTTTCTATAAGAATCAATGGCTTAACAACTAAATTTCACTATGCGGTGCTAATTTGCTGCAATGCAGAATAGTATCTTGATGGAGAAGCAGCGTCAATTCCATAATATGAAAGGCTCAAATGCATCGTAAAAAAAGCCAGTGGCTTGCGACCACTGGCTTTTACATCGGGGCTCTGTGGGGCGCTAGAAGGCGTCGGCGTAGTGCTCTAACTCCCAGGCACTGACTTGCAAACTGTAGGCATCCCATTCGGCGCGCTTGAGCTGAATGAATTCGGCGCAAAAAGCGGAGCCCAGGGCCGCGACCAAATAAGTGTTCGCTTCCAGCGCATCCACCGCTTCCTTCAAATCCCGCGGCAAGCGCTCAGGCATGGGCAAGCCTTGGGCGCGGCGCTCGTACAAGTCTTCGTCGCAGGGCGCTGGTGGATTCAAAGCGCGCTCGATGCCATCCAAACCGGCAGCGAGCGTGGCCGCAATGGCGGCATACACATTGCAAGAAGGATCGGGCAGACGCCATTCCAGCCGGCCCGCCACCGTCCGGACCACGCAGGTGCGGTTATTGTCGCCATAGGCTTTCCACACCGGGGACCAGGTGGTCCCAGACGCGCTGGCGCTGCTGGCCAAGCGCTTGTAGCTGTTGACTGTAGGTGCACACAAGCCGCTCACCGCATCGGCGTGGTGCAGCAAGCCAGCTGCAAACTGGTGGCCAAGCTGGCTCAGGCCCAAGGCACCTTGGGCATCGGTAAACACGGGCACGCCGTTGGCATCGGTGATGCTCAGGTGAAAGTGCAAGCCGCTACCCGGTGCGTGGGCCAGGGGCTTGGGCATGCAGCTGAAGGTCATGCCATGGCGCTCGGCCACGGCGTGGGCCGTCAGCTTGAAAAGCATGTAGCGGTCTGCAGCTGCCAAGGCATGGTCGAACTTGTAATTGACTTCGTACTGGCCCCGGGCGTCCTCGTGGTCGATCTGCTGCAGCTCGAAGCCCAGGGCGGTCAGCGTGCTGCGCATGTCGTCCAGGTAGGCGGCATTGCGGTGGATGGCTTTCAGGTCGTACGAGGGCTTGGCTAAACGGTCCTCAGTATCGGCCACATCCCACTGGCCCTGGGCATTGCGTTTGAGCAAAAAGTACTCGGGCTCGATTCCGACCCACAGCCTCCAGCTACGGGCCTCCAGGCGCTGGAGCTGGTGCTTGAGCAGTTGGCGCGAGCAGGTGTCCAGCGGTTCGCCGCCCGCAAAGCCATCGCACACGGCATGGGCCACGCCGGGCATGAAAGGCAAAGCCCGGAGTGATTCCACCTGCACACGGCCGTAGTACTCGCTGCGTGCGCCGTAGCGCGGCAGGCCAGTGCCCCAAATGCTGGGGCCGGCGAAACCTGCGCCCTGCTCCACCCACTCGCGCAAGTTATCCACCGGTACCAGCTTGCCTTTGGCCACGCCATGCAAATCACAGAACTGCGTGAGGATGGAGTGAATGCCCTGGGCCTTCAAGGCAGATACCGCTTCTTCAATGGGATTCATAGTCAAATAGGCATTTCAGGCCGTGGATAGTGCGGGAGCAGCTACTAAACTTATAGCATACGCGCTGTGATGCCTAGGCCAAGACACTGTCCAGAATCAGCATCGCCTCCTCAAAGACTACGTCCTGGATCGTCAATGGGAACAAAAAGCGAATGACATTGCCATACACGCCGCAGGTCAGCAACAGAAGGCCTTTCTTGAGTGCGGCTTGCTGGATCTGCTTGGCCAGGTCCGCATCGGGTGCGCCCGTCTCGGGGTTCACAAAATCACAGGCCACCATGGCACCCAGGCCGCGCACATCGCCCATCTTGGCGTTCTTGGCGGCGGCGGCCTTCAAACGGCCCAACAGCTTTTCGCCCAGCACATTGGCACGGTCGGCCAACTTTTCCTCGGCCATCACGTCCAGCACGGCGTGCGCTGCCGCCACCGCAAGAGGGTTACCAGCGTAAGTGCCACCCAGGCCACCGGGGTTGGGCGCATCCATCACGTCCGTACGGCCCACCACCGCTGACAAGGTAGTGCCGCCCGCCATGCTCTTGGCCAGGGTCATGATGTCGGGCGTCACGCCATAGTGCTCCATCGCAAACATCTTGCCGGTGCGGGCGAAGCCGGTCTGCACCTCGTCGGCGATCAAGAGGATGCCGTGCTCATCGCAAAGCTTGCGCAGCCACTGCACGGCCTCTTTCTGAATCGGATTGAAACCACCCTCGCCTTGCACGGGCTCAAAAATGATGGCCGCCACGCGGCTGGGCTCGATGTCGCATTTGAAGAGTTGCTCGATGGCGTGCTTGGTTTCATCCAGGCTGGCGCAGTGGCAAGGGAAAGGCGCGTGGTAAATCTCGGGGGCGAAGGGACCAAAGCCCGCCTTGTAGGGCTGTACCTTGCCTGTCAGTGCCACCGCAAACAGGCTGCGGCCGTGGAAGGCACCACCAAAGGCGATCACGCCGCTGCGCTTGGTGTAGGAGCGGGCGATCTTGATGGCGTTCTCTACCGCTTCCGCCCCGGTCGAGAAGAACGCTGTTTTTGCAGGCCCAGTGATGGGCACGATGGCGTTGATGCGCTCAGCGAGCGACACGTATTCGGCATAGGGGACCACCTGAAAGCAAGTGTGGGTGAAGCGCTGCAACTGCGCCGCAATGGCCGCCTGCACCTTGGGGTGCACGTGGCCGGTGTTGAGCACGGCAATGCCACCGGCAAAGTCGATAAAGCGGCGGCCTTCAATATCCCAGAACTCGGAGTTCTTGGCGTGGCTGATATAGAAATCGCCAAACACCGCGACACCGCGGGGGGTGGCGGCTTGACGGCGTGCATGCCATTCGGCATTGGTACCAGCGTTGATACCAGCAGAGGTGCCTGCGGCCAGCGCGGTGGGTTTCAGGATTGCGTTCATGGGGAGTCTCCTTCAGGTCTGGAACGGATTAGTTGTTTTAGTAAAAACGGGCTTTGCAATGCTCAAACCGGGGAATCAATACGAATCCAGGTGGTCTTGGTCTCGGTGTACTTGTCAAAAGCGTGCAGGGATTTGTCGCGCCCCACTCCGCTTTGCTTGAAGCCACCAAAGGGCACGGTGATGTCGTCTTCGTCGTACTGGTTGACGTGCACGGTGCCTGCACGCAGCGCACGCGCCACGCCGTGGGCCTTATTCAGGTCACTGGTCCAGACACCGGCCTGCAAGCCGTAGACACTGGCATTGGCCTGGCGCACCACATCCGCCGTGTCGGTAAACGACAGCACCGACAGCACCGGGCCAAAGATCTCTTCGCGGGCAATCGTCATGCTGTTGGTCACGCCGTCAAAGATCGTGGGTTGCACGTAGCAACCACCAGTCTCAGACAACGCTTGTTCGCCACCGGCAATCAGCTTGGCGCCCTCGGCCTTACCGCTTTCGATATAGCGCAGCACGGTGTTCATCTGGGTCTGATCGACCAGTGCACCCATGATGGTGTCGGGCAAGGTGGGGTTGGCAGGCGCATAGGCGGGTACCAACTTCAGGGCCTTCTCCAGGAAACGCTCTTTGATGCTGGCCTCTACAAACAAGCGGGACGGTGCATTGCAGCTCTCGCCCTGGTTGAAGAAGATGCTGCCCACAGCAGCTTCGACCGCTTTGTCCAAGTCGGGGCAATCGGCGAACACGATGTTGGGTGACTTGCCACCCAGCTCGGTCCAGGCACGTTTCAAATTGCTTTGCCCCGCCATCACATGGATCTGCTTGCCCACGCGGGTAGAGCCGGTGAAGGCGATGCAATCCACGTCCATGTGCAAGGCCAACGGAGACCCCGCCTCGGGGCCGAAGCCCGTCACCACATTGAACACGCCAGCCGGAATGCCTGCCTCCAGGGCCAAATCGGCCATACGCAAGGCGGTCAGGGGCGACTTTTCACTGGGTTTCAATACCACCGAGTTACCAGCGGCTAAGGCCGGCGCGATCTTCCACGAGGCCATGATCATGGGGTAATTCCAAGGCACGATCACGCCCACTACGCCCACAGGCACGCGGGTGATCAGCGCCAGGGCGGTATCCGCCGTGGGTGCAATTTCGTCGTAGACCTTGTCCACCGCTTCGCCATACCAGCGCAGGCAATTGGCAGCGCTGTTCACGTCCACGGCCTTGGCGTACTTCACGGGCTTGCCCATGTCCCAGGTTTCAGTCAGCGCCAGCTCATCCGCATGCTGCACCAGCAGGTCGGCAAAACGGATCATGATGCGTTTGCGCTGGGCGGGCGGCAGGCCGCACCAGCGGCGGTCATCAAAAGCCGCGCGCGCGGCTTGCACGGCGGCGTCTATGTCTGCCTCGGCGCAGCGGGCTATCTGGGTCAACACACGTCCGTCCACCGGGGAAATGCAGTCAAACAGCTGGCCGCTGGCTGCGCCTATGCGTTTGCCATTTATAAGGGCACGGCCATCAAAGGCGGGCAAGGTGGCGGTTTTTACAGAAGTCATGGTGTTGGCTCGCAATACAAAAAGATGAACATTTCAAATGGACACCTGCAAACATCAAAAAGTGGCCCCATCCGGGCCTCCAAGTAGAAACGGGGCGACATCCCTGTCGCCCCGTTTTAAAGCCTATCGGCAAAAAAGCTAAATCAGAAGGACACCACCAAAGACGTGCCCAAGGTCGTCTTGTCACGCTTGGGTGCGCCGTTCTCATCGGTGAAGTTGTAACCCGACGACTGATCGAAACGGATCTCGGTCTTCCACTGCGTGGTCGCATTCAACAGGTAGTTGGTGCCCAATGAGAGACGCGTCAGGTTCGCACCCACCGTCGTGTCGTTGATCACGCCTGCGCTGTCCATTTCAGGGCCCAAGCCGGTACCGGCCGTGGTGCCACTACCCAAAGTGTCCAGTGGGTTGTTCAGGTAGTTATAGGCATAGGTGCCGCCGCCGTTCTTGCGGTTTTCCAGGTAGTCCGCGCGGGCCAGCAGTTGCAGGCGCGGCGTGAACTTGTAGCCCACCAGACCCGACAAACCGCTCCAGGATGCATCGCCACCCGCGTAAGCTCCTTGTTTGAGTTGGCCCAGTGTGACTTGGCCATTGAGCTGCCAATCACCACGGGTAAAGCCACCGTCCAGCGCCACGACATCAAAAGAGCGGCTGGAGCTGGCATGCGCACCCGAGAAGCCGGCGTAGGCGTACTCGCTCAGGGTCCAGTCAAACCGGTAGGCCAAGCCGACAGAAGGTTTGAGCGTCAAGCCTGTGGCCGCATTGACATCGTTACCGCCATCAATATTGCCCACCATCCACTTCAAGGCCAGGTTCTTGCTGAGCTGGTTTGTCATGCCCAAGCCACTGTAGTTGGTGGGGCCTGCCAAGTCATACAAGGCATTGTGCGAGACCAACAGGTTTTGGTTCGCAAAGAACGCCTCATAACCTTGGAAGTCGGGAATCAGACCACCGAACACCCGCATACCCGGAGCAACACCCACAGACACAGTGGCCTCGTGCACCAGATTGGCGGCGCCAGGCGACAGGCGCAGCGTCCAATTCACGCCCTCACCATCCTCTGTCTCTTTGGTCAACTCCAGCATCGCATTGCCACCGGCACCGCTGCCATCACGTGAGGCAAAGGTGTGCGCACCCGAAGAACTGTCATAGGCATAGGCGGCCTCTGCCACGCCTTTGAATTTCAGGCCCTTCAGTCCTGCTTTCTCTATAGCTTCTTCGGCAAGCTCCTGCTTTTGCTCAATGCGGGTGACTTGCTGTGCGATAGACGGGCCAGCGGTCTGGGCTGTCAGGGCGTCTACTTTTTGCTGCAGGGCTTGCAATTGGGCCTTCAGTGCTGCGATGTCTTTTTGCAAGTCGGCAGCAGACTGGGCATAGACGCTGGCCATCGGCAACACACTGGCCAGTGCAACCACGAGTAGTTTTCTTGGAAGGCTCATTTCATTCTCCTGTTGAATATCTATCGCAAGTTCAAACGCAAATTAAGTCTGGCGGTATGCAGCGGCCATCTCCGCTGCGCGACGGCGCTCGGCCCGGGCAATCAACACGCTAGCGATCAGCACGCCCGCACTCACCACCAACACCGTCAACGTCGCCACGGTGTTCACACTGGGACTCAGGCCCAGCCGAGCACGACTGAAGATGGTGATGGGCATGGTGGTAGACCCTGGGCCGGACAAAAAGGCCGACAAAACCACGTCATCCAAAGACAGTGTGAAAGTAAGCAACCAGGCGGAGCCGATAGCCTGTGAAATCAAAGGCAAAGTGACCAGGAAAAAAACCTGCAAGGGACGGCAACCCAGGTCCTGCGCAGCCTCTTCCATTTGGGGGCTGAGCTCTTGCAAACGCGACTGCACCACCACCGTGGCGTAGGCCATGCCGAGCAAGGTGTGCCCGAGCCAAATGGTGCCCATGCCGCGCTCAGGAAAACCGAACATGCGTTGTACCGACACCAACATCAACAACAAAGACAAGCCAATGATCACCTCCGGCATCACCAGCGGTGAATTCACCATGCCAGCCAACATGGTGCGGCCCGGAAAACGTTTGAATCGATGCAATGACAAAGCCGCCAAGGTACCCAAAATCACAGATGAACAGGCCGTAAGAAAAGCAATCTTCAGGGACAGCCCGAACCCGGTAATGATTTCGGTATCGTTGACCAACTCCTGATACCAGCGCAAAGACCAACCGCCCCAACTGGTGACCATGGGACTGGCGTTGAAACTTAGGATGATGAGCGTAAAGATGGGCAAGTACAAGAACAGAAAGACCGCGCCCATCCAGACCCGCGATGTCATTTGGCCGGCTGAAAGTTTCATGCGCGACCTCCTGAAGCGCTTTCAGCCTGGTACTTGTTGAAAAAGGCCAGCGGCACAATGATCAACAGCACCATCACCACCGCCACGGTGGCAGCCATGGGCCAATCGTTGTTGCTGAAAAACTCGTCCCACAGCACGCGGCCAATCATCAAGGTCTCCGGGCCACCCAGCAATTCGGGAATCACAAACTCACCCACGCATGGGATGAACACCAGCATGGAACCCGCGATGATGCCGCTCTTGGACAGAGGCACCGTGATGCGCCAGAAGGCCTGCCAGGGCGTAGCGCCCAAGTCCAAAGCAGCCTCCAACAGGCGCAAATCCATCTTCACCAGGTTGGCATACAGCGGCAAGATCATGAAGGGCACATAGGTGTAGACCATACCCAGCACCAGTGAGAACGGCGTGTTCATCATCTTGATGGGCTCACTGATCAGGCCCAAAGACATCGCCACGTTATTGAACACACCGCTGTCGGCCAGCAGCATCTTCCAGGCGTAAACCCGCAACAAAAATGAGGTCCAGAACGGCAACATCACCAGCATCAACAACGCCGGACGTTTGTCCGCTGGACTGCGTGCCATGAAATAGGCAAACGGGTAGGCGATCAGTAAACAAATGGCCGTGGTGATAGCCGCAAACTTGATGGAACTCAGGTAGGTCTGAAAGTACAAGTCATCCTGGGTCAGGCTGACATAGTTACCAAAGTGAAATTGCAGCGTCAGCGTCTGCTCCGCCCAGGTCAATACGTCCTTGAAAAACACCGTGTCCATTTCGGACAGGCTGATTTTGAAGACCACTAAAAACGGCAGCAGAAAAACCGCCAGCAGGAACAGCATAGGCACGCCAATGACAGCAGTGCGGCCCCAGGGTCCGGTAATTTTGTTGTGGAGCGAAAAGCGCTTCATGGTGGTTGCCATCATTGCTGTTTAACTGGTCAACACAACGACATCGCTGCCACACCACCACACAACCACCTTGTCGCCCCAGGTCAGTTGGACAGCGTTGTGGCGTGCGGCATTGGTACGTGTCACTTTGACCATGGCACCGGATGCCAACTTGACGTGGTAGGTCGTCAAGCTGCCCAGATAGGCCAAATCTTCGATGACGCCCTCCGCCTGGTTGAAGCCCACTTCGGCCAGCGATTCACGTTCACTATCAGCGGGAACACCCTGTTGAATTTCCATTTTCTCGGGGCGAATGGCCACATGCACAGCCATGTCGGCCGTACCGGTGATGCCGTGGCTCACATAGTGTTTGCACTCAGGCGTGGCAATGATCACGTGATCAGGCTCATCCACCTCAACTTTGCCCTTGAACAAGTTCACACTGCCAATGAAGTCGGCCACAAAGCGGCAGTTGGGCGTTTCATAAATCTCAGCAGGTTTGCCGATTTGCAGAATCTTACCCTCGCTCATCACACCAATGCGGGTGGCCATGGTCATGGCCTCCTCCTGGTCATGGGTCACCATCACACAGGTCACGCCGACCTGCTCAATGATGCCGACCAGCTCCAACTGGGTGCGTTCGCGCAGCTTGGCATCCAGAGCACCCAAAGGCTCATCGAGCAATAGCAGCTTAGGCCGCTTGGCCAAGCTCCGTGCCAAGGCGACGCGCTGCTGTTGACCGCCCGAGAGTTGGTGGGGCTTGCGTTTGGCATAGGCCTTGAGTTGCACCAGATCCAGCATCTGGGTCACGCGAGCCTCAATCTCCTCCTTAGGCAACCCATCGCGCTTCAGACCAAAAGCGATGTTGTCCCACACCGTGAGGTGCGGAAACAAGGCGTAGCTCTGGAACATCATATTAATGGGCCGCTCGTAGGGCGCGAGCCCGACGATGTCTTGGCCCGCCAACAGAATTTGTCCCGACGTGGGCGTTTCAAAACCGGCCAGCATGCGCAACAAGGTGGACTTTCCGCAGCCCGACGATCCTAGCAACGCGAAGATTTCACCCTGTCGAATGTCCAGCGACACCTCATCAACCGCAAATACATCGTCAAATTTTTTGACAATGCGCTTGATCTGCAAAAACGGAGCGCCGTTGGCCGGCGCTGCCGAAGCACTGGAATTGGGAGGAGTTGCCACCAGAGTTACCCTTGTCAGCGAGATAAAAAGACCAACTTGTCAGGGCTCAAAGCCCTGTTTTGAAGCTGGTGTAGGTGCGGGTAGCCAGACGGCGCACATCATTGGTCAGCGCACTGGGCGCCACCATCTTGGCCATTTCAGCCCCAGTCGGGAACACCGACGGGTTGTTGGCAATATCAAGGGCAATGAACTTGCGCGAGGCCTTATTGGGGTTGGCGTAAAACACCTGGTTAGTCAGACCCGCATGCACTTCAGGACGCATGATGTAGTTGATGAATGCATGGGCATTCTTGGGGTGGGGGGCATCAGCAGGAATGGCCATCATGTCAAAGAACAAAATGCCGCCTTTCTTGGGCACAAAGGCCTGGATGTCCTGGCCGGTCTTGCCCTCAATGGCGCGTTTGCGTGCGATGTTGATATCACCACTCCAGCCCAGCGCCAGGCAAACGGAGCCACCCGCCATGTCATTGATGTAGCCAGACGAACTGAATAAGGTTACGTAGGGCCGCACGGACTTAAGTAGGTCACTCGCCTCTTTGTAATCCGCGGAGTTTTTGCTAAACGGGTTTTTGCCGAGGTAATGCAGGGCCGCTGGCAAGACCTCCGTGGCGCTATCCAGCACCGACACGCCACAGCCTTTGAGCTTGCTAACGTATTTGGGATTGAAAAACAATTCCCACACGTTGTCAGGAATAGGTTCAGAGCCCAACGCAGCTTTCACTTTGGCGGTGTTAACGCCAATGGTGGTGTAGCCCCAGAGCCAGTTCACCAGGTACTGGTTGCCGGGGTCGATGTTGGCAATTTGGGCTTGAATGTCGGGGTCGAGATTTTTCAGATTCGGGAGCTGGGTAGTATCCAGTTTGGTCAGCAGACCGCCGTCGATCTGCAAGCGCGCAAAGGTGCTGGAGGGCACAACAATGTCGTAACCGGTCTTGCCAGCTACCAATTTGGCATGCAGGATTTCGTTGTTGTCGTAGGTGTCATAGCGCACCTTGATGCCGGTTTCTTTCTCAAAATTCTGGATGGTGTCGGGTGCAATGTAGTCTGACCAGTTGTAGATGTTGAGAACTTTTTCCTCCTGCGCAGTCGCATGGAATGCGAAGGTCGAGAGTCCTGCCGCCGTCAGCCCGCTCAAAAGCAGGTTCAACCAATTTTTTCCAATTGCTTTGACCACTTGAATCTCCTAGTAAAAGTCCGACATCCGAAATTTTGGGGTTTACTCGCCGCTGTGCCCTGCACCGCAGGAATCCTAACGCCTGTTTGCGCTATTTTTAACCATGCAATCCCTATGCCAACCACGCATTTTTTTGCGCATCTGCATAGGTTAAATCGAGACACAACAGGATCAGTCCAATCATTTCGTCAATTTGGGCGTGCGTCATGGTCAAAGGCGGCGCAATGATCATGCGATCGCCCACCGCGCGCATGATCAAACCATTGCCAAAACAGTGGCCACGGCAAACCATGCCGACACCCAAGTCCTCAGAAAAATGCGCGCCGGTGGCCTTATTTTTAACCAACACCAGCCCGGCCGTAAAACCGCAAGTTTCTGCAACACCGACCAAAGGATGTGCGGCCACCTTTTTGAACTGCTCGGCCAAGTAGGGGCCAACATCGTCGCGCACGCGCTGGGGCAGTTGTTCGCGCTCCATGATTTCCAGATTGGCCAGGGCCACGGCGCAAGCCACGGGGTGGCCGCTGTAGGTGTAGCCGTGGTTGAACTCGCCGCCCTTTTCAATCAACACATCGGCCACACGGTTACCCACCATGACGCCGCCCAGCGGAATATAGCCACTGGTTACCGCTTTGGCGAAGGTGATCAAGTCAGGCTTGTAGTCAAATTTTTCGCAACCAAACCAGTAGCCCAAACGGCCAAATGCGCAGATCACCTCATCGCTGATCAGCAAGATGCCGTATTTGTCCACGATGCGTTGAATCTCGGGCCAATAGGTGGCGGGCGGAATGATGACGCCACCCGCACCTTGCACAGGCTCGGCAATGAAAGCGGCTACCTTGTCGGCACCCAGCTCCAGAATTTTTTCCTCCAGCCAGCCCGCGGCGCGAACACCGAATGCGTCTGCGCTCTCTCCCGGTTTGGCATTGTCAAAGTGATAGGGCTGTTCAATGTGGGTGATGTTGGGGATCGGCAAATCACCCTGCGCGTGCATACCGCTCATGCCGCCCAAAGAAGCGCCCGCCATGGTGCTGCCGTGGTAGCCGTTCTTGCGACCAATGATGATCTTGCGCTGGGGCTGCCCCAGCAAATCCCAGTAGCGGCGCACCATGCGCACATTGGAGTCATTGCTCTCGCTGCCGCTGGAGGAATAGAAAACGTGGTTAAAAGTTCGATCCCCAATTTTGGGTGCTAGCGATGCCAATTTGGCCGCCAGTGTGGCTGCAGGCACGTTGGTAGTTTGGAAGAAGGTGTTGTAGAAGGGAAGCACCATCATTTGCTTGGCCGCAGCATCGGCCAGTGCCTGGCGGCCATAGCCCACATTCACACACCACAGGCCACTCATGGCATCCAGCACGCGCTTGCCTTCAGAGTCCCACACGTAAATGTCATCGGCCCGGGTCATCACCCGCGCACCCTTGGCATTGAGCTCTTTGAAATCTGTGAAAGGATGCAAAAAGTGGGCGCTATCCAAGGCTTGAATCAGGGCGGTATCAACAACGGTATTCATAAAAATATCCAGCTTAAAAATGAAATAAATGTTTAAACGTGCAGCAGCAGATGCTCACGTTCCCAAGGTGAAATGACCTTCATAAATTCGTCAAATTCGAGTTCCTTGATTTCGGAATACACCGTAATGAACTCTTTGCCCAAGACTTCATGCAAATCCGACTCGCGCGACAACCAATCCAGTGATTCGCCCAGACTGCGTGGCAAGGCGTAAGGAGCCAAATAGGCATCCCCCTTCATCTCAGGCTTAGGTTTAATCTTGTTTTTGAGTCCCAGGTAGCCGCAGGCCAAAGTCATCGCCATCGCGATATACGGATTGGCATCCGCACCAATCACGCGGTTCTCTACACGCCGTGCCGACGGCGAAGAAATAGGCGACCGGATACCGCAGGTGCGGTTGTCATAGCCCCATTCAATATTGATGGGGGCCGCCATATTGCGGGCCAGGCGACGGTAGCTGTTCACATAGGGCGCCACCAGCACCATCGCGGCGGGAATATAGCGTTGCAATCCACCGATGTAGTGCATGAAAGCTTCCGATGGCGTGCCATCTTCGTTGCTGAAAATGTTCTTACCCGTCGCAATACTCAGGATGCTTTGGTGCACATGCATGGCGCTACCCGGCTCACCCGCAATGGGCTTGGCCATGAAGGTGGCATACATGTCATGGCGCAGCGCCGCTTCACGCACCGTGCGCTTGAAGAAGAACACTTCATCGGCCAGGCCCAGTGGCTGGTTGTGAAAGAAGTTGATTTCCATTTGCCCGGCACCCACTTCGTGAATCAGCGTGTCCACGTTGAGCTCCATCTTGTCGGCGTAGTCGTAGATCTCTTCGAATAAAGGATCAAACTCATTCACCGCATCGATGCTGTAGGCCTGGCGCGATGTCTCAGCGCGGCCGCTGCGGCCAATCGGAGCCTTCAATGGAATATCGGGATCGGTGTTGCGGGCGGTAAGGTAGAACTCCAGCTCGGGTGCGACGATGGGCTGCAGGCCCTCGGCGGCGAACAGATCGCACACCTTGCGCAGCACACTGCGCGGGGCAAATGGCACGAGCTTGCCTTCGTTATCAAAGCAGTCATGCACCACCTGGGCCGTGGGGTCAGTAGCCCAAGGAACAATGCGCACAGTAGACGGGTCCGGGCGCAGTTGCATGTCCTTGTCAGTGGGGTCGATCACGTCATAGTAAGGTCCGGTCTCGGGCACTTCACCCGTTACACCCATGGCCACAATGGCCTGGGGCAAGCGCATGCCCCGATCTTCAGTGAACTTGGCTCGCGGCAAAATTTTTCCACGTGCCACACCGGTCAAATCGGGTACCAGGCATTCCACTTCGGTCACACGGCGTTCATTGAGCCATTGCTCCAGATCATTGAAGGTCATGGTCTTCGGTGCACTCATCGCTTACTCCTTGCTGCACAGGGCAGCTATTTCAAATTCTTGTGCTCTCGAGCGGCATTGCGTTGGCGGCAGGCATCGCCAAAGGCTTTAAAAATGGCCGCATAAAACGGATTCTCTGAGGTCCGCCACTCCGGGTGCCATTGCACAGCCACAGCAAAACTGCGCGCCGCCTTTAATTCAAAAGCCTCCACCAAACCATCGTTGGCACGGGCCAGCGGCAGCAGGCCATCAGCCAATCGCGCAATACCCTGGCCGTGCAGTGAATTCACATCCACCGTAGTAGCACCCGCCCATTGCGCCATTCTGGAGCCTGGCAGCAAGTGCACCGGGTGGCTGGGGCCATACTGAATGTCGAACGGCGCGGTTTTGCTTTCGCGGTGGTCCTGCAAGCCCTCTACCAAGTGCACCTGTTGGTGCAGCGTGCCGCCTAGGGCCACATTAATTTCCTGAAAGCCACGGCAAATGCCCAGCAAGGGCACATCGGCCACGATGCAAGCCTTTACCAGCGCCAGGGTCAACGCATCGCGGTGGGTATCGAGTGGCAGGGCTGGGTTGGCTACCGTTTCACCAAAATGGGAGGGATGCACGTTGGAGGCGGAACCCGTCAGCATCACGCCATCCACCAATTCCAGCAAGGACGCAATGTCTTCCGCATCCGCCAGCGGAAATATCACGGGCTGGGCCTGTGCATTCACTTTGACAGCGCGCGCATATTTGTCACCCAAAACCAGGGATGGCATCTGCAGATCGCCCTGCCCCAGCAAGCGATGGTCCACCGGCAACCAAACCAAACAGGACGTCCTGTTTTTCATGCATATCTCCCCAATGTTCTTTCGCATTGTCAGGCAGAATTGGATTGTTGTGGGAGCCATTTGGAGCCACCGGGTGGTGCCACTTCGTTTACCAATGATTGATCCGCATGCTGTCCGAATTACTACTCACTGAGATGACCCGACTGGCCAAGAAGGACAACATGCCTTTGCACCGCCAGCTCTACGAAGCCTTACGCCGCGCCATGCTAGACGGCAATCTGGGTGCGGGTGAGCGCCTGCCCTCCAGCCGTGAGCTCACCACCGATTTAAAGCTGTCACGCAACACCGTGGTGTCGGCGCTCAATCAACTCGGTGTAGAGGGTTACTTGGTGAGCCGCGTTGGCAGCGGCACCTATGTGAATGACAACCTGCCCAAGCCACAGGCCCGTAAACGCAGCAGCCATGTGGCTGCCCACACAGCCGATCTTTCCAGGCGC
The DNA here is from genome assembly GCA_002255935.1 of Comamonadaceae bacterium PBBC2. GTDB lineage: Bacteria > Pseudomonadota > Gammaproteobacteria > Burkholderiales > Burkholderiaceae_C > Limnohabitans_A. Next base: position 79,284 of record NKIO01000001.1, read on the forward strand.
GGCACCGCGCTGTCCAGCACCTTTTGCTCCAGCCAATTGGAGATGCAACCTTTCACACCCGGCATTGCGGATTTCAGCGCTTTCCCGGTGGCCCTGTGGCAACGGCTGCAAAACAAACACTGGCGCATGACCTACCCCGAGATGCTGGACTACAGCCACTCGGGCGGCTATGCACCGCTACGCCGCGCGGTGGCGGATTACTTGCGCGTGTTTCGCAGCGTGCCGCTGGATGTGGACCAGGTCATCATTACCAGCGGCACCCAGCAATCGCTGGAGCTGTGCTCGCAGTTGCTGGCCGACCACGGCGATACGGTGTGGATGGAGGACCCGGCGTACTGGGGCGCGGCGAATGTGTTCATCGCCACAGGTTTGCAGCGCCACCCGGTTGCTGTGGACCAGGAGGGCATGGCACCCGGCCCCCAGGATGAAACCGTACCGCCGCGCCTGATCTACACCACACCTTCGCACCAGTACCCCACCGGGGCCGTGATGTCGCTAGTGCGTCGGCAACAAATTTTGTCGATAGCGCGTACGCACAAGGCGTGGATTCTGGAAGACGACTACGACAGTGAATTCCGCTTCAGCGGACCACCGCTGTCTAGCCTGGCCGGACTGGACAAGGAAGAACGCGTGCTGTACCTGGGCTCGTTTTCCAAGGTGCTCTACCCAGGCTTGAAGCTGGGCTATTTGGTGGTGCCCAAACGCCTGGCGGCGGCCTTCAAACAAGCCCATTACGACCTGAACCGCCCCGGACAAATGCCCATGCAAGCGGCCCTGGCCGAATTCATTGAGCTGGGCTACTTTGCCAGCGCCCTGCGCAAAGCGCGGGCCAGCTATGCCCAGCGGCGTCAGTCCTTGCTAGAAGCATTGCAACCCTGCCTGGGTGACCAGGCTCAAATTACAGGGGCCGAGCAAGGTTTGCACCTGTGCATGCGCTTGCCTTCCCACGTCGATGACCGCGCGCTCACGCAGCGCATTGCCGACCATGGGCTCACCGTGCGGCCCTTGTCTGCGTACTGCCTGCGCCGCACAGATGCGCGGGGCCTGGTGATTGGCTATGGCTACGCAGCGCTGGCGGACATTGAACGCTACGGTCCAGTGCTGGCCCAGGTGATTGGCAATGAACTCAAGCGCCTTGGCAAGGCCCACAGCGCGGCTTGAGCGTGCAGCCCGAAGCCCTTTAGAAAGCGTCCATCAGCCGGTGGTAGGCGGTGCCCAGCACCAGGCTGGGCATGCGCAGCAGTGGCCCACCGGGAAAGTTGCGGTGCTTGAGCTTGGCAAACACATCAAAGCGCTCTGCCTGACCCGCCACGCTCTGCGCGACCAGACGCCCGGCCAGCCCAGTCAAGGCCACGCCGTGCCCGCTGAAACCTTGCAGGTAATACAGGTTGCCACCCAGGCGGCCAAAGTCGGGCGCGCGGTTCATGCTGATGTCCACAAACCCGCCCCAGATAAATTCAATCGGCACACCTTTGAGCTGTGGAAACACCTCGCCCATGCGACGCGCCATCACCGCTTGCAGTTTGGCCGGTGTGCGGGTGGAGTAGCTTACGCGGCCGCCGAACAACAGGCGGTGGTCGGCACTGAAACGGAAGTAATCGAGGATGAAATTGTTGTCGCACACGGCGGCAGCGCTGGGGATCAGGGACTCGCACAGCGCGGGATCCAGCGGCGCAGTACCAATGATGTAAGTGCCTACCGGCATCACCCGCGCAGCAATGTCTGGGGCCACCTGCGCGCCGTACTCAGGCAGCGTGCAGTTGCCAGCCAACACGCCAAAGCGCGCGTGCACCGAGCCCTGCGCCGTGCGGGCGATCAACGGGTCGCCGCGCTGCAAGGAAGTCACCGCGCTGTGCTCAAAAATTTGCACGCCCAGACTCTGCGCGGCACGCGCCAAACCCAGGCCGTACTTGAGCGGATGCAGATGGCCCGATGTGGTCTCATACGCCGATGCGCAATACAGCGGGCTTTGGATATGCGCCTGCACATCGTTGCCGCGGGCCAGCGCGCAGGTAAAGCCGTAGCTCTGCGCCAGCTTGTCTACCTCGGCCTCCAGCGCGCGCGCTTTGCGCGCCGAATCGGCCACGTAAAGGTATCCCTTCACCCGGTCGCAGTCGATGTTGAACTGCGCAATACGTTCATCCACCAAATGGATAGCCTCTATCGACATGTCCCAGGCCAGCTTGGCTTGCGCGGGGCCGAGCTGCGACTCAAATGGGTCCTGCCCACTGGCATAACCCACAATAGTTTGTCCGCCATTGCGGCCCGATGCGCCACTGCAAATACGGTCCGCTTCCAACACCACCACCTTGTAGCCGCGCTGCGCCAGCTCGATAGCCGACGACAGACCGGAGTAGCCCGCGCCCACCACCACCACATCAGCCTGCAGAACCCCCCTCAGGGGTTCGGTCACCGCAGGGCGTGTGACACTGGCTTCGTAGTAACTGCGCTGATTCAGTTGGGTATCAGAGGTCAATAGCATGGTCGGTCCCACAGGGTCAGTCCATCACTTCGCTTGTGCAGCGCCTTTGGCCACTTGCCCACACAGGTAAGTCCACATGAAAGTGGCCGCCGCATTGCTGGTCAGCTCGGCATGGTCGTACGAAGGTGCCACCTCCACGCAATCCATGCCAATGAAGTTCAGTCCTGCCAGGCTCTCCAGAAAGGTCAATACCTGTGAGCTAGTCATGCCGCCAGGCTCGGGTGTGCCGGTGCCGGGTGCAAAAGCCGGGTCCAGGCAATCGATATCCAGCGTCAGGTAAACAGGCCGATCGCCAATGCGCGACTTGATCGCGTCCACCATTGATGCCAGCGCATCGCCGTCTTTGCCCCGCAGAGCACGGGCGGTGTAGATCAGGCCGCCCTGGTCTTGCACATACTCGCGGGCAGACCGTTCGCCACTGGAGCGCAAACCAATTTGCACCGTTTGCGCCGGGTTGACCAGACCTTCTTGCAGCGCCTCATAGGTCCAGGTGCCATGACCCGAAGGTTCTCCAAAGTGGTCCACCCAGGTATCGCAGTGCGCATCAAAGTGAATCAAAGCCAACTCACCATGCAGCGCCTTGGCGGCGCGCAATAAGGGCAAGGTGATGGAATGGTCGCCACCAATGAAGACACAGTGGTGTTTGGCCATCAGTGCCGCAGCCTGGGCTTCGATTGCTTCGCGCACCACGGGCAAGCCTGAAGCATTGGGTAACCGCAGATCGCCAGCATCCCCCATCACGTCCACAGGCGTTACCTCAAACACCGGATGCAGTCCATCGCAGAGCATCAATGATGCACGGCGAATCTCTTGCGGGCCAAAGCGTGCGCCAGGTCGGTTGGTCACCGCGCCGTCAAAGGGCACACCGATGACGGCAAAGCGCTGGTCCGCCAGCGCTGGGGCCGCCAGAAAGCGGTTGCTGTTGTTGGCATATGCAAACTGTCCTATCGCCATCACAAAGTCCTCAGGAGTTTTCTGGCTCCGAAGTTACCGCAAACCCGGCGCTTTGGTGGTGCCAATTCACCGGATCACGAGCAAACCAGCGAGGTGGAGACCGGAAGCTCGGCGAGGCTGCGGCATGATAGGCACCCATCGCCTCTCTGCCCATTCGCCACTTACATGCACGCCACTGAACTCAGCCACACCCCACGCCAACGCTGGATTGCCTACGGATTTTTAGCCCTGAGCATGTCGCTGGTCGGCAGCTATGTGGCGCTATCCAAACCCCTGGTGGCTGCCCTGCCCGTCTTCCTGCTGGCCTGGATGCGCTTCGGCATTGGCGGGCTGGGCATGGTGCATTGGCTGCGCAAGCCGGTGGACGAAGCGCCGATGACACCGGCCACCCGCAAGCTGATCTTTCTGGAGTCCTTCCTGGGCAACTTCATGTTTTCCATCTGCATGCTGTTTGGCGTCAGCATGACCAGTGCGGTGTCTGCCGGCGTGATCATGGCGTCTATACCCGCAGTGGTCGCCATCCTGAGCTGGATCTTTTTGAAAGAGCGCATCGGCCTGCGCGTCTGGCTGGCGGTGGGCTTTGGGGCTCTGGGCATTGGCTTGCTGTCGCTATCAAAAAGTGAGCTGCTCCCGCACAATCCAGGCGCCCCAGAGGTCGATTTGGCATGGAATGGACTGACGCTTAGCAAGGCAATGGTAGGTAATCTGCTGGTGTTCGCTGCGGTGTTGTGTGAGGCGGCCTATGCGGTGATAGGCAAAAAGCTCACGGGGACGCTATCGCCCAAACGCATCACTGCGCTGATCAACCTGTGGGGGTTCTTGTTAATGACGCCTGTGGGAATTTACGCGGCTTGGCGTTTTGACTTTGCAGCCGTGCAAGGCCCCATCTGGCTGCTGCTGGTTTTTTACGCCATGGCCGCCAGCGTATGGACCGTCTGGCTGTGGATGACCGGACTGAAGCACGTGGCGGCCGCAAAAGCCGGTGTGTTTACCGTCATGCTGCCCATCTCTGCGGCGCTGGTCGGCGTAGGGGTGTTGGGTGAAAGTTTGAGTGGCCTGCAGCTACTGGCCTTTGGCTTGGCGCTCACTGGAGTGGTGCTGGCCACTCTGCCCAGCAAAGCCGCTGCACCACCTACGGGGCCAGCGTAATCACCATGCCATCTTCGTCGGCATACAACCAGTCACCGGGCTGCACCCGTACGCCTTGAATCACCACCGGCACCTGGGATTGACCTTCACTGCGTTTCTCGGTGGGCATCGGCATGGCGGCCAGCGCCCGGATACCCAGTGCTTCGCGCGCTAGCTCGGCGGTGTCGCGTACACAGCCATCCACCACCACACCAGCCCAACCATTGCGGGCCGCTGCCGCGCCCAGATTGCCACCCAACAAGGCTTTGCGCAAGGAGGCTCCGCCATCTACCACCAGCACTTGGCCCACGCGCCCCGCAGCCGTATCAATCCAACCCTGACTGTCTACCGCGGCTTTGACGAGGCTGTTGTCCTCAAAGCACTTGACGGTGACCACCGGGCCACAGAATTTTTCAAGCCCGCCAAAGTTGCGAAAGACAGGTGGCAAAACCCGATAATTACCCGAGGCATCTGCCTTGTGGGCATCACACAAATCACAGGTAGCAAAGTTATTCGACATGAGGCAACACTCCTTTTGGCGGTAAACGGCTATTTTCCAATGGAAAAAACAACGTTCCCCAATGAAAATTGCATTTTTACGCTTGGAAACGCCCATTTTTACCAGTAGCATCCGCACTACCAGCGAAGAAGCAGTTTTTTGCTGGTGATTAATCAACTTCTAGAAGGACAATCAATCATGGCAACTGCAAAGAAAGCACCGGCTAAAAAAGCCGCTCCCGCAAAAAAAGCGGCACCTGCCAAGGCAGCCGCACCCGCGAAAAAAGTAGCCGTTAAAGCGGCCGTGAAGGCACCAGCCAAAAAGGCAGCTCCTGCTAAGAAAGCGGCCCCCGCCGCCAAAAAAGCAGCTCCCGCTAAAAAGGCTGCTGCAACCAAGACTCCCGCCAAAAAGCGCACTGTGAACGCGGCCTTCATGAAGGCCCTGACACCTAGCGCAGCATTGGCTGCGGTAGTCGGCGCGGCTCCCCTGCCACGCACCGAAGTGGTCAGCAAGCTGTGGGCTTACATCAAGAAGAACAAACTTCAAGATGCAGTCAACAAGCGCATGATCAACGCGGATGCGAAGCTGAAAGAGATTTTCGGCAAGATGCAAGTCTCGATGTTCGAGATGGCAGGTCTGATCGGCAAGCACCTGAAATAATCGCTTGCGGGACAGATCTTGCGTTCTGTCCCCGACCGATTAAAGAATGCGTTACTGCGATCTACAAAGAAAAAGGCCGGTCTGACCGGCCTTTTTTTCTAGCGCCCCTACAAGTACACTCGCCGCCATGTTGCGTTTTATCTTCACCCGTTTGAGCCTCATCATCCCGACTTTTTTCGGCATGACCTTGTTGGCCTTCTTCCTTATCCGCCTGGTACCAGGGGACCCCATAGAAACACTGGCCGGTGAGCGCGGTATCGATGCCACCCGCCATGCACAACTGCTCAAGGAGTATGGGCTGGACCGCCCAGTCATGGTGCAGTACGGTATCTACATCTCTAAAGTATTGCAGGGCGATTTGGGCAAATCCATGATTACCCAGGCACCCGTTTTGGAAGAGTTTCGCGCCCTGTTTCCCGCCACCATTGAACTCGCGCTGTGTGCCATTTTGTTTGCGCTGCTCATTGGCATTCCCGCAGGCATTTTGGCCGCAGTCAAACGCAACTCCTGGCTCGATCATGGCGTGATGGGCGTCTCACTCACCGGCTATTCCATGCCCATTTTTTGGTGGGGCTTGCTACTCATTCTGCTGTTCTCGGTGCAGCTAGACCTGACCCCGGTGTCGGGCCGCATTGCCGTGCAGTATTTTCTGGAGCCTGTCACCGGCCTGCTGCTGATTGACTCCTGGCTGTCTGGCGAACCAGGGGCATTTAGCTCGGCCGCATCGCACTTGATTCTTCCCACTATTGCGCTGGGCACCGTTCCCCTGGCCGTGATCGCGCGCATGACGCGTTCGGCCATGCTAGAGGTGATGGGTGAAGACTACATCCGTACGGCACGCGCCAAAGGCCTCTCAGACTTTCGGGTGGTGTCTTTGCACGCGCTGCGCAATGCGCTGATACCAGTCATTACCGTCATCGGACTCCAGGTTGGCGTGCTGTTCACCGGTGCCATCCTCACCGAGACCATGTTCTCCTGGCCTGGCGTGGGCAAGTGGCTCATAGAGGCCATCAGCCGACGTGACTATCCTGTTCTTCAGGGCGGCATGCTGCTATTAGGTGTCATCGTCATGGCCGTCAATTTGCTCGTGGACTTGGCCTACGGAATCATCAACCCACGTATCCGTCATCAAAAATGAGTGCTGTATCCACCTCCACCGCATCAGCGCCGCCCAGCGGCCCGGCACACCCCTTCAAGGATTTTTGGCGCTACTTCAGTGCCAACAAAGGTGCCATGGCCGGTTTGCTGGTTGTCAGCTTTGTGCTGCTCATTGCCATCTTTGCGGATGTACTGGCCCCCTACCCCCCGGCTGTGACGGACAGCACCGCGTTCCTTCTACCCCCGGCTTGGCAAGCGGGCGGCTCTTCGGCCCACTGGCTGGGTACCGATGCCATTGGCCGCGACATTCTGTCGCGTTTGATGCACGGCTCGCGCTTGTCCCTGACGATTGGTATTGCAGTCGTTGCCGTGTCTGTGGTGGTGGGTACCGCACTCGGTTTGCTGGCAGGCTACTTCCGTGGCATCTTTGAGATCGCGGTCATGCGCGCCATGGACATCATCTTGACGCTACCGAGTTTGCTGTTGGCCATTGTGGTGGTTGCCATTCTTGGCCCTGGCATGCTCAACGCCATGTTGGCCGTGTCTATCGTGGTCTTGCCGCACTATGTGCGCATTACCCGCGCCGCCGTCATTGCCGAAACATCGCGCGACTATGTCACTGCCGCACGCATGGGCGGCGCGGGCCACTGGCGCGTGATGGTCAGCGAAGTGCTGCCCAATTGCACCGCGCCCCTGATCGTGCAAGCGTCACTGGGTATTTCCACCGCCATTCTGGACGGTGCAGCACTGGGATTTTTAGGTCTGGGTGCCCAGCCGCCCTCACCCGAATGGGGCACCATGCTGGCCGACGCGCGCGAGTTCGTGCTGCGCGCCTGGTGGGTGGTCACCTTCCCCGGTCTGGCCATTCTGATTACGGTATTGGCCTTCAATTTGTTGGGCGATGGCCTGCGCGATGCGCTGGACCCCAAGCTCAAGCGCTAAACCCACACACGCAAAAAAATGGCATTGCTCGAAATAGAAAATCTGTCGGTGGAGTTTCCATCGCACAACGGCACCATGCATGCGGTCGATGGCGTGAGCCTGTCGGTCGATAGCGGCGATGTGCTTGGCATTGTGGGCGAATCCGGCTCCGGCAAAAGCGTCACCATGATGGCACTGATGGGTCTAGTAGCCTACCCCGGTGTGGTTCGCGCAGACAAGCTGCGCTTTGATGGACACGATCTGCTGGCGCTGTCGCCGCGCGAGCGGCGCAAGCTGACGGGCAAAGACCTGTCGATGATCTTCCAGGACCCCACCACCAGCTTGAACCCCTGCTTCACGGTGGGCTTCCAACTGGCCGAGACATTGAAGTTGCATCTGGGCATGGACAAGAAAGCTGCCCGCAAGCGCTCGATTGAATTGCTGGAGCAGGTCGGTATTCCCGCACCCGAAAGCCGACTCGGCGTTTATCCGCACCAGTTGTCTGGCGGCATGAGCCAGCGCGTGATGATCGCCATGGCGATTGCCTGCAACCCCAAGCTCTTGATTGCCGATGAGCCAACAACGGCCCTCGACGTAACCATCCAGGCGCAAATTTTGGACCTGTTGCGCAGCCTGCAAAAAGACCGCGGCATGGCCCTAGTGCTGATCACGCACAACATGGGCGTGGTCAGTGAAATGGCCCGCAATGTGGCCGTGATGTACGCAGGGCAGGTGATGGAGCAGCGCGCCGCGCTAGACCTGTTCAACAGCCCCCAGCACCCCTACACCGAAGCACTAATGGCTGCCATGCCCGAGCGCAGCGATGGTTTGTCCCGCCTGGCCACCATCCCCGGCATGGTGCCCGGACTGTATGACCGCCCGAATGGTTGCCTGTTTGCGCCACGGTGCAGCGTTGCCGTAGAAGGCACCTGTGGCAAGCGCCCCGCTTTGCGCCCCTGGGCCGACGGATTCGTGCGTTGTCATTTCCCTATTTCCGAGCGCACATCCACCCATGTTGCGACCAAGGTCAGCCCATGAGCCCTATCTCCAACACCACCGTAGTGACCGCGCGTGACCTGCGCCAGGTCTATGCCATCAGCAACGGATTCATGCGCAAAGCTGACGCGCTGCAAGCCGTCAGCGGCGTCTCGTTTTCTATTCAAGCCGGCAAGACCCTGGCCATTGTGGGAGAGTCCGGTTGTGGCAAGTCCACCCTGGCACGCATGGTGTCGCTGATTGAATCCCCCACCAGTGGTGATTTGCAAATCGGATCGGTGAATGCCGTCACGGCATCGCAGTCCGACAAGCGGGTGCTGCGGCAAAAAGTGCAGTTAGTGTTTCAAAACCCCTATGGGTCCTTGAACCCGCGCAAGCGCATCGGCCAGATTCTGGAAGCGCCTCTGGAGATCAACACCTCGCTCAGCCGCGATGAGCGCATCGCACAAGCCCGTGCCATGCTGGCCCTGGTGGGGCTACGACCCGAGCACTATGACCGCTACCCCCACATGTTCTCGGGCGGACAACGCCAGCGCATCGCCATTGCCCGCGCGCTGATGTTGAACCCCTCTTTGGTCGTGGCCGATGAACCGGTGTCTGCACTGGATGTCTCCATTCAAGCCCAAGTGCTCAACCTCTTGGCCGATCTGCAAAAAGACCGTGGCTTGGCCTACCTCTTTATCTCGCATGATCTGGGCGTGGTTCGGCACATTGCCCACGATGTGATGGTGATGTACTTGGGTCATACAGTCGAGCATGGCTCCAAAGAGCGCATCTTTGCGCGCCCGCTGCACCCCTATACCCAAGCCTTGCTGGGCTCCACACCAGGTTTGGCCGGGCACGGACAAGCCACCAAACGGGTTGTACTGATGGGCGAGTTGCCATCGCCCTTGAACCCGCCGGCCGGTTGTGTGTTCTCCACACGCTGCCCCCATGCCACCGCCCAGTGCCGAGCGGCGCGGCCCGAGCAGCGCATGATCGATGGCCGTTTAGTTGCTTGTTTTGAAGCCGAACGATTGGCCTCAATCGCTTAATATGCAGGTTCAGTGGCTCCGCGGTGCGGGGTCCAATTTTTTTGAACTGCATGGCAGTTCTTTTTTCAGGAGTTTGTACATGACCCCAACCCGTGACGCCCTGTCGCGCAGCGTTTCCTTTGGCCGTCGATTGTCTCTGCGCAAGAGTGCATGGCTCTGTGCCCTGGCTCTGCCTGCTGCCATGGCCCTGAGCCCGGTGGCCGCCAAAACCTTGGTGTACTGCTCTGAGGGCAGTCCTGAGAATTTTTACCCCGGCATCAACACCACCGGTACCTCATTTGATGTCAATAGCCAGATCTACAACCACGTTGTAGATTTCGAGCGCGGCGGCACAAAAGTCGTCCCGTCACTGGCCGAGCGTTGGACAGTCTCCAAAGACGAAATGGAATACGTCTTCCATTTGCGCAAAGGCGTCAAATTCCACAGCAATAAAAACTTCAAACCCAGCCGCGACTTCAATGCCGATGACTTCATCTTCAGCATTGAACGCCAGTGGAAAGAAAACGACCCCTACTACAAGGTCACCAGCAGCAACCACTCCTACTTCAACGACATGGGCATGCCCAAGCTGCTGAAGACTGTAGAGAAGGTAGACGAGTACACCGTCAAGATCGTGCTGAACCAGCCCGAAGCGCCTTTCTTGTCGAACCTGGCCATGGAATACGCCGGTATCCAGTCCAAGGAATATGCGATTGCCATGCTGAAGGCTGGCACGCCTGAAAAGATTGACCAAGACCCGATTGGCACCGGCCCCTACCAAATGGTTCAGTACCAAAAAGATGCCTTAGTGCGTTTCAAGGCTTTCCCCGAATACTGGGCTGGCAAGGCCAAGATCGATGACCTGATTTTTGCCATCACACCCGACTCTTCGGTGCGCTGGGCCAAGATGCAAAAGGGCGAGTGCCATGTCATGCCCTACCCCAACCCGGCCGACCTGGACGCGATGCGCAAGGATCCCAACGTGGTCATGCTGGAACAGCCCGGCCTGAACATCGGCTACCTGGCCTACAACACCACCAAGAAGCCGTTTGACGATGTGCGCGTGCGCAAAGCCATCAATATGGCCATCGACAAAAAGGCCATCATATCGGCCGTCTACCTGAGCACGGGCGTTGCTGCTATCAACCCGATTCCGCCCACGCAGTGGTCTTACAACAAGAGCGTCAAAGACGATGCCTTTGACCCAGCCGCTGCCAAGAAGGCTTTGGCAGCCGCAGGCTACCCCAATGGTTTCACCACCGACCTGTGGGCCATGCCTGTGCCACGCCCCTACAACCCCAATGCCAAGCGCATTGCCGAGCTGATGCAGGCCGACCTGGCCAAGATTGGCGTGAAGGCCGAGATCAAGAGCTTTGAATGGGGCGAGTACCGCAAGCGCATGCAAAACGGCGAACACCAATTGGGCATGATGGGCTGGACCGGTGACAACGGAGACCCAGACAACTTCCTGAACAACCTTCTGGGCTGCGACTCGGCCAAAACCAACGGCTCCAATGTCGCCAAGTTCTGCTACCAGCCCTTTGAAGACCTGATCAAAAAGGCCAAGGTCGTGACCAACCCGGCGGAGCGCACCAAGCTCTATGAGAAGGCACAAACCATCTTCAAAGAGCAAGCCCCTTGGTTCACGATTGCCCATGCGGTTCAGCTTAAGCCGGTGCGCAAAGAAGTGATCGACTTCAAGCTGAGTCCTTTCGGACGCCACACCTTCTACGGCGTGGATATGAAGTAGCCCTGTGGCACCCTAAAAACCAAAAGCCGGTGAAAGCCGGCTTTTTGCATTTTTTTTCATTTTTTGGCGCAATAATGCGGCGGACAATAAACCTAGAACAAAGGAGAGGCGCTTCATGCCGGGACCCGACAGCAGGTTTGCGATCCATTCCCGAAAGCCCCTCAGCGTAGCAGTCGCGGTGTTCCTTATCGCATTGCTGACCATGGCGCTTGCGATATGGAAGCTGGAGCAACGCGATGTGGAGGCAGAGCGCTTGCGCTACTCGGTGCTCGCTGGCAATCACGCCTATGCGATCCAGATCTCTATGGAGCGCGCGTTATCGGCCACCTATGCCGTAGCTGCCGTCATACGGCAAAACAAAGGCCAAGTGACCGACTTTGAAGGGCTGGGCATGGAAATGCTGCCGCTCTACCCCGGCATCTCCAGCATGGCCCTGGCACCCGGTGGCGTGGTTCGTTATGTAGCCCCGCTAGAGGGCAACCAAAAGGCGATCGGGCTGGACCAGCTCAATGACGTCAAACAAGGCAATGAAGCCCGGCGGGCACGTGACTCCGGGCAGTTGACGCTGGCCGGGCCATTGCAGCTAAGGCAAGGAGGAATCGGAGTCGTTGGACGCCTACCGATTTTTGTGCCAGGCCACAACGGCAAAAATGAGTTTTGGGGCCTCATCTCTGTTGTCATCCGCCTGCCCCAAGCGCTGGCCAATATCCATTTGGAGCAGCTGAAAACCGAAGGCTTGCACTATGAGCTGTTTCGAATCCACCCCGAAACTGGCGAAAAATTCACCATTGCAAGCTCCGGGACTGAGGCCCTGAATAACCCTGTGTTGCACAGCCTCACGGTTCCAAACGGAACCTGGACTTTGGCGGTGACCCCCATGGCGGGCTGGGGCTCCAGCACCGGTCTGGCTTTCAATGCCATGTTGGCCATGGTCTGCAGCTTGCTGGTCGCCTATGCCGCCAAACTGCTGGTGGAGCTGAACCAAAGCCGGGCCGGGCAAGAGGCGCTGGTGGCGGACCGGACCCGTGAAGTGACCTCTTCCCAAGCCAAGCTGCAAGCCACGCTGGACGCTATCCCAGACCTGATTCTGGAAGTCAGCCTGGACGGCACCTTTCAGGAATACCGCGCCCCGCGCATGGCAGACCATTACCCGCCGGCCGAGTTTTTTCTGGGGCACAGCGCAGCGGCGGTGTTGCCGGCGGAGGCTGCCTTTGCGCTGCGCACCGCGCTGCGCCAGGCCGACCAAATTGGCCACTCCGATGGTCAGGAAATCTTCATTGACCGAAACGGCGGGCGGCGCTGGTTTGAGATATCGGTGAGTCGCAAACAAGGTGCCCCCACGGATGAGCCCCGCTTTATCGTGCTGGCACGCGACATCAGCCAACGCAAGCTGGCCGAGACCGAACTGCGCGTTGCGGCCACGGCCTTTGACTCGCAGCTGGGCATGGCTATTACCGATGTGGACGAGGTGGTGCTGCGCATCAACCAGGCCTTCACCGACATCACCGGCTACACCGAAAGCGATGCAGTGGGCAAGACACTGACTTTTCTGGACTCTGAACGGCACGACGCAGCTTTCTTTGACGACATGCTGTCGACCGTGCGCACCACCGGCGCCTGGCGCGGTGAGATCTGGAACCGCCGCAAAAACGGCCAGGTATTTCCCAGCCAGTGCACCATGTCCGCCGTGCGCGCAGAAGACGGTACCGTCACCCACTACATCAACAGCCTGACCGACATCACCCAGGTCAAAGCGACCGAAGAAGAAATCAACAAGCTGGCGTTTTACGACCCACTGACCAGCCTACCCAACCGGCGCATGTTGCTGGACCGGCTGCGTCTGGCCATGGCCGAGAGCAACCGCTCGCTGGCGACGGCACCGGGGCCGAGGTCTTGCTGCGCTGGCCGCATCCGCAGCGCGGCATGGTGCCGCCAAATGAATTCATCACCTTGGCCGAAGACACTGGCCTGATACTGCCGCTAGGCAACTGGGTGCTGGAAACGGCCTGCCACCAGCTCACCCAGTGGGCCCAAAACCCAAGCACCGCGCACATGACCCTGGCTGTGAACGTGAGTGCGCGCCAGTTCCGCCAGCAAGACTTTGTGTCCTATGTGCTGGACCTGATCCAGTACACCGGTGCCAACCCACGGCGGCTGAAGTTGGAGCTGACCGAAAGCATGCTGGTCAAAGACGTGGAAGACACCATTGCCAAAATGACCGCGCTCAAGGTCGAAGGTATTGGCTTCTCTTTGGATGACTTTGGCACGGGCTACTCGTCCTTGAGCTACCTCAAACGCCTGCCGCTGGACCAGCTCAAAATCGACCAATCCTTTGTGCGCGATTTGATGACCGACCCCAACGATGCCGCCATCGCCCGCACCGTGATTGCCCTGGGCCACAGCCTGGGCCTGAATGTGATTGCGGAAGGGGTAGAAACTGCGGAGCAACGCCGCTTCCTGGCGGAGCAAGGCTGCGATGCCTACCAGGGCTATTTGTTTGGGCGGCCCATGCCGATTGCAGACCTGGAACAGCGTCTGGAATCGAAAATGCTATAGTTTTAGGAGCTTCTCCCGCACTATCCATGGGCTAGAAGCCATATTTGGCTCGCGGATTCAAGTACGAAGTGCACCGTTCAGTAAACGGTTGGGCCAAGAGTGAATAGGATGGACTCTTTGCGACCAGCCAGTCTCAACGAGCACCATGACCTACACACACTTGACCCAAGACGAACGATACCAAATCCACACGCTCAAGCGCCAAGGCATCCGCCTTGGTCGCATCGCCGCTGAGCTCCTTCGCAGCCCCTCAACTATCAGCCGCGAGCTCAATCGGAATGCCTGCCCATTGGGATACAAGCCCGCGCTGGCTCACCAAACTGCCCGCACTCGCCAAACCCAGCGTCGCAATGCGCATGCGTTCAGCCCCCAGCAGTGGAGCCATGTAGAGACTTATTTGCGCCTGGACCTCTCACCCCAGCAGGTCAGCGGACGGCTGCTGCTGGAGCAGGCCCTGCGCATCAGCCACGAATGCATCTACCAACACGTCTACCAAAACAAAGCCCAAGGCGGGAGTTTGGTCAGTTCGCTGCGTTGCCAGAAGGTGCGAAAGAAGCGCTACGCCAGTGGCCAAGAGCGCAGGGGCACGCTCAAGAACCGCGTCAGCATCGAAGAGCGCCCTGCTGTTGTGGACAAGCGCAGCCGTATCGGGGACTGGGAGGGCGACACTGTCATCGGCAAAGGGCACCAAGGGGTGTTGGTCACACTGGTGGAGCGTAAGTCGCGCTACACCCTGGCAGCACAACTTGACTCACGCCACAGCACTAAAGTCACACAAGCCATCATTGAACTGCTAGGCCCCCATAAGCATCAGTGCAAGACATTGACCTTTGACAACGGCAAGGAGTTTGCTGAGCACGCGTTCATTGCCAAGTGTTTGGATGCCAAGGTGTACTTTGCGCATCCCTATTGCTCCTGGGAACGCGGGCTCAATGAGAACCACAATGGGCTACTGCGTCAGTACTTCCCCAAGGCGACAAACCTGCTCAAGGTGACGCAGGATGAGGTTAATGAGGCGGTGTACCGGATGAACCATAGGCCCAGAAAGTGTTTGGGCTACAGGACCCCGCATGAAGTCTTCTACGGTCTGGAGATGCGTCCGCTTAAACTACCTACTGATGCACTTTGTAGTTGAATCTGCGGCTTGAATTTCCAGGCTCAAGCGCTGTTGGAACCTCTGTGTGCCCAACCCGTGGTGCGTTTCTCTACCCAACTGAACAGCTCATACATCACCATGGCCATGGCCCCCACCACCATGAGCCCGGCAAACGCCAGCCCCATCTGCATGGACGAACCGGCCGAGATCAGCAGGTAGCCAATGCCCTCATTGGCGGCGGTCATCTCCGACACCGTCGTACCCACAAAGGCCAGCGTAATCGCCACCTTGAGCGAGCCGTAAAAGTAGGGCATGGAGCGCGGCAGGCCCACCTTGACCAGCACATCCCAGCGCTTGGCCCCCAGCACGCGCAGCACGTCTTCCAGCTCAGGCTCCAGCGTGGCCAAGCCGGTGGCGATATTCACCATGATGGGGAAGAAGCTGATCAAGAAAGCCGTGAGGATGGCCGGGCCCACGCCAATGCCAAACCACACCACGAGGATAGGCACAAAGGCCGCCTTGGGCAGCGCATTGAAGGCCGTCATCAGCGGGTATACGGCGGCATAGGCCAGGCGCGAGCTGCCAATCAAAAAGCCCAGCAAGACGCCCACCACGATTGCAATGCCAAAGCCCACCATGGTGACCCAAAAAGTGCGCCAGGCGTGGCCCGCAATCACCTCTTTGTATTCCAACAGCTGGGTCCAGATGCGCCAGGGGCTGGGGAATAGAAACTCCGAAACGTCAAGGGCCGAGCAAATGATTTGCCACAGCACGATAACGGCCACCAGCAGTATCCACGGGGACCACAACTCGACTTGTTTTTGGTTCATAGCGCTCTGCCCTATTGGTGAATGACCACACCCGAATGGGCGGCTGCGGCGGCGACTGCGCCCTGCCCTGCTTTGGGTTGCCGCATGGCACCGATATGCCCGCGCAGCTCCAGCACGATGTCGGAAAACTCTTGGGTGTAGGTGACTTCCAACTCGCGCGGGCGCGGCAGGTCGATCTCCCGCTTCACGACAAAACGGCCCGGGCTCTTGCTCATCACATACACCGTGTCGGCCAAAAATACCGATTCGCGCAGGTCGTGCGTCACCAGAATCACGTTGAACTGTTGCTCAGTCCACAAGTCGCGCAAGATGCACCACAGCTCCTCGCGCGTGAAGGCATCCAGCGCGCCAAAGGGCTCGTCCAGCAGCAGCATCTTGGGCTCGTGAATCAGCGCGCGGCAGATACTGGCGCGCTGCTGCATGCCGCCAGACAGCTGCCACGGGAACTTGTCTTCGTAGCCCGCCAGCCCCACTTTTTGCAGCAGCTTGCGCGCGCGTTCTTCGTACTCTTTGCGCTTGGCTTTGAAGCTGCTGCGGTAGGGTTCCACGATTTCCAGCGGTAGCAACACGTTGTCCACCGTGGTGCGCCAGGGCAACAAGGACGGTGCCTGGAAAGCCATGCCAGAAATTTTGAGCGGCCCCGTCACCGGCTGGCCATCGATCAAGATCTTGCCCATCGACGGCATCTTCAGCCCGGTGGTGAGCTTCATGAAGGTGGATTTGCCACAGCCCGACGGCCCGACGATGGCGATGAACTCGCCCTGGCGCACCTTCAGGTCAATGGCTTCCACGGCAAATTGGTTGGACGCCAGCAGGGACTGGTTGTAGGCCAGCCAGACATCCTGAAAATCAACAAACCAGGGGCTAGGTGCTTGCATCAAAGGTCCATTCTCAGAGCTAGATTGCGTGCCAAATAGCCGTTTCAGGCCGTGGATAGTGCGGGAGCAGCTATTGATTTAGGAGCAAATGCGCTGCGGGCTGGTGGCTTTATTTTTTGGGCAGGATGGCCAACTCAGCTTTGGAAGGCAGGTAGGCATCGGTCCACACCGCATCTGCATTCACACGCGTCTTGGTGTTGAAGGCATCCGACACCTGGCTGGCCATCAATGACAGGCGTGGGCCATTCACCTGACCAAAACCTTCGGCGCGCGCATTCGGGCTGTTGATGGCGGTATCAATGGCCATCTGCAGGCGGCGGGTTTCCAGCGCCACATTGACGATACCGTCGCGCGCTTTCACATCGGCAATCGCCGCGCCGGGATTGGCCAACACGTCCTTCATGCCCTTGGTGAAGGCGCTCAGAAATGCCTTGATGGCGGCGGGGTTCTCCTTGATCAGCTTGGGCGACACGATGATGGCATTGCCATACAGCTTCACGCCGTAATTGGGGTAGGGCAACACCACCACGTCATCCAGCTTCACGCCGCGCGCCTCCAGGTTAAGCAAAGACGTGAAGGTGAAGCCGGTGATGGCATCCACATCGCCGCGCGCCAGCATGGTCTCGCGCAGCGGTGGGTCCATCGCAGTCCACTGCACGCCAGTGATGTTGTTGGCCTTGGCAAAGATCGGGAAAGCCTTGCGCCCGGCGTCAAACACCGGCGCACCGAGCTTCTTGCCGCTCAAATCTGCGGGCGTCTTGATGCCGGATTTTTTCAGCGCCATTACCGAGGCCGGTGTGTCGTTGTAGACCATCATCACCGCCACCGGCTTGTTGGGTGCGTCGGGGTTGTTGGCATGAAACTCCATCAGCGCGGCCAGGTCGGCAAAGCCAATGTCATACGCACCCGACGCTACGCGCGTCACCGTGCCGCCCGATCCATTGCCGGCGTCAATCGTCACGTCTAGCTTGGCATCCTTGAAATAGCCCTTGGCGGCGGGCGTGAGGAACAGCGCGGCGGGGCCTTCAAAGCGCCAATCGAGTTGAAACTTCAGCGGCGTGATTTGGGCCACTGCCATGCCTGAGGCCAAACACCAAGCCGCTGCGGCTGTGGATTGCAGAAAAGTGCGCTTAATCATGGTGACTCCAAGAGAAAACAAGTGAGAGAAAGCCTCAACCCAGCGTCAGCAAGAAAGGTGCCTGACAGCCCGCTTACTGGCATATCACTTGCTATCACCCCAGTGGTCCCCTGCTTCAACCCAACAAGGAAATGCGATGAAAACTCCGATCAAGTCTGCCCTGACCCTGTCCGCATCGGCCCTACTGGCCGTATCGGCACTCGCCACCAGCGCCGCCCATGCAGCCCTTTGGAGCGATACGTCCATCGGCTACCGCACCGGCAGCCAGTACTCCGAACCCTTTAACAATACGCCCTTCAGCAAAGACATCATCAGCCTGAACCACGTCAGCGGCTACAAATACGGCAGCAACTTCTTCAACGCCGACCTGCTGCTCTCTAGTGCCACCGACCCGGCAGGCAAGGGCTCCAAAGAAGGTGCACACGAGGTGTATGTGGTCTACCGCCACACCCTGGACTTGGAAAAGCTCACTGGCACGCCTTACAAGTTTGGCCCAGTGCGCGGCGTGGGCTTGGTGGGTGGTTTTGACTTCAACACCAAGACCGATGCGGGCTACAACTCCAAGAAACGCATGGTCGTGGCAGGCCCCATGCTGATGATGGATGTGCCGGGCTTTTTGAATGTGGGGCTGCTGGCCTTGTGGGAGAGCAATGCGCCGTTTAACACCTTCACCGGCGTGGCCACCAACCGCTACAACTACGACGTGCACCCCATGGTCAGCGTGGTCTGGGGCATCCCTTTCAATGCGGGCATACCGCTGTCTTTTGAAGGCTTTGCCAACTTCATCGCCTCCAAAGGCAAAAACGAATTTGGTGCAGACACCGCCAACGAGACCAATATCGACATGCAGGTGATGTACGACTTTGGCCCCGCACTGGGCGCACACAAAAACGCACTCAAAGTGGGCCTGCAGTACCAATATTGGGAAAACAAGTTTGGCAACAACGCCTCCGGCCCTGCCGGTAGCGGTGCCATTGCCAAGACTCCGATGATCCGGGTGGAGTACCACTTCTAGGCATTTGGGCCAGATGCTATTATTTTAGGAGCTGCTACCGCACTATCCACGGGCTGAATGGCCGATTTGGCTCCCAAAACCCGACACCACCGCAGGTCCAAGCTGTGATGCCGGGTTTTTTTGTGTTTCGTGTGGATTAGTGCGCTTATGACGCAGAACCGGGCGTTCGTCGCATTTCAGCCGGGTACGGACCTCGGAGGCGTTAATCTCGCGGTCTTGTACACGCTTTCGCGTCCGATTCCTTCCTACGAACCGCCATGCTCACACTCGCCAACGTCACCCACATCTACCCCAACGGCACCAAGGCCCTGGACAACGTCAACCTGAATATTCCCACCGGCATGTTTGGCCTCTTGGGGCCCAATGGCGCGGGCAAGTCCACGCTGATGCGCTGCATTGCCACGCTGCAGACGCCCACCAGTGGCAGCCTGAAGTTTGGGGATGTGGATGTGGTGCGAGAGCCCGAAAAGCTGCGCGCCACGCTGGGCTATTTGCCACAAGACTTTGGCGTCTACCCGCGCGTATCGGCCTACGACCTGCTGGACCACCTGGCCGTGCTCAAAGGCATTGGCGACAAGGGCAGCCGCAAGGACACCGTGGAGACCCTGCTCACCCAGGTCAATTTGTGGGATGTGCGCAAGAAAGCCGTGGCTGGTTTCTCAGGCGGCATGCGCCAGCGCTTTGGTGTGGCCCAGGCGCTGATCGGCAATCCCAGCCTGATCATCGTGGACGAACCCACCGCCGGGCTGGACCCGGAAGAGCGCAACCGTTTTAACAACCTGCTGGCCAAGATTGGCGAAAACGTGGTGGTGATTTTGTCCACCCACATCGTCGAGGATGTGGCCGACCTGTGCCCGCGCATGGCCATCATCAGCGGCGGGCGGATTGTGCAAAGCGGCGCGCCGCTAGAGCTCACGCGTGCGCTGCAAGGCCGCGTATGGCGCGGCGCTGTGCCGCCGGATGCACTGGCCCGTTACCAGGCCGAGATGGATGTGATCTCCAACCGCTTGCGCGGTGGCCAGACTGTGATCCACGTGTTGGCCGACGCCCAACCTGCGGCGGGCTTTGAGGCCATCGAGGGCAATCTGGAAGACCTGTACTTTGCGACGCTGTCAGAGTCACGCCGCGCCACGCCGACAGCGAACGCCAATGCCGCTGGCAGCGCCGCAGTGGCTGCTTGATCAGGAGCCGCCCCATGTTCAAGCACATCGCGGCCTTTGAGGCCCGCTACCAACTGCGTTCGCCCCTGTTCATCGTCAGCTTCATCCTGTTCTTCTTACTGGCCTTTGGCGCGGTGACGTCCGACCAGATTCAGATCGGCGGCAAGGGCAACGTCAATATCAACGCCCCCACAGCCATCTTGCAAACCCTGTCCATCATGGGGATTTTTGCCATCTTCATCGTCACCGCCTTCGTGGCCAATGTGGTCATCCGTGACGAGGAAACCGGCTTTGCGCCGATCTTGCGCGCCACCCGCATTGGCAAGTTTGACTACCTGGTAGGCCGCTTTGCCGGCGCCCTGCTGGTGGCCGTGCTGGTGCAATGCGCCGTGCCGCTGGCCATGCTGGTGGGCTCGTTCATGCCATGGCTCGATTCTGAAAAAGTCGGCCCCTTGGTGCTATGGCATTACGCCTACGCCATTTTGGTGTTTGGCGTACCCACGATGTTTGCCATGGGTGCAGGCTTCTTTGCGCTGGCCACGGCCACGCGCTCCATGATGTGGACCTATGTGGGCGTGATCGGTTTTCTGGTGTTGTTTGCCGTATCCCGTGTGCTGATGCGCGACCCGGCTTATGACACCGTGGGCGCACTGCTCGATCCCTTTGCCGTCAGCGCTTTGGGCCAGATTACGAAGTACTGGACAGCGGCCGACCGCAATACGCTCTTGCCGCCGCTAGAGGGCGTGCTGCTCTACAACCGCCTGCTGTGGCTGGGCGTGGGGGCAGTCTTGTTTGCGCTGGCCTATGCGGTGTTCCGGTTTGAGGTCAAAGCCAAACCCGGCGCACCGTCACCCACCCCCAATGCACAGCCGACGTCAGACGCGGCCCCGGCCGCCAAGCCCCTGGCAGCGCCGCGTGCCGACGGCACTACCCGCCGCCTGCAGTTTTGGGCGCTCACACGCTTTGACATGGCCTTTGTGTTCAAAAGCCCGGCCTTCTTTGTGCTGCTGGGCCTGGGCGTGTTCAATGCCTTTGGCAGCCTGTTCTCGGTGGTGGATGTGCGTGGCGAAATCTATCTGCCAGTGACCCGTGCCGTGGTCGATGCACTGGCGGGCAGCTTCACACTGATCCCCATCATCATTGCCGTCTACTACAGCGGCGAACTGGTCTGGCGTGACCGCGACCGCCGCATGCATGAGATCGTGGATGCCACCGCCTCCCCCAACTGGGCGTTTTTGGTGCCCAAGGTGATTGCGATCAGCCTAGTGCTGCTGGCCACCTTTGTGGTGGCGGCTGTGTTTGGCATGGGCTTTCAGTTGTTCCATGGCTTCACGCAAATCGACCTGCACGCCATGGCCCTGTGGTTTGTGCTGCCCAATCTGATTTCTGCCGTGCTGCTGGCCATACTCAGCATCTTTGTGCAGGCCCTGGTGCCGCAAAAGGCCATGGGCTGGGGTGTGATGCTGGTCTATACCGTAGCCAGTATCACACTGGGCATGCTGGGCTTTGAGCACAAGCTCTATAACTTTGGCGAGACTGCGCCCGTGCCCTTGTCTGACATGAATGCCATGGGCCACTTCTGGATCGGCCGAGCCTGGCACCAGGCCTACTGGCTGGCGTTTGGTGGCATGCTGCTGGTGGGCACCCACCTGATGTGGCGCCGTGGCACCGAGACCCGCCTTAAGCCCCGGCTGGCGCTGCTGACGAGCCGCCTGCAGGGCACACCCGGCGTGCTGCTGGGGCTGTGCACGCTGGCCTGGCTGGGGCTGGGCGGCTGGGTTTTTTACAACACCAATGTACTGAACCACTACACCACGGAGCCCGAGACAGAGCAACTGGCCGCGGACTATGAAAAGACCCTGCTGCCCTTTGAAAATCTGCCCCAGCCCACCATCCAACACGTCACACTCAAGGTCGACCTGTACCCGCAAAGCATCCGTGCGGATGCCCAGGGCACCTACCTGTTGAAGAACCTCAGCGGCCAGGCCTTGAGCCGGGTGGATGTGCAGTTTGACCGCGACTTGAAAGTACAAGCGGTGGAGCTGGAAGGCGCGACCCTGCAAAAGGAATACCCCGAGTTTGGCCACCGCACCTATGCGCTCTCTACGCCCATGCAACCGGGTGAGCAGCGCAGCCTGCGCTTCAGCACCCGGCTGGAGCAAGTGGGCTTTGTCAATGGTCGCCCGCTGACCCGCATCGTGGGCAATGGCACGTTTCTGGACAACTTTGCCCTCACCCCCCTGCTGGGCGTGACCCGCAATGCCGCCTTGCAAGACCGGGCCAAGCGCCGCAAATACGGCCTACCTGCCGACATGCGCCCGCCCAAGCTGGAAGACACCGCCGCCAACGCCCACCACTACCTGCGCCATGACAGCGATTGGGTCACCGCTGACATCACGCTGAGCACCGATGCCGACCAAACCCCGCTGGCCCCCGGCTATACGGTCAGCGACACCACGGCGAATGGCCGGCGCACGCTGGTCACGCGCACCGAGGCGCCCATCCACAATTTCTTCTCGCTCCAATCCGCGCGCTACGCGGTGGGCCAAGACCGCTGGACAGGTAAGGATGGCAAGCCCGTGGCGCTGAGCGTCTACTACCACCCAGACCACCCGCGCAATGTGCAGCGCATGCTGGACGCCATGAAGGCATCGCTGGATGTGTTTAGCACCGCGTTCTCGCCCTACCAGTTCACCCAGGCGCGGGTGCTGGAGTTTCCGGCCTACGCCAGCTTTGCGCAGTCCTTTGCCAACACCGTGCCTTATTCCGAGGGGGTGGGGTTTATCCAGAACTTCAAGGATGCGGACAAGGACGAGAAGATTGACGTGGTGACCTACATCACCGCCCATGAGATCGCCCACCAGTGGTGGGCACACCAGATCGTCGGGGCCGACAAACAAGGCATGACCCTGCTCTCTGAATCCTTTGCGCAGTACTCCGCGCTGTTGGTGATGGAAAAGCTGTATGGCAAGGAGCAGATCCGCAAGTTCCTGAAAGCGGAGCTAGACCGCTACCTGCGCCGCCGCGGGGCGGAGGCTGTAGAAGAACTGCCGCTGAACCGTGTAGAAAACCAGGGCTACATCCACTACCAAAAGGGATCGCTGGCTATGTATTGGCTGAAGGAAGTGGTGGGCGAGTCGGTCGTCAACGTCACCTTGAAAAAGCTGTTGGCCGAGTTCGCTTTCAAATCAGCGCCCTACCCTTCCAGCACTGACTTTTTGCGCCTGCTGCGCGCGGAGGCCGGGCCGCAGCACGAGCAACTGATCGTCGATCTGTTCGAAAAGATCACGCTCTACGACCTGAAAGCCAGCGATGCCAAAGCTACCAAGCGCGCGGATGGCCAATATGACGTGACCTTCAACGTAGATGCCAAAAAACTGTATGCCGATGGCAAAGGCAAAGAAACCGAAAGCCCACTCGATGAAGTGTTTGACATTGGCGTCTTCAGCGCCGAGCCAGGCAAGAAGGGCTACAGCCGTGAATCGGTGCTGCTGATGCAACGCAGCGCCCTCAAAACCGGTGTGCAAAAGCTGACGTTTACCGTGGCCAAAGCACCTAGCTTTGTGGGGGTGGACCCCTACAACATGCGCATAGACCGCAACTCCAACGACAACCTGAGCAAGGTGGAGATGCAGTAAGCGGGCCGAAGCCAAATGCTATCTATTTAGTAGCTTCTCCCGCACTATCCACGGCCTGAAATGGCTATTTGACCCGCGGCTTATAAATT
This sequence comes from Comamonadaceae bacterium PBBC2, assembly GCA_002255935.1. Lineage (GTDB taxonomy): Bacteria > Pseudomonadota > Gammaproteobacteria > Burkholderiales > Burkholderiaceae_C > Limnohabitans_A. Next base: position 103,185 of record NKIO01000001.1, read on the forward strand.
GGGGCTTGCAAATCGAGCTTACAAAGCCGCACCACCCCGATGGTAGTTGCCGGTGCCACGGTGCAGCACCGCATCGGTGGCCAGCACATCGCCCGGCTGGTAGCTGGGGCCGCTGTCCAGGCGGGCGTAATACGGGGCGAATTCGATATTTGCCAGCTCCAGCAGGTCTTGCAGTGCGTTCAGCACGAAGTAGCTTTCCTGAAAATCGTCAATCCGGTAGTGGGTGCGCATCACGCGCTCCAGCTCAAAGCCGATGCGGTTGGGTGAATCGCTCTGCACGGAGAAAGTGCTCTCAGAGAACGAAGACGCAATGCCCGCGCCATAGAGACGCATGCCTTCGGGCTGGCGCACCAAGCCAAACTCCACCGTGTACCAGTAGACGCGCGCCAGCTCGGTCAGCTTGCCAATTTGCTTGGCGCGCAGCCCTGCGTGGCCATAGGCCTGAATGAAGTCGGCCATCACCGGGTTCATCAGCATGGGCACATGGCCAAACACGTCGTGGAACACATCGGGCTCTTCCAGGTAATCCAGCTCATGCGGCTTACGGATGAAGTTGCCGGCCGGGAAACGGCGGTGGGCCAGGTGGTCAAAAAACACTTCATCGGGCACCAAGCCCGGCACGGCCACGACTTCCCAGCCAGTGTGCTGGCGCAGCACCTGGGACAGCTCCACAAAATCAGGAATGCGGTCGGCCGACAGGGGCAAATTCTGCATGCCCTGCACAAAGGCATCACAGGCCAGGCCAGGCAGCAACTGGGTTTGGCGGTTGAACAGCGTCTTCCACACCGCGTGCTCATCGGCGGTGTACTGGCTCCAGCCCTGGTCAATGGTCCAGTCGGCGCGCTGGGGCGCATCGCCAGCCGCTAGGCCGTGCTTCACTTTGTCAGGCGTGGCGTCCATGCTGTGCTCCTTGCGCTTCTGGGCTCAAGCCTTGGCCAGTGCGGTGTAGCCCGCAAACGCCCGGTCGCAAAACTGGGCCATGGCGATGTCATTCACCGTGAGGCCATCGGCATCGTGCGTGGTCCAAGTGATGTGCACACGGTGGTAGACATTGCGCCACTCGGGGTGGTGGTTGCACTTCTCGGCAGTGATGGCAATTTGCGTCATAAAGCCAAAGGCTTGCACAAAGTCTGCCAACAAGAATTCACGGCTGATGGCACCGCCCGCCGCGTCCAGTGTCCAGTGCGGCAGGTCTTGGAGCAGCTTGCCCACTTCTTGCGATTCGAGTTTCTTCATTTTCAATCCAAAGTTGCCAAAGTTCGCGCAGGCACGATGGTGCCGCGGCATTCACCCAAACCAATACGCCGCGCACCGGCGCGCTGGGCATGGGCTTTCAAAATCACGGTATCGCCATCTTGCAGAAAGGTGCGCGTCTCGCCGTTGGGCAGGCTGATGGGCTGCTTGCCGCCAGCACTTAGTTCCAACATCGAACCGCCCTGCTCGGGCGCGGGGCCCGACAGCGTGCCCGTGCCCAGTACATCGCCAGGGCGCAAGTTGCAGCCATTGACGGTGTGGTGCGTCACCAGTTGGGCCAGCGTCCAGTAGGCGTCCAAAAAATTGGAGCTGGAGAGCAAGTGCCCGGCATGGCCTGCTGCCGCCATCGCAGGCGTTTGCAGCCAGACCTCCAGCACCACGTCAAACGCCCCGGCAGCGCGGTTGTGTGCACCGTCCAAATAGGGCAACGGCTGCGGGTCGCCTTCAGGCCGAGTGAACGGCGCGCGGAACGGCGCCAGCGCATCCAGCGACACCACCCAGGGCGATGTCGTGGTGGCAAAGTTTTTGGCCAAGAACGGCCCCAGTGGCTGGTATTCCCAGGCCTGAAAGTCGCGCGCGCTCCAGTCATTGAGCAGACTCACGCCCCACACGTGGTCTTCGGCCTCATCCAGCGGCACGGGCTCACCCAGTGCATTGCCCTGCCCCACCCAGATGGCCAGCTCCAGTTCGTAATCGAGGCGTTGGGTGGCGGTCAATGCGGGAATCTCCGCGCCGGGCTTGAGCGTCTGCCCGCATGGGCGGCGCACACTGTGGCCGCTGGTCCCAATGCTGGACGCGCGGCCGTGGTAACCAATCGGCACCCACTTGTAGTTGGGCAGCAGCGGGTTGTCCGGGCGAAACAGCTTGCCCACCGTGGTGGCATGGTGGATGCCGGTGTAGAAATCGGTGTAGTCCCCCACCTCGCAGGGCAGACCCAGCTCTACAGTGTTTTGCGGTAGCAGTGCGGCTTGCCACAGTGGCTGCAATGCGGAACCTGCTTTCAGTCCTTCCCACAGCGTCTTGCGCAAAGCACGCCGTGCGGCCACGGGCATAGCCATCAGGCGGTGCATGTCAAAGTGATCAATCAGTCCAGCCGCATGCAGGTCCAGCACCTGGTCGCCAATTGCCACGCCGATTTGCCAGGGCTCGGCCGGGCTGCGCCTAAAGCGGCCAAAGGGCAGGTTTTGGATCGGGAAATCGCAGTCGGGCGCATTGGCCGACGCGACCCAGCTTTGCGTTTCCAGATCGTGGGTTGCGTCCAGCATCACAGAGGTACTCACGCAGCATCTCCCAGCTCTTTGGCGTGCAAAAACGCAGCGTGTTTGGGCGCGCGCTTGGTCACGCTCCATTCTTCCAGCATCGCCCACTTCACGGCATCGGCCTGCGCAATCTTGGCGGTCTCTTCGGGGTCCGGGCAAGCCAGCTCCAGGCGGTGGCCATTGGGGTCGAAGAAGTAAATGCTGTGGAACATGCCGTGGTCGGTCACGCCCAGTACATCCACGCCCTGCGCTTCCAGGTGGGCTTTGAATTCCAGCAGCTCCGCGCGGTCTTTCACGCGGAAGGCAATGTGTTGCACCCACTCTGGCGTGTTCATGTCGCGGCCCATGGGTGGCTGCGTAGGCAGCTCAAAGAAGGCCAGCACATTGCCCATGCCAGCGTCCATGAAGATGTGCATGTAGGGGTCAGGTGCCTTGGTGCTGGGCACCACGTCTTCGGCAATGGCCAGCACAAAGTCCATGTTCAGCATCTTCTGGTACCAAAGCACAGTTTCTTTGGCGTCTTTGCAGCGGTAGGCTACGTGGTGAATGCGGTCGATTTTCATAACTGCTTCCTCATTTTTTGTGATTCTCAGACTTTTTGTCACTGTGCGCAGGGCTAATGTGTGCGCGCTTCGGTGGCTGGGGCACTGCGGGGTCCTAGTGGTTCGCGCATCTCGGAGACCGGGGTGGGTACACGTTGCAATACTGTCTAACTACCCAAGGCTTGAATGAGTCGGCTGGTGTCATGCGCGGTGCTACGAACTGCGAAGGAGCATCGGCCTGGGAGCCTGGGCGACCGGGCGTTCTGCGCAGGTAAAAGGAGGAGGCCGAGGGCCGGGGGACACGGAGCAGAACGTCCGGTCGTCCAGGCTCTTAGGTCGATGCGGGGGGCCAAACTCAAGCCACCTCCAAAGCCCCACGCTCAATCTGATCCCGCTCCAGCGACTCAAACAGGGCCTTGAAATTTCCTTCGCCAAAACCATCATCCCCTTCGCGCTGAATAAACTCAAAAAACACCGGCCCCAACTGCGTTTGCGAGAAGATTTGCAGCAGAAGGCGTGGCGTGCCGCCTGCGGTCGTACCGTCCATCAAAATACCGCGCGCTTGCAACTCAGCGACTGGCTGACCGTGGCCTGGCAGACGCCCCTCCAGCATGTCGTAATAGGTTTTAGTAGGAGCCGTCATCAGCGGCACACCGGCTTTAGCCAAGCTGTCCACCGTGGCCAGCAGGTTGTCGCAAATCAGCGCGATGTGCTGGATGCCTTCGCCGTTGAACTTCATCAAATACTCTTCAATCTGCCCACCGCCCTGGCGCGACTCCTCGTTCAGCGGAATGCGGATCATGCCGTCGGGCGCGGTCAGCGCTTTGGAGGTCAGGCCGGTGTATTCGCCCTTGATATCGAAGAAGCGAATCTCCCGGAAGTTGAACAGGCGCTCGTAGTAGTCGGCCCAGAAGGCCATGCGGCCGCGGTAAACGTTGTGCGTCAGGTGGTCAATGAGCTTCAGGCCGTGGCCCACGGGGCGGCGGTCCACGCCTTCGATGAATTCAAAGTCGATGTCGTAGATCGACTTGCCATCCTCATAGCGATCGATCAGGTACAGCGGCGCGCCGCCAATACCCTTGATGGCGGGCAGGTTCAGCTCCATCGGGCCGGGGCGAAGCGCTACGGGTTGTGCGCCCAACTCCAAGGCACGCTTGTAAGCGTGGTGCGAGTCCTTCACGCGGAAGGCCATGCCGCAGGCGCTGGGGCCGTGCTCGGCAGCAAAGTAACCCGCCACACTCTTCGGTTCGCGGTTGACAATGAAATTGATATCGCCCTGGCGGTACAGCACCACGTCTTTGGAACGGTGCTTGGCCACCAGCGTGAAGCCCATGCGCTCGAACACCGGCTCGATCACACCGCCCACCGGCGACGCAAATTCCACAAATTCAAAGCCCATCAGGCCCATGGGATTGTCAAAAAGATCCGCCATTGCAATGCTCCTCAAAATCGTTGCTCACAGGGTGAGTGAATCCTTGATTGTGATCAAGACTGCCTGCAATGGGGCTGCAATTTCAATGCTACCCACGGCCTCTTGTGCATAATTTGTGCATGAAAACTGAAAAATACGATGATTCGCTGCTCGATGGCTTCGATATCAGTTTGCTTGCTGCACTGCAACGCGACTCCACAGCAACCCACCAGCAAATTGGCGCCGAGATTCATTTGAGCGCCTCGCAGGTCAGCCGCCGGGTGCAGCGCCTGCAGTCCGCGGGCATCATCAGCCGCTACGTGGCCCTGCTCAACCCCGCGGCGCTGGGCCTCACCGTGCGTGCGGTGAGCTACGTCATCCTCACCCGCCACAGTGGTGACGAGGGCTTGGCTTTTGAGCGAGAGATTGCGCTGTTTCCTGAGGTGCTGGAGTGCTATTCCGTGGCCGGTGAGTCGGACTACATCTTGCAAATCGTGGCGGCCGATTTACACACGCTGTCGGAATCCGTGCTGCGCCGCCTGACGCGCATTCAGGGTGTGGGCAGTATTCGCTCCAATATCGTGCTCAACTGCATCAAATCCACCACACAGCTGCCGCTGGTGCATGCGGGCCTGCCCAAGTCACGTTAGGGCGTGCCCATCACCACCCGGTTGCGCCCTTGCCGCTTGGCTTCATACAAGGCCCGGTCGGCGGCTTGAATCAAACCTTCAGGCGTGGTGGCGTGACCCGGAAATCCGGCGACGCCAATCGACAAGCGTGTGCTGATCTGAAACTCGCCAAAGCCCAGCACAGCGGCCTCCACTTTTTGCCGGTACTGCTCGGCACGCGCCTGGGCCGATGCCAAGGGCATATTGGGGAAAAGTACCAAAAACTCTTCACCGCCATAGCGGCACACCAAATCACTACCGCGCACCTCTTGCACCAGGATGGCACCCAGTTGTTTAAGCACCTCGTCTCCGGCCTGGTGGCCGTAGGTGTCGTTCACCGTTTTGAAGTGGTCAATGTCGATCATCAACAGGCTCAGCGGCTGCCCCTCGCGCATGCAGCGCGCCAGCTCGCGGCCCATGGTCTCGGTCAGGTAGCGCCGGTTATACAGCCCGGTGAGCGGGTCGCAATTCACCTGCTGGGTCAGCAGGCCTTGTAGCGATTGCACTTCATGGAGCTGCTGTTGCAAGGCGGTTTCGCTTTTCATCAGCTTGTGCCGTATGGCCCGCAGCACCAGCGCCCGGCGGTTGGCGTCCAATGAAAACAGAAACAAGTACAGCGCCAACGAGGCCATGCAAATCAGGGTCACCAGCACATCGGTCTGTGGAGAAAAACGCAGGCCACTCCAAGCCATTACGCCCAAGCTGCCCACCACCATGGCCGCACTGGCCAGTAAGGCCCCGCGCACACCACGAAACGCCGACAGCCCCATCACCCCGCAAATCCACAGTGAAAAAGTGATCCACAGCGGAAACTCCAGCACCGCTACCCAGACCCCAAAGCCCAGCGCATCCAGCACCATGGTTTTGATTTCGGTGGCCAAGGGATCTTTGGAATGCTTGGCCGCCAGATACACAACATGCGGATACACCAAAAACTGCGCGGCCATGCAGGCCATCGTCCAGCTGCTATACGCCTGCGCTGCCAAGTGCAGCGCCATGGCCACAAACACCACGGCCCACGAGATGCTGCGGGTTCGGTAATTCATGCTGACCACCCAATGCATCTTGGGGGTGTTGGGCTGTGCCTGCGTCATGGATCAAGGGTCGGTGATATTCGGAGTGCTTCGGTCTTTATAACCACAAATCGTCTGTCAGGCCCCCAAAGCCGTGTTTCGTCTCAGAAACTCAGGGCCCTGCGCTTTTAGCCGCTACATTCGCGGCACTCACTTGCTTTACATTCATGCCCATGAAAATTTTAAAGACGCAAATATGGAGCCGCTTAGCGCCGCTGATGCTGGGGCTCGGCCTGATGGCCCACCCGGCTGCCCAGGCGCAAACCGTATCCACCAAACCCTGCCACCTGCCGGGCATGCGCGATGCCGTGCAGTGCGGCAGCCTGGCCCGGCCGCTGAACCCGGAAGACCCCAACGGCAAACAAGTGCAAATTCAATTTGCAATGCTGCCGTCCAAGGCCCGAGAAAAGCATCCCGACCCGATTTACTTCTTGGCCGGTGGGCCAGGCCAAAGCGCCATGGACCTGATACCGGCCATGCAGGGTGCCATGTCACGCTTGAATAACCGCCGCGACTTGGTGTTTGTAGACCAGCGCGGCACGGGTGAGAGCGCTCCCTTGAAATGCGAGCGCGAAACCCAGCTGGGCTTGGCCGATTCACTCGACCCCACGCAACTGCCCACGCGCATGGCCAAGTGCCGCGCCGCGCTGGAGAAACTGCCCCATGGTGATCTGCGCTTTTACAGCACCAGCATTGCCATGCAAGACCTGGATGCGGTGCGCGCCGCCCTGGGGCAAGAACGTATCAATCTGATAGGTGCGTCTTACGGCACCCGCACGGCGCTGGAATATTTGCGCCAATACCCCCAGCGGGTGCGCCGCATGGTGATTGACGGCGTGGCACCGGCCAGCATGTCACTCACCGAGTCCATGGCCGACGACGCCAACGCCGCCTGGAAATCTTTGGCAGAGGACTGTGCTGCGGACCCAGCCTGCGCCAAAGCCCACCCCACGCTGGCCAAACAGTGGGACGCGCTGTTTGCATCGCTACCCCAGAGCATTGCGGTCAACAACCCCCTGACCGGCGCGCCCGAACGCGTCACGCTAACCGCGCCGATGGTGGCTGGCATGGTGCGCGGCCCCCTGTACGCCCCCCAAATGGCGGCGGGCTTGCCCTATGCCATCAGCGAAGCGGCCCAGAGCCGCTGGACCCCGCTCATTGGTCTGGCCAGTGCCACGGTCAGCCGCTCCGGTGGCGGTGGCATGGCCATGGGCATGCACTTCTCCGTCATTTGTGCTGAAGACCCGCTGCGCTCTGCTGGCCCCGCCACGGCGGGTCACTTTGCCGGTTTGATGGATACTTCTTACAAAGGGGTATGCGCCGATTGGCCCAAAGCGAAGGTGGACAAGGCCTTCTACACCCTGCCCCCATCGGCCTCACCCGTACTGATGTTCAGCGGCGGCGTAGACCCTGCCACACCACCCCGCCACGCCGAGGCGGTAGCCAAGGCACTGGGCGACCAGGTACGCCACATACTGGTACCCAAAGCGGGCCACGGCATCTTGCGCCTGGGCTGCACCAGCGACATGGTTTTCAAATTCATCGACAACAAGGTGAACGCCGACGCACTGAAAGTAGACGCCGCTTGCCTGGCCAATATCCCCCGCCCCACCGCCTTTATCCCCCTGGGTGCCACTCTGGAAAGCCGGCCATGATCCTCGTAGAAAACTTAAGCAAACAATTCGTCACACCCAAGCGCTTTCGGGTGCCAGCGGTTACGGTGCAGGCCGTGGCCGACATGAGTTTTACCGCAGACAACGGCTGCATCACCGGCCTGCTGGGGGCCAATGGCGCGGGCAAAACCACATCGCTGCGCATTGTGGCGGGCCTGCTAACCGCAGACACCGGCCGCGTGATGATTGACGACATTGATGTGCGCCAAAACCCACGCGCGGCACTGGCACGCATTGGCTGCCTGAGCGATTCGCGCGGCCTGTACCCACGCCTGACGGCGCGTGAAAACGTCATCTACTACGGCCGCCTGCAGGGCCTGAGCCAACTGGCCGCCGTCAAGCGCACGGACGAGCTGGGCGAGCTGCTAGATATGACCGAACTGCTGGACCGCCGCACCGAAGGCTTTAGCCAGGGCGAGCGCATGAAAACAGCACTGGCCCGCGCGCTGATCCACGACCCGGCCAACCTGCTGCTCGATGAGCCCACCAATGGGCTGGACGTGGTGGCGACGCGCCGCCTGCGGGATGCGCTGCGCCATTTGGCATCACCCCAGGGTGGAAACAAATGCATCGTGTTTTCTACCCACATCATGCAAGAGGTGGAGCGCCTGTGTGGCGATGTAAGCGTGGTGGCCGCCGGACGGGATGTAGCCCGTGGCAGCGTGCGCGCCCTGTGCGAACAGACCGGATGCCCGGATTTTGAAGACGCCTTTGTTGCCCTGGCCTTCGCGCCGGGCGTGGGAGTAGCAGCATGAATACCGCTATGAAAGACAGCTGGATCGTTTTTCGCAAAGAGATGGTCGATGCCGTGCGCGACCGCAAGACCTTGATGATGATTTTCTTCACCGCGGTGCTGATTGGCCCGGTGATGCTGGTGGCGCTGTCTTTCATCGTCAGCCAGCAGGAAGAAAAATCCGAGCGCCGCGAGGTCTGGGTGGCCGGGCTGGAGCGCGCGCCCGCGCTGCACAACTACCTGCTGCGCCAGGGCATGAAAGTCAATGCAGCCCCTGAAGACTACGAGGCCCAACTGCGCGACTTCCGCCTGGGGGAATCCGTCATTTTGGTGCCTGAGGATTACGCCGAAAAGCAAAGCAAGGGCGAGTCCCCCGAGCTGCGCGTGGTGTTTGACTCGGCCAACCGCCAGTCCAGCGTGCTGGTGGGCCGCAACGTGGGCTTGCTGGATGGCTATAGCCGCGAGCAGGGTATGTTGGAGATGTCCATGCGCGGGGTGGCACCTGCCGTGCTGCAGCCGTTTCGTATTCAAGAGCGCAACCTGGCCAGCGCGCAAAGCCGATCATCACAAATGACGGGCATGGTGCCCTGGATGGTGATGATGGCCGTGCTGGTGGGCAGCCTGACGGTAGCGCTGGACACCACTGCGGGCGAGCGCGAGCGTTCATCGCTAGAGCCGCTGCTGACCAATCCGATCACGACCTTTGCCTTGGTGGTGGGTAAATGGATGGCAGCGTCTGCCGTCGCCATGGCGATTGCTGCACTCAGCGTGACGAGCTTCTTCCCGGCGAAACTACTCATTCAAAGTGAGGCGCTGCAGGCCATGTTCCGCTTCGGGGCCATGGAGGCGGGGCTATTTTTATTGATGCTGTTGCCGCTGGCGGCGGCGGTGTCTGCAGTGCTGATGCTGGCCGCCATTTATGGCCGCACCGTCAAAGAAGCACAGAGCCGTGCCACGGTAGCCCTGCTCGGTTTTCAGTTCGCACCCTTGATTGCGATCATGGATTTTTCAGGCGAGAAGCCTTGGCACTTGCTGGTGCCCAGCCTGGCACAGCAGTCGGTGATGCTGCGCGTGCTGCGTGGCGATGAATTGCACTTGCAGCACCTGCTGGTGCCGACCGGGGTGAGTCTGGCGGTGACCGTAGTGTGTTTGGTGGTGTTGGCGCGGCGAATGAAGAGTTTGGCGATTCGCTAAAAGTGGCAACGCCCTGAAGGAGGCTGGGTGGACAAAATCGCTCGTGTCACCCGGCCTTCGGCCTCCTTCTTTACCTCGCCATTTTGCCCACCCAGCCTCCTCCAGGGCTTAGCTCAGTTGGGCTGGAATCACCCTACCAAACCTTGCAAACCTTATCGCGAACCATAGCCTGACCCGGTTTGCAACTAAAGGCCTTCGCAAACTCCGGCATATTCGACACCACCCCATTGATGCGGTAACGCGGTGGGGAATGCGGGTCGGTCTGGGCTTGCAGGCGCTCGGCTTCGGGCCGGGTGTTGGAGCAGGCCCACTGGGCCAGGCCGACAAAGAAACGTTGATCCGGTGTCAGGCCTTGGATCACTTCCAGCTTCTGGTTCGCGGTAGTGGTCTTCCAAGCGGCATAGGCCAAGATGGTGCCGCCCAAGTCGGCCAAGTCTTCACCCAGGGTCAGCTTGCCGTTGACCTTCACATCGTCCACGGCGGTGTAGCTTGAGTACTGCTTCACGATGCAGGAGGCACGGCGCTCAAACTCCTTGCCGTCTTTTGCGTTCCACCAGTCGCGCAGATTGCCCTTGGCATCAAAGCGGCGGCCTTCGTCGTCAAAACCATGGATCAGCTCGTGGCCGATGGTGGAACCGGTGTTGCCATAGTTGGGCGCATCGTCCGAGCGCGGGTCAAACAGCGGGGGCTGCAAGATGCCGGCGGGGAAGTTGATGTCATTCATCTGCGCGTTGTAATAGGCGTTCACGGTGGGTGGCGTCATGCCCCACTCGGCGCGGTCTACCGGCTTGCCGATTTTGGCGAGCTGGCGCTGGGCTTCAAACACTTGGCTGCGCTGCACATTACCCGCAAAGTCATCGGGCTTCACTTGCAGCGCCGTGTAATCACGCCATTGCTCAGGGTAGCCAATCTTGTTGACCATCGTGGCCAGCTTGGCATGTGCAGCCCTCTTGGTGGCGGGGCTCATCCAGTCCAGCGCGTCCAGGCGCGTGGTCATGGCCTGCTGGATTGCCAGCGTCATGTCTTGCGCGCGCTGGCGGGTTTGCGGTGTGAAGGTGCGCTGGGTAAACACCTGGCCCAGGGCTTCACCCAGGTCGCGGTCCACCCAGGTGACGCACTGTTTCCAGCGCGCGGGCATGGTCTTCACGCCCAGCAGCTTGGCCGAGAAAAAATCAAAGCGCGCCTGCGCCAGCGGCTGCGACACATAGGGCGACTGGGCGGTCACGCTGTGCCAACGCAGATAGGTTTTCCATTGCGCCAGCGGGCGCTGCGCCAACAAGGTGTTGAGCTTGCGAAAGAACGCTGGTTGGGCCACGTTCAGCCCCACATCGCTGGCCAGCGGCAGGGCCTGCAGATACGCGCCCCAGCCTATGTTGGGTGCCAGTTTGGCTAACTGCGCCAGCGTCATCTTGTGGTACAGCTTGGTCGGGTCACGCCGCGCCTCTACCGACAAGGAGGCACGCGCCAGCGCGGTCTCCAGTTCCACAATCTGATCGGCAGCAGCGCGTGCCGCTGCAGGCGTGTCGCCCACCAGGCCCAGCACCTGGGCAATGTGCGCGCGGTAGGCTGCGCGAATGTCTTTGGACTTGGCATCGCTGCGCAGGTAGTAGTCGCGCTCGGGCAGGCCCAGGCCACCCGCGTCCAGCGTGGCGATCATGCGTTCGGAATCTGCAAAGTCTTGCTCCACCGCCAGATGGAACAGCGCGTTGTCCGTGCCATGGCCATGCAGCCAGGCCAGCAGCGCGGGCAAGGACTGCACGCTATCGAGCGCGGCAATGCGATTCAGGGCCGGGGCCAGCGGTGCCTGGCCTGCGGCGTTCACCGCGTCTTCATTCATGCAGGCGGCGAAGTAGTCGCCCGTCTTTTGCTCAGCCGCGCTGCGCTGCGCGCCGGGTTTGGCCGCATCCAGCAACAAGGCCCACAGGTAGCGCAGGTTGTCGTCATGCAGCTTGCTGTAGACGCTCCAGTCCGATTGGTCACCGGGGATCGGGTTGGCCTGCTGCCAGCCGCCGCAGCTGTAACTGTAAAAGTCTTCACAGGGGTTGGCACTGCGGTCCATGGAGGACGCATCCAGGCTAGGCGAATACGGCAACTCGGACAGCGGGCCCTGGGCGGGCTGCACCGCCACGGGCTCCGCCGCCCATGCCAGTGTGGCGGCACAAGCCAGTGCCACCGCGGTGAGTGATTGGCAGAGCCGCACACGGGGGCTGCGGGCTGAGGCAAAGCGTTGATTTATGCGCATACTTTTGTGCCAAATAGTCCGTTCAGGCCGTGGATAGTGCGGGAGCAGCTATGAAACCAATAGCAAGCGTCTACTGCGCCTGCGCCACTTGCGTAATCAGCCGGTGGTAGAAGCGGATCGCACCGGCGTAGTTGGCCACGCCCAGCCGCTCATTGGTGCCATGAAATAACTTCAGGTCTTGCGCGTTAGCGCGTATCGGCGAGAACTTGAAAATATGGTCGCTGATCGCGCCGTAGTGAATCGAATCCGTGCCCGCCACCATCAGGCCGGGGGCCACCAGCGCATCGGGGAAGATTTCACGCACGGTGGTGTTGAGCAAGCGGTATTGCGCAGAATCCGTCGGGGCCACTTTGGAGGCGTCTACCGCGCCTGGCAAGGCCAGCAGCTCAAACTGATCCTTTGGCGCGGCCCCACTCACCTTGGCGCGCATATGCTCCAGCACCTGCTCTTTGGTATCGCCCGGCAGGATGCGGAAGTTCACCGTGGCCTCGGCGCGGCCGGGCAGCACATTGTCTTTGTTGCCCGCGTTCACAATCGTCAGCGCTGTGGTGGTGCGCAGCATGGCATTGGTGCTGCCCGTGCCTTCCAACTGCTTTTGCACCACCGGGCCAAACAGCCACAGGTTGGACAAAGCCACCCGGCTGAAGCCACCCATTTCGGGGGCCAGCGTGTCAAACATCTCGGCCGCCACGCCACGGATGCCGCCCGGCAGTTGTTCATCGTCCAGCCGCTTCAGGGCGGCGCTCAGCATGCCAATGGCGCTGGTGCCCGCCTTGGGTGGCATGGACGAATGGCCGGGTGTGGCCGACATCTTCAACACCACCGACATATAGCCCTTCTCGGCCACGCCAATCAGCGCGGTGGGCTGTTGGATGCCAGGCATCACGCCTTCTAGCACCAGCAGACCTTCGTCCAGCACCATGTCCAGGCGCACGCCGCGCTCTTTGAGCAGGGCGGCAATCTGGGCCGCACCACGCAGGCCACCCACCTCTTCATCGGCACCGTAGGCCAGGTAAACGGTGCGCTTGGGTTTGAAGCCGCTGGTCAGCAGCATTTCTACCGCCTCCAGTTGCGACATCAGGTTGCCTTTGTCATCCCATGAGCCACGGCCCCAGACAAAGCCGTCTTTGACCTCGCCCGCAAAGGGTGGCACCTGCCAATCGCCCTCAGTGCCGGGTGCGACGGGCACCACATCCTGGTGGGCCATCAGCAGCACCGGCGGGGCTTTGGGGTCCGTGCCTTCCCAGGTGTAGAGCAGGCTTAAATCGGCCACCACTTCGCGCTTGAGCTTGGCGTGAACCGCCGGAAAGCGGGCCTGCACCAAGCTGTGCAATGCCTTGAATTCCTCAGCATTCAGGCTGGGGTTGTCACGCGCAGAAATGGTCTTGAGCCGCACCGCCTCACCCAGCCTGCGGGCCACGGCGGCCTCATCCACCGCCACCGGCGCCAGGGCTGCCACTTGCAATTGGCGCGAGCTTTTGCGCAGGGTGTTAACAGCCACCACGGCCACCAAAATCAATACCAAGGCCAGCACGGAGAGGCTTATTTTTTTAATCATGCGAACTGAACCCAAAGAGTGATGAAGAGGGTCAAATGGTTTTGCGACTGGCCTCAGTGCGGTAGCCCACGCCCAGCGCAGCCCCCACGCTCAGCAGCAGCACCAGTGCCGCCCCCAGCAGCGTGGCCCCGTACCAGCCCCGGTCCATAAACACACCAAACACGATGGGCGACAGCGCAAAGCCTGTGTCTAAGCCCGAATACACCAGGCCATACACGCGGCCGGTGGCACCGGGCGGCGTGGCTTTTTTGATCATCATGTCGCGCGAGGGGCCGCCAATGCCCACCGCAAAACCGGTGGCCGCCAGCACCACCATGGTGGCCTGCGCGCCCAGCAGACCGGTGCCGCACAGTGCCAGCAGCACGGCACCGCAGGCCATAGCAATCGCCACCACGCGGTCGCTGTGCGCTGATCGCGCCGCCACAAAACCACCCACAAACATGCCCACCGCGCCGCACAGCATGTATGCGGTGATGGTGAGCGTGGCCGCTTCAAAGCTGATGCCGTGCATGGCTTTGAGGATGGACACCGCGAAGCTCTGCACCACGGCCAGCGTCATGGTGGAGAGCAAAAAGAAACCAAAACACCACCACACCACCGGCAGCTTCATGAAGGCCATGGCGTGCTCAGGCTGCGCGGCATGGGCTTGGGCGGAGGAAGTTGAAAGCGCGGCGCGTGGGGCCACACGGGTGCTGAGTTTGTCGCGCTGCAGCACCAATAGCAGCAAGATGGCGGCGTACATCAACGCCGCGGCCAGGTAGGCATTGCGCCAGCCCACCAGCGCACCCATGCCGGCAAAAAACACCGGTGCGGCGGCCCAACCCAAGTTGCCGGTCAGCCCGTGGGCGCTAAAGGCATAACCCAGGCGCGGAGCCGACACCCGCTGGTTCAAAATCGTGAAATCCACCGGGTGAAACGTGGCATTGCCCAAGCCCGCCAGCGCAGCCACCCAGATCAGTCCGGCGTAGCTGGTAACGGCCGATGCGCACAAGCAGGCCGCAATAAAAATGCCCATGGCCACAAACAGCAGGGGCCGCGCGCCCAGCCGGTCCACCACAAAACCTGCGCTGGCCTGCCCTACCCCAGAGACCACAAAAAAGGTGGTCATCAACAAGCCCAACTGTGAATAGCTCAGGCCAAACTCTTGCATGAATACCGGGAACAGCAGCGGCAGCAGCAAATGCCCGAAATGGGAGCTGGCGTGGGCCAGGCCCACCAGGCCAATGATGGTGGCGTCTTGCCGCAAAGGGGGATGCGGCACGCCGCTGAGTGTGTCTGCCATCGCCAAGGCCTTATCAGCCGCTCAGGCTGGCTGGGTTTCGAAACTCGCGCGCACCAGCTCTTCGAGCCGACCAAAATGAACTGGCTTGGCAAAAAAGCTCACATCGGCAGGCAAGCCGCCGTTTGCGGCAATGTCAGCAGCACTGAGCGCCGACACCACCACCACTTTCAGGGCCTCATAGCCAGAGCCAGATTTTTTGAGGGTGCGCAGCATCTGAAAGCCATCCATGCCGGGCATGTGCAGGTCGGTGACGACCAAGTCCGGCTGCATTTCCCCAATGCGCACCAGGGCCTCAAAACCATTGCTGGCGGTGTTTAAAGTGACAGGGAATTTCCAGGTCGCCATCACCTGCGACGTCAGCCGTAACATGATGGGGTCATCCTCCACCACCAAAATTTTGATACCGGAAACGGCGGCACTGGGGGGCGCAACGACCGGTGCAGCCGGTGCCACCGCCGGAATAAACACCTGGGAGCGCTCCAGCATCAGCGCGTCTACGGCCGCACGCGGTATGCGGCGGTGCCCGCCAGCCGTGCGCCACGCGGGCAACAAACCCGCCTCTACCCACAACTGCACGGTGCGTACCGCCACGCCCAGCTTTTCGCCAGCCTCGCGGGTGGTCATCAAGTCATCGTTCGCCGAAGTTTTTCGCACTCTGTTTTCCGCTGCTGGTTAGGTGATTTGAGTGATCCTATACCATCGCGCCCGATTCTCTGGCCAACGGAGGCGACAGCGGCACCCCAACTGCCGCCCTAGGCCACCCTAGCGCCCAGCCTTATCGCCCCACAACTGCGCCAGCCGCGCATCACGCCCACAGCTGCTGCGGTAGTACTTGTAGCGGATCGGGTTCTTTTTGTAATAGTCTTGGTGGTAGTCCTCTGCCGGGTAAAAAGCACCGGCAGGCGTGATTTCCGTCATCACCGGCTCTTTGAAAGGCTTGGTTTTTTCTAGCGCAGCGCGCGAGGCCTGGGCGATCTTCAGTTGCTCAGCGCCCACCGCAAAAATGGCGGTGCGGTAGGGGCTGCCCCGGTCACAAAACTGCTGGTCCTTTACCGTAGGGTCTATGGTGTGCCAAAAGTACTCCACCAGGCGCTCGTAGCTCACTTTGGCGGGGTC
Organism: Comamonadaceae bacterium PBBC2; assembly: GCA_002255935.1. Classification (GTDB taxonomy): domain Bacteria; phylum Pseudomonadota; class Gammaproteobacteria; order Burkholderiales; family Burkholderiaceae_C; genus Limnohabitans_A. Next base: position 119,190 of record NKIO01000001.1, read on the forward strand.
ATACACCACCTCTACCGCCTCGGCATGGCCGGTGCCGTGGCCGGAGACTTGCTCGTAGCTGGGGTTGGCCGTGTTGCCGCCGGTGTAGCCCGAGGTGGTGGCAATCACACCCGGAATCTTGTCAAAGTCAGACTCCACACACCAAAAGCAGCCCCCAGCAAAAATGGCGCGGGCCGTGGTGGCAGTGGGTGTTGACGCGGCGGCGGGTGCAGCCGGTTTGGTTTGGGCGACAACGGGTTGCAAAATGCCAGCGCCCCAAGCCAAAAGTGTCAGCAGCAGTAGCGCGCCAAAGGCTCTCAGCGCCTTTGCCACCGGGCTGTGTGCCTGGGCCGTGCCAGCTTGGGTTGTGCGGGCGCGGCTCATGCGGCCACCACAAATTTAAGGGCCACGCCGTTATTGCAGTAGCGCTTGCCCGTGGGTGCCGGGCCGTCGTTAAACACATGGCCCTGGTGCCCTTCGCAGCGGGCGCAGTGGTATTCGGTACGCGGAAAGAGCAGCTTGAAATCGGTCTTGGTAACCACCGCGCCAGGCAGATAGTTAAAAAAGCTGGGCCAGCCCGTGCCGCTGTCAAACTTCATGGACGCATCAAACAGTGGCAAATCACAGCCCGCACAGTGGTACAGGCCTTTGCGCTTCTCGGCGTTCAGCGGGCTGGTGCCCGCGCGCTCGGTGCCCTCGTGGCGCAGCACATCGTATTGCGGACCGGATAGGCGCTTTTGCCACTCGGCATCCGTCAGGCGCAGCGGCACGATGGCTTTGGCATCGGCAGCGCCCGCACTCCCTGGTGCGGCGGGTGCAGCCGGTGCAGCAGTAGCCAGGCGCGCAAGCCCCAGGCCGCTCAAAAAGGCAAACAGGTTTCTGCGGGTCATACAAAGTCTTTCGGTGGGTGGCTGATGGGGGTTTGTCGCACAAACCACCAAAATCTTTCACCACCGGGGACAAGTGCCTACGGGCTGGTCAAGATTGGTAGCAAAGGTTTTAGGGGTTCCGCTATCAATAAATGAGCTGCTCCCGCACTATCCACGGGCTGAATGGGCTGTTGGGCATGCAAATTCCGCCCCCCAAACGCTTTCTACACAGTCCCAATGGCTGCTGCAGCCCGCAGCTCTACCGCCTTGCCCGCATCCACCCCCACTACCCGCTGTGCCCCGGCAATGGTCTCGGGCCGGTGGGCCACGATGATGCGGGTGATGGGCATGGCGGCCAGCGCATCTGTCACCCGGCGCTCGTTGGCAATGTCCAGGTGGCTGGTGGCTTCGTCCAGCGCCAGCACCTTGGGGGCTTTGTAGAGCGCGCGAGCCAGCAACACGCGCTGCTTTTGCCCTCCACTCAGGGCCGAGCCCATATCCCCCACCAGCGTTTGGTAGCCCATGGGCATCTTGGCAATATCGTCATGCACTGCCGCCATCGCGGCGCAGGCGTAAACGCGGTCTAGCTCGGGCCGCAGATCAAAGAAGCTGATGTTGTCGGCAATGCTGCCCGCCAAGAGCACGTCTTCTTGCATCACCGTGCCAATGACCTTGCGGTAGTTTTGCAGGCCCAGGTGTTTGACTGGCACGCCGCCGTACAGCACCTCGCCCTCTTGCGGGTGTAGCAGGCCCAAGATGACCTTGAGCAGCGTGGTCTTGCCGCAGCCGCTTGGCCCCACCAGCGCCACACTTTGGCCTGCGGGCAGTTGCAAGTTCAGGTCTTTCAACACCCAGGGCTCGCCTTCTCCATATCGGAAGCTCACATTGCGCAGCTCTATGCTGGGCTGTAAATGGGCCAGGTCGTTGGGGGGTGCAGTGTCGGTTTCTGGCTCTGCGAGCGCAATGTCTGCCAGACGCTCAGAGTGCAGGCTGAGCATCTTGATCTCTACTGCGTAGTTGATGAGCGCCGACACACGGCCAGTGAACTGGCCCTTATAAGCAATGTAAGCGAACAACATGCCGATGGTGAACGGCGAAGCGGTGGCTGCCCCCACACCACCCACTCCCGACTGCATTACCAGCCCAGCACCCAGCCAAAACACCACCAAATTTTCGACGCCAAACACAAAGGTATTGGCCACGCCAAAGCCAATGTTCATCTTGGCGGTGCGTACATCGCGGTTTTGCACCTCGACCAGCAGGTTTTGCCAACGCGCGCGGCGCTCTTGCTCTCGGCCAAAAAGCTTGAGCGGCGTGATGGCGCGCAGGGTTTCCAAGAAATGGGTGTTCTCGCGGGCAGAGACAATGAGCCTCTCAGCACCAGCGTCACGGAAGGGAGTGTATGCCGCCCAACGCAGCAGGCCATAAACAACGACTGAAGCAACAGTGACCGCCGCCAGCTTGGGCGAATACAGCAGCATCATGCTCAGGGCAGCCAAGCCCATGATGCCGTCTAGCATTGCCTCTACCACGCTGGTGGTTAGAGTGCGCTGAATGGCCCCCACCGCCCCAAAGCGGCTAACGATATCGCCCAGGTGGCGCTTCTCAAAAAACTCGACTGGCAACTTGATCAAATGTGCAAACACATTGCCCGCCCACTGCAAGCTAAGCGATTGGCCCAACACCATCAGCATCCAACTACGCGCCAGACCTATGGCCGTCTGAATAAGCAGCAGCAAACCAAAGCCGATGATTAAGACTTGGAGCAAGTCCATATCGTGCGTGGCTATGGCGTCGTCTACCACCAGCTGATTCAACAACGGTGAGGCTATGGCGAAAAGCTCTAGGACTACGGCAATGGCAAAGATTTGAAATAGCGAACGCTTTAAACCAAGCACCTTGCCAGTCAGTGCCGACAAAGCCACGCGCTTGCGCTCGTCCACCGGTTTGAAGTCCGCATTAGGCGTCAGCTCCAAGGCCACGCCGGTAAAGTGCTCGGATACCTCGACCATAGCCAGCTTGCGTTCGCCGACTGCAGGGTCAAGGATGGTGATGTGGCCCCGGCCTACCTTCTTCAGAACTACAAAGTGGTTCAAGTCCCAATGCAAGATGCAGGGGAGTTGCAACTGCCCCAGCTCTTCCAAATCCAGACGCAGCGGGCGGCTATTAAAGTTGAGTAGGCTGGCGTGGGTGATGAGCTGCTGAAGGGTTGCGCCTTTGAGGGACACCGGGAAACGGCGACGGACTTCAGAGAGGTCGAGTTGCAGGTGATACGCGTTGGCGACCATGACGATGCAGGCTAGACCGCATTCGCTGGATTCGGATTGAAAAATCAACTGCACAATGCTACCAATACAAACTCAGTGCGTTAATTGGTTAGATTTTCCGGACTGCCAATTTGTCCTAGTATGGAAAAATGAACTTGAATTCAGTAGTTCTAAGTAACGGCCTTCCGACTACTTGAGATCACCCGATGAAATAATCCTTGTGGTAACGCCATTCGCATTCAAAATATTTACTATGCCATCATCACCACCAAGATGAGCAGCTCCAACAGCAAAAAAGGGTTGGTAGCCATTTTTTATCATTCTCTCAATTTTTCTAGCCATCACTGCATTTCTGTTGGTCACGAAATGCCGGTAAAAATCTTCACTCGCGCCCAAAAATTTATATAAATCTGTATTGTATTTCGCAAATGCATTCATATCATCTGATACATAGGACTTCGCAATACGATTTTTCAAATCCAAGTAAATTTTTCGCTCAGGCAAATTGGTTCTCATGGCGCAATATTTTGACAAGAATGCATAAGCATCATCGTTTGAAATATTTTTAAGCATTTGAATCTTGTCAGCGGCAACTTCCAACCCCGCCAGAGGTAGTTTTCTTGTTTTTGCATACGAAATTATTTTTTGATCATAGCCCAGGCCTTGCGCCGCTGGAATATAAAGTGCCTCCGTATATCCGGAATATCTCATTGCAAAGAGAAATGGTACCGAGGTAAAGTCTAGATTTACTGCAGAGTTATCGTTTTCATCACCCAGCATTTCTTCATATGCATTTTGAACACACGCCTGCATATCTTTCGGTGCGTTTGTAAGTATGGTGTCGGCCCCACCTATTGCCAACTGCTCCTTCTGCGTTTGGGGGGAGTAGCCATGAATGCTCTCCATTACGACAAATCTGCTTTGCGCGAGCATCGGTGCGAGTTTTTCAAAATTTATGGGAACGCCATTGACCGCCCCATGTGTACTTCCAAACAGAAATCCCAACACTTTATTATTTACGCTCAACTCAACGAGTTGCGCAACTGAATGTTTTGGAAAAAACATTGCAAGTGCTAACATTAATGAGAATAAACAGCGTTTTTTAGAAAAAATGTTGTGATTCATATTTTTATATACTATGGCGTTGGCATTGATTGGATACTAATTATCCTAGGAATTTCCTCCACTACATCGACTCTGACACACATGCCAACGGTTACTCCATTAGTAGTTATTGACAACGTAGGGTGGCCCTCACTATTAATTGATTGTTCAAAAGTTCCCGTCCCTCCACTAGAATTGGTAAATGCAAAACTTTGAAAATCACCAGGTTGGGAGAAACCATTATTTACCACATTATTTACTGTAAAGTTATCCAGTGGATATCCAAATTTTATGGGGGCGAGGCATTGATTGACCTGATTGTCCGTACCGCCGGGACACATCCCACCGCCGCCTGAAATGCCTGGGCTCAAATTCGGATCGCCGCCGTCTAAACTAGTAGTTCCTACGCCGCCAGCAATCATTTTGCATTGTTCTGAATTCAGTTCTTTCATAATTACGTCCTATTTTCGATGGCACCGAAATAGCGCTCGGCCCATACGCTTCCAACACCGCCCAGATCCTCAACCGCCTTCGCGCTTGCCTCTCAGATCAGCATTCAGAACTTTCACTTGCTGCCTAGCCGCCAACACCGGCTCCAGCACCCACTCCCAAACCTTCCTGCGCTCTTGCAACACATCGGCTTCCAGCGTCAGGCCGGGTTTGAGGGCAATGTCTTCCCCATAAGCTTTGATACTTTGGTCTGCCAATTGCACGTTGACGCGGTACATGGCTTCATTGCTGCCAGCTTGGCTCAATAACTGCTGGGCCAGGTTGGGCGGCAGCTCACTGGGGGCAAATGGGGTGGCAGAGATGCTGGTGATTTTTCCGGCATACAGACCAAACTTTTGGTAGGGGTAGGCGGCGTAGCGCAGGTACACGGTTTGGCCGGGGCGCACAAAGCCGGCGGTGCGGCTGGGGGCGTAAAGGTGGGCTTGCAAGTTGGATGCTTTGTCTTGCCCGGTGTTGCCTGGCGCTGCTTGCGGTAAGAGGGTCAGCAAGCTTTGCCCCGCCTGCACCGATTGCCCGGCTTGCAGGCCGAGAGCCGTCACTGTGCCTGCAAAGGGTGCGGTGATAACCATGCTTTTGCGGGCGGTGTTCTCAGTGGCTTCTTGGTCCAGGCTGGCTTGGCTGCGGTTGAGTTGGTTTACATCGGCTTGCAGTTGCGCGGCCAGTGCATCGCGCTCGGCTTTTACGGCTTGCAGGTCGCGCTGCAGGCTGGTGGTGTTGCGCTGGCTGCTTTGCAGGCGGGCTTCGGCGTCCAGGCGCTCCTCTTGGCGGCTTTGCACCTGGGCGGGGGATACAAAACCGTCTTTAGCCAGATGCTGGTGGCGCTCTAGGGTGGTTTGGGCCAGCTGCACGCGGCGCTCTAGCAGGCTGTTTTGTTCTTCCACCTGGCGCAGCTCGGCTTGTACGGTGCGCAGCCGGTCGTTCAGCACTTGCTCGCGCTGGCGCACTTGCAGCTCGCGCAGGGTCCGTTCGGTTTGCAGGGTCTGGGTGCGGGTGGCGATTTGCTGGGCGATGCGGGCGCTGGTGTCATCCGCCACGCCGTTGCGCAGGGTGCTGCGTTCGGCGTTTAGCACCAGCAGCACGTCGCCCGCCTGCACAGTTTGGCCCTCGGTCACCGGGAGCTGTACTACGGTGCCGGGCTGCGGGGTGGTGATATTCAGGGTGCCCAGTGCGGGCACTAGCAAGCCAGACAGGTGGGCTTTGCGGTTGACCTCGCCCCAAGTGGCAAAGGCGATGAGCGCCATGGCGATAGCCAAGGCACCGCCGGTGACCAAGCTAAATGACAACGGGCGGTGCAAACGCACGCTGCCCATCCACTGCGCGGTTTGGGCCGCTGCCACCTCTGGCCGAAACAAGCTCATGCGCCGATGCGCCCCTGGCGGCACTGGGCGGGGCGTGCCCGGCGTAGTGTGCGGGCTTGCAAGCAACGTGTGCGTTGACTTGGCGTCAGGTAGTTGTAAGGCATGGCGCGATTGTTCAAGCGCCCTACTAGACTTACAACCCTACAGATGTAGCCTACATCTGTAGGGTTGACGCAAGCATCACTCTTGCACTAACGAGCGCGGCACTGATCTGCGCTCGCCACCGCCGCGGCGGTCTGTGCCACGCGGTGTAACTGAATTTTTGCCAATGGACGGGCGCGCAGGCTGGGTCGAAATGGCCGCCAGCAATGCAGCGCGGTTCTTGACGCTAAAGCGCGCAAACATGGGGCTGATGTTGTCGCGCACGGTGTGTTGGCTCAAGCCCAGAGCTAGGCCAATTTCTTTGTTGGTAAGGCCTTGTTGTAACAAGACAACGATTTGTAGTTCGCGGGGACTGAGATGCATGTAGATGGTGGTGTGACAGACTTAAAAACCTACCGGAGCCCTGACCCAGTAGCCGTCGGAATTCTACTTACGTGAAGTTACGTATGCGGAACCAATCCGAAGTGAACGGCGGACCGGCGCTGAGCGAAATGCTATCTGCTACAAATACAGGAGCTGCTCCCGCACTATCCATGGCCTGAACGACCTATTGGGCATACAAACGGCTGATAACATGCACCACCATGGACACCCGCAAAGCCCTCGACCCCCAAGCCATCTTCCTCATGATCTTGCTCTGTGCCACTTGGGGCATGCAGCAAGTCGTCCTCAAGGCCACGGCCGCAGACATTGCGCCCATCTTGCAGATTGCGCTGCGCTCTGGGGGCGCGGCCGTGCTGGTCAGCCTGGTGATGCTGGTGCGCGGGGAGCGCATGAACCTGGGCGACGGCACGCTCAAGCCCGGCCTGCTGGTGGGCGGGCTTTTTGGACTGGAGTTTTTGCTGGTGGCTGAGGGGCTGCGCCACACCAGTGCGTCGCACATGGCGGTGTTTTTGTACACCGCGCCCATTTTTGCGGCGCTGGGCCTGCACTGGCGTTTGCCCGCAGAGCGGTTGGGGGCCGTGCAGTGGTTCGGCATTGCGTTGGCCTTTGGCGGTATTGCGATGGCGTTTTTGGGGCGCAGCCAGGCCGCTAGCGGCGTGCCCGGCAATGCATCCGGCAATGTGCTGTGGGGTGATTTTTTGGGCCTGCTGGCGGGCATCGCCTGGGCCGCCACCACGGTGGTGGTGCGCTGCTCCACGCTGGCAAAAGCACCCGCCACGCAAACCTTGCTCTACCAATTGGTAGGGGCCTTTGTCTTGCTGATGGCGGGCGCGGTGGCCAGCGGCCAGGCCGCGTTTAACCCGACGCCCACCGTATGGGCCAGCCTAGCGTTTCATACGCTGGTGGTGTCGTTTGCCAGCTTTTTGGTGTGGTTTTGGCTGCTGCGCCAGTACCTGGCGTCGCCCTTGGGTGTGTTCTCTTTCTTGACCCCGTTGTTCGGCATCGTCTTTGGGGCCTGGCTGCTGAATGAGCCGATTGAGCCCAGCTTCTTGATCGGTGCCATTCCGGTGCTGCTGGGTATTGTGTTGGTGAGCGGCGGCGGGTGGCTGACGCAGCGGCTGCGGCCAAGCTCACCCTAACGGGGCTCTACAACGTGCTGGAAGCCCTGTGCGCAGGCCGCCCGCTAAACGCCAAAGAGAAAATCATTCACACCGAGGGTTTGGTGGGTGTACTCAAAGACCTGCACGACGAGCTGGACGCGGCAGTGCTGGAAGCCTACGGCTGGAGCGACCTGGGTAACGGCGCTGCGGATACACCCGAGCTGCTAACCCGCTTGTTAGCACTCAACACGCGGCGCGCAGCAGAGGAAAAAGCCGGTACGGTGCGTTGGTTGCGGCCTGAGTTTCAGAACCCAGCTTCGCAAGCAAACGCTGCGTCGCTATCAAAAGAAGAGCTGCTCCCGCACATTCCATCGGCTCTGCAGGCTGATTTGGCACTCAATTCTCCCGAAGAAGATGAATTGGTGCCGGTAGTAAAAGCAGGCAAAACCAAAACAGCATCAGTGGCAGCGGATGCCCAAGCCTGGCCCGCGAACCTGCCCGACCAAGTACGGGCAGTGGTTGCTGTGCTGGTGGCGGCTGGCGCTGCCATGCCACTGACCGCGATAGAGGCCAGCTTCAAAGGCCGTGGCCCGTGGAAGAAAAGTCTGCCCCGCATCTTGGAAACCCTAGAAGCCTTGGGCCGGGCGCGGCGCGAAGGCGAGGCATGGAGAGCGTGAAGTGCGTATCAGCCAAGGCACAATACCAGCAGGTCAATCCAAAGGGACAGCATGCATCCAGTTTTGAATCTTGACGAACGCACCGTTCAAAAATTCTGTGAATCCCACAGTATTCGCAAGCTAGCCCTGTTCGGTTCGCAGGCCAATGGCAGTGCTGGGCCTGATAGCGACGTGGATTTACTGGTGGATTTCGAGTCCGACAGCGTGCCGGGCCTGCTGGGCATGGTGGCTATGGAAGATGAACTCTCTCAACTTCTAGGCGGGCGCAAAGTCGACTTGCGCACTGCCCGCGATTTGTCGCGGCATTTCCGGGATGAAGTGGTTCGTACAGCCCAAGTGCAATATGCGCGCTGAAGATCGCATTCGCCTGCTTCACATGGAGGAAGCAGCGCAAGCTGCGATGCAATTCGTGTCAGGCCGTCAACGCAGCGATTTGCAAACGGACCAGATGCTTTTGTTTGCTGTGCTTCGGGCGATAGAAGTGATAGGCGAAGCTGCCAGTAAAGTTTCCGATGAAGTGCGAATGAATGCAACCAACATCCCCTGGAAAGCAATTGTGGGCATGCGCAATCGCTTAGTGCATGCCTACTTTGACGTCGACACCGATATGGTCTGGGAAACAGTACAAATGGAGATTCCGACTGTTCTAACCCGCCTGCAAGCGCTGCTGGGCGATCCCGAATAAGCCCATGCTCAACAGCAAAACCGCCACCACATCAAACACAATCACCGGCCCCGCCTGGCCCAGGTAGGCTTGTCCGTAGACCAGCACCAGAGCGATGAAAATGAGTTTGCTTACCACCGCCACCGCCAACACCAGGGGGCGGCTGGCAGGGCGGAAGGCACCGTAGATCAGGAGTGCGCCGACCAGCGTGATCAGCGCGCCCCAATTGCGCACCACGATATTGGCCAGCGGCCCCTCCAGCGTGGTGCCAAAGGTGCTGCGCAGTGCGCCCTGCGGGTCAATGGCGGCGTACAGCATCGTGCAGGTCAGCGCGCCACACACCAGCATGATCCACTTCAATTGTTGGGCAATCCAGTTCATTGACAGCTCCTTTAAAGGAAAAATTAGGACGATGATTCCAAGGCCGATTGTGGCAGCCCAAACACTTTGTCAAACGCCCAAGTAAAGCCCACGGTGTAGAAAAAGAAGAAGGCCAGCAAGCCCAGATCGGCCACCAAAGCCTCTAGTAGCGTGACATTCAGCCAGTAGGCCATCACCGGCAGCAGGATCAGCGCCAAGCCACCTTCAAAACCCACGCCATGGGCAATGCGCCGCGCGAGCGAACGGCCTTTGATGGTTTGGCGGGCTTCCCAGCGTTCAAACAGGCTATTGAACAGAAAGTTCCAGGCCAGCGCGATGGTGGACATGACGGCGGACAACACAAAAGCTGAGGCTGGCGGATGGGAGAAAGCCAGCGCCAATACGGGCGTGACCACTGCAATAGCAATGCTCTCGTAGAGCGCGGCCTGTACAACGCGGCGGGTGGTAGGTGACAGTGTCATGGCGCGATCATGCCATCACAGGGTGACGCCCAACGCTATCATCTCTCGCGTTATTCACTTGAGTCTGCTGGATTGAATATGCGGTTTGAAGGTACTTTAAAAACCTGGAACGACGACCGTGGTTGCGGATTCATCGAACCTACCCAGGGGGGTGAAGAAATATTTGTGCACATCAAGGCGTTTGATGCACGCGGTGGTCGGCCGCAGTTGAATCAACCTTTGTCATTTGAAGTAGAGATGGGGCCGCAGGGCAAAAAGCGGGCCCACAACGTGACCCCCATTCGCAAAGCACAAGTCGCCAAAACGCGGCATCGCGAGTCACCAGCGCAATGGGCAACCTCCACGCTATTCGCTATTCCAGCTTTTCTAGTTCTCTACGTGGTTGTGAGCGTGATTTGGAGGCCTCCGCTTTGGATAGCAGCTCTCTACGCAGCCGCGAGCCTCATCACTTTCATTGCCTACGCGATTGATAAATCCGCCGCAACCAAGGGCAACTGGCGCACACCAGAGAGCACCTTGCACCTACTGGCTTTGGCCTGTGGCTGGCCGGGTGCCCTGTGTGCGCAACAGCTTCTGCGCCACAAGTCGTCCAAGGCAGCGTTTCGGTCTGTCTTTTGGGCGACGGTCGTTCTCAATGTGGCTGGCTTCGTTTTTCTTTGCACGCCACTCAGAGAATTGCTAGCAAAAATATAGCTGCTCCCGCACTATCCACGGGCTGAGCGGCAGATTTGGCTTTGAAATCCGCCGCTCGCCGAACCCCTAACTAAAGCTGAACTGCCCCGGCGCTTGAATCGTGTCCACGCCCACATTGATCGTGTCCTTGGGCAAGAACTTGCCCTCCAGCAGCAGCTTAGACAGCGGGTTTTCAATGCGCTGCTGGATCGCGCGCTTCAGGGGGCGCGCGCCAAACACGGGGTCGAAGCCGACCTTGGCCAACTCGGCCACCGCCGCGTCGCTCACCTGCAGCGTCAGGTCCATCTTCGCCAGGCGCGCCATCAGCGTCGCCAATTGGATCTTGGCAATCGACGCAATATTGGCGGCATCCAACGAATGGAAGACCACCGTTTCGTCAATGCGGTTCAAAAACTCGGGGCGGAAGTGGTTTTTCAGCTCGCCAGTCACGGCCTCTTTCACGTCCTCATAGTCCTGCCCCACCATGCTCTGGATGAGCTGGCTGCCGATGTTGCTGGTCATCACGATGACGGTGTTCTTGAAGTCCACGGTGCGGCCCTGGCCATCGGTCAAGCGACCATCGTCCAGCACCTGCAGCAGCACATTGAACACGTCCGGGTGGGCCTTTTCAATTTCATCCAGCAGTAGCACGCTGTAGGGCTTGCGGCGCACGGCCTCGGTCAGGTAACCACCCTCCTCGTAGCCCACATAGCCGGGGGGTGCGCCAATCAGGCGGGCCACCGAATGCTTCTCCATGAACTCGCTCATGTCGATGCGCACCAGATGCTCTTCGCTGTCGAACATGAAGCCCGCCAGCGCCTTGCACAGCTCAGTCTTGCCCACGCCCGTGGGGCCCAGGAACAGGAAAGAACCTGTGGGGCGGTTCGGATCAGAGAGGCCCGAGCGTGAGCGGCGAATGGCATTGGCCACCGCGGCAATGGCTTCGTCTTGCCCGACCACGCGGTCGTGCAGTTTGGTTTCCATTTGCAGCAACTTGTCACGCTCGCCCTGCAGCATTTTGCTCACCGGGATGCCCGTGGCGCGGCTCACCACCTCGGCAATCTCGTCCGCACCCACCATGGTGCGCAGCAATTGGGCACGGCCACCGTGCTTGGCCGATTGGGCCTTGCCAGCTTCCTGGTCTTGGGCGTCCTTGAGGCGCTTCTCCAGCTCAGGCAGCTTGCCGTACTGCAACTCACCGGCCTTGTTAAAGTCGCCCTTGTCAGTCAATTCCTTGATCTGGAAGCGCACCTTCTCCACCTCTTGCATGATGGTCTTGGAGCCTTGGGCTTGGGCCTTCTCGGCCTTCCAGATTTCATCCAAATCGGCAATCTCCTTTTGCAGCGCGCTGATCTCTTCGTTGATCAGCTCCAGCCGTTTTTGCGAGGCTTCATCCTTCTCGCGCTTCACGGCTTCGCGCTCAATCTGCAACTGAATCAGGCGGCGATCCTTCTTGTCCATGACCTCGGGCTTGGAGTCCAACTCGATCTTGATTTTGGACGCGGCTTCGTCGATCAAATCAATCGCCTTGTCGGGCAAAAAGCGATCCGTGATGTAGCGGTTAGAGAGTTCGGCCGCAGCCACAATGGCCGGGTCGGTAATCTGCACGCCGTGGTGGGTTTCATAGCGCTCTTTGAGGCCGCGCAAGATGGCGATGGTGGCTTCCACCGTGGGCTCGCCCACCAGAATTTTCTGGAAGCGGCGCTCCAGCGCAGCATCTTTCTCGATGTATTTGCGATATTCGTCCAGCGTGGTCGCACCCACGCAGTGCAACTCGCCACGGGCCAGCGCGGGCTTGAGCATATTGCCCGCATCCATCGCGCCCTCGGCTTTTCCTGCACCCACCATGGTGTGCAGCTCGTCAATGAAAACGATGGTCTGGCCTTCGTCTTTGGCCAAATCCTTCAATACATTCTTCAAGCGCTCTTCAAACTCGCCGCGGAACTTGGCACCGGCCAGCAAAGCTGCCATGTCCAGGCTCAGCACGCGCTTGCCTTTGAGCGAATCCGGCACCGCACCATCCACAATGCGCTGCGCTAGGCCTTCCACAATCGCGGTCTTACCCACGCCGGGTTCGCCAATCAGTACCGGGTTGTTTTTGGTGCGGCGCTGTAGCACCTGAATAGCGCGGCGGATTTCGTCGTCGCGGCCAATCACCGGGTCCAACTTGCCCATGCGGGCGCGTTCGGTCAGGTCAATGCAGTATTTTTTCAGCGATTCGCGTTGGTCTTCGGCATCCGCGCTGTCCACGCTTTGGCCACCGCGCACAGCGCTCAGCGCAGCCTCCAGGCTCTTGCGGGTCAGGCCATTGGCGCGCACAAGATTACCAATATCGGCTTTGCTATCGGCCAGCGCCAACAGGAACAAAGAACCTTCGACGAACTGGTCGCCGCGCTTCATGGATTCTTTTTCAGCTGCCTGCAGCAGGCTCACCATGTCGCGTCCCACGGTCACTTGCTCGTGCCCCTGCACCTGGGGCAGCTTCTTCATCGCCACCTCGGCCGCCGTAGCCAATGCGGGCACGTTGACGCCCGCGCGCTGCAGCAAGGCCTTGGAGGGGCCATCGTCCTGGCGCAGCATGGCCAGCAGCACATGTACAGGCTCTATGAATTGGTGGTCATTGGCCAGCGCCAAGCTTTGGGCCTCGCCCAGGGCTTCTTGGAATTTGGTGGTCAGTTTGTCGATTCGCATAGCATTTCTCCGGTTGCATATGAGCTTGGGCCCATTGCGGGATTTTCAAGCCCGCACAGGCTCTTGCGGTCTGACTAAAATCAAGGAATGAACATTCACCAACTGTCCGTGCGCTACCAGCACGAACAAGACCGCATTTTGATGAGCCTCAACACCGCAGACGGGCACGAGATGCAAATCTGGCTCACGCGGCGCATCATTTTGGGATTGTGGCCCTTACTGAATCGCCTGGCGATCGATCACTTTGCGGTGCCTGCGGACGCCAAGAGTGATGGCTTTGTCGACCTGAAGGCTCTGGACCACAAAACGCGCACGATGCTGGCCGATATGCGCCGCCAAGAAGTGCTGCAAACCCTGGATTTTCAGACCCCCTACAAAAGCGGCACCGGCAGCAAGCCGCTGGGCGACACCCCCCTGCTGCTGACCGAGATTAACCTCTCGCCACTGAAAAACGGCGCCTTGCACTTGCGCTTTCATGAAAAGCTGGAAGGCGTTACACCCGCCCGATCCTTTGAGATGCAGATTCCCCCAGAGATCATCTTCAGCCTTTTGCAACTGCTGGGCATGGCGGTGCAGCAATCGCAATGGAGTATGGCCGGCGATGCACCGGTTCTGGAAAACGAGGTGGAACCCAGCCTGCTCAGTGACCTGCGCCCGGTGTACCTGAACTAGCGGCCCGCGAGACCCGCCATGCCGCTAGCCCCCGACCCAAGCCTGTCGCGGCACCACGTAACGCGCAGGGCCGTTGGGGATGCACGGCGCACGCTGCTGTGGCCGGTGATTATTTTGTTCATCGGCAGCGCGCTGTCGGTACTCGCCACCCTGTATGTGCAACGGGTCGTTCAGCAGGATGCCCAGGCGCGGTTTGCGGCCCAGGTCGACCGCATTCAAAGCGAGATCGAAGAGAGTTTTGAACGCCCTCAGCACGCGCTGAATGGCTTGGTGGGCTTCTACAACGCTACGCGGTCGGTGGGGCGCAAAGAGTTTGATGCCTACTGGGAGTTTCGCAACATCGACCGTGAATTTCCCGGTGTTCGCAGTTTTGGTTTCATTCAACCCGTATTGCGGGAAAACCTGGCGGCCTTTGTGGCGGCGGCCAGCGCGGATGGACTCAGCGAATACAAAGTCAGAACCCAAGGCGATGACCCTGAGCTTTTTTTGGTCCGGCACATGGCATCCGCCGTGGACAACAAGGCGGCCCTGGGCATTGATCTGAATGTAGAGAAGGTGCGCCGCGCCGCTATCACCGAGGCCATTCAATCTGGCACAGCCGTGCTGTCGGGTGCTATCCAGTTGGGCCTGCCCGATGGGCAGCGCAAACCAGGCTTCCTTTTGATGCAACCGGTCTACCGCAGCGGTGCCGACCCCAAGACTTTTGCGCAGCGCCGCGCGGCGTTAGTGGGCTTGGTCTACGGCGCGATTGTGATGGACGAGCTCATAGGGCGCAGCACCCAAACGGCCGATGGGTTCACCGAGTTTCAGATCTTTGATGGCGCACCGCACAGCAACGACAACCGTGTTTTTAGTTCGCTAAAAGCGCATGCGGAAAACTACCCGCCCTTTTCGGGCAAGCGCGGCCTGGAAATTGCCGGGCGAACCCTGGACCTGGAGGTGGTCAGCACACCGGCGTTTGCCGCATCGCTGGATGATTCACGCCCCGCTTTGGTGGGCAGCGTGGCCCTGCTGCTCACCCTGTTGGCCACGATGGGGGTATGGCAATTGACACGCGGCCGTGCGCTGGCCGAGCGCCAGGCCCACCGGGTGTCGGCCGAGAATGACCGCCTGGCCAAGGTGGTGCAGCTCACCAATAACTCGGTGGTGATCACCGATGCGCAGGGCCATATTGAATGGGTGAACCCCGCCTTTAGCAAGCTCAGCGGCTTTAGCCTGAAGGAGGCCTATGGCAAGAATGCTGCCGAACTGCGAGGTACGCAGTCGTCGGACCCAGCCGCCTTTGCCACCATTCAGCAAGCAATCGCCCAGGGTGAAGACGCACGCGTGCAGACCCACAATTTGGGCCGCGACGGACAAGACTATTGGCTAGACCAGGACATTCAGGTTTTGCGCGATGAGCACAACCAAGTCTCGGGTTACATGGCCATTGAGACCGACATCACCGCCGAGAAGCGCGCAGGCGAGACGCTGGCTGCGGCCCTGATGGAAACCGCCGCGTTGATGAACACCATCAACATCCACAGCATCGTGTCTGAGGCCGATTTGGCGGGCCAAATCACCCATGTCAACAATGCGTTTGAGCTGATTGGCGGCTACAGCCGCGCAGAGCTGCTGGGGCGCAACCACCGTATCGTCAATTCCGGGCTGCACCCGGCCGAGTTTTGGGAAGAGATGTGGAGCACCATTGCCAGCGGCCAACCCTGGCGCGCAGAGGTTTGCAACCGCGACAAAAGCGGCAAGCTGTATTGGGTAGACAGCCTGATTGCGCCGTTTGTGGATGCGCAGGGCAAGGTGGTGAAATATGTGTCCATTTGCACCGACATTACGGCGGCCAAACGCTACCAAACATCCCTACATGAGGCGCGCGCCAAAGCCGAAGAAGCCACCCGCAGCAAGGGCCAATTTTTGGCGAATATGAGCCACGAGATTCGCACCCCCATGAATGCGATCTTGGGCATGCTGAGCTTGCTGCAAAAGACCGATCTGAACAACCGCCAGGCAGACTACGCCAACAAGACCGAAGGTGCCGCGCGCTCGCTGCTGGGCTTGCTCAATGACATTCTGGATTTCTCCAAGGTGGAGGCCGGCAAGATGAGCCTGGACGTGCAGCCCTTCCGGCTGGACCGGCTCTT
Source organism: Comamonadaceae bacterium PBBC2 (assembly GCA_002255935.1). Taxonomy (GTDB): domain Bacteria; phylum Pseudomonadota; class Gammaproteobacteria; order Burkholderiales; family Burkholderiaceae_C; genus Limnohabitans_A. The sequence goes on from NKIO01000001.1 coordinate 135,216, forward strand.
GCGCGACTTGTCGGTGGTGCTGTCCTCCAATGTCGGCACCAAGAGTGTGGAGGTCTTGTTCGACATCGACCCCAAGGTGCCCAAGCTCTTGCTGGGCGATGCGCTACGGCTGCAGCAGGTGCTGATCAATTTGGGGGGCAATGCGGTCAAATTTACGGCGCAAGGCCAGGTGGTGATTTCGATCCGCCAAGCCAGCGGCGATGCCCCGCCAGACACGCTGCTGTTTGCCGTGCAAGACTCCGGCATTGGCATCGCCCCTGAGAATCAGGAACACATCTTCAGTGGTTTTTCTCAGGCCGAGGCGTCTACATCGCGCCGCTTTGGTGGCACCGGCTTGGGGCTGGCCATCAGCCAGCGCCTGGTGGCGGTGATGGGCGGCCAATTGCAATTGGCCAGCGCCCTGGGCCAGGGCAGCACCTTCAGTTTTGCGATTGCGCTGCCACAGGTGCAAGAGCAAATGGCAGCTGCAGATTTGCAACTGGAACCAACACCCCCGATAGAGCCCCGCCATGTGCTGGTGGTAGACGACAACCCGATCGCGGGCCAGTTGATGGTGGCCATGGCGCACAGCTGGAACTGGACGGCTGACCTGGTTGGCAGTGGCGAAGAAGCCGTGCAACGCATCCGCGCCAGCATGGGGTCCGGGGCGGCCTTTCCCTACCACGTGGTTTTTCTGGATTGGCAAATGGGCGCGGGCATGGACGGCTGGGAGACGGCGCGCCAGCTGCGCGCGCTGACCCAGGGGCTGGATGGCCCCAAGCCCACCCTGATCATGGTCACCGCACACGGGCGTGAGACGCTGTCGCAGCGCACCCACGAAGAACAAAGTTGGCTGAATGGCTTCTTGGTCAAACCCGTGACCGCCTCCATGCTGCTAGATGCCGTGGTGGATTCCCAATCGGCCGAGTCATCGCAATCCGGGCTGCGCCAAGCGGCCCGGGGCGCGAGCCAGCGTCGGCTCAATGGCCTGCGCCTGCTGGTGGTGGAAGACAACCTGATCAACCAACAGGTGGCCGAAGAGCTTTTGAATTCAGAAGGCGCTTTGGTGTCCTTGGCCGCCAACGGCCAATTGGGTGTAGAGGCCGTTTTGGCAGCCGACCCGCAATTTGATGCCGTGCTGATGGATCTGCAAATGCCGGTGCTCGACGGCTATGCCGCCACCCGTGTTTTGCGCACGACCCATGGCATGAGTAAGCTGCCCATCATCGCCATGACGGCCAACGCCATGGCCTCCGACCGCGAAGCCTGTTTGCAAGCCGGTATGAATGACCATATCGGCAAGCCCTTTGACTTGAATCAGCTGGTGACCCTGCTGCGCAGCTACACGCAGACACCCGTAAGTGCCCCTCCCAGCGGCTTGCCCCTGCAGCCACCTGCATCACCACCCTCCTCTACTGCAAAGTCTGATCTGCCGCCAACCCCAGGCGTGGAGCTAGAGCAAGCCTTGGCGCGCTTGTCGGGGATGCAATCTTTGTATGTGCGGGCCGCCCGCGATTTTGTGTTGTCCATGGCCGATGCCCCGCAGAGCTTGCAAGCCGCATGGGCGCGCCATGCCTTTGACGAAGCCACCACGCAAATGCACACCATCAAAGGCAATGCTGGCACCCTGGGTTTGCCAGCGTTGGCAGCCGAGGCGGGCCGCCTGGAGACGCTCTGCCGCCAGCAGACCACCCCAGGTGCCGCAGCGAACGCCAACCCGCTAGACGGCGTGACCGACACTTTTGCGCAAGTGCTGCACACCAGCCTGGCGGCTCTGCAGCAGGCCATTGAGGTGCTGGAGCCGCCTGTGGCACCCGCCGCGTCAACGCAGCCCACTGCGGGGAACATGGGCACGGTGCAGGTCAGGCAAGACGACACCCAGCACCGGGCGCTTCAAGCTGCTTTGGCAGAGCTTGCGCCACTGCTTGCAGCCTCTGATTTGACCGCATTGGAGCGCTTTACAGCGCTGCGCCCTGCACTGGCATACCTGCCAACGGGCCAACTGGCTCCGCTAGAGGCCGCGCTGCAAAGCCTGGAGTTGGATCAAGCCCATGCGCTGTGTGTGGCGCTGCAAACTTAAGCGCTGGGTGGCTTAGGGTGTGAGGGGGCCGCGTTGGCATTGGCGTCCGCGTCCGCATTCGTGACCTGAATGCCCCAGCGCGCCATGGCGGCATCGTCTGCCACCCGCGCATCCACCCAATGGCTGCCTTGCAACGTGGCCTCTTTCTTCCAAAACGGTGCTTGGGTTTTCAGGTAGTCCATCAAAAACTCGCAGGCCTGAAAGCTCTGCCCCCGGTGCGCCGAGGTCACCGCCACCAACACAATCTGGTCGCTAGGCTGCAGCAGCCCCACGCGGTGCACCACACGGGCTCCAAAAATATCAAAGCGCGCATGTGCCGCATCGATCATGGCCTCAATAGAGCGCTCCGTCATGCCCGGGTAATGCTCCAGCTCCAACGAGAGAATGCTGGGTTCAACAGCGGGGAGCGTGGGGGCCATCGTTTCGCCGCCGGGCCGCCCCAAGGCGAAATGCGCCCCCTCGGGGGGCAGCGAACCACGCGCAGCGGGGAGTGTGGGGGCCATCTCTCTGTCGCGAACGGTGCCCACAAAACTGCACACCGCCCCCACCCGGCGGTCGCCCGCACGCAGCGCAGCAATCTCCGCCGAGACATCAAAATCTGCCGTTTGAATCGAGACGCGTACCATGCCAGTCCTATGCGAAATCAGGCTGTAAAGCCCATGGATAGTGCGGGAGCAGCTACCAACTTCATAGCAAGCAGCACTTTAGCCACCAGTAACTGGCGGAAAGAATGCGACCTCGGCTCCCTGCGACAAGGGGGCCGATTCACTACACAGCACTTGGTTGAGCGCCATGCGCACCGCACGGCCCTGGCCCAGGCTTTCCGCGTGTTGGGCATCCAAGGCCATCAGCTCGGCACGCAGTTGCCCCACCGTAGTCGCCTGGGTTTCAAAGTCCACGGGGCCCACCCCCAGGGATTCGCGCAGAGAGGCAAAGTATTTCACCCGCACCCGAATGCTATGTGTCATGACAGGAGATCTGCAAAGGATAAAAACTGCACGGTATCACCTGGCGCAATGGTTTGCCCGCTGGGGTTATCCACCACGCCATCGCCCCACACGGCAGACGTCAGCACGCCCGAGCTTTGGTTGGGGAACAAATCCAGCCCACCCGCCGCATTGCGCCGCACCCGCAAGAACTCACGCCGCCGATCCGCCTTGGGCCAGGCAAAATCCGCGCGCACGGGTGTAGCAAACGCAGTGGAAGGGCTTTGCCCCTGCAAGGCCTGCAAAAACGGCCGCACCAGCAGCAAAAAGGTCACAAAACTGGACACCGGGTTACCCGGTAGGCCGATGAAATGACAAAACTCCGTTCCGGCTGAGCACGCCGAAGCCGGTGTGAGTCCTTCGACCCCTTCGACGGGGCTCAGGACAGGCGGCTCAGAGCGAGCGGTGGTGTGGATACGCCCATGCGCAAAAGGCTTGCCGGGCTTGATGGCGATTTGCCACAGATCGAGCTGGCCCAGCGCCTGCACTGCGGGTTTGATGTGGTCTTCTTCACCCACCGACACGCCGCCGCTGGTCAGGATCAGGTCGTGGTGGGCGGCAGCATCGCGCAGCGCGGCCACCGTGGCGTCCAGCTTGTCGGGCACGATGCCCAGGTCCGTGACCTCGGCTCCCATGCGGCGCAGCAGCGCACTCAAAAAGAAGCGGTTGGAGTTGTAAATGGCACCGGGCTGCATGTCTTGCGGCGCGCGGGTGCCGGGCATCACCAGCTCGTCGCCGGTTGAAAATAAGGCCACACGCGGGCGGCGCGCCACGCTTAAGCTTGCCATGCCGATGCTGGCCGCCAAGCCCAGTTCGGCAGGCCCCAGGCGCTGGCCGCGCGACAGCACTACGGCGTCACGGCTCACGTCTTCACCGGCACGGCGGATATTTTGGCCTGGCGTGGGCGGCTGGTTCACGATCACCTGGGACGCGGTGCCCTGTCCATCCGGCGCGGCCACGGCAGTGCAATCCTCTTGCATGACCACAGCATCGGCCCCCGCAGGCACCACGGCCCCGGTAAAAATGCGCGCCGCAGTGCCAAGGGTCAGGGCCTCAGCCCCGCCGCCCGCGGCAATGCGCTGGGACACGGTGAGCGCCGTGCACAATGCCATCACATCCGCACAGCGAATGGCATAACCGTCCATGGCGCTGTTGTCGTGCGCGGGCACTTGCAGTTCTGACACCACGTCTTGCGCCAGCACGCGGCCATCGGCCTCCATCGTGGGGACCTGCTCTGCCCGGCCCAGCGGCGCAGCCGTGGCCAGCAATTGCGCCAAGGCATCGTCCAGGCTTAACAGAGGTGGGCGGCCAGGTGAATTCATAGCGCTACTCTTTTCATAGCTGCTCCCGCACTATCCACGGCCTCAATGCCCGATTTCATACTTATTTAGCGCATTCCGCCACGATCAGCGCCTGAATCGCTTTCACGTCGGCGTCCATCACCAGCACGCGTTTGGGCAGGGCTTCAATGCCCTCAAACTTGGCCGGCCGGTCCGGCTCGCGGCCCAGAGCTTGCACAATCGTTTCGGCAAACTTGATCGGTAGCGCGGTTTCCAAAACGATCATCGGCACCGTCGCTGTGCGGTGCTGGTGCGCCACCTTCAGGCCATCGGCCGTGTGGGTGTCGATGATGAGCGCATGCTGGTTCCAGGTGGCGCGGATGGTGTCGATGCGGTCGGCGTGGGTGCTCTTGCCGCTGACAAAGCCGTAGCGCGTGGCAGCCTGCGCGAACGCAGGGTCAGCGCTCAGGTCAAACTGGCCCGTTGTGGCCAGGCCCTCGCCAAACAGCGCCTTCACACGCGCGCCATCACGGCCCAGCAGATCAAACACAAAGCGCTCGAAGTTGGAGGCTTTGGAAATATCCATCGACGGGCTAGAGGTCTCATGTGTATCGGCGCTGCCGCGCACGCGGTACACACCGGTGCGGAAGAACTCGTCCAGCACATCGTTCTCATTGGTGGCGATCACCAGTTTTTCGATGGGCAGGCCCATCATGCGGGCCACATGGCCAGCGCACACATTGCCAAAGTTGCCCGAGGGCACGGTGAAGCTGACCTGGGGCGTGACGGTGGGCTCGCTGCGCGGCATCAGCGCATCGCGCGGGCCGGGGGCCTTGGGCGGCGGTGGCTCAGTGGCCTGCAGGTAGCCGGCAAAGTAGTAAACCACCTGGGCCAGCAAGCGCGCCCAGTTGATCGAGTTGACGGTACCAATTTTGTATTGGCGCTTGAACTCCAGGTCATTGCTCACGGCCTTGACCATGTCCTGGCAATCGTCAAAAACGCCCTTGACGGCAATGTTGTGGATATTGGCGTCCATCAGGCTGAACATCTGAGCCTGCTGGAAAGCACTCATGCGGCCATACGGGCTGGTCATGAAAACGCGCACACCCTGCTTGCCGCGCATGGCGTATTCGGCCGCGCTGCCGGTGTCGCCACTGGTGGCACCCAGAATATTCAGCTCTTCGCCCCGGCGCGCCAGCTCGTACTCAAACAAATTGCCCAGCAGCTGCATGGCCATGTCTTTAAAGGCCAGCGTGGGGCCATTGGACAGGGCTTCCAGGTACAAGCCGGGCTCGCCGAACTTGGCATCCGGCGCTTCCAGCGTCTTCAGGGGCACGATCTGCGGTGTACCAAACACCTCTTCGGTATACGTCTTCTGGCAAATGGCCTTCAGGTCGGCGGCGGGAATGTCGTCAATGAAAAGCGACAAAATCTCAAACGCCAAGTCGGCATAACCACCGCTCTCGCCCTTGCGGAAAGTGCGGCGCAGGCGGTTCAGTGCCGCAGCGTCGATTTGCGGGTAGGTTTCGGGCAGATACAAGCCGCCATCGGGGGCCAAGCCTTCGAGCAGGATTTCGCAGAATTGCTTGCGGTCGGCGTGACCCCGCGTGCTTAGGTATTTCATGCCAACTCTTCCTTGCGGATGCGCACAATCGGTGCCAACACTGTCGGCAGCGCCTGCATTAGCGCCAGTGCCTTGTCCATGCGCGACTCTTGGCAGGCGTGCGTCAAGATGATCAGGTCGGTCTGGGTGCCGCCCTCGCCGCTCACCTCATCGGCCTCGCGCTGCAGCATCGCATCAATGCTGATGTCGGCGGACGCCAACAGGCCGGTCACCATGGCCAGCACGCCAGTCTGGTCGGCCACGCGCAAGCGCAGGTAGTAGCTGGTCACCACATCACCCATCGGCAGCACCGGCGTGTCGCTCATGCTCTGCGGCTGGAAGGCCAAGTGCGGCACGCGCTGTGCCGCGTTGGCCGTGTGCAGGCGGGCAATGTCCACCAGGTCAGCAATCACGGCGCTGGCGGTGGGCTCGGAGCCCGCGCCTTTGCCGTAGTAGAGCGTGGTGCCCACGGCATCGCCATTCACCACCACTGCGTTCATCGCGCCCTCCACATTGGCGATCAGGCGCTTGGCCGGAATCAGCGTGGGGTGCACGCGCAGCTCGATGCCTTCAGTGCCATTGGTCGCGGTGGCTTGCCGACGCTTGGCAATGCCCAAAAGCTTGATGCGGTAGCCCAGTTGCTCGGCGTACTTGATATCGGCCGCGCCCAGCTTGGTGATGCCTTCCACATGCGCCTTGTCAAACTGCACCGGAATGCCAAAAGCAATCGCGCTCATCAGCGTGACCTTGTGCGCCGCGTCCACGCCTTCAATGTCAAAGGTCGGGTCGGCTTCGGCATAACCCAGGCGCTGTGCTTCTTTCAGCACCACGTCAAAGTCCAGGCCCTTGTCGCGCATCTCGCTCAAGATGAAATTGGTCGTGCCGTTGATGATGCCGGCGATCCACTGAATGCGGTTAGCCGTCAGGCCTTCGCGCAGCGCCTTGATGATGGGAATACCTCCGGCCACAGCGGCTTCAAACATCACCATCACGCCCTTGGCAGAGGCCGCCGCAAAAATCTCGGTGCCGTGCACTGCCAGCAGCGCCTTGTTAGCCGTGACCACGTGCTTACCGGCAGCAATGGCTTCCATCACGAGCTGCTTGGCAATTCCGTAGCCACCAATGAGTTCGATGACGATGTCGATGTCAGGGTTGGCAATCACCGCGCGCGCGTCGTTGACCACCTTCACATCCGGGCCGACGATGCTTTGCGCACGCGCCACATCTAGGTCGGCCACCATCGTAATTTCAATCCCCCGGCCAGCACGCCCTTGAATGTCGTGCTGATTGCGCTGCAGCACATTGAAAGTGCCGGAGCCTACGGTGCCGATGCCTAAGAGGCCTACTTGGATGGGTTTCATGTCGTTCAAGGTAAAAATTGCGGTTTGAGCTCATGGATAGTGCGGGAGCAGCTATCAAATTCAGAGCATTTCAGGTGCCGTGGCGTTTTCGGTAGCTCTCCAAAAACTTGGCGATGCGGTTGATGGCCTCGCGCAAGTCGTCTTCGTGCGGCAAAAACACAATGCGGAAATGGTCGGGTTGCTTCCAGTTGAAGCCGGTTCCCTGGACCAGCATGACGCGGGTCTCGCGCAGCAGCTCCAGGAAAAATTGCCGGTCGTCCGCGATGGGGTACACCTTCGGGTCCAGCTTGGGGAACATGTAGAGCGCGGCCTGCGGCTTGACGCAGCTCACGCCCGGAATGGCGGTGATCAAATCATAGGCCAGATCGCGCTGGCGGCGCAGGCGTCCGCCCTCGCACACCAGATCGTTGATGCTCTGGTAGCCACCCAGCGCCGTCTGAATGGCCCATTGGCCCGGCACGTTGGAGCACAGCTTCATGTTCGAGAGCATGTTCAAGCCCTCGATGTAGTCGGTGGCCGATTTCTTGTCCCCCGACACCACCAGCCAGCCCGCGCGGTAACCACACGAGCGGTAGCTTTTGCTCAATGAATTGAAGGTCAGCGTCAGTACATCGGTCGACAGGCTGGCGATCGCCGTGTGCTTCACGCCGTCGTACAAAACCTTGTCATACACCTCGTCCGCCAGGATCACCAAACCGTGTTCGCGGGCCAGTTCCACGATGGCCTTGAGCAGCGCGTCGGAGTACAAAACGCCAGTGGGGTTATTGGGGTTGATAACCACGATGCCCTTGGTGCGCGGTGTGATCTTGGACTTGATATCCGCCAGATTGGGCATCCAGCCATCGGCTTCATCGCACAGGTAGTGCACGGGTGTGCCGCCCGACAAGCTGGTGGCTGCGGTCCACAGCGGGTAGTCGGGCATGGGCAGCAGCAGTTCGTCGCCATCGTCCAGCAGCGCATTGGTGGCCATGGTGATCAGCTCACTAGCACCGTTCCCCAGGTAGATGTCGTCCAGCGTGACGCCTGCAATCGCCTGTTTTTGCGTCTCGTGCATCACGGCCTTGCGCGCCGCGAAGATGCCCTTGCTGTCCGAATAACCCGCCGAATTGGGCAGGTTGCGGATCATGTCCTGCTGAATTTCCTCGGGCGCATCAAAACCAAACACCGCCAAATTGCCCAGGTTGAGCTTGATGATCTTCTGGCCCTCGTCCTCCATCTGGCGCGCCGCGTCCATGATGGGGCCGCGGATGTCGTAGAGTACGTTGGCGAGCTTGGCCGATTTCTGAATGGTTTTCAAAGTCCCTCCGGGAAGTAGCGATACAGGGGGCAGTACAGGGCGAAACCTATAATTTGACCACAGTTCCGCGCCAAATTAGTGCGGCGCAGCATTCATTTCCCACATCGGTCCTCCTATGAAATTCCAGCCAGACACCATGCAAGCCCAGTCCATCACCGGCTACGGCACCGGGTGGGTGGCCGTGAACGGGGAAAAACGCACCAGCAGCGTGCTGGTGAGCGCCGCTGGTGCACGCATCGACTGGAACTGCGCGCGCTTTGAAGACCTGACGGCGGAGCACTTTTCACAGCTCATCGATTTGGACCCCGAGTTGGTGATTTTTGGCAGCGGGGAGCGCATTCAGTTTCCCAAGCCCCAGTGGCTGGAAGCCCTGTTTGCCCGGCGTATTGGCCTGGAAACCATGGACACCCAGGCGGCCTGCCGCACTTACAACTTTTTGGCCGGGGAAGGCCGCCGGGTGGTTGCCGCGCTTTTGTTGTAACGAGTGCTAACCCTGATGTCCGCAGGGCAGTGTTTCAGGTTAAAATCACGGGTTGCAGTCGAGGGTGACTCAGCGCTGTCACGCTGAATCCCCTTTGCTTTGACTGACCCACCAGCACGCGAGATTTAAGTACCTTATGGCAATCGTTGTCAACAAACCCCTGCCCGAATTTGAATCCATCGCAACCGGCGGCATCAGGGTTACCAACACCACCCATGTTGGCAAAACCATGGTGCTGTACTTCTACCCGAAGGACAATACCCCCGGATGCACCACCGAAGCCATGCAGTTTCGTGACAAGTACAAAGATTTTGTGAAAGCCGGTGCCGCCGTTTTCGGTGTCTCCCGCGACAACATGAAATCCCACGACGAGTTCAAGGCGAAGCTGGAACTTCCGTTTGAGCTGATCGCCGATACCGAAGAGAAGATGTGCCACATGTTTGGCGTCGTCAAAAACAAGATCATGTATGGCAAGAAGGTTAAGGGCATCGAACGCAGCACCTTCCTGATCGGTGCCGATGGCATCCTGAAAGAAGAATGGCGCGGCTTGAAGGTTCCTGGCCACGTGGATGATGTGCTCAAGGCTGTTAAAGCGCTTAAAAAAGCGGCTTAAGTAAGCTCAAGTAACTTTGGGACCTGTTTGGTCCGAACAACGATTGAAGTCACGCAGCTCATGCATAATGATTTCATGCCGTTGAGACTTGCAACTGTGTTCCCCCTAAAAAGCCGCCTTGGCTCAAGGCGGCTTTTTCGTTTCTGCCACCCTGGTGGTGTTTGACTTTCCCTTTAGCGAGCCAATTGCCCATGCCCTTGCCCCCCGCCCCCACCAAACGTGCTGACCGTCTGAACGACAAAGCCTTTGAAGCCCAGGCCCGCAGTGCCCCGCGCAGCAGCCGTGCCAAAAGCAATACTGAGGTGTCTACGGCCCGTATCGAACCCCATGCCTCGGCACCCGTTGCACCCGCCCCGGCAGCGCCCGCGCGCAATACCGCCCGGGATACGGCCCGCGACTCCACCCGTAAACCCGCCAGCAGCGCCTACCTGACCTCGGCACCCAAATTGGCACCTGCGCCTGTTGCGCAGATCTCCACTCCTGTTTTGCCACCGGTAGCAGCGCCTGCAGCCGCCCCGAGCCGCGCCCGCAAAGCGGCACGCACCGGCCCCACCAAACTGTTTGTGCTGGACACCAATGTGCTCTTGCACGATCCGATGTGCCTGTTCCGCTTTGAGGAACACGACATCTACCTGCCGATGATCGTGCTCGAAGAGTTGGACGGCCATAAAAAGGGCATGACCGAAGTGGCCCGCAACGCCCGCCAGACCAGCCGCACGCTGGACGCACTGGCTGGTACACCGGGGGCAGATATCACACTGGGCTTTCAACTGGACAGCACGGGCCACCGCGATGCCCGCGGCAAGCTCCTGTTCCAGACCCAGCCACTGAACTATTCCCTGCCCACCAGCCTGCCCCAAGGCAAGGCCGATAACCAGATCCTTGGTGTGGTGGAGGCCCTGCGCCAGAAATACGCGCCACGCGAAGTGGTGTTGGTGTCCAAAGATATCAATATGCGCGTCAAAGCCCGTGCACTGGGGCTGGCCACTGACGACTACCAAAACGACAAAACCCTGGAAGACGGCGACTTGCTGTATTCGGGTTCTCTCGCCCTGCCCTCGGATTTTTGGGCCACCCACGGCCAGCAGGTGGAAAGCTGGCAGCAAGGCCAACACACCTTCTATAAGGTCGACGGCCCATCGGTGCCGGGCATGTACATCAACCAGTTTGTCTACTTTGAATCCCCCGGCGAGCCCAGCCTGTACGCCCGCGTGAGCGAAATCCGGGGCACTACCGCGGTACTCAAAACCCTGCGCGATTTCAACCATTTGAAAAACGCGGTGTGGGGCGTGACCACGCGCAACCGCGAGCAGAACTTCGCGATGAACCTGCTGACCGACCCGGAAGTGGACTTTGTGACGCTCACCGGCACAGCCGGTACCGGTAAAACGCTGATGGCCCTGGCCGCAGGACTGACCCAGGTGCTGGACGACCGCCGCTATACCGAAATCATCGTCACCCGCGCCACGGTGAGCGTGGGCGAAGACATAGGCTTCCTACCAGGCACCGAAGAAGAAAAAATGGGCCCCTGGATGGGCGCGCTGGACGACAACCTGGAAGTGCTGGGCAAGACCGACACCAACGCCGGTGAATGGGGCCGTGCTGCCACTAACGAATTGATCCGCAGCCGCATCAAGATCAAGAGCATGAACTTTATGCGCGGGCGCACTTTCCTGAATAAGTACGTGATCATTGATGAAGCGCAGAACCTGACACCCAAACAGATGAAGACGCTGATCACCCGTGCCGGCCCCGGCACCAAAATCATCTGTATGGGCAATCTGGCGCAGATCGACACGCCCTACCTGACCGAAGGCTCATCCGGCCTGACCTTTGCCGTGGACAAGTTCAAGGGCTGGCCACACGGGGGACACATCACACTGGCCCGCGGTGAGCGCTCGCGCCTTGCCGACTTTGCCAGCGAAGTTCTGTGAACTTGCGGGTCAGACCACTCGCGTAGCGACGTACTCTGACCCCAACTGATACACAAAGTAGCTGTTTGCGCACAGTCTATGAGGGCTAGAGGCCAATTTGGCTTCTAGCCCTTTTTGTGTGCCCAGCCCGCTTAGCGGCGGGACTGGGTTGCGTGGCAAAGCGAAGTCAAGGCGGAGCCCGAAGGGCGGGGGACATGAGCGGCGGCGCGCATCCCGGTTCTGCTGCGGGTTGAGCAGGGTCTCAGTAGTCTCCGCCACCACCCGAAGCCAAGCTCTCAAACTTGGTGATCTGGCGCAGGAAGGCCAGCTTGACGGTGCCCGTCGGGCCGTTACGCTGCTTGGCGATGATGACCTCGGCGACCCCTGGCTCCTTGCACTGGTCCTTGGTGTAATACTCGTCGCGGTAGATGAACATGATGATGTCGGCATCCTGCTCGATAGCGCCGGATTCCCGCAAGTCACTCATCATCGGGCGCTTGTCGGGCCGCTGCTCCACCGAGCGATTCAGCTGCGACAGCGCAATGACCGGGCACTTCAATTCCCGCGCCAGCATCTTCAAACCCCGTGAGATCTCGCCCAGTTCGGTTGCACGGTTTTCGCCGTCATTGCTGCTACCACTCATCAGCTGCAAGTAATCCACCACGATCAGGCCAAGCTGGCCGCACTGGCGTGCCAGACGGCGGGCATTGGCCCGCAGCTCGCTCGATGTCAGACCCGCACTCTCATCAATGTGCAGCGAGATCGTGCGCAGCTTTTCAATCGCCTCCGACAAACGTGGCCACTCGTCATCTGTCAACTTACCAGTACGCAAATGACCTTGGTCAATGCGTCCGATGGAGCCCACGATACGCACGGCCAACTGGGCGGCCCCCATTTCCATCGAGAACACGGCCACGGGCAGGCCTTCATTCAAGGCCACATTCTCGGCAATATTGATCGCCAACGCGGTCTTACCCATGGACGGTCGCGCAGCCAACACGATCAAGTCTCCGGCCTGAAAGCCCGCCGTCATCCGGTCCAGATCATAAAAACCCGTGGGTACGCCGGTCACATCGTTGGGGTTATCGGCCATCTCCTGCACGCGGTCCAGCAGCTTGACCACCAGCGAGTCCATGGCTTGAAAACCCTGCTTGTTGCGCTTGCCCTGCTCACCAATATTGAAGATTTTTTGTTCCGACTCATCCACGATATCGGATACCGGGCGCCCCTTGGGATTGAAGGCGTTGGTGGCGATTTCATCGCTGGCGCTCACCAGTTTGCGCAGAATGGAACGATCACGCACGATCTCCGCATAGCGGCGAATATTGCTGGCGCTGGGCACATACTGCGCCAGCGAATTCAAGTAGGCCAGGCCACCGATCTCCTCCGCCTTGCCCTGGTTTTGCATGTGCTCAAACACCGTGATCACATCGGCGGGTTTGCTGGCATTCACCAGTGCACCAATGGCCGCGTAAATCAGCTTGTGCTCGTAGCGGTAAAAGTCACCGTCCTGCAGGATGTCGCCGACTCGGTCCCAGGCGTCGTTGTCCAACAGCAAGCCACCCAACACGCTGGACTCGCCCTCAATCGAATGGGGTGGTACGCGCAATTGCGCCACCTGGCGGTCCGGGGTGAAGTCGTCAAGGTCAGAAAAAACGGCGGACATGGGGAGGACTCAGGTGAATGACCAAAATGCAGGCAAGAAAACCGAATAGAACATGCTACGCGGCGACCTCATTCCTGTCGATGGAGAAGGCTGGGCAGAAGCTGTGCACAAGCTGTGTAAATGCAAGGATATCTTGCCGCGCAAAAAACAAAAGCCGCGCGGGACGAACCCATGCGGCTTTCTGGCGTATCAGCCAAATCCGAAGATTTGGCATAGCGCGTGTTTAGGCAGTTTCGCCGTACACAGACACGTTGATCTCAACGACCACGTCGGTGTGCAAAGCAACGCTCACAGCGCTTTCGCTAACGATCTTGATAGGACCGTTAGGCATGCGAACTTGCGACTTCACAACCTTGTAACCGGCCTTGACCAGCTCTTCAGCGATGTCATGGTTGGTCACGGAGCCGAACAAACGGCCATCCACACCGGCTTTTTGTGTCAGCTTGATGGTGGTACCACCGAGCTTGGCACCCAAAGCTTGGCACTCGGCCAGCTTGGCTGCAGCCGCTTTTTCGAGTTCGGCGCGCTTGGCTTCGAACTCGGCTTTAGCCGATGCAGTGGCGCGACGGGCGCGGCCAGAAGGGATCAAAAAGTTGCGTGCGTAGCCATCTTTAACTTTGACGACATCGCCGAGATTACCGACGTTGATAACCTTGTCGAGCAGAATAATTTGCATGGTCTACCCCTTAGATCTTGTGCTGGTCGCTGTAAGGCAGCAACGCGAGGAAACGCGCGCGCTTGATAGCGGTGTTGAGTTGGCGCTGGAAAATAGCGCGGGTGCCGGTCAAACGTGCGGGAATGATCTTGCCGTTTTCAGCAATGAAGTCACGCAGAGTGTCGATGTCTTTGTAGTCAATCTCTTCAACACCGGTCACTGTGAAGCGGCAAAAACGCTTGCGCTTGAACAGCAGGTTTTGGGCGGGGCGCTTTGGGCGCTTGTCTTTGTTGAACTTTTTAAACGTGGCCATGAGGGCCTCCTGAAAAAATTAGTCTTGCGAAAATTCTTGAATGTGAAAAGTCACTGTTTTGCCGTGCGGAGCATTGGCCAGAAAACCGGTAAACCTCCAGACGCTGCCGATGGCTTGTTTGGCAAGCCGCTCTGCTATTGCGCCGAAAGCCACTGCTTTCACTGCTGCTTTCACTTGTCGGGCTTGACCAGCTTCTGACACCTGGGACTCGTGTTCGAGTCGCATATTCAAAGCGGGCAAACCAGCGGGGGTGTAACGCAGGGCTTCCACCTCTGCAATACAAGCGCTTAAGACAACTGAATTAGCGGGCACTCCTTACAACAATACGGTGTCTTTACGCCTGGTACTCAGCCTGTTGAGTCTTGCGAGTTTCTTCGCGCTCCACAGTCTTCATCATGGACGAAGGACCTGTTTCGGCTTTCTTCTTCAAGACAGTCAGATGGCGCAACACAGCGTCATTGAACTTGAACGCATGCTCCAACTCGGACATCACCGCCTGGTCGGCTTCGATGTTGATGCACAGGTAATGCGACTTGGCGAGCTTGTTGATCATGTAGACCATCTGACGACGGCCCCAGTCTTCCACGCGGTGGATTTTCCCGCCGCCGGCAGTGATCATGCCCTTGTAACGCTCCAGCATAGCTGGAACCTGCTCGCTCTGATCCGGGTGGATCATGAGGATGATTTCGTAGTGACGCATTGAAACTCCTTTTGGATGAACCCGGGCTTATTTGTTAACCCGGGAAAAGAAAAGCCGCCCTCAGCGTCTAATTGAGGTGCGGCAAGGCTAGCCCAAGATTATAGCCCATGCAGCCGCGGCAGGTCTAGATGGGGCCTGATGCGGCTTGCTGGGGGCGTCCTAGCCAACTAACCACCAGGGTGACAACAACACCGGCCGACACGCCGAAAACACCTGCAGACACCGGCTGAATACCCCACCACAGGCCAGTGCCCGTCAGCCCGAAGTTGTTTCGAACCCAGGGCACATTGATGACCATGTAGTAGATCGTGACGCCCAGACCTGCCAACATCCCCGAAACCGCGCCCGCCTGCGTAGTGCCGCGCCAGAAAATGCCCAGCACCATGGACGGCACCAAAGCCGCCCCTGCCAACGAAAAAGAAGCCGACACCAAATACAAAATCCCTGCCGGGCGTTGTGCCGCTACGTAGGCCGCCACCAGCGCCACCACCAGCAGTGCAAATTTGGACAGCATGACCCGGCGCATAGCCCGCGCCTTGTTGGCATCGCCATCGAAGTACATATCGTGGGCCAGCGCATTGCCAATCGTGAGCAACAACCCATCCGCCGTAGACAAAGCGGCGGCCAAGCCCCCGGCCGCCACCAGCATGGACATGACGTACGGCAAGCCACCAATCTCGGCCGACGCCAGCATCACCAGATCGGGCCCCATGCGCAACTCGGCGAATTGAAGGATATGGTCGCCGTTGACATCGCTCACGGCCAGCAGGCTGGGGTCGCGGGCCCACTGCGCCACCCAAGCGGGCAGGTCATTAAAGTTTTGGCCCACCAAATGCGCCATAACCTCGTATTTCACCAACACGGCCAGGGCCGGGGCGGACAGGTACAGCAAGGCAATGAAGAACAGCGACCACGCCACCGACGTGCGGGCCTCGGCCACCGAGGGCGTGGTGTAGAAGCGGGTCAGCAAGTGGGGTAATCCCACGGTACCCACCATCAGGCAAAAAATCAGTGCCATGAAGTTCAGGCGCGAGGTCTCGGACTCGGCCTGCTCTTGCTGCGAGCCGCGCGCATCGCCCGCAAACGGCTTGCTGTGCGCGGGCATTCCCCCAAGGGGTTTGGCCCGCTCGCGGTAATCGGCAGCCATGCGGCTCCAATACTCTTGCGCGGCCTTGGCGTCTTTGGGTAGCGCGGCAATTTCGCGGCGCAGTTCGGTGGCCAGCCCGTCGCTGGATTTTTGCTCTTCCGTCACCCGCAATTGCTGGCGCAGCATCTGTCGCTCGGTTTGCAGCGCTTGCTCTGCATCTACCAGCTTTTGCTCCAGGCGCTCGGCGCGGCGGGCGTATTCAGTGCGCACCGATTGCTCAGCGGGGGAATCCATCAGCGTGCGCTCCAGCGTCGCAATCTTTTCCAGTTGTTGACCGTAAGCCAGTGGCGCAAAGGGGTTGCCCACCTGCTTGTAAGACAGCCAAGACACCGGAATTAGAAACGCCAAGATGATGATCGCGTATTGCACCACCTGGGTCCAGGTCACGGCACGCATACCGCCCAGAAATGAACACACCAACACTCCGCCCAGTCCCAGCAAAATTCCGATCTCAAACTGAACACCAGTGAGACGCGAGGTGATTAAACCCACACCATAGATTTGCGCCACGACATACATGAAGGAACACAAAACGGCGGCCAGCGCCGCAATGATGCGGGGCCAGCGCCCACCATACCTTGCGGCAAAAAAGTCAGGGATCGTATACAGGCCCATGCCACGCAGATACGGAGCCACCAGCATCGCAACCAAACAAAAGCCGCCGGTCCAACCCAGGATGTAGGCCAGCCCGCCCGCCTGAGTGCTGGTGCCCGAGAAGCCCTGTAGATACAGACCACCGGCCAGGCTGATGAAGGATGCTGCGCTCATCCAATCTGCCGCTGTGGCCATGCCGTTGTACATGGCCGGAATCCGCCGCCCTGCCACGTAGTATTCAGCAGCATCGGCGGTGCGGCTGCGGATGCCGATCACGGCGTACATAACCAAGGTGGAGAATAAAAAGATACCCGCAATCCAGGCCTTGGACAGACCCGATTGCTCGGCAAGTGTGAGGCCCACGATGAAGGTCAGCAGCGCGATCACATAGCCGGCAAATCGGCGGTTGAGCTTGCGCTTGACGAGCCCGTAGCCCGGCCAGTCCACTACGGCAGATTCAGGATCGCGGCGGTTGATCTTCCAGGCAAACGTGACGACGATGCCGATGAACACCACCACCCCGCCCTGGGCCGCAAACCAGAACACGAAAGGCCAGCCCGCAACCTGGAATGTCAGGCTATCGGCAAAGAAAACAATGCCGAAAGACGCCACAAACCAGACGAGCAGCAGACCGACGTGCAGCCGGCTGCTCCGCGCAATGGCCGCGCCGGTCATGCCTGGCCTGTCATGTTGCGGCGAGTTGCTGCCAGGTTGCGATCACGGAGTCAGGGTTCAGTGAGATCGAGGAAATACCTTCGTCCTTCAGCCACAGCGCAAAGTCAGGATGGTCGCTAGGGCCTTGTCCGCAGATACCGATGTACTTGCCCTGACGCTTGCAGGCCGCAATGGCCAGGCTGATCAATGCCTTGACTGCGGGGTCGCGCTCATCAAAATCAGCAGCCAACAATTCCAGCCCGGAATCTCGATCCAGGCCCAGCGTCAACTGTGTCAGATCGTTAGAGCCAATCGAGAAGCCGTCAAAGTACTCCAGGAACTGGTCCGCCAAAATTGCGTTGCTCGGGATCTCACACATCATGATGACTTTGAGTTCGGCTTCGCCACGGCGCAGGCCGTGCTTGGCCAACAATTCAGTGACCTTCTTGGCCTGGCCCAAGGTGCGCACAAACGGCACCATCACCTGCACATTGGTCAAACCCATTTCATTGCGCACGCGCTTCAAGGCTTCGCACTCCATTGCAAAGGCTTCGCCAAACTCGGCGCTGGTGTAGCGCACCGCACCGCGGAAACCCAGCATCGGGTTCTCTTCTTCGGGCTCGTAGCGGCTGCCGCCGATGAGCTTGCGGTATTCGTTGCTCTTGAAGTCGGACAGACGCACGATGACCGGTTTGGGCCAGAAGGCTGCGGCAATGGTGGCCACTCCTTCGGCAACCCGGTCCACATAAAAGGCGCGAGGAGATGCATGGCCGCGTGCCACCGACTCCACGGCCTTTTTCAAATCGCTGTCGATATTGGGGTAATCCAAAATCGCTTTCGGGTGCACACCAATGTTGTTGTTGATGATGAACTCCAAGCGCGCCAGGCCCACGCCTTCGTTAGGCAACTGACAGAAGTCAAACGCCAACTGCGGATTGCCCACATTCATCATGATCTTGACCGGGCTGGGTGGCATCGCGCCGCGCTGCACTTCGGTCACTTCGGTTTCCAGCAGGCCGTCGTAGATAAAGCCGGTGTCGCCCTGGGCGCAACTCACGGTCACCAGCATGCCGTTCTTCAGGACTTCGGTGGCATCACCACAGCCCACCACGGCAGGTATGCCCAATTCCCGCGCAATGATGGCCGCGTGGCAGGTGCGCCCGCCACGGTTGGTGACGATAGCACTAGCGCGCTTCATCACAGGTTCCCAGTTCGGGTCGGTCATATCGGTGACCAGAATATCGCCCGCTTGCACAGTGTCCATCTCGCTGATGTTGTGCACGATGCGCACGGGGCCGGTGCCGATCTTTTGACCAATGGCGCGGCCTTCGACCAGCACAGCGCCCTCCCCTTTGAGCTTGTAGCGCAGCTCGACTTGGTTGCCGGCCTGGCTCTTCACGGTTTCAGGCCGGGCCTGCAGGATGTAGAGCTGGCCGTCTAGGCCGTCTTTGCCCCATTCAATGTCCATCGCGCGGCCGTAATGTTCTTCGATCACCAGCGCGTAGCGGGCCAGTTGCTCCACATCGGCATCGGTGAGGGAATAGCGGTTGCGCAGCTCGGTGGGTACATCGGTGGTCTTGACCAGCTTGCCACTAGCGGCAGCTTTCTCAGCGGCGGTGGTGAATTGCATTTGCAGCAGCTTGGAGCCCAGGTTGCGGCGGATGACCGCGCGCTTGCCAGCCTTCAGCATGGGCTTGTGCACATAAAACTCGTCGGGGTTCACTGCGCCCTGCACCACGGTCTCGCCCAGGCCGTAGCTGGAGGTAATGAACACCACATCGGAGAAGCCGGACTCGGTATCGATCGTGAACATGACACCTGCAGCGCCCAGATCGGAGCGCACCATGCGCTGAATGCCGGCGCTCAAAGCCACGATATCGTGGGCAAAGCCCTTGTGCACGCGGTAGCTGATGGCGCGGTCGTTGTAGAGGGATGCAAACACTTCGCGGATCTTGTGCAGGATGTCTTCAATGCCATGCACATTCAAAAAGGTTTCTTGTTGGCCCGCGAACGACGCATCGGGCAAGTCTTCCGCCGTGGCGGACGAGCGCACCGCAAAGGTGGCGTCGGCATTGCTGGCAGACAGGACGGCAAACGCTTCGCGAATGCCTTTTTCCAGATCGGCCGGGAAAGGCTGGGCTTCCACCATCGCACGGATCTCGGCACCGGCTACGGCGAGTGCGCGCACGTCTTCGGTGTCCAGGCTCTTCAGGCGGGCGCTGATTTTTTCGGTCAGACCACCAAACTTCAAAAATTCACGGAAGGCATGGGCGGTGGTGGCAAAGCCGGTGGGCACTTTGACACCGGTGGGCAGGTGGGAAATCATCTCCCCTAGGCTGGCATTTTTGCCGCCGACCAATTCGACATCGGTCATGCGCAGCAACTCGAAGGGAACTACCAGATCGGTAGGGCTGAAAAGTTTTGACATACAAGCTCCAAAGTTAAAACTGTTTCATGGCCGATGGTGCCGGGCACCCACCTGCCTTCGCGCCGACGCAATTTCAATGCTCTAAGCGGGGGATTTGTGTTGTTGCTGTTGTTGAAAATCCCGGCCCGAGCGAAATGCGCCAAAAATGCGCTAGATTGCGTTCATTGTAGAGGCCACCCCCATGCACCAACGCACCGTCTTTTTCGTCTCCGATGGCACCGGCATCACCGCCGAAACCTTTGGCAAAGCCATCCTGGCGCAATTTGAAGCCAAAGTTCGCCAAATTCGCTTACCGTTTGTTGACACAGTGGACAAAGCCCACCAGGCCGTGCGCCAGATCAACCATGCCGCCACCGTGGAGGGCAACCGCCCCATCGTCTTCACCACACTGGTGAACATGGAGGTGCTCAAAGTGATTCAAGAGGGATGCCAGGGCATGCTGCTGGACATGTTTGGCACCTTTGTCAACCCGCTGGAGACGGAGCTGGGTATCAAGTCCAACCACCGCATTGGCCGCTTTAGCGATGCCAGCAAAAGCCAGGAGTACCAGGACCGGATTGAGGCCATCAACTTCTCATTGGCGCACGACGATGGGCAAAGCAATCGCGACCTGGAACAAAGCGACGTGATTCTGGTGGGCGTGAGCCGCAGCGGTAAGACGCCGACATCGCTGTACCTGGCGATGCAATACGGCCTGAAGGCCTCCAACTACCCGCTGATTCCGGAAGACTTTGAACGCCGTCAACTGCCGCCTGCACTTATGGCGCACAAGGCGAAGATTTTTGGGCTGACGATTCAACCCGAGCGGCTGGCCGAAATTCGCAATGAGCGCAGGCCGAATTCCAAATACGCGTCACTGGAAAACTGCCGCCATGAGGTGGCTGAGGGTGAAGCCATGATGCGACGCACTGGCATACGTTGGCTATCCACGACGACAAAGTCGATTGAAGAGATTGCGACGACCATCCTGCAGGAAATTCATCCGGATAGGTTGGTGTATTGAGGGCTCTCCAGCGCGGCTGACTCTGGAAAAACGCTACTGTTTTAGGAGCTGCTCCCGCACTATCCATGGGCCGAATGGCCTATTTGGCTTGAAATTTGAGGGACAGCGTTGTTTTTCGTCGTTCGGCTCGATGTTGAAGCCAGAAACGAATGTTCGGATTGGAGAATGGTGTATTTCTGCAATGCGGGCGAAAGCTGTCGTTCACGACAGTCGCCCAATTTCAGTCTCATTGAGTCTGTGTACATGATTTAGCATCCGCCGGTCTCGGCTCGTCTGCCAGAATATCGAGCATCAGCCAGTTTATCGAGCACTTGTTGGTGCTCTGGACATTACGTTAACCATCATTTCATGAGCAGTGCTACCTCAGTCACTATCGTCGCAGCAGTGTTCACGTTAGCTGCCTGTGCCGCGAATCCACATCAGAACCCAAAGGAGTTTTGGCCCCCACCGGATACGTCAGGCGCCCGGCTCAGATTCGCGGAAATCGCCACACCCTCGCTTGCTACAGAAATTGAAGAAGACGAAGTGGTCGGTATCGTGCAAGAACAGGCTCGGTTCTGTGATACCGACCCATGGCGGCAGTTCAAATGGATAACTACCAAGCAACTGCTCTTGATGTGCGCATGTCCCGGTCGCTATGGAACAAACATGGCGCTCTTCGCTGTGGACCGGTTGAATGGCGGGCAGTGGCGTGTTGTGCAGCAGTATTCAATCCCGACCGCCCAGACTGTGCCATGAAGCGCAGCAGCAAAGATGATTGTTAACAAGTTGCTCGTCACGGACACGCACCAGCAGTCGCCGCTGCGCGGCACTTGCTGCGTGCCAGTGGCCCCCAACGTTAAAACAGCATTTTGAATGGCCGCTTCGGAGCGGCAGCTAAGACCGCTTTGGGCCTCTCAGCGACTTTCAGCAACCTGATCCAGCTGTGCGTCAAAGTTGCCGAATGCATGCGCCTCCCACGTGTTGACCAATGAATACGTCTAAAAGCGGGGCGAGCGCTGACTAAACTGATCGCACCGAGTTCGCGGTGTAAAGCGTCTCCCTACCGCCCGAAAGAGTGCCGAGAACCGCTATGTTTTTCATAGCTACTCCCGCACATTCCACCTGGGCCCCAGCCCCATTTGACTCAAAATTCTCCAAAAATCGGGCTAAAACGGCTTCCTGCGGCTTGAACAGAATCACCGGCTTGCGAATCGCGTCGTCAATTGCGCTAAGCGCGGTCTGTAGCCTCCGTTTGCGGCAATCACAATTTACCTGAACGGCACAGTGGTGCAGTTACTTTCCAGAGTTGACTTAGTCCAGCAAGATCTTCGTGACCATAGGGTTTTCAAATACAGATATCTGTATTAAAGTGTCAACCATGAAAACCACGCTCAACATTCACGATACGCTACTCCAAGAGGCAAAAGCCTTCGCTGCGCAGCAGCGCACGACGCTGACAAAGCTGATTGAAGAAGGTTTGCGTATGCGTTTGCAACCCAAGCAAGCTGATAAACGAAGCACCGTCGCCATCAAGCTGCCAACCTTACCCAGTAAAAAAGGGCGCGGCCTCCAGCCGGGTATTGACCCGCTGTCTAACAAGAGCTTGTACGACGCAGCAGACGGCTTGCCATCTTGAAGACGTATTTTCCAGATATCAATGTGCTGATCGCCTCTGCGCGTGAGGACCATAGCACCCACGCTGCCGCCAAAGCGTGGTTAGCCCAGGCGGCGCTGGATGCGCGCAATGGCCTGTGCAACATTGCCTTGCCCATGTTGGTGGTGTCGGGCTTTGTGCGCTTGGTCACCCATCCAAAGATCATGAGTCCGCCCAATACACCGGACGAAGCATTGGCGTACATCGACGCGTTGTTGGATGTCCTACAGATCAACGTGAGTGACGCGCAAACTTGGGCGACCTTCCGGTCTTTAGTTTCCCGCCAACAACTGAGCGGAAATGACATCCCCGATGCATGGTTAGCCAGCTATGCCGAAGCCACGGGTGCCGCAGTGGCCACCTTTGACAAAGGTTTTAAAAAGCTGCTGCCACGGTCACAGGTGATTCTGCTGAGCCCACGCTAACTTTCACTGTGTTTCGGTAACAACGACGGTATGGGATTGGCCTGACAGGTTGGTGTAGTGAGTACCCTCAGCGCGAGTTGTGCGGGAGCACTGCTATAAGTTTAGTAGCTGCTCCCGCACTATCCACGGCCTGAATGGACTAAAACACTTAAATTTCCTCCACTTAAGCCGGGACCGCCTCTTCAACCTTGGCTTGAACTACTGGCGTTCGAATCAGGTGATCAAAGGCACTCAGCGCCGCCTTGGAGCCATCACCCGCAGCAATCACGATTTGCTTGAACGGCACGGTGGTGCAGTCACCTGCAGCAAACACGCCGGGCACGTTGGTGTGGCCCTTGGCGTCTACCAAGATTTCGCCGAACTTGCTCAGGTCGATCGTGCCGCGCAGGAACTCAGTGTTGGGCACCAGGCCGATTTGCACGAACACGCCTTCCAGCGCCACGTGGTGTTCCACACCGGTCGTACGGTCCTTGTATTTCAGGCCATTGACCTTGCCGTCGGCTCCCGTGATTTCAGTCGTCTGCGCGTTGGTATGCACCGTCACGTTGGGCAGGCTGTTGAGCTTGTTGACCAGCACGGCGTCGGCCTTGAGCTGGTCGGCAAACTCAATCACGGTCACATACTTCACTACGCCTGCCAAGTCGATGGCAGCCTCGATACCCGAGTTACCGCCACCGATAACCGCAACATCCTTACCCTTGAACAGCGGTCCATCGCAATGCGGGCAGTAGGCCACGCCTTTGTTTTTGTATTCCTGCTCGCCGGGCACGTTCACATTACGCCACCGTGCGCCGGTGGACAAGATCACCGTCTTGGATTTGAGTGAGCCGCCGTTGGCAAGCTTCACTTCAATCAGGCCGCCCACTTGCGGTGCTGGCACCACGGCCTGCGCCATTTGCAGGTTCATGATGTCCACACCGTAAGAGCGCGTTTGTGCTTCTAGCGCAGCCGCGAATTTGGGGCCATCGGTTTCCTGCACGGAGGGGTAATTCTCAATCGCCATGGTGTCATTGGTCTGGCCGCCAAAGCGCTCAGCCGCCACACCCACACGGATGCCTTTGCGCGCGGCATACACCGCCGCCGCCGCGCCTGCGGGACCACCGCCGATGATCAGCACGTCATACGGGTCTTTGGCGGACAGCTTGGCCGCGTCCTTGGCCGCAGCACCAGTGTCCAGCTTGGCCACAATTTCTTCGACCAGCATGCGGCCGTTACCAAACAGCGCACCATTCAAATAGATGCTGGGCACGGCCATGATTTCGCGCTCGGTCACTTCGGCCTGGAAGGCCCCGCCTTCGATGACGGTGGTTTTAACCTTGGGGTTGAAGATGGCCATCAGGCTCAGCGCCTGCACCACGTCCGGGCAGTTGTGGCAGGTCAGGCTCATGTAGACCTCGAAATTGAAGTCTCCGTCCAAGCCTTTGATCTGCTCAATCACTTCGGGCTCCACCTTGGGCGGGTGGCCGCCGCTCCACAGCAGGGCCAGCACCAGGGATGTGAACTCATGGCCGAGCGGCAGACCCGCAAAGCTTAAAGAAGTGTCCGTGCCAGCGCGCTTGAGTGAGAAGGATGGCTTGCGCGCATCGGTGCCGTCATAGGCCACGCTGATCTTGTCGGCGCGCAAGCTTTGAATAGTTTGCAGCAGCTCGCGCATCTCGGCAGAGTTGCTGTCATCGCCCAGCGACGCCACGATCTCGATCGGTAGCGTGACGCGTTCCAGGTAAGCGGCGAGCTGGGATTTGAGGGTGTCGTCTAGCATGGTGATTCCTTTGAATTTTGGCGAAAAAAAGCCGGACGGCAAGGTGCTAAGGCACCTTGACGCTGTCCGGCCAGGGAGCTCGCGCTCCGGCGGGGCCTGAAAAGATTAAATCTTGCCGACCAAATCCAAGGATGGCGTGATCGTCTTTGCGCCATCGTTCCACTTGGCTGGGCAAACTTCACCAGGGTGGGCGGCGGTGTACTGTGCGGCCTTCAACTTGCGCACGGTTTCTTTCACGTCACGGGCGATTTCGTTGGAGTGCACTTCCATAGTCTTGATGGTGCCCGAAGGATCGATGATGAAGGTGCCGCGCAGGGACATGCCGTCTTCGTCGATGTGCACGCCAAAACCGCGGCTCAGCACGTGAGTTGGGTCACCGATCAAGGGGAACTTGGCCTTGCCCACAGCGGGGGAAGTCTCGTGCCACACCTTGTGTGCGAAATGGGAGTCGGTGGTGACGATGTAGACCTCGGCGCCGGCCTTTTGGAATTCAGCGTAGTTGTCAGCTGCGTCTTCTACTTCCGTAGGGCAGTTGAAGGTGAACGCTGCGGGCATGAAAATGAACACGTTCCACTTGCCCTTGAGGGTTTCGTTGGTCACGGTGATGAACTTGCCGTTGTGGAAAGCTTCGTTCTTAAAAGCGACGACTTGTGTGTTGATCAAAGACATGCGAGTACTTCCTTTTGCGTTGTTGGTAAAACTATTGAGAAACCTGGGTGATAGCCAATTTCTTCAATGGCGCAAGTTTATTGCATTTGAGTGCGCCGGGCGATGTGCAATCTCAATCAGGGCCATAGGTTTTCTCAACGATCTCCCGTGCTCTCAGCCATTGCGACAACTTGGCCCAACCCGCGCTCCAGGGACGACGCGCTGGGGTTCTCTACAAACACGCACTGTTTGCCCGTGCGCTTGCAAAAATCTTTGACGCGCCAATAGGCGTTGTGGCTAATGCAACCGGTCTGGCAAATGACCAAATCGGCCGCCGCCAAATTGGCATCCAACACCGACACGTTGTCCTCCACGCCACCGTCATGGTGGGTGAATCGCCCCCCTACCCGCTCGACCACATCGCGGTAATTGGCCAAGTTGCCACTGCGCCCGCCCACGCACAACACCACCTTGTGGTGCAGGTGCAGCGTGATGGGCTGGGCTTGCAACGCGGGCTTGTCTTCCGGTGTGGGCATTTCCAGCAAAGCCAGTCCGGCTGCCACACGTTCGGCCGCAGCGCGATCTGATGCCGCCAGCTTACGACGCAGTTCCGCATTTTGGGCCTCCAGTTCACTCTGGCGCGCAGTCATCTGGTCCACGCGTTTTTGCAGACGCTGCTTGTCCTCCAGCTGCGGTATGGACGCTTGCAGTGCCTCCAGGTCTTGGGTCAAAAATGCTATGCGGCTGTCTTTGGCAATAGCCGCGGCGCGTGCTTGCATCAGCTCGGTGGTCATGCGCTCCATCTCGCAAGACTTCTGGCCCATCACACGCGTCATGCGCTCCTGCACCCTGGCCAGCTCGCGGGCCAGCACGCCGTTCTCATCGGCCAGCGCGTTGAAGCGCACGATTTCCAGGCGCACCCCGGCACCCGCCTGGTGTTGGAACATGTGCAAGTCTTTGCACATGGCTTCTTGCAACGGCTCGTCGCAACGCGGGTGGGTTAAACCGGCCCAAAATGCACCCGCCACATCACCGGCACTCAAGTATTTGATCCACAACTCGGCCACCGCCAACGAGCTTTTGGCCAACTTGAAGTTTTGAATCTCGCGGGCGTAACGGGCGTCCAGCTCGGCCTGCATCAGCTCCGACAACTTGCTGCGGCGCGCGCACTCTGAGACTGCGCCGGCATGCACCTCGTAGTCATTGGCCACGGCGTTGCCGCCCAGCGCTTTGTTCACCAACCGGCGCAGCGTATCCATCGGCAGGCTCACGCCCACTAGGGGGCAGTGGCACAGATGCTCCAGATCCCACAGGCGCTTGCGCCGCGAACCGACCTGCGGTGCGGCCACATGCAGAGCCTTGCAGGGTGGTTCGTAGGGTGTGGTGGGTTCGGGTGACGGCGGGCTCTTTAGCATGGGCTCACCTCAATTACTATCATTTTCGTAGCTGCTCCCGCACTATCCACGGCCTCAAATGCCAATTCGGCATCCAAGTCAGCTTCTAAATCAGCCTCAGGGCCCTGGCGCAAAGATTCTTGCGCCTGCAGCGCGGCCAAACGGGTGCGCCAGGCCAAGACGGGGCGTGTGCCTGGGTGCGTTGCTGCGCGTGATTCCGGGTGTGTTGTTGCGCGGCGCTGCCGCCTGCCTGCTTGTGCTGGCGGCTCCTCAGGTGCACAGCACGCACACATCGGCTTGTAGCGGCTGCGTGCGGGGCCAGGTTCGTGCGCGTCGGCCCAGGCCTCTACAGCCGACCTCATTGCACCACCTCCGGGCTGGTGTGCCAGAGATGGCGCTCGGTGGCGGGTAGTGGCTGAAGCGCATCGGCAGGCGTTTGGTTCAGCCAGCGGCCACGCAAAGACCACAACAAGGTTTTGAAGCCCGGCGACAACATCGGATCGGCCGACAGCGTGGCCAAATTCGACACAATTTTCCCGACCATGGCCTCCCGGTGGGTGCCGCAGCAGGCCTGCACATGGCCAGTCATCAGCGCCAGCGTGCCGGCCAGCAAAACTTCGGTGCTGGGCAGGGTGTATTCCTCGTTGGTATGGGGTTCAGAGGTGCTTTGCATGGGTCTCTTTCTCAATGAAGGGCACCACAGGTCTTCAATTCAGTGGTGGATCGGATTTAGTATATGCGAATCATTCTCATTTGCAACACCATTGAGGTAACAAGGTTTTGTGCCCATTGCGCTAGCCCTGTTCGCACAGCACTGGCGCTGGACATAATGGGGTTTTCACACAAGGAGCCCCCATGAAAGGCGACCCCCAAGTCATTGCCCATTTGCAGGCACAACTCAAGAACGAGCTCACCGCGATCAACCAATATTTCTTGCACTACCGCATGTACAAACACTGGGGTTTGGACAAGCTGGCCAAGAAGGAATACGCCGAATCCATTGGTGAAATGAAGCACGCGGACCAACTGATGGACCGCATCTTTACGCTGGACGGTCTGCCCAATGTGCAAGACATGGCAAAAATTTTGGTGGGTGAAGATGTGCCCGAAGCGCTGGCGTGCGACCTAAAGGCCGAAGTGGGCGCGCAAGCCACTATCAAGGCAGGCATTGCCCACTGCGAAAGCGTGCGTGATTACGTATCACGCGACCTGCTGCAAAAAATTCTGGACGACACCGAAGAGCACATCGATTTTCTGGAAACCCAGATCGAGCTCATCAGCAAAGTGGGACTGCAGAACTACCTGCAGAGCCAAATGGGCGAGCTGAGCTAGACCAGCAGCAGCAGGCTAGCTGGCAACACAGCCCTCAAGCGGGGCCTCCGGCAGGTGTTCGCATGCTTTAAAAAGCCCCTTCTTAGGGGTTTTTTTGTTTCCTGAATGCAAATGCGATAGATTCTCATTTAAAATAGCGGTATCGATATTGCCTTGCCAAAAGGATTCAACGTGATTGTTTGCGTCTGCCGCCGCGTCTCTGACAAAGAAATCGTCCACCACGCCAGTGAAGGCAAAGGCTTTGACGACATCCAGTTTGACCTGGGTGTAGCCACCCAGTGCGGGCGCTGCGAAGACTGCGCGCGCGACATCGTAGAGCAGTGCCACGCGAAATCTGCCATGGCCCACGGGGGCTGGATGCCCATGTCCCTTGCCATGGGACGCTAATTTCGCCTTTTTAGTCGCTTTTTTTCGACCGTAAACAGGAATGCTTCTTGTTTATATCCCTTTAACCGTAGCAAGCCACATGGGTCAGCGTCAGTTGCCCTACATAGCCAGCCAGCCCAACCCTCTGACCATGAAACCCGCTATGCCACACATCGCTCC
Source organism: Comamonadaceae bacterium PBBC2 (assembly GCA_002255935.1). GTDB lineage: Bacteria > Pseudomonadota > Gammaproteobacteria > Burkholderiales > Burkholderiaceae_C > Limnohabitans_A. The sequence goes on from NKIO01000001.1 coordinate 163,709, forward strand.
TGCTAAATCAGCCGCATTGCCGCGCACGCCCGCTCTGCACGCCACCCCACTCTTGCCCCTGGGCGCCATGCTCCTGGCGGGCTCCATGTCGGCTCTGGCCCAGCCCGTCAACCCGGCGGCCAACCAGGCGGAAGTCAAGTCCCTGAAGCCCATCACGATTGTGGAAAAAGCAGAGGCGCCAGAAGGCAAAGACAGCCTGCGCACCACCACCACCAGCATTGGCAAGGGCAAACAAGAGCTGCGCGACATTCCCCAGTCGGTAACCGTTGTGACCGAAAAGCTGATCGACGATCGCAACCTCGACACCCTGAAAGAAGTGCTGCACAACACAGCGGGCGTGACTTTCCTGGCGGCTGAAGGCGGCGAAGAAGACATTCGCCTGCGTGGCTTCTCGTTGGCGACCACCGGCGACATCTTTGTGGACGGCATGCGCGACCCCGCCTTCTACGAGCGCGACACCTTCAACAGCGACCGCATTGAGCTGCTACGCGGCTCTGCCTCCATGCTGTTTGGCCGCGGCTCCACAGGTGGCGCGGTAAACCAGGTGAGCAAGCAACCCCGCGCCATGGATGACAATGAAATCTCCACCACGCTGGGCAGCTTCAACTACGCCCGCGTGACCGGCGACTTCAATGTCAGCACCGGTGAAAACTCGGGCCTGCGCATCAATGCTATGGCCACCAAGGCCGACAACAATGGTTCCGGCAGCGCCCTGAACAAGAAGGGGATCGCCGCCACCTACCGCTTTGGTATTGGCACCAAAGACGAGTTCTCTATCGGCATCTACAGCCTGATCAACAACAACGGCATGAACTACGGTCTGCCATGGATTCGCCCCACGGCAACATCGCCCGTGGGCGATACCACGGTGAACGACAACCTGGACCCGAGCAATTACTACGGCATGTCCAGCGACTACAACGACGGCAGCGCGCGCAATTACACCGTCAGCCACACCCACCGTTTTGACGATGGCTCCGAGCTGAAGACCGCATTGCGCAGTGGCACGTACACCCGCGACCAACGCGCCAGCTTGATCCGGTATTGCACACGCTCTACCGCCAACCCACTGTGCGCTGTTGGAACGGTGGCATTGGATAACTTCACGCCAGGCAACTACTTGACCCGCGCCAACCAAACCAAGATCCAAGACCTGAACTCTTTGTACGGCCAAAGCGACTACACCGGCAAATTCACCGCATGGGGCCTGGGCCACACGCTGATCACCGGCATCGATTTCGGTCGTGAAGGCAAAAATGTGTACGCCGCAGCGGCCATCACCAAGCCCAACACTGCAGCCAACACGCCGAACGACGGTGCGTCCGTGCCGGAATGGTCACGCGTGCTGCGCAAGTCCAGCGCCTTCTCTGCGGATAACTTGGGCATCTATGCCCAAGACATGGTGCAAGTGGCCCCCACCTGGAAGGTACTGGGCGGCCTGCGCTATGACAGCATGCGCGGCTCCTTTGACAACATCGGCACCACCGGCATTACCAGCAGCTACGCGCAGACCATTGGCGATTGGAGCCCACGCGTAGGTGTGCTGTACCAGCCGAACGATCTGCATTCGTACCACTTCTCGTGGGGCACATCGTTCAACACCTCGGCCGACACCTATTCGTACAGCGCACTCAGCGCCAATACGGATCCAGAGAAAAGCCGCAACATCGAAATCGGTGCCAAGCTGGACACCGCCGACAAGCGTTTCACCACGCGTTTGGCGATCTTCCAATCGACCAAGTACAACGAGCGCAATACCGATCCTGATTCGGCGGCTACTGCGTTCTTGCTGTCTGGCCAACGCCATGCGTCGGGTGCAGAAATTGACGTGACCGGTCGCCTGACACCGGCTTGGGAAGTGTTTGGCTCTTACATGTGGATGCCGGATGCCGTGATTGACATCGCAGCGCCCACCGCAGGTGCCGGTGACCGTGCGGGCGAACGCCCTGCCCTGACACCTATTCACAGCGGTACGGTGTGGACAACTTACCAGCTGAACTCGCAATGGCGTGTGGGCGGCGGCATTAACTTCCGCAGTGAACAGTCTCCTAACCGCAACCCCGGTTTTATGGCCAAGGCGTTCACTACGGTTGATTTGATGGCGGAGTACACCTACAGTGAAGCCATCTCGGTCAAGGCCAATGTCACCAACGTGAACAACACCTTGTATGCAGACGCTCTGTACACCGCGTTTTACGTGCCAGGCCAGGGTCGCAACACCCAAGTCACTTTGAACGTGAAGTTCTAAACACCATGCTCCTGCACCTGCCCGACATCCTGACCCCCGACGAAGTCCGCGAGGCGCAAGCCTTGCTGGCCACTGCGCCGTGGGGGGATGGACGTGTGGGTGCTGGCGAGCTGGCGCGGCAAGTCAAGAACAACGAACAGCTGGACCACGACTGCGATGCAGCGCGCGCCATTCGGACCCTGGTGCTACGCGGCTTGGACCGCAACACCACGTTCTTCTCTGCGGCTTTGCCCAAGAAGGTGTTTCCCCCGCGGCTCAACCGCTATGGCGGAGACAGCAACTACTACGGCAACCACATTGATGGCGCGGTGCGCTACACGCCGGGCACCACCACCAGCATTGCCGAACGCGTGCGTACCGATGTGTCGTGCACGGTATTTTTGAGCAACCCTGAAGACTATGACGGCGGCGAACTCTGCATCGCCGATACCTTTGGCGAACAAGCCATCAAGTTACCCGCAGGGCATATGGTGCTTTACCCCGGCACCAGCCTGCACCAAGTCAAGCCGGTCACCCGTGGCCACCGTTTGGCTTGTTTTTTTTGGATTGAAAGCATGGTGCGCAGCGATGAGCAGCGCCGCCTGCTCTATGAACTCGACATGAACCTTTTAGGCTTGCGCCAGCAGCATGGTGATTCCGACGAGACCGTCGGCTTGACCGGCGTGTACCACAACCTTTTGCGCATGTGGGCGGATACCTGATGAACGTGCCAAGCGCTTCTCCTTCCCGCACCAGCGTCATCGTGGTGACCGTATTGCTGCTCCATGTGGGCGGCCTGTGGGCATTGCAATCGGGCCTGCTGCGTCGCATCGTTGCTGATCTGGTGGTTCCGGCCGAAGTGCTGATTGACATGAGCCCGGCCGATGCCGAACCTGCTCCGCCCAAGCCGCCTGCGCCGGTAACCCCGCCGCCACCGGCCCCGCGCACGCCAGCGCCACAGCCAACACCGGCCAAAGCCCCGCAAACCGCGCCCACACCCCTGGCCTTACCCGCCACCCAGGCCGAGCCGGACAACTCAGCCTTGAGCCCGGCACCGGTAGCCGTGGCCGCCAATACCAGCGCCACCGGCACCAGCAGCGCCAGCCCGCCCCCGGGCACCGCCGTAGCTGCCAGCCGCGCGCCAGCGCTGGAGCTGCCCAGTAGCGATGCGCAATACCTAAACAACCCCACACCGGCTTACCCCGCGGTGAGCAAACGATTGGGCGAGCAAGGCAAGGTCGTCATTCGCACCTTCATTGGCGTGGATGGCGTTGCCCAACAGGCCCAAATCAAAACGTCCAGCGGCTATGACCGCCTGGACCAGGCCGCTCTGGCCACCGCCTTGAAGTGGCGCTACGTACCCGGTAAGCGCGCAGGCGTGGCCGAGGCCATGTGGTTTGACGTGCCCTTCAACTGGGTATTGCGGTAGCCCGCATTGGCACTGAATCGTCTTGGAATTTTTACTTTTTTAAATAACGGAAATCACTATGGAATCGCAACTCGGACTCATCACTTTGTGGACACAGGGCGACTGGGTCACCCGTTCCGTCGCGGCCCTGCTGCTGATCATGTCGTTGGCATCCTGGATCGTCATACTCAGCAAGGCGCTGGACATCGTCAAGTACAAAGCCCTGGCCCAGCGCACTGAAGCCTTCTGGCACAGCAAAGACTTTGCTGGTGGCGTTGAAGCGCTGGGCGTGGCCAAGGACAACCCGTTTGTGCAAATGGCCCACGCCGGCCAGGAAGCCACAGCCCACCACCGCAACACCCAGGCCCAGTTGCACGACAGCCTGGACGTGAGCGACTGGATCAGCCGCACACTGCGCAACTCGATTGACGACAGCACTGCACGCTTCCAAAGCGGTCTGGCCGTGCTGGCTTCGGTCGGTTCCACTGCGCCGTTTGTTGGTCTGTTTGGCACCGTGTGGGGTATCTACCATGCTCTGGTGGGCATTGGCGCCAATGGCCAGGCGGGTATTGAAACCGTGGCCGGCCCGATTGGTGAAGCCTTGATCATGACGGCGCTGGGCTTGGCCGTGGCCATTCCAGCGGTGCTGGGCTACAACGCCCTGCTGCGCGGCAACAAGTTCATCCTGACCAAACTGAACCGCTTTGCGCACGACCTGCACGCCTACTTTGTGACCGGTGCCCGCGTGGGCAACCAGCGTGGTGGCCAGGTGCTGCCGCTGCACGCCGCTAAATAACTTTCCCCGGGGAAAATTACTATGGCTTTCGGAATGCACGACTCTGCCGCCGACCTGGACGGCGACATGATGAACGAGATCAACATGACGCCCCTAGTGGACGTGATGTTGGTATTGCTCATCATCTTCATCATCACCGTGCCGGTGATGAAACACGCGCTGCACGTCGAGCTGCCGCGCGCCACCACCCAGCCCCAAACCGTGAAGCCGGATGTGAACCAGCTCAGTATTGACGCCCAGGGTGCCTACTTCTGGAACCAAAAGCCCATCACCCTAGAGGCGCTGGAGCCCCTGCTGCGCGCAGAGGCCGAAAAAGCACCCCAGCCCGAGCTGCATATCCGTGGCGACAAGGCCGCGCGCTATGAGTTTGTGATGACAGCCATGGCCCAGGCGCGCCAAGCCGGGCTGAAGAAGATCGCCTTCATTTCTGAGCCCGGAACCAAGTAAACGTGACCGTAACCCCGCCCACTACCCTGCCAGACGACACTGCGGGCGCATTGCCCGGTGCTGCGCCTGCGGCTGTGGGCGCGGCGACTGACAAGCCGTTGGCAGCGGGCAACACAGAAGAGGTGCTCACCGCCCAAACCCTGTTGGTGGGCCGCCCCTGGGTCGGCATTGAGCACAACGGCCAGCATTACCGCCTGCAGACCACGCGAGCTGGTAAGTTGATACTGACCAAGTAGCTCCTACCTGAATTCGGCATCCAATGTGCCACGCAGGCCGTGGATAGTGCGGGAGCAGCTCCTAACTTTGTAGCAATTCGGTCAAAAGCGGGGCACCGCTACGCCGCCTCCAGCATGAACTCAACCTTCACGGCCTCAAAGGGAAACACAACGCCCCCCTCTGCAGCACGACTAAGAACACCGGCATCCAACAAAGCCACTACATCCCCGTGCACAGCCTTCACGTCACGCCCAACGCGTCTGGCCGCCTCGCGGATAGACATGGCACCCGCGCCACACATGACTTTGAGCAGCTCCCATCGTTTGGCCGTTAGCACCTGCCACAACAACTCGGGCGTGGCAAAACCAATACGGGCCTCACGCTCAGCGCGACCGGACTTCATGGCGCTGGCTGCATCTGCAAGCGTGTCCGCCAGGGAGCGAACCTCAAGAATGACTGTGTTCATGATTCCACCTCGTAATATCTGCATTGAAGTCGAGCATCAGCTGTTCCGGCGTTGAGAAGGCATAGTCCAGCTCCTGCCCTCCGAAGTGCCGGTGATCACCCTTACCGCGCTCGTTGTCATATCTCAGAACGCACTGCCCACCAACCACATATGCAAGACGATATTTGAACGGATGCTCAGACGGCGGGACAGGTGCAGGGACTCGCCATACGGCCACCTCTGCAAATGCGCCGAGAGCAAGGACAACGCGACGGCGAATGAGCGGGACAGCCTTCATGTTGGACATTGTGACAACACAGCATTCTGTTGTCAATTTGTCCAACAACATTGACTCTCCTGTGCGCAAGGAAATGCTGTTCCCTACGAGTTGCACTGCATCGCCAGCTACCGCATATGCCGCAACTGCGCCTTCAGCGCAGACAACATCGCCTTCTTACGGTCCTTCAATTCGTCCGCGCCAGCCAACACGGCCAATCGCCGGCCATCCGAGTAGGCTCCCTCCAGAAAACCGGTCTGGTCATTGGCCCTGTCGCCATGCCAAAACACTAGGCGAATGCAGTCCTTTCGGTAGAAGTTAAAGACTACTAAGTGCCGCCGATATTCTTTGGGGTTGAAGGGCTCCATCGGCCCGGTGAAGAAGAATGCCGGGGCATTCCATTTGATCTCTTCGCCAATGCTTTTGTCTGCCGCGAGAATGGTCTTGCGCAGCAGGGCCGCCAAATCTGCCAACGGATGTTTCAACGTCTGCATATAAGCGTCGACCGCTGCGGTGTCTGTGGGTTTGGTGGTGGCTGTGGGGCTGGGCTTCATAGCCCCCCACTCTACGCCAGCGGCATCAAGCCCGATGTTTTGCAGGTGTACATGGCCTGGTCTGCCACGTCCAAAATGTCGCGCAGGTTGTCCCCATCTTTGGGGTACCAGGCGTAGCCCACGCTGGCCCCGACTGCCACGGTTTCGCCAGAGTCCAGCGTCAGGTCTTTCGACACCACATCCACCAGTTTGTGGCCCAGTGCTTCCAGTTGGGCGCGCTCGGTAATCGACTCTACGATCAGCACAAACTCATCACCGCCGAGGCGCGCCACCGTATCAGATTCGCGCACGATAGACACCAGGCGCTGTGCCACGGTGACCAACACTTTGTCACCCGCGGCATGGCCATAGGTGTCGTTGATGGCCTTGAACTTGTTCAGGTCCAGCATCAGCACCGCAAACTGCTTGCGGCTGCGCCGCGCATGGCGCATGGCCACCTCAAAACGGTCCATCATCAAGAGCCGATTGGCCAGCCCGGTAAGGGGGTCTAGAAAGGCGCTCTTTCTCAGGGCGCGCTCGGCATCCTTGAGCTTGGCCAGGTGCTTTTTTAGCCTTTGGTTTTTGGCAGAAGCCTGGCGCAGCCGCAAGGCAAACACCGTAGCCAGCAGGCCCAAAACCACAGTGAGCGCGGCAAATAAATAACTGGTGAAGGCATATTGCATGGTGTGCAACTATTCTGGGTTCAGCGCGCGGGGTTTGCGACGGTTTGAACACTCTTTTACAAAGCGCCCGCCCTATACTGACCACTGATCCACGGCCTGCAAAAAAGAGAGAACGCCATGTCCGCTTACGTCGCCTTGCTGCGCGGTATCAATGTCGGCAAAGGCAACCGCCTGCCCATGGCCGATTTGCGTGCCATGCTGACGGAAATGGGCCATACCGATGTGGCCACGCTGCTCAATAGTGGCAACGCGGTCTTTTGCGCCAAGAGTGCACCTTCTGCTACGCATGCGAAGCGCATTGCGGTGGCTATCACCGGCAAGTTCGGGCTGGATATTTCGGTTGTGGTGAAGTCTGCCGCCGAGTTTGCGGCGGTGGTGCAAGGCAATGCCTTGGCCGACGGTGCAGATGATCACTCGCGTTTATTCACCGTATTTGCGCAAGAGGCCGAAGCACTCAGCGCACTGACCGCGATTACCCCCCTGGTGGTACCGCCCGAGGAATTTGCCATTGGCCCGCACGCGGCCTATTTGCACTGCGCCAGCGGCGTACTAGAGAGCAAAGCCGGTGCCGCGTTGCTGGGCAAAGCTGGCCGCCTGGTCACCACCCGCAACTGGGCCACCACCTTGAAGCTGCAGGCGTTGCTCCAGGCGCTGTAGCAAGCGCAGGCCTCAGGGTGGATATCGGCGCAGCAGCCTATTTTCAGCACGCCCAGCAGCGTGGCTACCAGGGCAAAGCCGGGCCGATGCTGTTGTTTAGCACCACCGCAGCGCAGTTTGCAGAAATTTAAGCCCAATACGGCTTTCAGACCGTGGATAGTGCGGGAGCAGCTACTTATTTAATAGCAAATGTCTGCTGCCAAGCCCGTAACTCCTAGGACTTACTAACGCGCCAACTGCGCATCCAGCCAGTCAAACGCGGCCTCTTGCTGCTCTTTCACAAACACATGCCCTAAAGGCCAGGTGCGGGTTTGCAATCGCCTATCCGCACCAAACGCCGACCACACGGCGCGCATCCTGGTAAACGCCGCCTGCACGGACGGCAACGGGAACAAGGCGTCTTGTTCACCCGCATACAACAGCAGGGGCTTGGGGGCGGCTAGGGCGGCTACATCGGGGTAGTCCAGGTAGCGCACCAGGTGCGGGTGCAGCATGGCGTAGGCCGACTGGCCTTTGAGCTGGTTGTTGCCAGGCACCATCAGGCCCTGCACGGTGGCCATCCAGTTCACGGCCACTGCGGCAGCTATGTCGTCTGACAATGCCGCCACCTGCCAAGCCCGAAATGCCCCCATGGAGAAGCCAAGTGCAGCCACGCGGCGCGGGTCTACTTCGGCCTGGCTGGCCAGAAACCGGGCAGCGCGTACGTCTTCGGTGGCGATGATGCTGGCAAACGAAGTGCCCAAGTTCATCAGATTGGCCGCCAGCGCTTGCTGGCTGCTGGCCTGAAAACCCGGCGCGCTGCGGTCGCCCCAGCCCAGCGCATCCACCGCCAGCACCACATAGCCGCGCTGCGCCAGCGCATCACCTACAAAGCGGCCCGAAAAGTACTTGTCAGCCCACTGCTGCGCAGACTCGGCGCGCGCGCTGCCCGCCTCGGGCGCAATCAGCTTTTCTTTGCCAATGTCAAAGCGCGCGCCGTGGTCATGCAGTACCAGCACCGCCGGAAAAGGCCCCGCCCCCTTGGGCACCAGCATCCACGCCAGCACCCGGCTGTGGGCCGTCACATTGAATTCAATCTGCCGCGCCACATAGCTGCCACGGTCTTGCTCACCGATCACTTGGGGCTGGAAAGGCGTGGCATCTTGGCCGGGCTGGAGCATGAGCTCGCGGGCCTTTTGCAAGCCTGCGGCCCGCCAGGCCTGGGGCTGCTTTTGCTGCGCTGCCGTCCAGCCCAAACTGAAATCCATTTGCTCCCGCAGTTGCGCATGAAAGGCGGGCAAGCTGCCATCCGGCCCTACCAGGCCCGAGCTTGGGTGCTGCGCTAAGGCAACTCCAGCCCATGCGCTCAAGCCAAAGCAAAACCCCACCGCAAGCCCGCTGCGGCCAAGCCGCGCCACGAGACGCGCCATTGGACGGGCTGCGAAGCGGAACAGCCTCAGGCTCAGCAGCGCTTGGATCGTTGTCAACATGCTTGGCACCCTTTCATGGAGACGCGATTGTCTACCGCAATGCGCAGCGCGCGGGGCCACTTATGATGGCCGCAATGCCCCAACCGTGAACGCCACACACCATGAACCTGCCCAGCCAAGAACTCACCATGACCGTCTTGATGACGCCCGATATGTCCAACTTTTCGGGCAACGTGCATGGCGGCAGCATCCTGAAACTGCTGGACCAAGTGGCCTACGCCTGCGCCAGCCGCTATGCGGGGCGCTATGTGGTGACTTTGTCGGTCGACCAGGTCATGTTTCTGCAAGCCATTCACGTGGGGGAGTTGGTCACGTTTTTGGCATCGGTGAACTACGTGGGCAAGTCGTCCATGGAGATCGGCATCAAGGTGATTGCCGAGAACATTCAAACCCAGGTTGTGCGCCACGCCAACAGTTGCTTCTTTACGATGGTGGCTATCGACGAGGAGCGCAAGCCCGCGCGCGTGCCCCCATTGGAGCTGGTGACTGCGGATCAGCAACGGCGCTTTAAAGCCGCTGAGGTGCGCAAGCAACTGCGCCAGGAGCTTGGGCAGCGCTTTGAAGCCCTGCGGAGTTGACTTGCGCCAGGTCACCTCAGGGTTTGTGTATGCAAGCGCACGGACGCAGGGCTGGGCGTGCGGCATTCTCGGGTCTCGGATGCAATTCAACCCTAACGAAAGAGACCCATGTCAACTACCAAAACCACAGCAACATCGTCTTATGGCAAGTTCCTCTGCCCTGCCCTGGCTGCGCTAGCACTGGCAGCCGGTGCGGCCATGGTGCATGCGGCACCGCAGGATTCGCCCACCGTCGGTGAAAAGATGGATACGGCCGAAAAGAAGGTAGAAAAAGTAGTGGCTGACAGCTGGATCACGACCAAGGTGAAGTCAGAAATTCTGGCCAATAGCGCATCCAAAGCCTTCAAGGTGCAAGTGAAGACCAAGGGCGGCGTGGTGTCGCTCAATGGCAAACTGCCCACCAAAGATGCGGTGGACCTTGTCAAAATGATTGCCGAGAAGGTCAAGGGCGTCCGCAGCGTTGACGCCGCAGGCTTGACCGTCGAAGGTTAAAGCGCCTTACTTGCTTTACAGACCCAAAGCGGCAATGCCCGCCTTGGCGATCTGTGCGTCTTCAGTGGATTTAACACCGCTGACGCCCACAGCGCCCAGGCATTGGCCGTCTTTGAGGATGGGCACGCCGCCCTCCAGCAAGCCGGTCAACTCTGGTGCGCTCAAGAAAGAAACGCGACCGCCATTGATCATGTCTTCATAGACTTTGCTATCACGGCGGCCCAAGGCGGCAGTGCGAGCCTTGGCCGGGGCGATATGGGCAGAGATGGGCGCGGCACCGTCCAGGCGCTGGAAGTGCAGCAAATGCCCGCCATCGTCCACGATGGCGATGCTCACGGCCCATTGGTTTTTCAGGGCTTCGGCTTCGGCAGCGCTGGCAATGGCTTTGAGGTCAGCGGCTTCAAGAATGGATTTGGTTTTCATGGTGTGTGCGATGTTAAAAGTAAGACAAGCAACAGCATACCGCGCCCGCTATCTGCCATAGCGTTAGCCCAGGGTAGAACAGTTATGACCGCACCGTCGCCGCCGACTCCCTCACTCAGGCTGGGGTTTTGCGGCACAGCCATTGAATCCCCCTAGAATGTCTGCATCTGCATATGGCAGTTACCAAGGAGTAAGCACTATGAACGACAACATCACCACCATTGACAGCATGGGCTACGGCTCGTCTGTGGACGAACGCAACAAGGTTTTGCGCAACACCTACTGGCTGTTATCCCTGTCCATGGTCCCCACCATCTTGGGTGCCTGGATCGGCGTAGCCACCGGAGTGGGCGCAGCCATGGCCACGATGTCCCCCTGGATCAGCTTGATCGTTTTCATGGGCGGCGCGTTCGGCTTCATGTTTGCGATTGAAAAATTCAAAAACTCCGCAGCGGGTGTGCCCATTTTGCTGGCGTTCACCTTCTTCATGGGCTTGATGCTGTCCCGCCTGATTGGCAATATTTTGGGCCTGAGCAACGGCGCTAGTTTGATCATGACGGCCTTTGCAGGCACCGGTGGTATCTTCTTGGGCATGGCCACGCTGTCCACCGTCATCAAGCGTGATCTGTCGTCCATGGGCAAGTTCTTGTTCATCGGCATGGTCATGGTGCTGGTGGCTGCTGTCGCCAACATCTTCTTCCAAAGCCCCGCTTTGATGATTGCTCTGTCGGTGCTGGTGATCGGTATCTCCTCCGCTTTCATTCTGTATGACCTGAAGCGTGTGAAAGACGGCGAAGAAACCAACTACATCACCGCCACTTTGAGCGTGTACATCAGCCTGTACAACATCTTCAGCAACCTGCTGGCTTTGTTGGGCATCTTTGGCGGCGAACGCGACTGATAGCAGCAACAGGCGCCTTAGCTTCTGCTAAAGGCCACAAAAGAAGGCCCTTCGGGGCCTTTTTCTTTGGCTCTGGCCTGCCGTGCGGGCTCAATAGCAGGGCAACATCTGCCGATAAGAAGTCAAGACCCATAGTGCCCCGTATGTTGCTACGCCCCACTTCAGCCGCCCTTATTCTGAGCACCGCCCTGCTGTTGTCGGGGTGCGACCTGGAGGCCCTGCTGGCCGACCCCAAGGTGGCCCAAAAGGAAGCAGATGCCAAGGCCATTGGTGGCGCTTGCAGGCACGGCCTGCGCAGCATTGAGGATTGCTACTCACTCAATGAAAAAGCCCCCCGCGCCGCCATTTTTGCGGGCTGGAAAGACATGGACCAGTACATGCGGGACAACAAAATTGAAGGCGTAGTGCCCCAAGGCCTGAAGCCCACGCCTGCCGCCGCGCTGCCCTCAGAGGAAGTCATCATCGAAGACCCCAAGGCCAAGGTCGCAGCCAAAACAGCCACCAAACCCAAGTCCGGGCACTAGCCCCGGCTGGATTGGCATTAGCCGATCAAATCAAACACCGCCATGCTCTCCACATGGGCCGTGTGGGGGAACATATTCACCACCCCCGCACTGGTGCAGCGGTAACCGGCCTGGGTTACCAACACACCAGCATCCCGCGCCAAGGTGGCCGGGTTGCAACTCACATAGACAATGCGCTTGGGCGGGAACCAGGCTTTTTCTGCCGCATTGGCCCGGCCATCAGCCTTGCGCAGGCACAGCTCTGCCAAGGTTTGCACCAAGGAGAAAGCGCCTTCGCGGGGTGGGTCCACCAGCCACTTGTCCGCCGCGCCATCCGCTACCAATAATTCTGGCGTCATCTCAAACAAGTTGCGCGCTACGAATTTAGTAGCTGCTCCCGCACGCTCCATGAGGCCTGCAGCCTGATTGATCTTCAAATTCTCACGGGAACGGGCCACCAGCGACTTAGCCCCCTCAATCCCCAGCACTTCGCGCGCCTGCGTGGCCAGAGGCAAGGTGAAGTTGCCCAGGCCGCAAAACCAGTCGATCACCCGCTCCTCACGCGCCACCGCCAGCAAGCCCAGCGCCCGGGTTACCAGCACGCGGTTGATGTGGGGGTTGACCTGGGTGAAGTCGGTCGGCCTGAAGGGCATCACCACACCAAACTGCGGCAGCGCATAGGCCAGTTGACCGGTCTCGTGGCCCGGCAGTTCGTCCAGGCGGTGAATCGAATCCGGCCCCTTGGGCTGCAGCCACCACTGCAAGCCGGGGTTAGCAGCAGCAAACACGCGCAGGCGCTGCAAATCGGCCTCGCTTAAGGGCTCCATGTGGCGCAGCACCATGGCGGTCACATCGGCCGTGCCGCCACCCTGGTCGCCTACGGCCAGCTCGATCTGCGGCACAGTTTCTACAGCGTCCATAGCCCCAATCAAGGCGCGTAGCGGCATCAGCATGGCGCTGACATGCGGCGCCAGTACCTTGCAGGTTTTCATGTCGGCCACATAGTGGCTTTTGCGCTCATGAAAGCCAATCAGCACTTCACCCTTTTTGCGTACAAACCGGACCGAAATCCGCGCCCGGTAGCGGTAGCCCCAGGCGGGGCCTTCGATGGGGCGCTGGATGTTGCCAGGCTTCACCTTGCCGATATGCCAGAGGTTGTCTTCCATCACGCGCTGCTTGACGGCGACCTGGGCCGCTGGATGCAGGTGCTGCATCTTGCAGCCGCCGCACGACTGGGGCTCCAGGCCAAAGTGCGGGCACTCGGGGCGCACGCGCTGCGATGACTCGCGGTGAATGGCGCTCAGCGTGCCCTTCTCAAACGCGGCCTTGCTACGGTGGATGTTGGCGCTAACAATCTCAAACGGCAGGGCACCGTCGATAAAAACCACCTTGCCATCGGGCCTGTGCGCCACGCCCTGGGCTTCCAGGTCGAGGGATTTGACTTCCAGCCAGCCCTCCAGCAAGGGCTTTCCGGTTTTCTTGGTTTCTTCTACTTTGGTATCGGTCATAGCCCGCTATTGTCTCAGGTAGCAAGGCAAATCTGCGCCGGGCCGCCCCCAGCAGATTTAGCCCCCCCAATGGGCAGCGACCCGCGCAGCGGCGGAGCGTGGGGGCCAACAATTTCCCGCCGGGCCGCCCCAAGGGAGATTCGCCCCCCTGGGGGGCAGCGACCCGCGCAGCGGCGGAGCGTGGGGGCACCATTTCACATCAGCGCGTCGCGGGTGATTCCACGGCGGCTGATATGCCGCTTGAGCTTTATCAATGCCTCGTTTTGTACCTGGCGCACCCGCTCGCGGGTCAGGCCCAAGCGCTGGCTCAAGGTGTCAAGCGTTTCGGGTTCGCGGTTATGCAGACCAAAGCGGCCTTCCAGCACCTCGCGTTCGCGGTTGCTTAAAGACGCAATCCAGCTTTCCAGCAACTGGTCCACCTCATGGGCCTGGGCCGCATCCTCCGGGTCGAGGGCCAGCTCATCCACCAGGGTGTCACCCAGCGTCTGGTCCTCACCATTGCGGTCCAATGTGGCATCCAGCGAGCGGGGCGATTCGCCCATGGACAGCAGATCGGCTACATGGCTAGCATCCTGGCCCAAAAAGGCAGCGATATCGTCGACGCGGATGCCTTCGGGGCGCTGGGCGACCAGATTGGCATCACTTTCCAATAGACGCCGCGCCCGCAGCACCTGCTGCAGCTCCCGCACGATATTCACCGGCAAACGCACCGCCCTGCCCTGGTACATCAAGGCGCGGTCTACCGACTGGCGTATCCACCAAGTGGCGTAGGTCGAAAAACGAAAGCCGCGCTCGGGCTCAAATTTGTCGATGGCGTGCATCAGCCCCAGGTTGCCCTCTTCAATCAAATCCCCCATGGGCACACCCCGCCCCGCATAGCCTTTGGCAATGCTGACCACTAGGCGCAGGTTGTGCTCAATCATGCTTTGGCGCGCAGCAAAGTCGCCGGCGCGGGCGCGCGTGGCGGTTTCAAACTCTTCTTGGGGGGTGAATAGCTCGGTGCGGCGCACGCCGCGCAGATAGACCGATAGTGCATCTCCAGAGCCCTCGGTCGACGATTGCGCCAGCGCATCCATCACGTCGGCGGGCTCGTCACTGGGGAGTTCGTCCGCAGCATCGATTGCTATCGAATGAATAGCTGCTCCCGCACTATCCACGGGCTCTACAGCCTGTAAGCCCACCCAGTCATTCGCTTCATCAGGACGCTGGGGGGTTTTCATGGCAGCTTTAGGCTAGCGGGCGGGTAAGTACTTGCCGGGGTCTACGGCAACGCCCATGCGCCGCAGCTCGAAGTGCAGCTTCACCTTGTCGGTGCCGCTTTTGCCCATTTCGGCAATCTTTTGGCCCTTTTTGATTCGCTGGTCTTCTTTGACCAACAAGGTGCTGTTGTTGGCGTAGGCGGTCAGGTAAGTTTTGTTGTGCTGCACGATGATCAGGTTGCCATAGTGGCGCATGGTGCCCTCACCGGCTGCAGCCCAAATCACGCGGCCATCGGCGGCGGCCAGCACGGGGTCGCCTGCGGCTCCACCAATATCAATGCCTTTGTTCTTGCCTTCATCAAAGGCCGTCATCAAGGGACCAGCGCTGGGCCAGATCCAACCCAGATCATCGTCACCCCCGGCGGCAGAGGCTGAAGACGCTGGCGACGCTGCAGAAGCTGCTGCACTGGGGCTAGACGCTGCCTTGGCGGGTTCGCCTGGGGCTACGGTTGTGGCCACCACCGTGCCTGTGCTCACGGGCTTGGTCACTGCGGTGCCCTCGTTCGTACCGGGCGCTGCTACGCGCAACACTTGGCCAACTTCAATCTTGTTGGGATTGTCCAGATTGTTCCAGCGCGCGATGTCTTTGTAGCTTTGGCCTGTTTCGAGGCCAATGGCGATCAGCGTGTCTTTGGGTTTGACGGTGTAGTAGCCGGGCTTTCCGGCGTTCTCCGCGCCGGGCGCGGGCTTGGCGGGTGCCGCTACCGGTGCGGGCTCTGGCGCAACCACCACCGTGGGCTTGGGTGCCGTGCCGCGATCTTCAACAGGCGCGCGGTTCAACGAGGTCGAGCTGCACCCGGAAAGGAAAAGACCCAGTGCCAATGCGGCCATGCCCAAGCCCTTTGGCCCAACCACCTGCTCCCGCTTAACTATCACACCAAACATAATCTCTCCGTTCAAGCAACGCCTGATTTTAGGGGGACAAACAAAACGGCCTCTAAAACTGTATGGCGAATGCCCTGAGCCGTCTTGTCCAACACCATTAAGGACTGAGAACCTGCTGCGCCGTGGCCGGTAGCCACTGGCGCTACCAAGCGCCCACCCACCGCCAATTGGTCGATCCAAGCCTGGGGCACGGCCTCCCCCCCTGCTGCGGCAATGATGGCCGCGTAGGGTGCGCCTTTGGCATAGCCCACCATGCCATCCCCAAACAGCAAATGCAGGTTGTGCAGACGCATGGTGCGCAAGTTTTCACGCGCTTTGTCATGCAGGCCACGCAGGCGTTCGATGCTGTAAACCTCATCCGCCAGCAGGCTGAGCACGGCGGCCTGGTAGCCGCAACCGGTGCCGATTTCGAGCACGCGGCCCAGCTTGCCGCTTTGACCCAGCGCTCCTTGCCGCAGCAGCTCCAGCATGCGCGAAACCACCCCCGGCTTGGAGATGGTTTGCCCCAGGCCAATCGGCAAGCTGGTGTCTTCATAAGCCTGGTTGACCAAGGCGCTGTCTACAAACCGGTGCCGCTCTACCGTGCCCATGGCCTGTAAGACCAGGGGATCGCGCACACCCTGCGCTGCAATTTTTTGCACCATGTTGTGGCGCACGGCTGCCGAGTCCATGCCATGCCCCCGCGCCACGGCCACCGGCACCACAGCGCGCGGCTTGGCCGCTATGGGGTGTGCCCCTGCGTCCATCTTGGCCGGAAAAGAGGGCCTTTGCTTCATAGCAGTCATGCGTGCGCCAACAGCGCAGCGGTCTGGGCCCAATAGCCCAGCTTGTCGTGGTCGGTCAGGTCTACTTTTAGCGGTGTCATCGCCATATGGCCCTGGGCAGTGGCGTGGAAGTCGGTGCCTTCGGCATCGTCTTTGACCGGGCCAGCCGCGCCGATCCAGTACATGGTCTCCCCGCGCGGGCTCTGCTGCATGACCACCTTTTCTGCCGCATGGCGCCTGCCCAGCCGACACAGCTTCATCGCACCAATCTGTTCATACGGCAGATTGGGAATATTGACGTTCAGTAGCCAGGGCGTGGGCGTAATCAACTGCTGGCTTTGCAGCGCCAGCACCATGTCACGCGCCTTGCGGGCGGCAGATTCCAGATGGATCCAGTCGCGCTCTACCTGCGAAAACGCAATCGCCGGAATGCCAAACAGAAAACCCTCCATGGCTGCACCCACAGTGCCAGAGTAGATGGTGTCGTCGCCCATATTCGCGCCGTTGTTGATGCCGGATACGACCAGATCGGGCCGGTAGTCCAGCAAGCCTGACAGCGCAATGTGCACGCAGTCGGCCGGTGTGCCATTCACATAACGAAAGCCATTGGCCGCCCGGTGCACGGATAGCGGCGAATGCAGCGTCAACGCGTTGGATTTGGCGCTGTTGTTTTGCTCGGGGGCAATCACCTCCACCTCAGCCACATCTTTAAGCGCTTCGTACAGGGCCACAATGCCCGCGGCTTGGTAGCCGTCGTCGTTGGAAATCAGTATTTTCATGGTCAATTCGGGTTTGCTTGATTGTAGGTGGGCCACCCCGGCCGCCGTCGCCCTCGGGACAATTCAATCCGCGTCTAGCAGGCGCTGCGCCTATGATGCGACCAACCTTTTTTGGAGACTTCCCATGCATGCCTGGCTCTGTGAGAACCCCACTGGCGTTGACGCCCTGACCTGGACCGAACTGCCCACACCCCAGCCCAAAGCGGGCGAGGTGCTGCTGGAGATCAAGGCTGCCAGCCTGAACTTCCCTGACATCCTGATTGTTCAAAACAAATACCAGATGAAGCCGCCGCTGCCCTTTGTGCCGGGCTCGGAATACGCTGGCACCGTGCAGGCCGTGGGAGAAGGCGTCACGCATTTGAAAGTTGGCCAAGCAGTGGCTTGCCTGAGTGGCACCGGTGGATTTGCTACGCATACCCTAGCGCCTGCCGCAATGTGTATGCCGCTTCCAGCCGGTTTTCCTATGGTGGATGCAGCCGCTTTCATCATGATTTACGCCACCTCGTACCACGCGCTGGTCGACCGTGCGCAGCTCAAGGTCGGCGAAACCGTGCTGGTGCTAGGTGCTGCAGGTGGCGTAGGTACATCGGCGATTCAAATTGCCAAGGCCATGGGTGCGCGGGTGATCGCGGCAGCATCTACCCAAGAGAAATGTGATTTGTGCAAGTCGATTGGTGCGGACGCCACCATCAACTACTCGACCGAGAACCTGCGGGACGCGATCAAAACGCTGACCGATGGCAAAGGCCCTGATGTGATCTACGACCCCGTAGGTGGTGACTTTGCGGAGCCTGCATTCCGATCCATCGCATGGCGCGGTCGCTATTTGGTGGTGGGCTTTGCTTCGGGCCCGATCCCCGCGCTGCCCTTCAATTTGGCATTGCTCAAAGGTGCGTCCATCGTCGGTGTGTTCTGGGGCGACTTTGCCAAGAAGGAACCCAAAGCCAACGCCGCCATGATGGGCGAGCTGGCGCAGTGGTACGGCGCTGGCAAGATCAAACCTGTGATAGACCGCACTATGCCTATGGCCGAACTGAAAGCCGCCTATGCCCATATGGGCTCGCGCGGCGTGATGGGCAAGCTGGTGATGGTTAACGCTTGAACCAACGCCTGCCTTGAGAGGTTTTCTTACGTCTGGGGTGCCGACTATTTCGGGCTCAGCGGCATGGACACGGTGGGGGCGAATGATTTCTCCTCCTCTTCCACCGCATCGGTCCACACACCCCAGTCCGTATTGCCACCGTTGCCTTCAATGACTTCGTGAGAAGCCTCCCCTCGGGCGTCCCATTCCTCCCTAAAAGCTTCAAGACGACTTTCCTTTGGCACGACAGCTACCCGTGTCGGAGCCACAGGTGCAGGCGTAGGCGCAGTTGGTTTCGCTGGCGTCGCTTTGGCACGATTGAACAATTTACTAAACATGGTGGACTAATTTTACGAGACGAACAATACGCGTAGCGATTGAAGCGTCTTTGTGGCCCGCGCAGAGCCGGACTGGGGCAGCTCACTGGCTACTTAGCCACAAAAAAGCTCGCTACCAACTTGGTAGCGAGCTCTTCAATATTCATCTGGGGTGGCTGATGGGGCTCGAACCCACGACAACAGGAATCACAATCCTGGACTCTACCAACTGAGCTACAGCCACCGCAAGCCCATGATTATAGCGACAAATCGACGGGCTTTTTGCCGCTTATTTGGTTTCTGTTGGCTTGGCGGGTTTCGCGACCTTGATCAAGCCTTTATGGCGTACTTTCAAGAGCTGCTGGTAGGCATCGCTCTCTGCCTTGGCGATCACCGTGGTGTATTGACTGCGCTCTTGGGTCGCCACCTCTGCTGCAACGGGTTCACGGTCCAGCACTTTAGTAATGCGTGCAACAGCGTAGCCTTGGTTTCCTAAATCAACCCCAGTCCAGGTCGGCAGTGTCGTTGCATCTGCACGCAAGATGGCATCCAACATCGGGCCTTGAATGGGTGTGTTCGCACCCCGTGTGACCACAATGGGAGCTGGCAAGCTAGTGGCTTCAGCACCGGCTTTCCAGGCAGCCAACTTAGCGATTCCGTCTGCTTTTGCCAGCTCTGCCGACTGGCTCATCACCAGTCTAGATTTCACGCTGGCGCGCACCTCATCCAACGGCAAAGTACGTGCAGCCGTGTATTGGGTAATACGCGCTGCTGCAATTTGGTTGCTTCCCACTTCAACGGCTTCCGTATTGCGCTTTTTTTCAATAGAGTCAGCACTGAATACTGCCGCCAAAAATTTGGGGTTGGCGAGCACGCCAGGAGCAGCCGGAGTCGGCACGCGGCGCAGATTCGGAAAAGTCTTAACTTCCAGCTTCAAACGCTCGGCAATGGGCTTCAAACTATCTGCCTGTTCATACACGCCGTTGGTAAAGGTCTCTGCGATCTCGGCAAACTTACGTTGCGCCTGTTGGGTACGAAGATCGGACTCTAGACTTGCGCGCAATTCCTCAAAGCTCTTTTGTTGCGGCAATTTAACATCAGTAACCTTAATGATGTGGTACCCAAAGTCGGATTCCACGACATCACTGATATCACCCTTTTTCATCGCAAACGCGGCTTCTTCAAAAGGTTTGACCATAGCACCGCGCCCGAAGAAATCGAGGTCACCGCCCGCAGGAGCAGAACCGGTGTCTTGGGAGTTTTTACGGGCCAAATCGGCAAAGGCGTCAGGCTTCTTACGCACTTCGGCCAGCAGCGCATCAATCTTCTCCTTGGCCTTTTTCCGCTCAGCAGCCGGTGCGTCCTTGGCAGCGGTAATGAGAATGTGGCTTGCACGGCGTTGCTCGTTGCCGCTCAAACGCGTGACGTTTTGCTCGTAATAAGTTTTCAGGTCAGCTTCATTCAGCGTGATGGACTTTTTCACGGCGTCAATATCCAAGACCACGTACTCAATCGCTGCAGTCTCTTCAGCTTGAAAAAGCTTGGGGTTGGCCTGGTAATAGGTTTCCACTTCAGCGTCGGAAGGCGTGACTTTGGCGCTGTAGTCCGCCGGATTGAAGCGCACCACCTGCACCTCACGCCGACCAAAAAAAGCGTTCAAAGTGACCTGGGCCATCGCAGCGGACGAAAATGCCGTCGAAGTCACACCAGACTCCACTTGACGCACCGACAAATCAGTGCGCACACGAGCCTCAAAGCCTTCGGTCGTTAAGCCTTGACTGGCAGCCAGTTGGCGGTAACGCTCCATATCAAGCTTGCCATCGGGTAAACGCATTGAAGAGATCGTAGGGTCTTGCTGAAGCTCTTTA
The DNA here is from genome assembly GCA_002255935.1 of Comamonadaceae bacterium PBBC2. GTDB lineage: Bacteria > Pseudomonadota > Gammaproteobacteria > Burkholderiales > Burkholderiaceae_C > Limnohabitans_A. Next base: position 184,225 of record NKIO01000001.1, read on the forward strand.
GCCAGGCGCGCATCCGTCGTAGTCAAATGCTCCGCGCTTGCCGCTGTGGCCAAAACACGCTCACGCACCAAACGCTCTAGCGTTGCATACTTTGCTTGCTCAGAATCCAACAATTTAGCGTCAATGTTCGGGCGCGAGGCGCGAATTCTGTCGACTTCATTCTTATGCGCAGCATCCCATTCGCTTTGCGTGATCTTGGTTCCACCCACACTGGCAACAGTCGCAGCCTTGTCTGTCATCCCTGCGTAGTCACCAACTGACTGAAACACAAATGCCAAGATGATGATCAAGAAAAAAGGGATCGCAATCACCTTCATGTACTTGCGAATAAAGTCAAACATGCGCTACATCTCCAGGGAAACAAAAAAAAAGCGAACAGTCATGTTCGCCTTTAGGTGGGTGGTGGGTGATGACGGGCTCGAACCGCCGACCTACGCCGTGTAAAGGCGCCGCTCTACCAACTGAGCTAATCACCCCACCTGAAACCAAAAATTTAATTCAACGCATCTTTCAATGCTTTGCCAGGACGGAACTTTGGCACCTTGGCAGCCTTGATTTTAATCGCATCGCCTGTACGGGGATTACGACCAGTGCGGGCTGCACGTTTGCCGACCGCAAATGTACCAAATCCTACCAATGATACCGTGCCACCCTTTTTAAGCGTGGTCTTTACGGCACCAATCGTTGATTCCAAAGCGCGCGTAGCTGCGGCTTTAGAGATATCAGCGTGTTTTGCAATATGTTCGATCAGTTCAGTTTTATTCACAAAGACCCCTTGAGTGCGAGCAGCGTTGGTTGAAATGTCTCTTCAAATCTATTCTTCAGTCACATGGTGTAGCACGATGCCGCCATTCGATCTTGCAAAGCTTTACTCTACGACTAGATCACGAAGGTGACGATTTTCAGCACCAGCTTCCATTACAGCGACGTGAAGGCAGCATGTCAATACGCCCGCACTTTTACATTGATATGGACGCGAATTCTAGTCGGTTTTGAACCTGAAAATTATTGGTAAGTGCAAGAAAAAGTGTGCTAAGTGAGAACCTGAACATGCACCGTAGCGGGGCTGATTCAACGCGCTCGATAACGTGCCTACTAGCGCGCTCTGGCACGAATTTCAGGCAGCGCCTTCTGCAGGTAATACACCATGGACCATACGGTGAGCACGGCGGCAATCCAGATCAGGCCATTGCCCCACCAGTGGGTATTGATCCATCCAAACAGCAGGCCATCAAACAGTAAAAACGGTATTGCCACCATCTGCACTACGGTTTTCAATTTACCCACCATGTGCACGGCCACGCTTTTAGACGCACCAATCTGGGCCATCCACTCACGCAACGCCGAGATCGCAATCTCGCGGCCGATGATGATGAGCGCCACAAATACATCCGTGCGCTGCAAATGCACCAACACCAGCACGCAGGCACACACCAAAAATTTGTCAGCGACCGGATCGAGGAAGGCACCAAATGCCGATGTCTGATTGAGCTTGCGGGCCAAATAGCCGTCTAACCAATCGGTGGCCGCAAACAGCACGAACATGACCGTGGCCACTAAGTTTTTACTACCGGGGCCGATCCAGGCTTCTGGCAAATAAAAGATACCAACGATTAAAGGGATCGCGAAAATTCGCGTCCAGGTCATGATGGTGGGTATCGTCCAAAACATGGCGGCATTGTGGCATGGCCAAATAGGCTAATGCAGGGCTCGGTAGATTTCATCGGCCAAGTCGCGCGAGATTCCTTCCACCGTTGCCAAATCTTCGGCACTGGCTAAGGTCACGCCACGCACCCCACCAAACCTTTGCAGCAGCCGCGCACGGCGCTTGGGGCCGATTCCCGGAATTTCTTCCAGCTTGCCGCCGCCCACTCGCACTTTGGCCCGCTGCGCGCGCATGCCGGTGATGGCAAAGCGGTGCGCTTCATCGCGTATTTGCGCCACCAACATCAGCGCGGCAGAGTCAGAACCCAGGTAGACCTTGTCGCGCCCGTCGGCAAACACCAACTCTTCCAAACCCACTTTGCGTCCCTCGCCTTTTTCCACACCCACGATCAACGACAGGTCCAGCCCCAAGCCTTCAAACACTTCGCGCGCCATGGACACCTGGCCCTTGCCTCCATCCACCAACACCAGGTCGGGCATGCGGGCAAAGCCGGTGGGCGTCTGACCGGCCTTTTTGGCTTCAGCATAGGCTTCGGCCACCTTGCTGTAGCGCCGCGTCAGCACCTGGCGCATGGCGGCGTAGTCGTCCCCGGCAGTAATACCCTCAATGTTGAAACGGCGGTATTCCGAGTTTTGCATCTTGTGGTGGTGAAACACCACGCACGAGGCCTGCGTGTTTTCGCCTGCCGTGTGCGAAATGTCAAAGCATTCGACCCGCAGCTCCTCCAGATTCTCGAGTGTCAGATCCAGTGCTTCGACCAGTGCACGGGTGCGGGCCTGCTGCGAGCCTTCCTCCGCCAGCAAGCGCGCAAGCTGAATCGCCGCATTGGTCTGGGCCATATCCAGCCACGCCCGCCGCTGCTCGCGCGGCTGGTGCACGGCGGTGACCTTGACGCCGGTTTGCTCAGACAAGGCCTGCAGCAGATCCTTGCGCACGGGCTCGCTCACCACCAGCGTGCCGGGCATCGGAATGCCTATGTAATGCTGTGCCAAAAAGGCTTCTAGCACCTGGGCCTCCACCGAGATCGCCGGGCCGCTGTCCTCCTCCAGGTCCTGCCAACTGACGGCATCTTCCACGTGCACAGGAAAGTACGGCCGGTCACCCAAGTGGCGGCCACCGCGCACCATCGCCAGGTTGACGCAGGCTTTGCCGCCCTGCACTTTCACGGCGAGGATGTCCACGTCGCGGTCCAGCACGTTGTCCACCGACTGCTGGTGCAACACATTGGAAAGCGCAGCCACCTGGTTGCGCAACTCCGCGGCTTGCTCAAACTCAAGTTTGTCAGCATGGGCCATCATTCGGGCTTCTAGCCCGCGCATGACTTCTTGCGCATCGCCCCGCAAAAACTTTTCTGCATTGGCGACATCTTCGGCGTAGTCGGCGGCATTGATATGCCCCACACAGGGCGCGGAGCAACGTTTGATTTGGTACAGTAAACAAGGCCGCGTGCGGTTGCTGAACACCGGGTCTTCACAGGTGCGCAGCCGGAACACTTTCTGCATCAGCAAAATCGCTTCTTTGACTGCCCAGGCGCTGGGGTAGGGGCCAAAGTAGCGGTGCTTCTTTTCCACGCCGCCGCGGTAATACGACACACGGGCAAAGTCGCCGGGCGCAGCTGGCTTGAGTGCGGTAGGGTTGATCGCGAGTTGGCTGGCCCCACCGCTCTCACCCTTGCGCGACACCGTTGCTAGCCCCGACATCTTCAAGTACGGATAGCTTTTGTCGTCCCGGAACAGAATGTTGTACTTGGGATTCAGCGTCTTGATGAGGTTGTTTTCCAGCAGCAGCGCTTCGGCCTCCGAGCGCACCACCGTAGTCTCCAGCCGCACAATCTTGCTGACCATGTGCCCGATACGGGTGCCGCCATGGTTCTTCTGAAAATAACTCGACACGCGCTTTTTCAGACTAATCGCCTTGCCCACATACAGCACTTGGCCATCGCTATCAAAGTAGCGGTACACGCCGGGCAGCGGCGGCAGTGCCGCCACTTCGCGTAAAAGTTCTTCGGAATGCACAGGGGTCATGGGGCGGTATTGTGCTCAATCCTGCGCACATCTGGCGCGTCCACGACTCGATAGACAATTCAGCCCATGTCCACGGCCCAAACACCATCCACTCCGGCACCTCTGCTTTGGGATATTTTTTGCCGCGTGATCGATAACTTTGGCGACCTAGGCGTGTGCTGGCGTCTAAGTGCTGACTTGGCCCGCCGCGGCCACCGCGTGCGACTGTGGGTGGACGATGCTTCGGCCCTGCAGTGGATGGCACCGGGCGCTTTGCAAGGCGCGTGGCCGGGTGTGCAGGTTTTGCGCTGGGAGCAATCCCTGCTACCGCAAAGCCTGGCCCATCTGGTACCCGCCGATGTGTGGATAGAGGGGTTCGGCTGCGAGATTGCTCCTGAATTCATAGCTGCTCGCGCACATTCCACCTGGGCCCCAGGCCCAAATGGCTTAAATTTCCCGGTTTGGATCAATCTGGAGTACCTGTCGGCCGAGGCCTATGTGGAGCGTGCCCACGCCCTGCCCTCGCCGGTGATGCAGGGGCCGGCAAAGGGCCACACCAAATATTTTTTCTACCCCGGCTTCACCCGAGGCACTGGAGGGCTGTTGCGCGAGCCGGGGCTGGTCGCTGCACTGCAGCGCTGGGACGATGCCGATGCAAAACGACGCTGGCTGGCCGAGCACGGGGTTGATTGGACGGACGAATTTCTGGTCGCGCTGTTCTGCTACGAACCGTTAGCCTTGAATGCACTATTGCAGCAATGGGCAGCACAGCCCAGTCGGACGCGGCTGCTGGTATCTGCCGGACGCGCTACCCAGGCCGTGCAAACTGCCCTGACCACGCTGGGGCCGCTTTCACCCGACAGCCCACTGCAGATCACCTACCTTCCCCCGCTGAGCCAAACCGAGTTTGACCAACTGCTGCGTTGCTGCGATTTGAATTTTGTGCGCGGCGAAGATTCCCTGGTGCGCGCCATCTGGGCCGGCAAGCCCTTGGTGTGGCACATCTACCCACAAGATGACGATGCCCACCACGCCAAGTTGATGGCATTTTTGGGCGCGCTGCAAGCACCACCCAGTCTGGTGCAATTTCACCGGCTGTGGAACGGGGTAGAGACGCTAGCGTCAGAGGGAAATTTGGCTGAATGGCTGCCAGCCGACTTAGACGCCTGGCGCAGCGCAGTCCAAAACTTGCGGGACCAACTCCTGCAGATGGACGATCTCACGACGCAACTTATAGAGTTCGTGCAGAAAAAACGATAAAATCTGAGGCTTTGCTGAATTTGCCGCACTCCAACCGGGCAAATCACGCCCCCGCCGCAGTTTGCGGCCTACACACGCTTACAGCTGCAGCTGTTCCTGTTTACTTATGAAAATCGCTCAAGAAATCCGCGCCGGCAATGTGATCATGCACGGTAAAGACCCCATGGTTGTCCTGAAGACCGAATACAGCCGCGGCGGCCGCAATTCCGCCACCGTGCGTATGAAGCTCAAGAGCCTGATCGCCAACTTCGGTACCGAAGTCGTGTTCAAGGCCGACGACAAGATGGACCAAGTCATCCTCGACAAGAAGGATTGCACTTACTCCTACTTCGCGGATCCGCTGTACGTGTTCATGGACGCTGACTACAACCAGTACGAGGTGGAAGCCGAAAACATGGGCGACACACTGAACTACCTGGAAGACGGTATGGAAGTGGAAGTGGTGTTCTATGACGGCAAGGCCATTTCCGTGGAACTGCCCACCAGCGTGGTGCGCGAGATCACCTGGACTGAGCCCGCCGTCAAGGGCGACACCTCCGGCAAGGTTTTGAAGCCAGCCAAGATCGCTACCGGTTTTGAAATCGGTGTGCCAATCTTCGTGGCACAAGGCGACAAGGTCGAAATCGACACCCGCACTGGCGAATACCGCAAGCGCGTGTAAATGGGTCCGCTGCCGCAGAGCAGCGTCCATTGCAAAAAGGCTCCTTCGGGAGCCTTTTGTTTTTTCAATAGCGCCCTTGGCTTGCAGCAATAATGCGGGCATGGAAAACACACAAAATCTGGAAGTCAGCCGCCTCGCCAATGCCTGGGCCGATCTGCAAGCCCATGCAGAACAGGGCAATCTTTTGCAAGCCGACGCCTACCGCTTGGCCTTTGCCGACCCTGAGTTTTTGCTGCGCCGCGAAACCCGTGGACTGCGCATGCAGCTGGAAATGCTCAAACCCGATATCGACCAGGCCGAGCAAGGTGTTGAGAACACCGTGGTGGTTTTTGGCAGCGCGCGGTTTTTGTCCCCCGAAGGCGCACAAACGGCCCTGGAGCATGCCACTGCCAGCGGCGATCCCCAATTGTTGGCTTTGGCACACCGGCATGTTCGCAATGCCAAGCATTACGACCAAGCCCGCCTGTTCGCCCGCCTGGTGGCCGGCTACAGCGCGCGCAAGCCGCTGAAGGATCGCTTGTTCATCTGCACCGGCGGCGGCCCCGGCATCATGGAGGCGGCCAACCGCGGCGCGCATGAAATGGGCGCACTGACCCCGGGCCTGAACATCGCCCTGCCCCACGAACAAAGTGCCAACCCCTATGTCACGCCATCCTTAAGCTTCAAGTTCCACTACTTTGCGCTGCGCAAAATGCATTTCATGATGCGCGCCAAAGCGCTGGTGGCATTTCCGGGCGGGTTTGGCACACTGGACGAGCTGTTTGAAGTCATCACGCTGGTGCAAACCCGCAAGGCCAAGCCGGTGCCCATCATCCTGTTCGGCACCGACTACTGGAAGCGCCTGATGAACTTTGAGGTGCTGGTGGAAGAAGGTGCGATATCGCCGGAAGACCTGGACCTGCTGCACTACTGCGACGACCCGGACGATGCTTGGCGCATCATCCGCGAGTTCTACCAGCTCTCGCAGGACTGATCCCGCAAGCTCAGGGCCGCAGCCGCCAGGCGGCGCGGGAGCCGGCCGCCACCATCGACCCCATGGTCCAAAACACCACGGACACCCCGGCCGCCACACCCGCAGTGCCAAACAGCATGGGCATCAGCACGCTGGACATATTGGTGATCATCAATCGCAGGGCCAGCGCCTGGCCATGCAGCGCATGCGGCGTGATCTGGTGCAGCGTGCTCAAAATCATGGGCTGCACCGCACCCAGCGCCAGCCCCAGCACCACAGAGCACATTCCCATAGTGATGGGTGTGGGCATGAAGGGGTAAATGGCAAATACCGTGGCCGTGACCAGCATGGAGGTGGTCACCACTTTCCACTCTTGCAACTGAGAAGCCAGCAAGGGAATCGCCAGCCGAACCAGCGCGGCCGCCACGGCAAAGCTGCCCAGAATCGCGCCAATGACCGAGGCGCTAAACCCACGCTCGTGGCCCAACACCGGCACCACAAAGGTATGTACATCCCAGCAGCTCGAAAGCAGCCAGTTCACGATCAGCAAGCGGCGCATCGTGGGGTTGCGCAGCAGATTCCACACGGCGGGCCGCACCGCATTGGCCGCCGGCTGTGGGTTGGGCAGCTCCACGGTATGCCGTACCAAAAACCAGGCCGCAATCGGCAGCACCGCCAGCCCCAGGAAGGCAGCCTGAAACCCCTGGGCATCGGCCGCAACACCCCCAACCCAGATACCAGCGTTGTCAATCAGCAAGCCTGCCAATACCGGGCCTAAAAAATTGGAAATGGCGGGGCCTAATGCCAGCCAACTGAACAGGCTTTTGAGCTCGGTCGTATCACTGGCCAGACGGCCCACGTGGCGCTGTAGCGCAATGGACGTGATACCCGAAGCGCCGCCCATCAACAGCGCGGACGCGCACAACACCGCAAAGTGCGGTAACGCGACCGGCAGCATCGCGCCCACGGTGGCAGCGATAACGCCCCAACCAATGGAACGCACCAGCCCGTGTTTGTCGGCATAGCGCCCGGCGGGCAGTGCCAGGAACACTTGGCTCAAAGAGAACAGCGCCAGCAGCACACCCACCGACAGTGCGCTATGCCCCTCTTTCAGTGCCAGTAAGGGTGCGGCCAAGCGCATGCCAGCCATGCTGCCGTGCAAACAAACCTGGCCCGCAATCAGGCGCGCCAGCGTCCAAGCTTTGGTGTTGTCCTTCTTCTGCGAAAGCGTCATGGGCTCATGCCCGGCAGTTCACCTTCGCGGTCAAAGTCTTTATCCGCCGGAATCAGCGCTTGCGCTTGCGCATCCGGCAAGGCTTCCACTTTCTTCAGGGCCCGGCCCATTGCGCGGCTACGGGTCTCGGCACCGTCAATGGTTTTGAGCACCGTCTCGGTCTGCGCCTTCACCTTGGCCAGTACATCGCCAAACTTGCCAAACTCGGTTTTGACTGCGCCCAGCACCTGCCAGACCTCGCTGGATCGCTTCTCAAGCGCCAGCGTGCGAAAGCCCATTTGCAGCGAGCTGAGCATGGCCAGCAGCGTAGTCGGCCCGGCCAGCGTGATGCGGTGTTCGCGCTGCAGGCCTTCCATCAACCCCGGGCGGCGCAGCACTTCGGCGTACAGGCCTTCGGTGGGTAAAAACAGAATCGCAAAATCGGTGGTGTACGGTGGCTCCACGTACTTCTCGCTGATCGATTTGGCCTCCAGACGGATGCGCATTTCCAGCGCCTTGCCAGCGGCCTCGGCACCCAGCACATCGGCGCGGCCCTGTGCGTCCAGCAGGCGCTCGTAATCTTCGTTCGGGAACTTGGCATCAATCGGCAACCACAGCGGCTCGCCGTTGTCCGACTTACCAGGTAGCTTGATCGCAAAGTCGACGACGTTTTTGCTGCCCGGCCGCGTAGCTATTTGCACCGCGTACTGGTCGGGCACAAACACCTGCTCCAGCAGGCTCGCCAGCTGCGCCTCGCCAAACATGCCACGGGTTTTCACATTGGTCAGCAAGTGCTTCAAATCGCCCACGCCCTGCGCCAGCGATTGCATCTCGCCCAGGCCCTTGTGCACCTGCTCCAGGCGGTCGGCCACCTGCTTAAAGCTCTCGCCCAGGCGGGCCTGCAGCGTGGCTTGCAGTTTTTCGTCCACCGTGGCGCGCATTTCGTCCAGCTTGGCGGCATTGTTGGTTTGTAGTTGGGCCAGTTGTTTCTCCAGCGTTTCGCGCACTTCGTTCATGCGCCGCGCATTGGATTCGCTTAAGCCAGACAGCTGGTTCGTCAAGGTGTCGGACAGCGTTTTTTGCAGCAGCGCTAACTGCTGGCCAAAGGCGTCAATCTGCGTGTTTTGGGTGCGCGTGGCCTCGCCGCTTTGCTGCACCAGGGTTTGCTGAAACGCCGCCAGGTTTTGGGCCAGCTCCTGGCGGCCCGCGCGGGCCGACTCCGTGATCTCGCGGCGCAGTTCGCGCTCAATACGCTCCAAGCGCTCGGCATTGGTGCGCACCAGGGTCAGCAACTCTTGCCGCGCGGCCTCTTGGGCCTCCGTCTGCAGGCTATCTTCGTTGCGGCTGCGCAGCGTCAAACCCACCCACACCACGGTCAACAGTGTTGCCAGGCCCACGCCCAGCAGAAGCCAAGTTAGCAAGTCGTTCAATGGGAAGCCTTATCTTTACTGGCAGTCGGCAGCATGTTCACCGGTGTCAGGGCCTGCCCGTTCACCAGGTAGCCAATCAGGTTGTCCACCGCCAGCTGCGCCATGGCTGTGCGGGTGGTGATGGTTGCGCTGGCAATGTGCGGTGTCAGCACGACATTGGGCACCTGCAGCAAGCCGGGGTGCACTGTGGGCTCGCCCTCAAACACATCGAGGCCCGCCGCGGCAATGCGGCGATCACGCAGCGCATCGGCCAGCGCAGCGTCGTCCACCACGCCCCCACGGGCAATATTCACCAGCGTGGCGGTGGGCTTCATCAGCGCCAGCTCAGGCGCGCCAATGGTGTGGTGGGATGCCGCGGAATACGGCACCACCAGCAGCACGTGGTCGGCTGTCTTTAACAAGTCTTCTTTGCTCAAGTACGTGGCACCCAGTGCGGCCTCGGTTCGGTCATCCAGCCTAGAGCGGTTGTGATACGCCACCCGCATGCCAAAGCCAAAGTGCGCGCGGCGGGCAATGCCCTGGCCGATGCGACCCATGCCGATGATGCCCAGCGTGCTGCCATGCACCTCGGCACCGGCAAACAGGTCGTAGCGCCAACGGTTCCATTGTCCGGCGCGCAAGAAGTGCTCGCTCTCGGTAATGCGGCGAGCGGTAGCCATCAGCAGCGCAAAGCCGAAGTCGGCGGTGGATTCAGTCAGCACGTCGGGGGTATTGGTGCCCAGCACGCCGGCCGCTGTCATGGCGGGCAGGTCAAAGTTGTTGTAGCCCACGGCCATATTGGCCACCATGCGCAGATCGGGGCACTGGCGCAGCAGGTCGGCGCTGATGGCTTCGCTGGATGTGGTCAACACACCGGCTTTGCCCTGCAAGCGGCTCACCAGCTCGGCTGGGCTCCAATGGGTGTCGTCCTGGTTGGCTTCGACCTCGCAGTGGGTCGACAGATGCGCCAGCACGGCGGGAAAGATGGCCCGGGTCACCAACACACGAGGTTTGGACTTGAGATTTGGCATTTTGAGGGTTAAAAGGCGGAAAATTAAGTGCCAAATTGGCATTTGAAGCCGTGGATAGTGCGGGAGCAGCTATTGAATTAATAGCATATTGCCTGTAGCAACCGAATGATTCTCTGGCGTCTGGGCTTACTCCAGCCAGGTCGTAAAATCTGCCACTGGAACCCGGGGCGTGTGAAAGCTGTTCACCACCGCCGATGTATCGGCGTAGCCCAGTGCCATACCGCAGACCAGCATCTCGGAGGCTTGCGCGCCGATGTGCGGCAGGATCACGCTGGAGAACCCGTTCCACGCCGCCTGCGGGCAGGTATGCAACCCATGGCCGCGCGCGGCCACCATGATGTTTTGCAAAAACGCGCCGTAGTCCACCAGCGAGCCGCGGCCCATCACTCGGTCTACCGTGAACATCAAACCCACCGGAGCGTCAAAGAAGCGATAGTTGCGCTGGTGTTGGGCGTGCATCTTGTCCTTATCAGCCTTGCCAATGCCCAGCAGGCCGTACAAGCCCCAGCCGTTCTCACGGCGGCGGTCGATATAGGGGCTTACCCACTGCTGCGGGTAGTAGTCGTATTCCTCGGCATATTGCGAGGCCAGGCTGGGGTCGGCCCGCAACGCGTCGTGCGCAGCACACACCTTGTCCACCAGCGTATTGCGGCTGGCGCCCTGCAACACATACACACGCCAAGGCTGGCAGTTGGTGCCCGACGGTGCGCGGCTGGCCACCTCCAGCAATTGCGTCAGGGTTTCGCGCGGCACGGGCTGGGCCGTGAATGCGCGAATGGAACTGCGGGATGTGATCGCTTCGTCGACGGCAGACAGACTCATTGCAAGGCCTCCAGAATGTGAATCAGATTGTCGGGCAAGGCGGTGGGCCTACGGGTCTCTGCGTCGACATACACATGCACGAAATGCCCTTTGGCAGCCATGAGTCCGTTGGCGCCAAATACCCCGATCTCGTAGCGCACGCTGGAGCGGCCCAGATGCGCCACGCGCAAGCCCAGCTCCACCGTTTCCGGAAACGCCAGCGATGCAAAGTAGTTACAGCCGGTTTCCACCACCAAACCGATGGTTGTGCCGTGGTGGATATCGAGTGCGCCTTGCTGAATCAGGTAGGTGTTCACCAGCGTATCAAACCAGCTGTAGTAGACGACGTTGTTGACGTGTCCGTAGGCATCATTGTCGGCCCAGCGTGTGGTGATGCTTTGGAAATGGCGGTAGGCACCGCGGGGTTCGGGTTGGGGTTTTGCGTTGCTGCTGCTTGTCATGGGGCCGTCCTGTGGCCTTGATTTTGCCAGCCTGAAGAACCATGTGACTTGGGTATGACAAATGCCGGTTTTAGGTGATTCGCACCAATTTGTTGCGATGCAGCAAAAAGTGCTTGCATGTCTGGCCGCAATCCCTATAATTCAACTCATGCTGCACTGCAACATTAATTCGGTGAGACAACCGGTTACGGCGCAGACAAAGAGTTTTTACCTTTAACTTCTGGAGAAATCACTATGCTGACCGTTGACCAAGTAATGGCATCCCACAAAGCCAACATCGAAACCCTGTTCGGCCTGACCAACAAGGCTTTCGAAGGCGTCGAAAAGATTGTTGAACTGAACCTGACTGCTTCCAAGGCAGCCTTGTCCGAAGCTTCTGGCCACACACAGTCCCTATTGAGCGTCAAAGATGCCCAAGAACTGTTGGCTCTGCAATCCGGCCTGTTCCAGCCTTTGGCTGAAAAGACCGCGGCTTACAGCCGTCACCTGTATGACATCGCCACCGGTTCTGCTGCTGAATTCAGCAAGAACTTTGAAGGCCAAGCCGCTGATGCCCAGAAGAAATTCATGGGTCTGGTGGACAACGCCGCCAAGAACGCACCCGCCGGTTCCGAAGCCGCTGTGGCCATCATGAAGAGCACCGTAGCTGCAGCCAACAACGCGCTGGAGTCTGTGCAAAAAGCGGTTAAGCAAGCGACTGAAGTGGCCGAAGCCAACTTCAATGCTGTGGCCGCTACAGCGACCAACGCCACCAAGGCCACTGCGAAAAAGCGTTAATTTTGGTGATTCCCTCGGTTTTTGAGCATGCACTCTAGAAAACCAAGGGAAAACCCTGAGATAATTCAGATATTGAAAAACGCTTTGTAGTTTTTCTACCGTTTGTCTCCTCGGGTCCTTTCGAAACCTTCAGGTTCAGGGATCCCTTAAGGCCTCGTTGCAAAACGAGGCCTTTTTTTTCGCCTTCAGTTTCAGTGGGACTTGGCAGCAATCGCTGCCTTGAGTTGCGGCAGCATTTGCAACATGGCCTGGCGGCCCGCCTCGATGGAGCGTCGGCGCGCACTGAAGTCCGAACTTCCCACACCGCTCAAAGCCGGGCGCACCACCACATCGGCTTCTTTCAACTCAAACGTGTTGATACTTTTGCCCATGATGGAGAAGGTCTGCAGCAGAATTTGCAACACACCGCTGGCCAGATTACCCTCGGGCGCACTGGAAATGTCGACGCCAATCACCAGCTCAGCCCCCATCTGGCGCGCATAGCGCACTGGCACGGGGGACACCAATCCCCCATCCACATACTCGCGCCCCGAAATTTTGACGGGTAGAAAAACCGCAGGTACGGCACTGGAAGCCCGCACCGCAGTGCCGGTATCGCCCCGCTGAAACAGCATGCCCTGGCCGCTTTGCAAGTCGGTGGCGACCACGCCCAAAGACATTGGCATCTCTTCAATCACTTTGGATCCAACCTGGGCGTTCACGTAGCGGGCCAATGCATCACCCCGCAGCATGCCGTTGTTAAAGATCGGCAGCGTCCAGTCCGTGAAGGTGGCCTCTTCCATCGTCAGCGCAATCTGCTGCAACTGAGCACCGGTTTTACCGCTGGCGTAAATAGCGGCCACCAAGCTGCCCGCAGAGGTGCCGACAACCAAGTTAGGGCGAATACCCGCCTCTTCCAACACCTGAATGACGCCGACATGCGCAAATCCACGCGCTGCGCCGCCGCCCAGTGCCAACCCGATGCGGGGAGGTATCTTGGGAATGGGCACCACGCTAATCGGTGGCTCAATAGGTTTGACGGTGGGGACAGCCGTCGTATTGGGCGATATGGGCGCACTCCCGCAGCCGGTCAACACGACCAACACGGCGGTGGCCGCCCAAAGATTAACCCTAGTAAATAGCAATGAACTCATAACACTTTATTGCGAATGATTCGCGTTAGCTTTATCATGGTGAGATTCCAAACTACACAACCACCCATGAAAAAGTCGCTATTGTCCTTGACCGCCCTGCTCCTGGTTGCCGGCGCGTCTACAGCACAAGAACAGGTGCTGAATATTTACTCCGCCCGCCACTACCCTACGGACGAGGCGCTCTACTCAGGTTTCACCAAAGCGACGGGCATCAAACTGAACCGGGTAGATGCAGATGACGCCGGCATCATTGCGCGGCTCAAAGCTGAGGGGTCGGCCTCACCAGCGGACATCATTTTGCTGGTTGACGCCAGCCGCTTGTGGCGCGGTGAAAACGATGGACTGTTTCAGCCGGTCAAGTCTGCGCTGCTGGACGACGCTATTCCAGCCCAATACCGCGCCAAGCCCACCGCCACCGGTGAAACCGCCTGGTTCGGTTTCTCCACCCGCGCGCGCGTCATCGTGTACGACAAAACCAAAGTTAACAAAGACGATGTCGACACCTACGAAGAATTAGGCGATCCCAAGAACAAAGGCAAGTTGTGCATTCGCTCCGGCTCCCACCCCTACAACCTATCCTTGTTTGGCGCAGTCACGGAGCACCTGGGCCCTGTCGCTGCTGAGCAGTGGCTAAGCGGCATGGTGGCCAACATGGCCCGCGCGCCCAAGGGTGGTGACACGGACCAGATCAAAGCTGTTGCTGCTGGAGAGTGCGCCATTGCAGTCACGAACTCCTACTATCTGGCGCGCATGATGCGCTCGCAAAACCCGGACGACAAGGCCGTCACCGAGCGCGTGGGTGTAGTGTTCCCCAATCAACAATCTTGGGGCACCCATGTGAATATTGCGGGCGGCGCAATGGCTCGCTATTCCAAGAACTCTGCCAATGCGGTCAAATTTCTGGAGTATCTGGCCAGCCCCGCAGCGCAAGAGCACTTTGCCAACGGCAACAACGAATGGCCCATTGCGAAGGGCGTGAAGATCAATAACCCCGCATTGCAAGCCATGACACGCGGCGGGTTCAAAAGCGAAACCATTCCCATCAGCGTGGTTGGCATGAACCAGGTCAAAGTACAGCAAATGCTGGACCGCGTGGGCTTCAAGTAAATCCCGGCGTTATCAGCTATCCTTTGCCCAGCCCCGCACTCCGCGGGGTTTTTGCAATAGAAAAGGCTTGATATGCGCATTGTGTGGATTCTTGTTGCCGTGATCCTGGTCTTGGCAGCAGCCTTATTTTTGCTGGGGCAGTTGGGCTTTTTGCGGGGCCGCGCGCCCTCGGATCTAGGCGTGCGCGATGGCCGCCTCAAACCACCGGCGCTGACACCCAACAGTGTTAGCAGCCAGGCCGATTTGTACCCCAGCCACCCCCAGCAAGCTTTTGCGAGCATCCAGCCACTCAAGTTCAGTGGCGATGCTAACCAAGCCATGGCCCGCCTGGTAGCCCTTTTGCACAATACCAAGGGTATGGTCGTTATTGCCCAAGAGCCTGAGTATGTGTACGCGCAAAGCACGACTGCCCTGCTCAAATTCACGGACGATGTGGAGTTTGCCGTAGATCGCGAAGCCCACGTGATCCATGTGCGCTCGGCCAGCCGGATTGGACGCAAAGACTTCAATGTCAACCGTGCGCGCGTAGAAACAATAAGGGCCCAGTTCGAAAAGAACTGAGCCCTTATCCTGTAATCGCCCCAGACAGGTGGGGCGATTTCAGCGCTTAGCCGGCAGTTGCTTCTTCAGGCTTGGCCCGACCTTTTTTCTCCGGCAACGGCTGGATATCCAGCAAGACTTCCGTCTTGCTTTCGTCCTTGTCGTCCAAGTCCACGGTCAAGCGTCCGCCATCCGTCAGGCGACCAAACAGCAATTCGTCGGCCAGCGCACGGCGAATCGTGTCTTGAATCAGCCGCTGCATCGGACGTGCACCCATCAGCGGATCAAAGCCCTTCTTCGCCAAATGCTTGCGCAACTTGTCGGTGAAGGTGACGTCCACTTTCTTGTCAGCCAGTTGGGTTTCCAACTGCAGCAAGAACTTGTCGACCACCCGCAGAATCACGTTTTCATCCAGAGCCTTGAAGCTCACAATTGCATCCAGGCGATTGCGGAACTCGGGTGTGAACAAGCGTTTGATGTCCGCAGCCTCATCACCGGCCTCACGTGGATTGGTGAATCCGATAGAAGCCTTATTCATCGTCTCGGCACCGGCATTGGTCGTCATAACGATGATGACGTTACGGAAGTCCGCTTTGCGTCCGTTGTTATCCGTCAAGGTGCCGTGGTCCATGACTTGCAGCAGCACGTTGAAGATAGCTGGATGCGCTTTTTCAATCTCATCGAGCAACAGCACGCAATGCGGCTTCTTGGTGATTTGTTCAGTCAACAAGCCACCTTGGTCAAAGCCAACATAGCCGGGAGGCGCACCAATCAAGCGGCTCACCGCATGCTGCTCCATGTACTCGCTCATATCAAAGCGAATCAAATCGATTCCCATGATGTATGCGAGTTGCTTGGCAGCTTCAGTTTTGCCCACCCCTGTGGGGCCACTGAACAGGAATGAGCCAATCGGCTTGTCGCCCTTGCCAATGCCCGAGCGCGCCATCTTCACGGCAGACGACAGTACATCCAGCGCCTTGTCCTGACCGAACACTACGTTGCGCAAATCGCGCTCCAGCGTTTTGAGCTTGCCGCGGTCATCGTTGGACACGTTGGCCGCTGGAATGCGGGCAATCTTGGCCACAATCTCTTCCACCTCAGCCTTGGTGATGGTTTTCTTGCGCTTGCTCGGTGGGAGTATGCGTTGGGCAGCACCCGCTTCATCGATCACGTCAATGGCCTTGTCGGGCAAGTGGCGGTCGTTGATGTACTTGGCGCTCAACTCAGCAGCAGCTTGCAAAGCAGCCACGGCGTACTTGACGTTGTGATGTTCTTCAAAGCGCGACTTCAAGCCCTTCAAAATTTCCACCGTCTGGTCAATCGTAGGCTCGACCACGTCCACCTTTTGGAAGCGGCGTGACAAAGCCGCGTCTTTCTCGAAGATACCGCGGTATTCAGTGAAGGTAGTCGCGCCGATGCACTTGAGCTGACCGGAGCTCAAACCAGGCTTCAGCAAATTGGACGCGTCCAGCGTACCGCCCGATGCAGCGCCTGCACCGATCAGCGTGTGAATCTCGTCAATGAACAGCACGGCGTTGGGCTTGTCTTTCAAAGCCTTGAGTACGCCTTTGAGACGCTGCTCAAAGTCACCACGGTACTTCGTACCCGCCAGCAGCGAGCCCATGTCTAGCGAATAAACCACCGAGTCCGCCAGAATTTCGGGCACATCGGCTTGGGTAATTCTCCACGCCAAGCCTTCGGCAATAGCCGTCTTGCCCACGCCTGCCTCACCAACTAGCAGTGGATTATTTTTGCGGCGGCGGCACAGGATCTGAATCACGCGTTCGACTTCGTACTCGCGCCCGATCAGCGGATCGATCTTGCCGTCTTTGGCAAGCTGATTCAGATTAACGGTGTACTGCTCCAGCGGCGAAGCTTTTTCATTCTTCTCGCTGCCAACTTCTTCAGTTTCAGCGGGATTCTCGCTGGACTTTGCAGCTTCAGGCGGGTCGTTTTTCTTGATGCCGTGGGCGATGAAATTCACCACATCCAAGCGGGTCACACCCTGCTGGTGGAGGTAATACACCGCGTGCGAATCTTTCTCGCCAAAGATGGCAACCAGCACATTGGCGCCAGTCACTTCTTTCTTGCCGCTGCCGGTGGACTGCACGTGCATGATTGCGCGTTGGATCACTCGCTGAAAACCCAGCGTAGGCTGAGTATCTACATCGTCTGTGCCGGCCACTTGGGGCGTGTTGTCTTTGATGAAGTTGGACAGCGACTTGCGCAAGTCCTCAACATTGGCCGAGCAGGCTCGCAGAACTTCGGCAGCGCTGGGGTTGTCCAGCAATGCCAGCAGCAAGTGCTCGACGGTGATGAATTCATGCCGCTGTTGACGCGCTTCCACAAACGCCATATGCAGACTGACTTCCAATTCTTGGGCGATCATGTGGGTTCCTTTTGCCTTGCGTTGATGATTAACTGTAAACCGTTTTAGTTGCCTGTGCCGTTGTGTGGCAAAGCAACTTACAAATCCACGGGCTCACTGATGCACTTGAGCGGATGCCCGGCCTTGTGGGCCGCCTCCAGCACCTGATCAACCTTGGTTGCTGCAATGTCTTTGGGATAGACACCGCACACGCCGCGGCCATCAAGGTGAATTTTCAACATGATCTGCGTGGCAGCCGCTAGATCCTTGCCAAAAAACTCCTGGATCACGACGACCACGAACTCCATGGGTGTGTAGTCGTCATTGAGCATCAGCACCTGGTACATCGATGGTGGCTTGACGCGCTCGGTGCGTCGCTCCAGCACGACCGCTCCGCCAGACTCACGGCGGGGCGGAACAATCGGAGGCTCAGGAGGTTGGTTCGGGTTATTGGTTGCCATGGATCTAATTTTATCGGGTGCCCTGAGTTTCCGTGGCATGGACTGGAATTGGAGACACTCAGGCCACATTCAAGCTCTGGTTCAAAAAAAAACCGCCACGCACCTGCACAGGTACGGGCGGTGGCGCCTGGGGGCACTACAGCATCACTATTCGAAACTACATGTTATCAATCATCACTTTTCCGAAGCCCGAGCAACTGACTTGGGTGGCGCCCTCCATCAGGCGCGCAAAATCGTAAGTCACTTTCTTGCTTTTGATCGACTTTTCCATAGAGCTGATGATCAAGTCAGCCGCCTCGATCCAGCCCATGTGGCGCAGCATCATTTCAGCCGACAGAATTTCAGACCCTGGGTTCACGTAATCTTTACCAGCGTATTTGGGCGCAGTTCCGTGTGTAGCTTCAAAACAGGCCACCGAATCTGACAGATTGGCACCTGGTGCAATACCAATGCCACCCACCTGTGCTGCCAGAGCATCGGACACATAGTCACCGTTCAGGTTGAGCGTGGCAATCACGCTGTATTCGGCTGGGCGCAACAAAATTTGCTGCAGAAACGCATCCGCGATCGAGTCCTTGATAATGATTTCTTTGCCGGTCTTGGGATTCTTGAATTTGCACCAAGGTCCACCGTCAATCAGCTCAGCGCCAAATTCCTTTTGCGCCAGAGCGTAGGCCCAATCGCGGAAGCCACCCTCGGTGTACTTCATGATGTTGCCTTTGTGCACGATGGTCACGCTAGGCTTGTCATTGTCAATCGCGTACTGAATCGCTTTACGCACCAGACGCTCGGTACCTTCGCGTGATACCGGCTTGATACCAATGCCCGAGGTGTTCGGGAAGCGAATTTTTTTCACACCCATTTCATCCTGCAAGAACTTGATGAGCTTCTTGGCCTTATCGCTTTCCGCTTCAAATTCGATACCGGCATAAATGTCTTCCGAGTTTTCACGGAAGATCACCATATTGGTCTTGTGCGGCTCTTTCACTGGGCTGGGCACGCCATCGAAATACTGAATGGGGCGCAAACACACGTACAGATCCAGCTCTTGGCGCAGGGCGACGTTCAGGGAGCGGATGCCACCACCCACCGGCGTCGTCAGCGGGCCTTTGATGGACACCACATATTCACGCAAGGCTTGCAAGGTTTCTTCCGGCAGCCAGACATCAGGACCGTAGACCTTGGTGGACTTCTCACCGGCATACACCTCCATCCAATGGATTTTTTTCTTTCCGCCGTAGGCCTTAGCTACAGCTGCGTCTACCACCTTCAGCATCACCGGCGTGATGTCAAGGCCGGTGCCATCGCCTTCAATGAAGGGAACGATAGGCTGATCGGGAACGGTCAACGACATGTCCGGGTTGACCGTTATTTTCTGGCCTTCTGCAGGAACTACTATGTGTTGGTACATGGAATCGGTCTCCGGGTGTTTTGGTGTGTAAAGCATCACGCGGCGAGCCAGTGCGCCACCTGAAGTCGAGTTAAATTCTAGCCCTAAACAATTCACCGATGCCCGTCGGGGTTTGGGATTACGATAGCCAACGGAAACAGACTCTGCGCCCTCTCTCTCTATAACTTTGATTGCCATTTCCCCGATGAAGAATTTTTGGACACGCATATTCGCCGCGCTGCTCGTGATAGCAGCGGGCCCTGCCGCCGCAGATGAAGCTCCGCAGACGAATCTGCAGCGCATTACGCTGACGGCTGGAATCCATCAGATCGACACCCAGGTTGCCATCACCCAGGACCAACACACGGTGGGCCTGATGTACCGCAATGAGATGCCGATGAACGAAGGCATGCTGTTCGTGTTTGAGCAACCCACGGTGCAATGCTTTTGGATGAAGAACACCCGCATTGCGCTGACCGCAGCCTTTGTGGCCGATGACGGCACCATCGTCAATCTTGAAAACATGAAGCCGCAAACCACCGAATCGCACTGCTCCGCCAAACCCGTGCGCTATGTGCTGGAGATGAACCGAGGCTGGTTTACCAAAAAGGGCGTAAAGCCCGGCAGCAAGCTGGGTGGAAAGCCGTTTAGCGCAGCGCGCTAAATAACGCTCCAACGCATGGGCCAAAAAAAACCGACTTCGCAGTCGGTTTTTTTATGTCAGATCGCTCAGGCGAAGTTGGCTTCCGCAAAACCCCAGTTCACCAATTTTTCGAGGAAGGTCTCAACAAACTTGGGACGCATATTGCGGTAGTCGATGTAGTAGGCGTGTTCCCACACATCCACGGTCAACAGGGCTTTGTCAGCAGTTGTCAAAGGAGTACCAGCGGCACCCGTATTGACGATATCCACAGAGCCGTCAGCCTTCTTGACCAACCAAGTCCAGCCAGAACCGAAGTTGCCGACTGCCGACTTCACAAACGCTTCCTTGAAGGCTGCGTAGCTGCCCCACTTGGCGGTAATGGCAGTTGCCAAGGCGCCGGTAGGTTCGCCGCCGCCTTGGGGCTTCATGCAATTCCAGAAAAAGGTGTGGTTCCAGATTTGGGCGGAGTTGTTATAGATACCACCGGACGACTTCTTGATGATTTCTTCCAGGGTCATGTTTTCAAACTCAGTGCCCTTTTGCAGGTTGTTGAGATTGACCACATAAGCGTTGTGGTGCTTACCGTGGTGAAACTCCAGAGTCTCCTGGGAATAGGCGGGCGCCAAAGCGTCAATGGCGTAAGGCAATGCGGGTAGGGTGTGTTCCATGATTTCCTCTTCAAAGTGACAAAAAAGCGTTTCGATTGTAGAAACTAATTGGATTGTCGTCCGTGCACTACCAGACCAAGCTTGCCGTCGGCCAGCGTAGCGGTCAGGTGTTCGCCCGGTTGCGCCTGTGCACCCTGCGTCAGGGTCTTTCCATCTTCAGTCGTCAGCCAGGCGTAGCCGCGCTGCAAAACCAGGCTGGGATCCAGCATGCTGAGCTTCAGCCCGGCGATATCGACCCTGCGCTGCGCCGTATCGCGGCTGCGCTGCACGGCAGGGGTTAGCTTGCCAAGCATGCGCTCCCAGCGCACACGATCGCGTTGCACCGCCATTTGCAAACCGTGCGTTAGCCGTTGCTGCACCGAAGCCAGCCGCAAACGCTGTTGCTGCGCCATGGCCGATGGGCGGCCCAGACGGGATGCTGCCAAATCCAGGCGTTGTGCCTGACGATCCAGGTGCGCGAATACGATGTCATTAAGTCGCGCGGCCCACTGCTCGGTGCGGTCCCGCCAAAACTGCGTGGACTGGGATGCCAGCTCGGCCGCCGCAGTCGGAGTGGGTGCCCGCAAATCCGCCACAAAGTCGGCAATCGTGAAATCCGTCTCATGCCCAACGCCGCTGATGACGGGCACCGGGCTGCGGGCCATGGTGCGGGCCAAGCCCTCATCATTAAAGGCCCACAAGTCTTCCATCGCCCCACCGCCACGCACCAGCAAAATCACATCAGGGCCAGGGCTTAGGGCGTACAGCGATTCAAGCGCTCTGTTTATCTCTGCCGGAGCCCCCGCCCCCTGCACCGATGCGGGTGCCAGCACCACGGAGATATGGGGAACACGGCGTTGCAGTGCGGTGAGTACGTCGTGCAAAGCCGCCGCGCCCAAGGACGTAACCAGCCCGATCGTACGGGGCATCACAGGCAAGGTGCGCTTGCGTGCCGAGTCAAACAAGCCTTCTTGCTCCAGACGCAGCTTGAGCTTGAAAAACTCTTCCAATAAAGTGCCCTGCCCGGCGCGGCGCATGGAGTCCACCACCAGCTGCAACTCACCACGGGCCTCGTACACCGACAAGCGCCCGCGAACCTCCACCTTGTCGCCATCTTTGGGCGCAAAGTCCAAACTGCTGGCGGCCCGGCGAAACATGGCGCAACGCAGTTGCCCCGACTCATCTTTCAACGTCAGGTAACAATGGCCACTGGCCGCGCGGGAAAACCCGCTGATTTCACCCTCCACCGTGATCGGGTTGAAGCGGGCATCCAGCGCGTCCGCAATCGCGCGGCACAAAGCGCCTACGCGCCAAACGCGTGCTGCAGCCGTAGGAGCAGAACTATCGAGCAATGCAGGCTCCAAAAGTCAACAGTGTTGGGTGAATAAGCATGTTTATTGTTTCAACAGGTATGAATCGGCAGAGCCAGCAGCGATGGACGCGGGTGAATGCGAAACGCTGGGCCATAATCGCTCACGATTTCAATCGCACGGAGAGACCATTTGTTTTCCATCATACAAGCCGCCGGCTGGCCCATCTGGCCCCTGATTGCCTGCTCGATTCTGTCTTTGGCGATTGTCATTGAACGTTTTGTTAGCCTCAAGACATCCAAGATCGCGCCGCCCAAATTGCTGGATGAGGTGTTGAGCGTGACTCGGTCCAGTCTGCCTGGGCCGGATGTGGTGTCGCAGTTGGAGCAAAACTCTGCGCTGGGCGAAGTACTGGCCAGCGGCCTTAGAGCCCTGAACTCCGACCCCCGCTGCAGCCCTGAAGACCTGCGCGCCACCATGGAAGGCACGGGCCGCACCGTGGCCCACCGCATGGAACGCTACCTGAGCGCACTGGCCACCATTGCCTCTGCCGCCCCGCTGCTGGGCTTGTTTGGCACGGTCGTCGGCATGATCGAGATTTTTGGATCGCAAGCTCCCGGAGGCTCCACCGGGGGTAACCCGGCCCAGTTGGCGCACGGTATTTCCATCGCCTTGTACAACACGGCTTTTGGTTTGATGGTGGCCATTCCCTCATTGATTTTCTGGCGCTACTTCCGCAGCCGGGTGGATGCGTATCTGCTGACGCTGGAGTTGTCTGCCGAGCGCCTGGCCCGCCACCTGCGCCACGCCCGCAAGTAATCGGGAATCACCATGAATTTCCGCTCACGTTCTGTCAGCGAACCCGAAATCAACCTGATCCCGTTCATTGACGTGCTGCTGGTAGTGCTGATCTTTTTGATGCTGTCGACCACCTACAGCAAGTTCACCGAGATGCAGTTGCGCCTACCGGTGGCCGATACGGATGCCCAACGGGACTACCCTAAGGAAATGATCGTGTCGGTGAGCGCCGATGGCGCCTACAGCGTCAACCGCGTGGCCGTCACAGGCCGCAGCCTGGAGACCCTGGCCGCCGCACTGAGCGACGGCGCCAAAGCTGGCAAAGAAACAGTGGTCATCATCAGCGCCGATGCTAGCGCCAAGCACCAGTCCGTGGTGACCGTGATGGAGGCAGCACGCCGTGCGGGCCTGAACCAAATTACCTTTGCCACCCAGTCTTCGGCGCAATCCGGCCGCTAAGCCCATGCCGGCCGCAATGCAGCAGCGTTTGCGCCAAAGCTGGAACCACCGCGGGCTCTTACCCCGCCTTTTGCTACCGGTAGCCGCGTTCTACGGTGCCTTGGCGGCGCTACGCCGCCAGTTATACCGGTGGCAATGGCAAAAATCACGTCGCGTCAGTGTTCCTGTAGCCGTGGTCGGCAATGTGGTGGCTGGCGGCTCGGGCAAGACGCCTGTCACCATCGCTCTGGTTGAGCATTTGAAGGCCACAGGTTGGCTAGTGGGTGTGGTGTCCCGTGGCTATGGGCGCAGCTCTATCGGGTGCCTGGAGGTCACGGCTGCCACACCGCCCCACGAGGCCGGTGATGAGCCTCTGCTTATCCAACAGAAAACCGGGGTGCCCGTCTTCGTTGGCCCCGGCCGCTTTGAAGCGGCCAGCGCGCTGCTGCAGCGCTACCCCCAAACCCAGATACTGGTGTGTGACGACGGTCTGCAGCACTACGGCTTGTTCCGAGATCTGGAGATATGCGTGTTTGACGACCGGGGCTGCGGCAATGGCTGGCTGCTGCCGTCCGGACCACTGCGCGAATATTGGCCACGGGCGCTGGTAGCCGCCGCCGGACAAACATCCGCCAAGAGCTTGGCGCTGCACACTGGCCAATCACCCGCCTTCCCTGGTCTGCGCGGGCACCGCAGCTTGGCGGATTTTGGAATTCGCAGAAATGGCGAACTAGTTTCCCTGGCCGATTTGGCCGCGCCGGTTAGCCAGCCGTTAATAGCACTGGCGGGAACCAGCCAGCCGGAAGAGTTTTTTACGATGCTGCGCGCCCAAGGGCTGGTATTACAAGAGACCCTGGCCCTACCCGATCACTATGATTTTGATAGCTGGCCCCGCACACGCCATGCGGGCCACAGCCTGATTTGTACCGAAAAAGACGCTGCAAAGCTCTGGCGTGTTGCTCCGGACGCGATTGCCGTGCCGCTGCACTTTGAACTGGAACCAGCCTTCTGGAACCAGTTCGACCCGCTGCTGCGGGCCGCCAGCGCGGCAAAGTTATCATCGCCCCATGGACACACGACTACTTGAACTGCTGGTCTGCCCCGTTACCAAGGGCCCGCTGGAATACCGCCGCGAACAGCAAGAACTCTTTTCCCACAGCGCACGTTTAGCCTACCCGGTACGCGATGGCATTCCGGTCTTGCTGGAAACCGAAGCCCGGGTACTCACCGACGAAGAGCTGGGGCTCTGACTTGCACTACACGTATTGATTCCCGCACGTCTTGCCTCCAGCCGCTTGCCGGGTAAACCTTTGGCGGATATTGGCGGACTGCCGATGGTCGTGCGCGTGGCCCAGCGCGTGCGCTCCGGTGTGGCTGACAGCGTACGCATTGTTGTGGCGGGCGATAGCCCCGAAATTCTGGCTGCCTGTGGGGCGCACGGTGTTGAGGCCGTGTTGATGCGCCAGGACCACCCCTCCGGCAGCGACCGCTTAGCGGAGGCCAGCGCCATTTTGGGCTTGGGCCAAGACGACATCGTCGTCAACGTACAGGGCGATGAGCCGCTGATCGACGCTGGTTTGGTGGAATCCGTCGCTGCGTTGCTGGTAGAGCACCCCGATACAGCCATGGGCACCGCAGCCCATGCCATCGCTTCGGTAGCGGACTTCACCAACCCCAATATCGTCAAAGTGGTGCTGGATGCCGCGGGCTTGGCCCTGTATTTCAGTCGCGCGCCCATCCCCTGGTGGCGCGACGGTCTGACAGACGGACAAATGACCCTACCCTACCCTACCCTGCGCCTCTGCGGCACATCGGCATTTATGCCTACCGCGTTTTTTTTTACGGGCTTTCCCCACGCTGACACCCGCTCCGATGGAGAACACCGAGGCCCTGGAACAGCTGCGTGCCATGTGGCACGGCTATCGCATCTCAGTGCATGTGACGGGCAGCGCGCCCGGTCCTGGCGTGGACACCCCGGAAGATTTAGACCGGGTGCGCAGTATTTTGCGCGGGTTTACCTGAGCTCTTTGTAAGGCGAATCGCGGTTTGTGCGTGCTATTCTCGGAGCCAAAGCTGTCCGGAGACATGCAGGCGGCACGGCCCCCGGGCAGGCACATCGGTTTAGAACAATCTGAGGGTATCCATGAGACTGATTTTGTTAGGCGCGCCCGGCGCGGGCAAGGGCACGCAAGCCACATTCATTTGCCAGAAGTTTGGCATTCCTCAAATATCCACCGGCGATATGCTGCGCGCGGCTGTCAAAGCAGGCACCCCCCTGGGCTTGCAGGCCGACGCTGTGATGAAGTCCGGCGGACTGGTCGGCGACGACCTGATCATCAACTTGGTCAAGGAGCGCATTGCGCAGCCTGATTGCGCCAAGGGCTTTTTATTCGATGGTTTTCCCCGCACCATTCCCCAGGCCGATGCGATGAAGGCTGCCGGTGTGGCGCTGGACTATGTGGTTGAAATCGATGTACCCTTTGACGCCATCATTGAACGTATGAGCGGCCGTCGCTCGCACCCCGCATCAGGCCGCACTTACCATGTTAAATTCAACCCACCCAAGGTGGAAGGCGTGGATGATGTGACCGGAGAGCCGCTGGTGCAACGCCCCGACGACCAGGAAGAGACCGTGAAGAAACGTCTGGATGTGTACAGCGCCCAGACTCGGCCACTGGTGGCCTATTACTCGCAGTTGGCGCAGCAAGAGCCCCAGTCCGCCCCCAAGTACCGCGCCATCAGCGGCATGGGCGATGTGGAAGCCATTACGGCACGTGTGATGGGTGCTTTGGCAAACTAAGTCTGCAATGCGCCATATCAAAAAGGCCGCTGATGCGTAATGCCAGTCAGTTAAGCCGACATCAGGGGTTAGTGTAAAAAAGGGACGTGTTCATTACGTCCCTTTTTTCATGGAATTTCAAACCGAGCTGAGCCACACACTGAACCGCGTACCCAGTGATCTGAGTAACTTCAGCCAGCTGATTGATCCGTCATGGATTGAGCAAACGCTACAGGCCGCAGGCAAAGCCTCAATCCGTCGTCGCAAATTGCCCGCTGAACACGTCGTTTGGCTCGTCATTGGACTGGCTTTGTTTCGCAATTTGCCCATTTGGCATGTGCTACGTCAGCTCAATTTGACGCTTGGGGATGCGGCACCGTGCGTACACAGTGCCGCGATCCAAGGTCGCCAACGTTTGGGCGATGAACCACTCAAGCAGCTATTTGGGCAACTCACGCAAGCCTGGGGTGCACCCCATGAGGCGACGCAGGCGCAGCTACACGGTTTGGCTTTACTGGCCGTTGACGGCGTGGTCTGGTCGGCACCGGACACCCCAACCAATCGCGCTGAATTAGGTAACTGTGCCAACCAATACGGTGAGGGCGTATGGCCCCAGGTGCGGGCGGTGTGCCTCATGGACACGAGCAGTCATGAGTTGCTCGATGCCCAGATCGGTGGCATGACTCAGGGCGAATTGACCTTGGCCAATGCGCTACGTGTGCCAGACAGATCACTCACCGTCTTTGACCGGGCCTACTTCTCGGCCGCGTTCTTACTTCGCTGGCAATCCCAGGGCAATGAGCGCCACTGGTTGATGCGTGCCAAGGACAATCTGCGCCACGAGGTGCTGTCTACCCATGCACCGGGTGACTACAGTGTGCGTTTACCCATTTCCCCACGCGCAAGGAAGCTCCATCCTGAGTTGCCATCCTACTGGGATGCACGTCTCATTGAAGTTGAACTCGGCGGTGCCACGCGACGCTTCATCACCTCATTGGACGATCCACACCGCTACCCGGCGCAAGCCTTGGCAGCGCTGTACCGCCAGCGCTGGGAGATCGAACTGGGCTTTCGTGAAATCAAGCAGTCGTTGCAGGCAGGCGAGTTTGTGTTGCGCAGCAAGCAACCCGACTTGGTTCGTCAGGAGGTTTGGGGGGTATTGATTGCCTATACCTTGCTGCGCCGACAGATGCGTCTGATGGCGCGGCACATCAAGGTACCGCCAGTACGTATGGGCTTTCATGCAACATCGATTGCCATTATCCTATTTCCGGCAGGTGAAGCTACTAAAACCTGCTGCAAGTTAGACTGGGAGCCGAGTTCAACGAATTTGTAGAGGTCACCAAATGGGTGAAGCAAAAAGACGTCAATTGGCTGCGCAAGCGCAAGCCATGGATGTCATGTT
>NKIO01000043.1 GCA_002255935.1 Comamonadaceae bacterium PBBC2
TATATTCCACCGGCTGAAGCTGAGGTGAACTACTACCGGCAGCTAGCCGGGAAGAACGAGACCGAGGTCTCAACTTAAACCAACTGGCCTCCACGAAAACCGGGGCGATTCAGCCGCCCGGTGGCTCACATCTCTTCAACGCCCATGTCGAGGTCGACTCTGCTGGGTTTAAGAAGAAACTTCCGGGGTTCTCGTCGCTTACGGAGCGAATCACGTCAACGCAGCATGCTCTGGTCTGTTTGACCTACAGAGACCTTGCCGGCAATCGTTTCTTCAGCATCATTAACGGTAGTAACTGTACAAACTACGAGAGTGTCTTTGAGCATGGCGCCATATCCTAGGCATAACCCTGCGGTCCACCGGACGCTGCGCGATACAACCGCGCAACGCCGGTGACCTCCACGTTAGATTTCACTATGCGCACGACCGAAATTCGAACCTACCGACTAAGCTGGGCCAAGGCTTGATGCCCTGTTTTTTGACATCGTATTTGTTGTCAACCCATGAACTTGATGAGTTGTGTGACCAAATCAGTTTGTCCAGAAAGTTGATGACGCTTAGTTTGGATGTTCTGGATCCAAATCTGCAGCGTTTCGGCATTGAGTGAAGGCCATTCACCCACTTCTATCCCGTTCCAAACCCGATGCGCTCGCCGCAGACTCTGCGGTGCCTGCATCCATTCCAAAAACGCCTCCAGCTTGTCATGGTGCGCGTTGTCGTCTTGTGGGTAGATGTGCCAGATGAAAGGCTGGCCCGCCCACAGGGCGCGCACCAGCGAGTCTTCGCCGCGCACAAAATTCAAGTCGCAGGCCCAGAGCATCTCGTCAAAGCCGTTTTGGTTGGTGTAGGGCAGGGCGCTCCAGTGGGGGTGTACGGGCATGCTCGCCAAGGCTTGTTGTACGGCAGCCAGCGGACGGCCAGGGGTGACCAGCAGGTGGTGGGGTGTGCCGACCAGTTGGGTAAGCAGTTGGGGCAGGGCGGCGGGTTCGTAGCAAAAAAGGCTGATCAGCAGGCCGTCTGGTGCCAGATCAGGGGCGTGCTTTTGACGCCAGGCTGCACGGTCGAAGCGCTGTTGCCTTTCCAGCAGATCGCTTTCGCGCAGCAGGCCGCCGGTGTCCTCGGTGAAGCCGGGGTAGAAGAAGGTTTTGGTCCAGCCCTTGGCCGGGCCGCTCATCACCGGCGAAGGCATTTTGTGCATGCGGGGCACCCAGTCTTCGGCACTCAGGTATTCGAGATTGATCCAAGCCGGTTGGTGTTGGCGGGTGGCCACGCCGTGGGCGATAAAAGTTTCGGGCAGGTTGCAGCCAAAGGCTTCGATCCAGACATCGGCAGCTTGCAAGCTGGCCAGCACTTCGCTTTGGCTGGCATCAGACCAGGGCAGCACTTGCAGATTGGGCAGGGCTGGGGCATCGGGGGCCATCCAGACGAGGGCTGAGGCGTCGTCCACCCACAGGCGCACCGACTGGCCTTGCGCCAGGAGTTGGCGCGTGAGGCGCCAGCACACGCCCAGGTCGCCGTGGTTGTCGATGACGGTGCAAAAAATGTCCCAGAGCCGGTGCGTCTTCATGGGGGGAGATTGTCGGGGCAAAGTGTTTCGCCGTCACAATACGCGCCATGACAGCGGCTCACGACGAATCTTTGCTGGCCCAAGTGGCCGCGCTCCCGGCTTTGCCGGGGGTGTATCGCTATTTCGATGCGCAAGGCAACGTGCTGTACGTGGGCAAGGCCAAGCAACTCAAAAAGCGGGTGTCGAGCTATTTCCAGAAGGACCACGGTGGCACGCGCATTGGCCACATGGTCAGCAAGATCGCCCGCATGGAGACCACGGTGGTCCGCTCCGAGGCCGAGGCGCTGCTGCTGGAAAACAACCTGATCAAGACGCTGAACCCGCGCTTCAACATCTTGTTTCGGGATGACAAGACCTACCCGTATTTGAAGTTGACCGGTAACGGCACTTTGTATTTGAAGGCCGAAGGCGGTGCGCCCGCGCCGCAGACCTATCCGCGTGTGGCCTATTACCGGGGCTCGGTCGAGAAAAAGCACCGCTACTTTGGCCCGTTCCCGAGCGCTTGGGCGGTCAAGGAGACGATTCAGCTTCTGCAAAAAGTGTTTCGCCTGCGCACCTGTGAAGACACGGTGTTTGCCAACCGCAGCCGCCCCTGCCTTCTGTACCAGATCAAGCGTTGCTCAGGCCCCTGTGTGAACCTGATCAGCCCACAAGGCTATGCCGACGATGTGAAGCACGCCGAGCGCTTTTTGAAGGGCGAGACCCAGGCGCTCTTGCAAGAAATGGAAGCGCGGATGATGGCGCACGCCGAGCGGCTGGAGTTCGAGCTGGCCGCCGAGGTGCGCAACCAGATGTCGGCGCTGTCCAAGGTGCTGCACCAGCAGTCGGTGGACACCGGCACCGACACCGATGTGGACATTTTGGCGGTGCGCGTGTTGGGCGGTCGTGCCTGCGTGAACCTGGCCATGGTGCGCGGCGGGCGGCATTTGGGCGACCGGGCGTACTTTCCGGCGCACGTGGAAGACGCGCATGCCTTGCAAGCCATCGACGAGGATTCGGAAACGCAGCGCCCGCTCGAGCAACAGGTGCTGGAAGCCTTTTTGGCCCAGCACTACATTGGCATTCCGGTGCCAGCGGCGCTGATCACCAGCGTGGCGGTGGACAAGGCGCTGGTCGACGCTTTGTCGCAGCAAGCAGGGTACAAAGTCTCGGCGGTGCACAACCCCCGCGAGCAGCGGCGCGTGTGGCTGGAGATGAGCGAGAAAAATGCCGACATCCAGTTGGCACGTTTGTTGGCTGAAGAAGGCTCGCAACAGGCCCGCACCCGTGCGCTGGCCGATGCGCTCGATTTGGCACCGGACGACCTGGACGCCTTGCACATCGAGTGTTTTGACATCTCGCACACGGCCGGTGAGAACACGCAGGCTTCGTGCGTGGTGTTTCGCCAGCACAAGATGCAAAGCAGCGAATACCGCCGCTACAACATCGAGGGCATCACGCCCGGTGACGATTACGCCGCCATGCGCCAGGTGCTGATGCGCCGCTATGGCAAGCTGGCCGAGGCCATGCGCTCGGCTGAGGGCACGGCCCGTTTGCCCGACTTGGTGCTCATCGACGGCGGCAAGGGTCAGGTGTCCATGGCCCGCGAGGTGTTCACCCAGCTCGGGCTGGACCTGTCGCACATTGTGGGTGTCGAAAAAGGCGAGGGCCGCAAGGTGGGTCTGGAAGAGCTGGTCTTTGCCGATGGCCGCGAGAAGGTTTACTTGGGCAAGGACTCGGCCGCTTTGATGCTGGTGGCGCAGATCCGCGACGAGGCCCACCGCTTTGCCATCACCGGCATGCGGGCCCAGCGCGCCAAGGTGCGCATGGGCGGCAGCAAGATCGAAGAAATCCCAGGCATCGGCCCCCGCAAACGGGCGCGCCTGCTGCAACGCTTTGGCGGTGTGCGGGGCGTGGAGAGTGCCAGCGTCGAAGACCTTGCGGGCGTGGAAGGCATCTCGCGCGAGCTGGCCGAAACCATTTACCAAGCCTTGCACTGAGGTCGGCTGACCCTTCACGCTAGGCGCCTATCGCTTGCAGGGCAAGCTCCTACGGCGTGCCAGCCCCGCCATGTGCTGTAGGAGCCAGCCCTGCTGGCGATTCATTCACCAGCCGATCGCTTGAAGCGCAAGCTCCTACGGCGTGCCAGCCCTGCCTTGAGTTGTAGGAGCCAGCCCTGCTGGCGATTCATTCACCAGCCAATCGCTTGCATGGCAAGCTCCTACGGCGTGTCAGCCCTGCCATGTGTTGTAGGAGCCAGCCCTGCTGGCGATTCATTCACCAGCCAATCGCTTGCAGGGCAAGCTCCTACGGCTTGCAGGGCAAGCTCCTACGGCGTGCCAGCCCTGCTGGCGATTCATTCAGCAACCGATCGCTTGCAGGGCAAGCTCCTACAGGGGGCCCTTTTCTTGTTGGCCGGGTGTCGCGTGTGTCAGGGAATGGCCATGCGCTTGGTGCACAATCGCTCACATGTTTTTCACGATTCCAACCATCATGACTTGGGCGCGCATTGTCGCCATTCCATTGATTGTGGGGGTCTATTACTGGCCGGGTTTGTCGGCGGCCACGCAAAACCTGATCGCCACGTCCATGTTCGTGGTCTTTGCCATCACCGATTGGCTCGATGGTTTCTTGGCCCGCAAGCTCAACCAGGCCTCGGCCTTTGGCGCTTTCTTGGACCCGGTGGCCGATAAATTTTTGGTGTGCGCCGCCTTGTTGGTCTTGGTGCACATGCAACGGGTCCATGTGCTGATCGCCTTGATCATCATTGGCCGCGAGATCGCGATTTCCTCCTTGCGCGAATGGATGGCCCAGATCGGGGCCAGCAAAAGCGTGGCCGTGCACATGGTGGGCAAACTCAAAACCACCGTGCAGATGGTGGCCATTCCTTTCTTGCTTTACGACGGCATGTTGTTTGGCGTGATCGATACGCGCGATTGGGGCATGGTGTTGATCCTGATCGCTGCCGTGCTGACCATCTGGTCCATGGTTTATTACATGCAAAAGGCCCTGCCTGAAATTCGGGCACGGGTGAAATGAGCGCTTCGGCGCCGTCCTCGGCCTGGATCAAGGCCATGCCGGTGGTGTTCGTGCTCATCTGGAGCACAGGCTTCATCGTCGCCCGCTATGGCATGCCCTATGCCCCGCCTTTCAGCTTTTTGCTGGTGCGTTATGCACTGTCCATCGTGTGCTTTCTTGTCTGGATTGGCTTGGCCCGTGTGAGCTGGCCACGCGATCGTGCCCAGTGGTTGCACTTGGCGGTCACAGGCATGCTGATGCACGCGGGCTACTTGGGTGGCGTGTGGGCTGCTGTCAAGGCGGGCATGGGATCGGGCCTGTCCTCTTTGATTGTCGGTTTTCAGCCAGTGCTCACGGCCATTTGGTTGTCCTGGAGTTTGCGCAGTTCAGGCCAGCCTGGCGTGACGCCGCGCCAGTGGGCCGGCTTGCTGCTGGGCTTTGTGGGTTTGCTGATGGTGGTCTGGCGCAAGCTGACTTTGGGCTCGGCCATGGACCATGTGACGCCACTCAACATGGCCTTTGCCATCGGGGCGATGTTCAGCATCACGATTGGCACGCTGTACCAAAAGCGGTTTGTTCAGCCCTGCGATGTCCGTTCGGCCAACGCGGTGCAGTTGATGGCGGCCTTGGCCGTGACTTTGCCGCTGGCCTTGGCCGAGCCCGAAGTCATCCAGTGGAACGCCGAGTCGCTTGGCGCCATGGCTTGGGCCGTGCTGGGCCTGACCTTGGGGGGCAGTTCTTTGCTGTACATGCTCATCCAGCGCGGCGCGGCGGCTTCGGTCACCAGCTTGATGTACATGGTGCCGCCCACCACGGCCTTGATGGCTTGGCTGCTGTTTGGTGAAACCATCACCACCGCCACCCTTGCCGGCACGGCCTTGACCGCACTGGGCGTCAGCCTGGTGGTGCGGCCTGCCCGGCGCTGAGCAGCTTCCAAGGCTCTTGCCGAAAGCGCTCGGCCAAAAACTCTTGCAGCAAACGGATGCGCAGCGGCATCTGGGACCGGTAGGGCGCCAACCAGTGGATGTGGGCGTCGTGCATGGCGCAGTCGGGCAAGACCCTGAGCAATTGACCATTGGCCAACTGCGGGGCGATGTCCCACAGGCTGCGCAACATGATGCCTTGGCCCGCCAAGCACCAGTCGCGCACCATCTCGCCTGAATTGCTCGACAAAGGCCCCTTGACGGGCACCAGCACGGCGCGTGTCTGGCCTTGGCGGCTCAGCCGCCATTCGTCAAACCGCTGGCCTTGGCCGGTTTCTCCACCGTTTTCGCGCACCACCAGGCAGTGGTGTTGTGACAGCTCTTCGGGTGACCGGGGCGAGCCGTGTCGCAAGAGGTAAGCGGGCGCTGCGGCCAAAACGCGTTGGTTGGGGGCCAGTTGGCGCGAGATCCATTGCGCCGCGATGTGGGGCGGTGGGTTCCATAACCAAATGGCCGCGTCAAAACCTTCGTTGGCCAGATCGGGCAGACGTTCAGACAGTTGCAGCTCGAAGTGCACGGCCGGGTAGCGCTGCTGAAACTCGGCCAGCAAAGGCCCCAACCAAAGCCTGCCAAAGCCAAAACTGCTCACCATGCGAATGGGGCCGGCCGGCTCGCTTTGGCGCTCGCGCAGTTCGTCTTCGATTTCGGCAAAGCCTTGCAACAAGCCAGTGGCCCGGTCACACAAGGCATGGCCTTCGGTGGTGGGGCTCACGCGGCGGGTGGTGCGCTGAAAAAGCCGTACGCCCAGAGCGGCCTCGAGTGAAGACAGGCGTTTGGTCACCACCGGCGGGGCCAGTTGCAGGGCGCGTGCGGCTTTGCTGAGGCTGCCATGCTGGCGAACGGCCAACACCAATTCAAGGTCAGAACGGTCCAATTGTTGTCTTCATGGAAATAATCAATTGCTCAATTATTGCTGTTTTGAGCGGTAAGCTCTTAACATGCTTACCTCTTTTGCCCCCCTGACGGTTGATCGCGCAGGCGTTCAGCTGCACACCCGTGCGGGCGGGGAGGGGCCGCCCTTGCTGTTGATGCATGGGCACCCACAAACCATGGTCATGTGGCACCGCGTGGCGCCTGTGCTGGCCCAGACGCACCGGGTGGTGCTGATGGATTTGCGCGGCTACGGTGATTCGTCCAGGCCCGCACCGGATCCGGCGCATGCCAACCACAGCAAGCGCGAAATGGCGCTGGACGCGCTGGCCGTCATGAAAGCCCATGGCTTTGAACACTTTGATGTGCTGGCGCACGACCGGGGTGCCCGTGTGGCGCACCGCTTGGCCGCCGATGCGCCAGACGCTGTGCGTCGGCTGCTGCTGCTCGACATTGCGCCCACCTTGGCCATGTACGAGAACACCGGCGAAGCCTTTGCCCGGGCATATTGGCACTGGTTTTTCATGATCCAGCCTGCGCCTTTGCCTGAAGCCTTGATCGAATCCGGGCCAGCCCGTTATGTGCGCAGCGTGATGGGTGCGCGCTACGCCGGACTGCAAGCTTTTGCGCCCGAGGCCTTGGCCGAGTACGAACGCTGTGCGGCATTGCCGGGCACGGCCTCATCGATTGCCGAAGATTACCGCGCCAGCGCCTCGCTGGACTTGGAACACGACCGCGCCGATGTGGCCGCCGGGCGCAAGTTGGCGCAGCCCTTGTGCGTGCTCTGGGGCGAGCACGGCGCAGTGGGGCGCTGCTTTGATGTGCTGGGCCTGTGGCGTGAGCGCGCTGCCCAAGTGACAGGCCTTGCACTGCCCTGCGGGCACTATTTGGCCGAAGAAGCCCCCGAACACGTCATTGCGCAAGCGCAGGCATTTTTTTCACACTGAACCGTTTTTTCAAGGAGCACCCCATGAGCAAGAAACACCGCATCGCCGTCATTCCTGGCGATGGCATTGGCAAAGAAGTCATGCCCGAAGGCCTGCGCGTGATGGACGCGGCAGCGCGCAAATTTGGCATCGATTTGCAGTTTGACCACTTCGATTTTTCGAGCTGGGACTATTGCGAAAAGCACGGCAAGATGTTGCCCGACGACTGGAAGGACCAGATCGGCGGCCACGATGCGATTTATTTTGGTGCCGTGGGTTGGCCCGACAAAATTGCTGACCACGTGTCGCTGTGGGGCTCGCTGCTCTTGTTTCGCCGCGAGTTTGACCAGTACATCAACCTGCGTCCCGCACGCCTGATGCCCGGCATCATCGCCCCCGTGGTCCGCAAAGACGGCAGCCGCCGCGAGCCTGGCGAGATCGACATGTACATCGTGCGCGAAAACACCGAGGGTGAATATTCGGCGGTGGGTGGCCGCATGTTCCCCGGCACCGAGCGCGAGATCGTGATGCAAGAAAGCATCATGACCCGCATCGGCGTGGACCGCGTGCTCAAGTTCGCATTCGAGTTGGCGCAAACCCGCCCCAAGAAACACCTGACCAGCGCCACCAAATCCAACGGCATCGCCATCACCATGCCCTATTGGGACGAGCGCGTGGCCGAGATGGCCAAGGCGTACCCCAGCATTCACGTCGACAAGTTCCACATCGACATCTTGACGGCGCACTTTGTGCAGCGCCCGGACTTCTTTGACGTGGTGGTGGCCAGCAATTTGTTTGGCGACATCTTGAGCGATTTGGGCCCGGCCTGTACCGGCACGATCGGCATTGCGCCCAGCGCCAACCTGAACCCCGACCGCAAGTTCCCCTCGCTGTTTGAACCTGTGCACGGCTCGGCCCCGGACATTGCAGGCCAAGGCATTGCCAACCCGATTGGCCAAATTTGGTGCGGCGCGATGATGCTCGAATTCTTGGGTCACAAGGACGCACACGATGCAGTGCTGGCCGCCATCGAAAAGGTGTTGGCCCCTGGCAGTGGTGCGCCTCGCACGCCCGACCTGGGCGGCACAGGCAAGACCGCCGATGTGGGCAAAGCCATTGCCGAGGTGCTGGGCGCGTGATTCAGCGCTGGGTGCATCGCGTGTGTGCGAACAAGTAAGAAATGTGACTTCTGAAAAATATCAAGCTTGTGCGAAATTGCTTCTGATTTCACGGCTAGAATCCACGCCGCGACGAGGGTTCTTGTCGGTGTCTTGATTGACAGTCCCATGGGGACTGGTTACAACGGGATCAGGCAGATTTGCCGAACACATTCGACCTGACAGTCGGTCTGTCGGGTCATTTTTCAGTCCACTCACCGGTCCTGCCGGTTGGCAACTTCAAGAGGCTTCTTGTGAACAAAACTGAATTGATCGAACACATTGCGAAACAAGCCGACCTGTCCAAGGCCGCTGCGGGCCGTGCTCTGGAAGCCACCATCGGTGCTGTGCGCACCACCTTGAAAAAGGGCGGTACGGTTTCCTTGGTCGGTTTCGGTACTTTCGCGGTGGGCAAACGTGCCGCCCGCACCGGCCGCAACCCCCGCACTGGCGCTGCGATTAAAATCAAGTCTGCCAAGGTGCCAAAGTTCCGTCCAGGTAAAGCCCTGAAGGATGCTTTGAACTGATTTCACTTTTTTCAGGTGGGGCGCTTAGCTCAGTTGGTAGAGCGGCTCCTTTACACGGAGTAGGTCGGCGGTTCGAGACCGTCAGCGCCCACCACCATTGAAAGTAAAGGCGAACAGATTGTTCGCCTTTTTTATTGTTAAACCGAGACTTCGAACATGTTTGATTCCATCCGCAATCACTCCAAAATTTTGATGGGATTGCTGTTTTTGCTGGTCATTCCTTCCTTTGTCTTGTTCGGCATGGACAGCTACAGCCGCTTTTCAGATCAAGGCGCGGCGGTGGCCAAAGTCTCAGGCAACAAGATCACGCAAGGCGAATGGGATGCCGCGCATCAACGCGAAGTCGAGCGCATCCGCGCATCGGTGCCCAACATCGACCCCAAACTGCTGGACTCGGCTGAAGCCCGTTATGCCACCTTGGAGCGCATGGTCAACGACC
This sequence comes from Comamonadaceae bacterium PBBC2, assembly GCA_002255935.1. Classification (GTDB taxonomy): domain Bacteria; phylum Pseudomonadota; class Gammaproteobacteria; order Burkholderiales; family Burkholderiaceae_C; genus Limnohabitans_A. The sequence continues at coordinate 9,467 of NKIO01000043.1, forward strand.
GTGTGATCGCAGCGGCGGCAGACAAGCAGTTGCTGGTGACCAGCGACCAGCGCTTGGCCCGCTACCTGCAGCAAGACCCCTCGATTGCCGGTTTGCGTGGCGCCGATGGCAAGCTGGACATGGACCGCTACCGTCAACTGGCCGCCAGCCAAGGCATGACCCCCGAAATGCTCGAAGCCAAAGTCCGCCAGGACCTGTCGGCCCAGCAGGTGCTCGGTGGCTTGCAGCAATCGGTGCTGGCTTCGCAAAGCCAAACCGATGCAGCTTTGAATGCGTTTTTGCAGCGCCGCGAGATCCAGTCTCAAAAGTGGAGCCCGGCCGATTTCGCCGCCAAAGTTCAAGTGACCGACGCGGATCTGGAGAAGTTCTACCAAGCCCAAGCAGAGCGTTTTCGCTCCATTGAGAGTGCGGACATCGAATACCTGGTGCTCGACACAGCCGCTTTGCAAAAAAGCATCAACTTGCCCGAGCAAGACCTCAAGACCTATTACGAGCAAAGCATGCAGCGTCTGGCCGGCAAAGAAGAGCGCCGTGCCAGCCACATCCTGATCACCGCTGCCAAAGATGCGCCTGCGGCTGATCGGACCAAGGCCCGCGCCAAAGCCGATGAGTTGCTGGCGGCGGTCCGCAAGAGCCCCAAATCCTTTGCCGATCTGGCCCGCAAAAATTCGCAAGACCCAGGCTCTGCTGCCAAGGGGGGCGACCTGGACTTCTTTGCCAAAGGCGCCATGGTCAAGGCTTTTGAAGATGCAGCCTTTGCGCTGAAAAAGGGCGAGATCAGCGATGTGGTGGAGTCGGAATTTGGCTTTCACATCATCGAGCTGACCGACATCAAGGCCCCCAAAGTCCCCAGCTTTGAAGCCATGCGTCCTCAATTGGAAGCCGACTTGCGCAAACAACAAGCGCAGCGTCAGTTTGCCGAGCAAGCCGAGACCTTCACCAACAGCGTTTACGAGCAGGCCGACAGTTTCAAATCCACAGCCGAACGTTTGAAATTGACCGTGCAAAAAGCCGAAGGCCTGACCCGCTCAGCGCCCCCTGGCGCACAAGGTGTGCTGGCCAATGCCAAATTGCTGCAAAGCCTGTTTGCCGAAGAGTCTGTGACCAAGCGCCGCAACACAGCGGCCGTGGAAGTGGCCCCGAGCACTTTGGTTTCAGCCCGCATCGTGGCCTACCGTCCTGCTGCGGTGCGTCCCTTTGCCGAAGTCAAAGACGAAGTCCGTCGCCAATTTGTGATGGACAAGTCGTCCGAGTTGGCCAAGGCCGAAGGCTTGGCCAAACTGGCCGCTTGGAAAGACCAAGCCGCGCAAGCCCAAGTGGGCTCGGCTTTGGTGGTCTCTCGTGACAAGGTTCAAGGTCAGCCCCAAGCCGTGGTCGACGCCGCTTTGCGTGCGGACCCTGCGCGTATGCCCGCCATGGTCGGTGTCGATCTGGGCTCGCAAGGTTATGTGGTGGCCCGCGTGAACAAAATCGTGCCCCGCGATGCCATGACCCCGGAACAACTGGCCCAAAGCCGTCAACAAATGAGCCAGTTGTGGGGGCAAGCCGAAAGTCAGGCTTACCTCTCGCATTTGAAGCAACAACTCAAAGCCGAAATCTTGGTTCAAAAACCTGGCGCCAAGCGTGAGGACGCTGCCGAAAAGCGCTGAAGTTCAGGTTATAATTTCGTTTCTACGGTGGCTGTAGCTCAGTTGGTAGAGTCCAGGATTGTGATTCCTGTTGTCGTGGGTTCGAGCCCCATCAGCCACCCCAAATAAAAAAAGCCCTTGCAGCAATGCAAGGGCTTTTTTCTTGGTGCGATCGCTTCAGTTGACCATCACCAGTTTGCCTTTGACGCCCCGCGAGCCCATGTGGGCGTAAGCGGCTTTGAGGTCGGCCATGGGCATGGTGCTGTCGATGACGGGTTTGATCTTGCCTTGGCCATACCACTGGGCCAGCTCGGCCATCATGGCGGCATTGGCTTGTGGCTCGCGGCGTGCAAAGTCGCCCCAGAACACACCCACCAAGGAAGCGCCTTTGAGCAAAGGCAAATTCAGGGGCAAGGAGGGGATGGGGCCGCCTGCGAAACCCACCACCAGGTAACGGCCGCGCCAGGCAATGGAGCGGAAGGCGGGCTCTGCGAATTCACCGCCCACGGGGTCGTAAATCACGTCCGGACCTTTGCCTTCAGTCAGGGTTTTGAGTGCGTCGCGCAGGTTTTCGGTGCTGTAGTTGATGGTGGCATCGGCGCCCAGTGTTTTGCACAAGGCACATTTTTCATCGGTCGATGCAGCCGCGATCACTTTGGCGCCCATGGCCTTGGCGATCTGAATGGCCGCAGTGCCCACGCCACCGGCAGCGCCCAGCACCAGCACGGTTTCGCCTGCTTTCAGGGCCGCGCGGTCCACCAGGGCGTGGTGCGAAGTGGCATAGGTCATGATGAACGCGGCGGCATCTACAGCAGGAAAGCCTGCCGGCAAGGGCATGCACAACTTGGCGGGGGCCAGGGTGTGGGTGCCAAAACCGCCCGTGCCCGACAGGCAGGCCACAGCTTGACCGACTTTCAGATGCGTCACGCCTTCGCCCACGGCTTCGACCACGCCGGCGTATTCAGAGCCCGGCACAAAGGGCAACTCAGGCTTCATCTGGTATTTGTTTTGAACGATCAACAGGTCTGGGAAGTTCAAGCTGGCGGCCTGAATTTTCAGCAAAACCTGGCCCGCCGCAGGGGTGGGGGTGGGCAGTTCTTTCCAGGTCAGCGCGTCAACGCCTGTGGGGTTTTCGCAAAGCCATGCGTGCATTCAATGTCTCCTGATGAGCGTGTTCTAGATGGAGGGCCATGTTAGGCATGGCGCAGGTGAATTTATGTCCCCCGAGCGACCAGTATTTCAGTGCGTTTTGTCACGTCAGAAGGCTGGCTGCCCTCTACAATCCAAGCAGACGGGAACCCCACATGAAAATTTTGATCTCGAACGACGATGGCTTTCGCGCCGAGGGGATTGTGGCGCTGTACGAAGCGCTCAAAACCATCGCCGAGGTGGAAGTGGTCGCGCCAGAGCACAACAACAGCGCCAAGTCGAATGCGCTGACTTTGCACACCCCCTTGTATGTGAACCGTGCAGACAACGGCTTTCGCTACGTCAATGGCACACCGGCCGATTGCGTCCACATCGCGCTGACGGGCTTGCTCGGTTACCGGCCTGATCTCGTGGTCTCGGGCATCAACAACGGGGCCAATATGGGGGACGACACCTTGTATTCCGGGACGGTGGGCGCGGCCATGGAAGGCTTTTTGTTTGGCATTCCTGCCATCGCGGTGTCGCAAATGGAAAAAGGCTGGGCGCATGTCGCTGCGGCGGCCCAAAAGGTCAAGCAGTTGATCGCCCAGATGCAGTCGGGCGACTTGCTCCAAGCGCAACCTTGGCTCTTGAACGTGAACATCCCCAATTTGCCTTTGGACCAAATCCGCTCGCCCAAGCTGTGCCGCTTAGGGCGCCGCCATGCAGCTGAGCCGGTGATCACCCAGGTCGATCCGCGCGGACAAACCATGTACTGGATCGGCAACGCTGGGCCAGCCATGGACGACAGCGAGGGCACGGACTTTCATTCAGCCAAACTGGGCCACATGGTGGTGACCCCCTTGAAGGTGGATCTGACCGAACACCACTCGCTTGAGGTCTGGTCGAGCGCGTTTGAGCGTTTGCACGCGACGGAGCCGTCATGAACCAGCGACCAGGGTTCCCGGCCAAATTGCTCAGCTCGGGTGCGCCCCGCAGCACCCGCAGCCCGGTGACGCCGGTCGTTACCGCCAAGCCTGCATCGGTGGGTTTGTCCCCGGCATCGCCAGTGCGCCGTCCGTCAGCCTTGAGCTCGGGACTGGGCCTGGATTCGGGCGCTGTGCGGGCCCGCATGGTCAGCAAGTTGGCGGCTCAAGGCCTGCAAGATCCCGTGGTCTTGCAAGCCATGGGCACGGTGGAGCGTCATCGGTTTGTGGAGACCGCTTTGGCTGGCCAAGCCTACGAAGACACAAGTTTGCCGATCGGTTTGGGACAAACCATCTCCAAGCCCAATGTGGTGGCCCGCATGATCGAGCTGATGCGAGAGGGGGCCACCGGCAAACTGGGGCGCATTCTGGAGATCGGTACCGGTTGCGGTTACCAGGCCGCGGTGCTCAGCCATGTGGCCACCGAGGTCTACAGCATTGAGCGCCTTCGCGGCTTGCACGAGAAGGCACGAGAGAATTTGCGCCCTTTGCGTTTGCACAATGTTCACTTGATTTTCGGGGACGGCATGTTGGGTTATCCCAAAGGCGGCCCCTATGCAGGCATCATCTCGGCTGCAGGTGGCGAGGCGGTGCCGCAAGCCTGGCTCGACCAGTTGGCCGAAGGCGGTCGTCTGGTGGCGCCAACCATCACGCCGGCGGGCCATCAAGCGCTGGTGGTGATCTTGCGTACGGCCCAAGGCTTCGAGCGCCAAGTGCTCGAGGCTGTGCACTTTGTGCCTCTAAAATCGGGCGTTGCCTAAATGACTGATTCCATGCCTCCAATCTTTCGCCATTCACCATTTGTTTTGTTGGTCATGACAGCCGCTTTGCTGGTGGGCTGCTCGTCTGGTCCTCGCGTGCTCGCGCCTGTCGAAGACCGCGTTTCGGGTGCACGCGCCCCGGCCAGCACACAGGCCGCTTCGGCAGAAGCCATCAAAGTTTTGCCTGGTGCAGAAAACGCAGGCAAGCCCGGTTACTACACGGTGCAACGCGGAGAGACCTTGACCCGCATTGGCCTGGACAACGGCCAGTCTTGGCGTGATTTGGCACGCTGGAACAATTTGAGCAATCCGGATCTGATCGAAGCCGGTCAGGTTTTGCGTGTGGCCCCCCCTGGTGCCGCCGTGGAGGCCCAGGGTGTGGTCGTGCGCCCCGTGACGGCGGGTGGCGAGTCCTCTCCCACGGTTTCTGCCGCCAAACCCGCCACGGCCCCGGCTGCGACAGCCGTTGCGGACGAAGGTCTGGGCTTCATTTGGCCTTCTAACGGTTCCTTGATCGGTGGTTTCGACGAGGCCAAAAACAAAGGCTTGGACATTGCTGGCAAAGCAGGTGACCCCGTCTTGGCTTCGGCCGACGGCCAGGTCGTCTATGCCGGTGCTGGCCTGCGCGGTTATGGCAACCTGATCATCCTCAAGCACAACAACACCTTTTTGACGGCCTATGCCCACAACCAGAAGTTGTTGGTCAAGGAAGATCAAAAAGTGCGCAAAGGCGAGAAGATCGCCGAGATGGGCAGCACCGACAGCGATCGTGTGAAGCTGCATTTTGAGGTGCGCCGTCAGGGCAAGCCGGTCGATCCGGCCAAGTTTTTGCCAGCCCGCTGAAAGCCCTGCATGGCTTGGCCTGTCCTGGTCTTTGACATCGAGACCATCCCCGACATGGCCGGCTGGCGGCGCTTGAACACCGCTGCGCCCGACTTGACCGACGCCCAAGTGCATGCCCAGTGGAAAGCCGAACGTGCGGCCCAAGGGCAAAGTGACTTCATGCCGCTGTACCTGCAAAAGGTGCTGGCCATCAGCTGCGTCTTTCGCAATGCAGAGGGCTTGCGCGTGCACTCTTTTGTGGACCGCGATGGCCAAAGCGAAGGCCGCATCATCCAGACCTTTTTCAACGCCATTGAAAAGCACGAGCCACAGCTGGTGAGCTGGAACGGCAGCGGCTTTGACTTGCCCGTGCTGCATTACCGCGGCTTGCAGCATGGCGTGGTGGCCGACAAATACTGGGACTTGGGCGAAGGCACCCACGGCAGTGACCGTGAGTTCAAGTGGAACAACTACATCTCGCGCTACCACATGCGCCACCTGGACTTGATGGACCTGCTGGCCAAGTACACCCCGCGCAACAACGCGCCCATGGACGCCATGGCCAAGCTGTGCGGATTCCCCGGCAAGCTGGGGATGGACGGCTCACAGGTGTACGAACAATTTTTGGCGGGCCAGACCGAAGAGGTGCGACGGTATTGCGAAACCGATGTGATGAACACCTACCTGCTGTACTGCCGCTTCCAAAAGATGCGCGGCGGCTTGACCGAGGCCGAGTACACGCAGGAAATCCAGTTCGTCAAAGACAATGTGGCCGCCCTGGCCGGACAAGAGCCGCATTGGCAGGAATACCTGCAAGCCTGGGTCTGAATTTGCGTCTGCCCCAATGAGACAATCGGGGCATGAGCGAAAAACAAGAACTCTCCATTCCCCAACACGAAGCCCCCAACAGCGACGATTTGCCCGAAGGCTGGTTGCGCGTCGGTTCACTCGACATGGATGCCCAAGGCATCGCCCGCCGCCCCGACGGCAAAGTGGTGTTCATCGAAGGCGCTTTGCCTTTTGAGGTCGTTTCTGTCCAGGTCGGTCGCAAAAAGAACAACTGGGAGCAGGGCACCGTCACCGCGATCCACTCGGAGTCTTCTCAGCGCGTGACGCCTGGCTGCCCGCATTTCGGCCTGCACGCCGGCGCTTGCGGCGGCTGCAAGATGCAGCACCTGGAAGCCTCCGCCCAGGTGGCCATCAAGCAGCGTGTCCTTGAGGACAACCTCTGGCACTTGGGCAAAGTCAAAGCCGACACCATGCTGCGCCCCATCGAAGGGCCCACCTGGGGCTACCGTTACCGCGCCCGCATGTCGGTGCGCTACGTGATCAAGAAGGGCGAAGTCCTGATTGGTTTTCACGAACGCAAGAGCCGCTACATCGCCGACATGAAGGTCTGCCGCATTTTGCCGCCGCACGTCAGCGCCATGCTGATGCCCCTGCGTGCGCTGATTGCCCAGATGGAGGCACGCGAGACCTTGCCTCAGATCGAGTTGGCTTGTGGTGACGAAGTCACCGCCATGGTCTTGCGCCACCTGGAGCCTTTGAGCGACAGCGACAAAGACAAGCTGCGCGCCTTTGGTGAAAAACACCAGGTGCAGTGGTGGCTGCAACCCAAAGGCCCGGACACGGTGCATTTGCTGGACACCGGTGGCCCGCAGCTGAGCTATGGCTTGCCCGACTTTGGCATCACCATGCCGTTTCGCCCGACCGACTTCACGCAGGTCAACCCCTTCATCAACCGGGTCTTGGTGGCCCGTTCTTTGCGCCTTTTGAATGCGCAAAAAACCGAGCGCGTGATCGATTGGTTCTGTGGCCTGGGGAACTTCACACTGCCCATTGCGACGCAGGCGGCCGAGGTGCTGGGCATCGAAGGCGCCGAGACTTTGGTGGCCCGCTCGCGCGACAACTACGCCCGCAACCAGGCCGATCGCCCAGAGGGCCAGGCCTTGGCGCCCACAAGCTTTGTGGCCCGCAACCTGTTTGAGATGACACCCGCGATGCTGGTGGCCGATGGCACGGCCGACAAATGGCTGGTGGACCCCCCGCGTGAAGGTGCTTTTGCTTTGGCCAAAGCGCTGGCCGAGCTGCACGAAAACCATGAACTTCGCCAAGGTTGGACCCCGCCCCAGCGCATCGTGTACGTCAGCTGCAACCCCGCCACCTTGGCCCGCGACGCCGGTTTGCTGGTGCACCGCGCCGGTTACCGCTGCGTGAGCGCAGGCGTGATCAACATGTTCGCCCACACGGCACACGTGGAGAGCATGGCGGTGTTTGAGTTGATAAGTTAATATCAAATCATTAAAAAATTGGAGGTGAAGATGACTGTCAACGAAGTCAATTCGCTGGTGTTTGCTTTATGGGGTATTTTTGCTTTTTGCGAAGGCTCGGTTTCGTGGCGCGAACGCTCAAATTGGCAAAGACGCATCTACGGCGTCAGTGTGTTTGTAGCGATGATCACTCAGATATTCAATTTGTTTCCTGCTGTCAGCGAAGCGTCATCGCTACAGCTTTTTTGCTTTGTTGGGCTGGTGTTGGGTTGTTTGGCTGGCGCTCGCTTAATCAGTGTTCCAGTCAATTCAACGAGTGATAAGACGCTTTTCAAAGAAAACAAAACAGTTCGAAATGACACGCAATAAAAAAGGCTCCCGAGGGAGCCTTTTTGCTGGGGAGGTCAAGTTCAGTCGCGCTCGCCGCCCATGATGCCGAGCAAGGCCAGCAGGCTTTGGAACACGTTGAAGATGTCCATGTACAAGGCCAGTGTGGCGCTGATGTAATTGGTCTCGCCGCCGTCGATGATCTGCTTGAGGTCGAACAGCATGTAGGCGCTGAAGATGCCAATCGCCATGACCGAGATCACCATCATGCCCACGCTGGAGCCGACGAACACGTTGATGATGCCGCCGATCATGATGGCCAAGGCGCCGACCATCAGCCATTTGCTCATGCCCGACAGGTCACGTTTGATGGTGCTGGCCAGGCTGGCCATCACGAAGAACACGCCTGCAGTGCCGGCAAAGGCGGTCATGATCAGATCGGAGCCGTTTTTGAAACCCAACACCATGGCGATCATGCGCGAGAGCATCAGGCCCATGAAGAAGGTGAAGCCCAGCAAGACGGGCACGCCAGCGGCTGAGTTCTTGGTTTTCTCGATGGCGAACATGAAGCCAAAAGCTCCTGCCAAAAAGACGATCAGGCCCAAACCGCCCGACAGTGATGCGGTGATGCCAGTGGCCACGCCGAGCCAAGCGCCCAACACGGTGGGCAAGAGGCTCAAGGCCAGCAGCCAGTAGGTGTTGCGCAGAACGCGGTTGCGGTTGGCGGCACTGTCGTGGCCCCAATCGGTGGTGTTCAAGGTACGGATATCGCTCATGAGGTTCTCCTGTTCAAGTCTTCAAAAGACAGGTTGTCATTGTAGGACGGGCATGGCTTGGAGGCTCAATGGCCGTACCAGAACGGGGTTATCCGGTTGAATCACTTTTGCCCAGAAGTGTGCAATCGGGCGTGCTGTGCCCGTGTATGCTTGCACTTTTATTTTTCAGCCAAACAGTCATGAAAACCCAAGCCGTTCTCGAACTCTCCGATGTGCAAGCCATTGCTGCAGCCGCCCAAGCTGAAGCCCAGAAAAACAATTGGGCCGTGAGCATTGCCATCGTGGACGCTGGCGGCCATTTGCTGCACTTTCAGCGCCTGAACGGTGCGCCCCCCATCTCCTCGCACATTGCCCCCGCCAAGGCCCACACCGCCGCTTTGGGTCAGCGTGAGAGCAAGGTTTATGAAGACGTCATCAACGGCGGCCGTTATTCCTTCCTGTCGGCGCCGACCGTGCAAGGCATGCTCGAAGGCGGCGTGCCGATCTTGAAAGACGGCGCATGCCTGGGCGCAGTCGGTGTGAGCGGCGTCAAGTCCAATGAAGACGCCCAGATTGCCAAAGCGGGGATCGCGGCCATCGGCCTTTGATGGCCCCTTCTTCAAACGAAATAGCCCGCTGATGCGGGCTATTTTTTTGGGGGGATTCAGGGCAGCAAAGTCACTTACCAGTTGTCATCCGAGCTGCTGTCGCCACTGTCGCCCCAGTCGTTGCCGCCTGCGCCTGCATCAAAGGCCGGGGGCGTGGGTTCATCGACGTTCACCCGACCTTGCTGGTCGGCCCATGCGTTGTTGCTCGGGGCAGATGGGGCAGGGTGGTGATCGCCTTCTAGGGCCTTGGACAAGGCATACCCTGCAGCCACACCCGCTAAACCGCCCACCACGGCGCCGGTCATGGTCGATCCGCCAGACGGTGCTGCTGGCGGATAGCCCGCCGCCGGGGCAGCAGGTGCATACCCCGGATAACGGCCAAAGGCTGTGCCCGGGCCTGGGTTCATGCTCGGGCTGGGTGCGGCATATGGGGCAGGCGATGGTTTGCGGCTTCGCATGAACAGCGCGAAGCCCAGCAAAGCGGCAATGCCGACCCCAACATAGGTCAATGAAAAACCGCTTGCGCTGGGGCTGCCAGTGTTGGGGGCCTGCGAGGCCACAGCGCTGGCGGCGCTGTTGTGAGAAGGCAGGGCCGATGCTTGGGCCAAGATGGCCTCAAACTGCTGAGGGCTGGTGGCAAATTTCAGACTGGGGTCCATGGCCTTGGCGGCCAGCAACTCGGTGCGCGCTTCTTTGACGCGGTGCGCGCGCAACAAGACTTGGCCCAATTCGTAATGCGCTTTGGCGCTTTGGGGTTTGGCCTCGATGACTTCGCGCAACATGGCTTCGGCTTGCGGCAGTCGCCCCTGGGCGACAGCGTTTTCGATGTCCTTGGGACTGGGCAAGGCCAAGGCGAGTGCAGAAGTCGCCAGTGCGGTGCACAGGACCATGGTTTTCATGGCTTTGGAAAGGGTGTGGAGCATGGTTCCTCTGGGTGGTCTACAGGCTTGCCAATCTATACGCAAATACACCAAGGCTTGTGTGCGGTTCGTAAAGATTTGCAAGAACAACAGATGAGGTGCTTACCCTGAAACACAAGACCCATGAAAAAAGCCCGCTGTGGCAGCGGGCTTTGACGCAGATCAGGCGCTGATCACTTGGCGCTCAGAACCCATGCGGCCAATTTTTTGGCTTCTGCATCGTTTACTTGTGGGTTGGCGGGCATGGGGATCGCGCCCCAGACGCCAGAGCCGCCCTTCATGATCTTGGTGGCCAGTTTGTCGGCAGCGGCTTTGTCGCCTTTGTATTTGGCGGCCACGTCTTTGTAGGCGGGGCCCACAATTTTCTTATCCACCGCATGGCAAGCCATGCAGTTTTTGGAGGTGGCCAAAGCCTGGTCAGCCAGCGCGGGGGCGGCTGCGGCTGCAGTCATGGCCAAAGCAAAAATGATTTTTTTCATGTCAATTTCCTGTGGTTTAAAAAAAGATGAACCGATTGGACCGGAGTCAGCTGACACGCACATGAATTTTCAGGCCGTCAGCAGGTCTTTTGCGGCAAGTGTATCGTCGCTGGCACTCAGCGTGCATGACGTCCAGGTGACTGGGGTTATGGCTCACAGCCCTGTATCGCGCCAGCGCTGGGCGATAATTGTGCAAATTTTTTTGACATCTTCCTCGACTGGAGCCCCTGATGCCCGCTTACCGTTCCAAGACCTCCACCGCCGGCCGCAACATGGCGGGTGCCCGTTCTCTGTGGCGTGCCACGGGCATGAAGGACGATGATTTCAGCAAGCCGATCATCGCGATTGCCAACTCGTTCACCCAGTTCGTGCCCGGCCACGTGCACCTGAAGGACCTGGGCCAGCTGGTCGCCCGTGAGATCGAAGCCGCCGGTGGCGTGGCCAAAGAATTCAACACCATTGCCGTGGACGACGGCATCGCCATGGGCCACGACGGCATGCTGTATTCGCTGCCCAGCCGCGACATCATTGCCGACTCGGTCGAGTACATGGTCAACGCCCACTGCGCGGACGCGATTGTGTGCATCTCCAACTGCGACAAGATCACCCCCGGCATGCTGATGGCCGCCATGCGCCTGAACATCCCGGTCATTTTTGTGTCCGGTGGCCCCATGGAAGCAGGCAAAGTGCGCCTGGCCAACCCTCAGACGCAAGTCGTGGAGTTCAAGAAGCTCGACCTGATCGATGCGATGGTCATGGCCGCTGACGACAAGGTGAGCGATGCCGATCTGGCCGAAGTCGAGCGCTCGGCTTGCCCCACCTGCGGTTCATGCTCGGGCATGTTCACCGCCAACTCGATGAACTGCTTGGCCGAGGCTTTGGGCCTGGCCTTGCCCGGCAATGGCACCGTGTTGGCCACGCACGCTGACCGTGAAGCCTTGTTCAAACAAGCGGGCCGCACGATTGTGGATTTGTGCAAGCGCTACTACGAACAAGAGGATGCGTCGGTGTTGCCACGTTCCATGGGCTTCAAAGCGTTTGAAAATGCGATTGCGCTGGACATCGCCATGGGCGGCTCCACCAACACCATCTTGCACATCTTGGCCATTGCCCAAGAAGCCGAGATCGAGTTCACCATGGCCGACATCGATCGCATGTCCAAAATCGTGCCCCAGCTGTGCAAAGTGGCGCCCAACACCAACAAGTACCACATCGAAGACGTGCACCGTGCAGGCGGCATCATGGGCATCTTGGGTGAGCTGGACCGTGCGGGTCGCCTGCACACCGACGTGGGCACCGTGCTGGGCAAGACCATGAAAGAGGTCTTGGACCAATGGGACATCAAGCGCAACCCCTCAGACGCTGTGAAAACCTTTTACATGGCCGGACCTGCTGGCATCCCCACGCAAGTGGCGTTCAGCCAAAACACCCGCTGGCCGAGCCTGGACACCGACCGTGCTGAAGGCTGCATCCGCTCGATCGACCATGCTTTCAACAAAGAAGGTGGCCTGGCCGTTTTGCGCGGCAACATCGCCTTGGACGGCTGCGTGGTCAAGACCGCGGGCGTGGACGACAGCCTGCTGGTGTTTGAAGGCCCGGCCCACGTGGTCGAGAGCCAAGACGAAGCCGTCGACAACATCCTGAGCGACAAAGTCAAGGCGGGCGACATCGTGGTCGTGCGCTACGAAGGCCCCAAAGGCGGCCCCGGCATGCAGGAAATGCTCTACCCCACCAGCTACATCAAGTCCAAGGGCCTGGGCAAAGCCTGCGCTTTGCTGACCGATGGCCGCTTCTCTGGCGGCACATCGGGCCTGTCGATCGGCCACTGCTCGCCCGAAGCGGCTGCTGGCGGCACCATTGGTTTGGTGCGCAATGGCGACCGCATCCGCATCGACATCCCCAACCGTTCCATCAACGTGCTGGTGAGCGACGAGGAGCTGGCCAAGCGCCGCGCCGAGCAGGACAAGCTGGGCTGGAAGCCTGCGCTGCCCCGCCCACGCAAGGTGTCGGCCGCGCTCAAGGCCTACGCCATGCTGGCCACCTCGGCCGACAAAGGCGCGGTGCGCGATTTGTCGTTGCTCGGCTGATCTGTCAGGGCTGGCGCACGGTAGGTGCCTTCATTTGAAGGCACAATCTGCGCCATGCTGATTCACCCCCAAATCGATCCCGTCGCCCTGCAATTGGGCCCCTTGGCTGTGCATTGGTACGGCCTGACTTATTTGGCGGCCTTCGCCTTGTTTTTTGCTTTGGGTGCGCGACGCCTGAAGCATTTGCCTTTTGCCCAGTTGCCTCAGTGGACGCGCCAGGATGTGGAAGACATCCTTTTTTTGGGCGTCTTGGGCGTGGTGCTGGGTGGCCGCATCGGCTACTGCTTGTTTTACAAACCGGGCTATTACGCCATGCACCCACTGGAGGTGCTCGCCGTGTGGCAAGGCGGCATGAGCTTTCACGGGGGCATGTTGGGCGTGATGGCCTCCATGGTTTGGTTCGCACGCACGCGCAACAGACCGTTTTTGCAGGTCATGGACTTTGTGGCGCCTTGTGTGCCCACGGGCTTGGCGGCAGGCCGCATTGGCAACTTCATCAACGGTGAACTCTGGGGCCGCTTGGCCGATCCCACCTTGCCCTGGGCCATGGTGTTTCGCGGCGCAGGTGATGCGCCGCGCCATCCCTCGCAGATCTACCAGTTCCTGATGGAAGGTGTGTTGCTGTTTGTGCTGCTGTGGCTGTATGCGCGCAAACCCCGTGCGCAGGGGCAGGTGGCATTTGCCTTTTTGTTCGGTTACGGCGTGTTCCGTTTCGTGGCCGAGTATTTCCGCGAGCCCGATGCGCACCTGGGCCTCTTGAGCTTGGGTATGAGCATGGGGCAGTGGCTGTGTGTGCCCATGATCGTCTTGGGTGCTTTTTTCTGGTTCTGGTGCGGCCGCTCTGAGCCCCGCGCACGCTGACACTTAGGAGTCAGCCCCGAGCGCCGACATGGCCGACGATGTGTTTTTCGAACACCTGAAAGGTCTGCCATGAACCTCCACCGCAGAACGCTGGGCCTTGTGGCCCTGGCCATCACCCTGTTGGGCGGCTGCGCCACCCAAGTTTCGCTCAGCGATCAGGACCGGCCGCCGATTGTGTTCGTGCATGGCAACGGCGATTCGGCGGCTTTGTGGCAAGCCACCATTTGGCGCTTCGAGTCCAACGGCTGGCCAACAGACCGTCTGCACGCGATCGATGTGCCTTACCCCCTGGCGCGTGACGCCGATAACAAGGCGCAAGCGGGACGCACTTCAACCGCCGAGCACATGGCGTTTTTGCGCGACGAAGTTCAAGCGCTCATGCGCCGAACCGGGGCAAGCCAAGTGGTCTTGGTGGGCAACTCGCGAGGGGGCAATGCGATTCGCAACTTCATCTGCAACGGTGGTGGGGCGGCCGTGGTCAGCCATGCCATCTTGGGCGGCACGCCCAACCACGGCGTGCAAGCCATCCCGGGTGTGAACGAGGCCAACGAGTTTTCTGGCACCGGCCCCTTTTTGAAGCAGCTCAACGCACCCAAAAATGCCCAAGGCGACGAGGTCTGCGGCCCCACGCGCTGGATGACCATCCGCTCGGACAACAACGACAAATTTGCGCAGCCCGATGGGCTGTGGTTGGGCATGAAGGGCAAGCCCACGCTGGTGGGCTTCGATGGGCCTGAACTCAAAGGGGCCACCAATGTGGTGATCCCCAAAATCGACCACCGCGAAACGTCTTATTCCGTTCCCGCATTCGAGGCTACTTACAGGTTCATCACCGGCACCACGCCGCAGACGGCTGTTGCGCGGCAAGCGCAAGTGGTGCTCAGCGGCAAGTTGGTGGGCATGGGGGTGGACCCGCTGGACGCTTCGAGCGGCAACTTTGTCAACAACTTGCCACTGCGTGGTGCGCGCATGGAGGTATACGAAACCAACGCCGCCACGGGCCAACGCTTGGGTGCCGCGGCCCACACGCAGACAGTGGGCGCCGACGGCATTTGGGGCCCCATCAAGGCGCGAGGCGACGCCACCTATGAGTTCGTGATTCAAGCGGCTGGCTATGCCACGACGCACATCTACCGCAGCGCTTTCCCTCGCTCGAGTCAGTGGATCAACATGCGTCCGGAGCGGGCCAACGACGCAGACAAAGCCGCGCAAGCGGTGCTCAGTTTTGTCCGTCCACGGGGCTATTTCGATCCCGGTCGTGATGCCATGAGCCTCGATGGGCAAAGCACATTGCCTGGCGTGCCGCCAGGGGCTGGCACTGCAGCCAGCCGTCTGCGCTGGAACGACACCACGCAGCGCAGCGTGGCTGGCGTCTTCAACGGCGAGAAGGTGGTCGGCCAGACCTGGCCCATGGCGCAAGGCCACACCACGGTGCTGGAGCTGACCGATTGAATGGTCAGGCGGCCGCTGGACGCTGGTCTAGCCAATCGGCACGCACCGCTTCGTAGGCTGCGGCCACTTGCAGCAGGGCCAGATCGCCTTGCGGCTTGCCAATGAGCTGGATGCCCATTGGCCATGGCTGGGTGCGGTGAAAGCCCGCAGGCAGGCTGATGGCGGGCAACCCTGCCAGCGTGGCGTAAATGGTGCACTCCATCCAGCGGTGGTAAGTGTCCATCGCACGGTCGCCAATCTGTTGGGGCCAGCGCTCTTGCAAAGGGAAAGGCCAGACTTGCGCCACGGGCAGGGCCAGCACGTCAAAGCGTTCAAACATCTGCAGCAAGTGGTTGTAAAAACCGGTGCGTCTTTGGCTGGCCAATTGAAAGTCCATGAACGACAGCTTGAGTGAGTTGTCGTATTCCCACAGGGCTTCAGGCTTGAGCGTTTCACGCGCACCGGGCAGTTGCATGAGTGCGGCGGCTTTGGGGCCCACCAGCGCACGGCGCCAAATCAGCCAGCATTCCCACAGGGCTTGGGTGTCAAAGCCTGGGGCCGTGGGTTCAATGTGCGCGCCTGCGGTTTGCATCGCGCGCAGGGCGTCCTCACACGCATCCAAGATGCCTTCTTCGATGGCCAGGTGGCCGCCCAGATCGCCCAGCCAGCCCACCCGAAGCCCTTTGAGGGCTTCGGGTGTGTAGGCGATGCCCGAAACGTCCAGTGGGGTGTTGATGGACAGCGGTTGGCGTGGGTCGTGGCCCGCTTGGGTGGCCAAGAGCCGGGCCAGGTCGCGCACGCTGCGGGCCATGGGGCCTTCGGTGCCGAGTTGGTCCACCCACACGTCGGCGCCCGGTCCATAAGGCACGCGGCCTTGTGACGGGCGCATGCCAAAAAGGTGGTTCCAGCCTGCAGGGTTGCGCAGGCTGCCCATGAAGTCCGAGCCGTCGGCCACCGGCAACATGCGCTGGGCCAGGGCCACGGCCGCACCGCCGCTGCTGCCGCCTGAGCTCACGGCGGTGTCCCAGGCATTGGGCGTAGCGCCAAACAGCGTGTTGAAGGTGTGCGAGCCCAGGCCCAGTTCGGGCATGTTGGTCTTGCCGATCACGATGGCGCCAGCGCCCTTCATGCGCGCCGTCATGATGCTGTCCGCGCGGGGCATTTGCGCGGCCAGCAGTCGGCTGCCAAAGGTGCTCGGAAAACCCAGCGCATGGCCGGTGTCCTTGATGGCTTGCGGGATGCCATGCAGCCAGCCCCGCGAATGGCCTTGGGCCAGTTCGTCGTCGCACTGCTTCGCCTGTGCCAACAATTGATCGGCCGGTGCCAAGTTGACGATGGCATTGAAGGTCTGGTTGAGTGCGTCGATGCGCTGCAAATAGGCCTGCATCACATCAAAGCAAGACAGTTGCTTTTGGTGGATGCGTTCAGACAGTTCGCTGGCGTTGAAGTCGGTGATGTGGCTCATGGATCAATCGTTCAGTTCAGGTGGGGCGGCGGGACGAAACCGCACCATTCGGTTTCGAGCCAGCGGGCCATTTTCAGACACAGGGGGTCGGCCAAAGTGTCGCCAATGATTTGCGCACCAACGGGCAGCCCTTGCGGGCTTTGCCCGATCGGAATGGCGGTCGCGGGCAGGCCCACCACGCCAGGGTACCCCGCCCAAAACAGGCTGTCGGTGTGGGGCTGATCTTGGCCGTTGACTTTGAGCATGCGGTCCCAGCGTTCGCCTTGCTGCTGGTGCAAAAAGGCGGGGGAGGTGGCCACAGGGGTGATGAGCAGGTCCACCGTTTCAAAGTAAGCACGCCACTGGGCGCGCAACACGGCGCGTTGTTGGTCAAACTCGACCCACTCGCGGTGCGTCAGGGTGCTGCCGCGCCAGACCCGCTCGCGCATGCTGTCTTGAGCCGGATCGCTGCCCATGGCCAAGGCTTGGAATTGGGCATAGGTCGCGTCATCCAGCCAGGCTCCCGTGGCTGCACGCAGCAGGTGCATGTACACACGGTGCGACTGCGCGCTGTCCACCGGGCGGTGGTCTTCCAGCACGGTGACGCCTTGTGAACGTAAAAAGTCGGCCAGCGCGTGGAGCTGGTTTTGGATGCTGTGGTCCACCCGTGCTTCGGGGTCATCGAACACGATGGCCACCCGGCATTGGTGGGGGGCTTTGTCGGTGCGCCGCCATTGCGCCGGTGTCCAGCCCATCGGGCCAAACAGTTGCAATGGGCTTGTCAGCACCTGCATGGCCAGTTGCAAGTCTTGGGCGCTGCGCGCCAGCGGCCCGGCCACGGCAATGTCCAGGCTGTCGATGCAGCGGACCCCCGGCAACTGGTGGCCCTCCATGGGCACCACGCCCCAGGTGGGTTTGTGGCCATAAACGCCGCAGTAATGCGCCGGGTTGCGGATCGACGCGCCAATGTCGCTTCCCAGCTCCAGCGGGGTCAGGCCCGCCGCCAGTGCGGCACTGGCCCCGCCCGAGGAGCCGCCCGGCGTCCGTGTCAGGTCCCAGGGGTTGTGGGTGGTGCCGTAAACCGGGTTGAACGATTGCCAGTCGGCCAGCGCGACGGGCACATTGGTCTTGCCAAAGACCACTGCGCCTGCATCCAGCAGGCGCTTCACGGCCACGGCGGGCTGCTCGGCGATGTTGTTTTTGTATTCCGGAAAGCCCCAGCAGGTGGGTGTGCCCGGCAGGTCGAAGGATTCCTTGACGGTCATGGGCAGGCCGTGCAGCGGCCCCCAGTCTTCGCCTCGCGCACGGGCTGCGTCGGCGGCAGCGGCGCGTTCGCGGGCGGCTTCAAAGGTGCGTACCACCACGGCGTTGATCGCCGGGTCCAGTTTGTGGATCTGCTGAATGTGATGCTCCAGCAGTTCTGAGCTGGAGATCTCGCCGGCCCGAAAACGGGACAGCATGTCGGTGGCGGTGGGCCAGGGGGGGATCATGCGAGCGGTCTCAAACCTCAAACTCCTGGCCAATGCGCGACATCACTGCGGTTGCAGATTGATCGATTTGGCGATGGCTTGATAACGAGCGGTTTCGCTGTTGTAGACGCGGGCCAACTCTTCAGGGCTCATGGGCTTGGCAACGGTGTTGCCGGTGGCTTCGTAGGCTTTGCGGATGTCGGCGTTTTGCAAGGCCTCGTAGATGGCTTTGTTCAGTCGTGCGGTCACATCGGCGGGCGTGTTTTTCGGCACCTCGATGCCTGCCCACAAGTCGAACTCAAAGCCTTCCATGCCCTTTTGTGCGGCCAGGGCCGGGATGTTGGGAAAGCGTGGGTGTGGGGCTTTTGTCGTCAAGCCCAGCGCTTTGACTTTGCCTTCGGTGATCATGGCGGGCGTGCTGCCGGCGAAGGGGATGAAGACCATGTCGATCTGTCCGCCCATCAGGTCGGTCATGAGGGGGGCTGCGCCTTTGTAGGGCACATGCAGCATCTTGGTGCCAGTTTGCTGGGCGAACTTTTCACCGATCAGGTGGTACAGCGAGCCTGGCCCCACACTGCCGTAGGACAGCTCTTTGGCGCCCGGCTTTTTGGCCATGGCAATGAGCTCATCGACATTGTTGGCGGGCAGGTCTTTGCGGGTGATCAGCACCATGCTGGTGGTCACCAGCTGGGCCACCAGTTTCATGTCATCGGGTTTGAATTTCACGGCCGACATGGCCAGAGGGGCCAGCACCAGCTCCATGGGTGTGCCCAAAGTCATGCTGTAACCGTCAGCGGGGGCGTTGAGCACTTTCTGGATGCCAATCGCACCGCCCACACCGCCAATGTTTTCAATGATCACCGGCTGGCCCAGCAAGCGGTTGAGTTCGGGCTGGAGTTGCCGCGCCACAAAGTCAGAAGGACCGCCCGCAGGGTAGGGTACGACCAGGTTGACCGCTTTGCTGGGGAAGGTTTGGGCCGCGGCCTGAAGCACAGCAGCGCTGCACAGCAAGCCAAAGAGTGATCGCTTGAGCCATTGAGAGGTGTTCATCTTTGTCGTCCTTGTTGGGTGATCTGGGCAGCCGCTGGGTGCGTGCTTGCATCAAGTCTGAACCCGCAGGGCGAGCCGGTGGTATCGAAAAGTGGCAAACCGAATCCGGGGTTTACCCGGTACGGATCAATCTTTGCGCTGGTGCAAGGTGTTGGAAGGCAATTCCCCAAACAGGTGTTTGTAGTCTTGTGAGAACTGGCTCAGGTGCCAAAAGCCCCAGTGCGAGGCGATGTCCTGGATGGTGACGCCCGGCGCGGCTTGGCGCAGGGCACGGCGCACGCTGTTCAGGCGCAGCGAGCGCAGGTACTTGATGGGTGTGGTGCCCAGCACATCCTGAAAGCAATAGTTCAGTTTTCGCCGGCTCGTGCCCACCCGGCTGCACACCTCCAGGATGGACAGGGGCTCGTCGGCATGGCCCAACATCAGTTCGCAGGCACGGTCCACCAGTTTTTTGCGGCGCTCCAAGGTCGGCAGCTCCGAGGTGTCCACCTGGGCAGGCAGGGCTTCGAGCCATTCCATCAGGATCTCGTCGCGCAGTTGGCGCAGTGCCTGCTCGTCGTGCTGGCGGTGTGCCAAGGCGCTGGCCTGGTCCAACACCGTCAGCTGCAGGTCGCGCAGGTTCTGTGCCTTGATGGCGGTGGTGGGCAGCACCAGTTGTTTTTCCAACCAATGTGCCAAAGGTTTTTGGTACATGCGCTCCCACAGCGGGTTGAGCAGGCTGCGCTCGACCACCACCGCGATCAGGGTGAAGTGCGGCGGCGTGGTCAGGTCCACCTCGTCGCCCTTGCCGCACATGATGGCGTGGGCAGGCACCCGTTGGCCGTTGAAAAACAAATCGGGGGAGTCTTGCAATGCCATGGCAAAGCCATACACGCTGTCATCGAGCCTGCCCCGCTGACGCAAGGCGATGCTGGTGTCTTCGCGCAACAGCGTCACCTCGGGCAGCTGCACCTGGTGGATGCGCCCCTTGAACTGGCCGGGCGAGAGTTGTTCGTATTGCAGCGCCCAGCCCTGCTGTGCCAGGGCGTGCTGGTCCATGTCTTGGGTGTCGATCACCTGGACCCAAGGTGCGTTGTGGTCGGGGGTGTTCATCAATCGGTCAAAACGGTCGGGCAGGGCATCCCTCAGAGTGTGCCTGCTTCCGCTGAGCGGTCTTTTCGTGAAAACCCGAGGTGTGTGGTGCCCAAACTTGATAGTGCTTGCAGCGCCTTGTGCATAGCATGGCTGTCAGTTTGAAAGAGACCCGATGACCTTGCGCCTGGCCGTTTTGCTGACCAACGACGATACCTCGCCGTTTGCTGCACATTTCCCAAACGACGGGCAAAAGGTGGTCCAGCTGCTGCAGCCCCTGCGTCCAAACTGGGCTTTCGAGGTGCTGCCGGTGAAGGACGGCGTGCTGCCCTCAGGCTCCGAGGCTTTTGATGGCTACGTCATCACCGGCAGCCCGGCTTCGGTCAACGACGATGCCCTGCCTTGGGTCGGACCCTTGTTGGATTTCATCCGCGCCGTCGATGCGGCCCGTCAGCCGCTGATCGGCCTGTGCTTTGGCCACCAGGCGGTGGCCCGGGCGCTGGGCGGGAGGGTGGCGCGCCACGCGGCGGGCTGGGGCTTGGGCACGGCGGCCACGCACTGGCAGCAAGCACGCCCCTGGATGCAGCCCGCGCAAAGCACCACCACCTTGATGGCCGCCCACAACGAACAGGTCGCCCGCATGCCCGAGGGGGCCGAGTGCTTGGGCGGCAGCGATTTTTGCCCCATCGGCTCGATGCAGATCGGCCAGCACATCTGGACCACCCAATACCACCCCGAAATGCCGAAGGTGTTCATGCAGGCGCTGCTGGGCTACCTGGCCGACAAGCTCGACACGAACACCCTGGCCCGAGCCCACGCCAGCCTGCAGCAGGCCGCCGATGTGCCGCTGTTTGGCCAGTGGATGGCGCAATTCATTGAACACGCAAGGAACACCCGCCCATGACCGTCTGGCACCCCACCGACGATGGCCACGCCGATTTGGCGGACCACGACAGCTATGTGAACGGCACGCCGCACAACACCTTCAAACGCCTGCGTGATGAAGACCCCATGGCCTGGTGCGATTGGTCCGAAGGCAAGGGCTTTTGGTCCGTCACGCGGCATGCCGACATCCTGGAGCTCAACCGCAACCACCAGCGCTTGAGTTCGGCCCAAGGCATCCGCATGGAAGACCAGACGCACGAGGAGTACATGGCGCGGCGCACCTTCCAAGAGACCGACCCGCCCGAGCACACCCGCACCCGCATGCTGGTGGCCAAGGCCTTTTCCAAGCCCATGATGGCACTGTACGAAGACCAGATCCGCGAGCTCTGTGTGGGCATCCTCGACCAAGCGCTGG
>NKIO01000044.1 GCA_002255935.1 Comamonadaceae bacterium PBBC2
TCAGACGTGAACGAGTCTGCGTAGAACTCTTCTTCAGGCAAGCCGCCTTGCGCCACGTAGTCGCGCTTGGCCGAGTCCACCACGATGGGCGCACCGCAGGCGTAGACCTGGTGGCCCGACAGATCGGGGAAGTCCTGCAACACCGCTTGGTGCACAAAGCCCGTGCGGCCCGTCCAGTGGTCTTCGGCCTCGGCATTCGAGATCACCGGCACGTATTTCAAATTGGGCATTTCGGCCAGTCGGGCCTCGACCCACTCGGCCATGTACAGATCGGCCGGGCGGCGGCCACCCCAATACAGCGTGGCTGGGCGGGTGATGCCGCGGTGCTGCATGTGCTCGATCAGCGCCTTGATGGGCGCAAAGCCTGTGCCCGAGGCCAACAACACGATGGGCTTGTCGTTGTCTTCGCGCAGGTAAAAGCTGCCGTACGGGCCTTCGGCACGCAGGATGTCTTTTTCCTTCATGGTGGTGAACACCGGGTCGGTGAACTTGCCGCCGGGCATGTGGCGGATGTGCAACTCCACCGTGGGCGGTGCCACTTCCAGGGTGTGCGGCGCATTGGCCATGCTGTAGCTGCGGCGTGAACCGTCGCGCAACAAGAACTCGATGTACTGACCGGCATGGAACTTCATCACATCGTTGGCGGGCAGCTGCAGCTTGAGCACGATCACATCGTGTGATTTTTTCTCGAGGCTCACCACACGCACCGGCATCTTCTTGACGGGCAGGCCGCCTTCGGCCGTGACTTGTTTGGACTCGAGCACCACATCGCTTTGGGCGGTGGCGCAGCAGGTCAGCACCAGGCCTTGGGCTTCTTCTTCGGCAGACAGGGCTTTGTCTTGGTGGGGGCCATGCACCACGGTGCCCGAAATCTTTTTGCATTTGCACGAACCGCAAGCGCCGTCCTTGCAACCATAGGGCAGGCCGATGCCTTGGCGGATGCCTGCCGTCAGCAGGGTTTCGTTGTCGTCGGCGGTGAAGCTGCGGCCGCTGGGCTGCACGGAAATTTGGAAGCTCATCTTTTCGGTATCCTTGAGGGGTTGCTTTTGACCCGGAACCCCTGATTTTGCCTTCAAACCAGACTCCTCTGGGCGCCTTGCCTGCCCGCTTTCGTCGCCAGCGTGTCCTGATCGTGGGGTGTGGCGACGTGGGCTTGCGCACCGCAGGCCAGTTGGGCGCACCGCAAAGCCAACGCGTGCGCCTGATGGCGCTGACCTCTTCGCCCGAGCGTGTGCGTTTGCTGCGTGCTTGCGGCATCACGCCTTTGCAGGGCGATCTGGACGATGCCGCCAGCATCCGCCGCTTGGCGGGCATCGCGCACCGGGTGATTCACCTGGCGCCACCGCCCAGCGAGCGCCGGGGTGAGTCCGAGCACGACCCCCGCACCCAGGCCTTGGGTCGGGTGCTGCGCTTGCGCACACCGCCTCAGGTCTTGGTGTACGGCTCCACCACGGGCGTGTATGGCGACTGCGCCGGTACCCGCGTGGACGAAACCCGTGCCGTCAAGCCGCACACCCCACGCGCCCAGCGCCGCGTGGATGCGGAAACCGCCATGCGCTTTTTGGGCCGCAGCGGTGTGCGGGTCAGCGTGTTGCGCATTCCGGGCATCTATGCGCCCGACCGCGAAGGTGGCACGCCCCGCGAACGCTTGCTCAAAGGCACCCCGGTGCTGGTGCCCAAAGAAGACGTGTACACCAACCACATCCACGCCACCGACCTGGCCCGCGCTTGTGCGGCCGCCTTGTGGCGCGGCAAGCCGCAGCGTGTGGTCAACGTCAACGACGACACCGATCTGAAAATGGGCGACTACTTCGATTTGGCGGCCGGCTTGTATGGCTTGCCCAAACCACCCCGCATCTCACGGCAAGACGCGAACACGGCGCTGCCTTTGATGCTGCTGAGCTTCATGAATGAATCGCGCCGCTTGGACAACACTCGCATGAAGCAAGAGCTGCGGCTCAAGCTGCGCTACCCGCATGTGCGTGAAGGCTTGAGCCCGCAAGCGGCCTTGTTTGGCGGCTGACATGGTGTCTTTGCGCATCGACAAATGGCTGTGGGCGGCGCGGTTCTTCAAGACCCGCAGCATCGCCAGCGACGAGATCGGCAAAAACCGCGTGCAGATCAATGGCCAGGACGCCAAGGCCTCGCGTGAGGTCAAACCCGGCGACACCGTGCGCATGCGCCAAGGGCAAGTCGATCGCACCGTGTTGGTCAAAGGCATCAGCGCAGTGCGCGGCCCTGCACCCGTGGCGCAACTGCTTTATGAAGAAACGGCTGAGAGCATCCAAGCCCGAACCCAGGCCGCCGAGCGCAACCGGCTGGCACGTGAACCCGCTTTGAGCATCGAGCAAGGCCGGCCCACCAAGCGTGACCGCCGCCAAATCGAAAAAGCCTGGGACGACCGCTGGAGCGCCGGCATCGATTGAAAGTGGCGACACAGAGGCTACAAAGCAAAAAGCCACCAGTTCGTGAGAACTGATGGCTTTTGACTGGTGCCCGGGGCCGGACTCGAACCGGCACGCCTTGCGGCGGGGGATTTTGAGTCCCTAAAAATGGCCGTCTTAGTCCGTCATTGCAAGTCAAATCAATGATATAGCCGTCTTTTGCCGTCTCTGCATGTCATTGCTGTTGGAACAATGTTGGATGCTTTTATCCTTCGTATTGTCCAGGTGACAGTCCGACAAAAAAGTTGATGCAGACGATGTTTGACATGGGAATGAAGATGCAACCGTCTGCGCATTTGGCCGTGATGGCTGTTCTCCCGAACGGATTTTTCATGTCCTGAAAGCCTACGTCACATAAGTAGAGCACCGCCCCGAGTGGGCTGATTCTTGTAACCATGAAATCTCGCTCAATAAGGGAAAGGCGAGCAAGTACCGTTGGCAATGAATGAAGCTCAAGTTCCAACTTGGCATCTTTGCCATTCCATTTTTCCAGTGTCTTTTCATCGCCTGCACCAGTTGAACTTAGCCAGTCGATCGTGCACGTTCTATCTGATTCGCTGCTTGGACTTATGTGGCAAGAAATTTTTGTTGTCATAGCGGTTCAATTCCTACTTTTTAGCCATCGGGTTCAGAGTTCGAACTTCAATAAGGTGGTCGGGCGCCATGTGAGCGTAACGCATGGTCATTGCCAGACTTTGGTGGCCTAGTGCTCTTTGTAGTACTAGGATATTTCCCCCGCGTCGCATGAATTCAGAAGCGAACGTATGACGCAGTACGTGCGATGCTTGCCCTTGCTTCATTGGGATTTCAGTACGGTCTAGAGCTCTCCTGAACGCGCTATAGGCTGGCCCAAAAATCTTTTGTCCTTCCCCGTGTTTTTTGTGGTGCGATCTGAGCTCTTCTTCGAGCTCAGTGCTGATAGGAATTCCCCTTGCCTTTCGCGATTTCGTCTCATTGGCAAAAAGAACTAGGCCATCTTTCACTTGGCTTATGTTCAGACTCTCAGCTTCGCCCCATCGTGCGCCCGTGCTTAGGCACACGGTTGCAATGAGCTTTACGTGTTTGTTGTCAGCGCCATCGAGTGCCGCCATCAGTATTTGAATCTGGTCCGAACTGAGTTCGCCCATTTCTTGCTCTTGAAGCTTTAAGGCTTTCACTGACTCAATTGGATTTGGCTCTGTCCATTCGCCAAGTCTCCGCAGCTCATTGAACACGCTACGGAGGTGTGCATGCTCGTGATTGACAGTGTTATCTGAGATTCCGTTTTTCAACCGCGCTGCTCTGTACTCTGAGAAGTGAAAGGCTTTGAACTGACTTGCAATTGGATCTCCAAGGCCTAGGCACATCATTCTTAGTTTGCCTAAGCGTTTTTTTCCGTCACGCAATTTGCATCCATGCAGTTCAAACCAACGTTCGATTAGCTTTGAAAGCCTTCTAGTGTCCTTTTTTATCGGAGCCCAGTCGGGATCTTGAAGTGCTTGTCCGTTAGCCCAAATGACGAACTGTTTCGCTTCTCGCTCTGTATTGAACACGCGCTTGATTTGCTTGCCGACTCGACCGCCTGGCTTGATGTTTACGAGCCATTTTCCGTCTTTGCGTTTGCTGATTGCCATCAGCTTTTCTCAATGCGTTTGTTGAGTTTTCGTTTCAGCTTGTCTTCAGGAACGATGCTCTTGACTGCGAGAAGTCCTAACAGCAGAACCTTTTGATCAAGCCTTAGTTCACGCTGTCCTGTTTTGAATTCTGTCAGGTCGCTGGCCTTCATTTCTAGGTACTGGGCGGTTTGCGAATCCGTCAGGCCATGTTTTGCTTGGAGGCTTGATACCCGCTCAATCCATTTGTGATCAGCGAAGTTCACCGGCATGCCAGCTTGGAGTCTTTTCAGCTCTTCCAGTCTGTCAAGGTCCTGGAGCAACTGGACTTCGTACTCCTTACTTTCAACAAATACGGCTGCAAGTTTTTTGATGTCTGGTGAGAACTTGATGTGATCGAGCAATCTCAGCTTGACACCTACGGGTATTGGCCTTCTTTCAGTTTTCCAGCCGCTGACGATGTAAGGCTTTTCCCCGAGCACATAAGCCAGATCTGCATCAGTTGACAAGGAAAATTTAAGTTTTACTTCCTCAATTAAAAATACGTTTTTCATATAAAAAATCAATCAAGACGGTTATTGACGAGGTCTTTTGCAAGATGTACATTAGTACAACTTCAATTTGTACCAGTTGCCAATGTTAATTCAGTTCACCCCTTTCGTCACTCGGCAGCGTTTTGCCGAGCTTGTAGGCGTTACTGATGACACGCTCGAACGTTGGATTCGTGACGGTCGCGTACCTTGCTTTCAGATGGGTAAGCGTTCTTTGGTTGATATGCGTGTGTGGATCGCCGGCGGTCTTGACTTGCGTGGGTTGGCAGGGGCCTCCGGCGAGCGCAAGGCGCAATCTATACCCCCCCTGAGTAACACGGGGATAAACGGGGGCGCAGCATGAGCAAGTACCAGTCAGAAGAAAAAATGGTTCTTGAGGGGCGTAAGGTCAAGATCATGTCGGTGGAACGTGCTGCTTCTGCTGATGCTGGCGTTGTGACGGACTATTTCCGGTGCACCGTTGTACGTGATATGTTTTTTCGTGCTGATGTTGCGATCCCTAGTAACGGACGAAACGGTGACTTGGATTTGATTGTTGATCCTCTTCAGCAAGATTCTGAAATTGTTTTTGACTTGGCGGTTCACTGGGCTCGGTTGCTCGGGTTTGAACCAGGTGAAGTTCGCCCTGGGCGTGATTTTTATGATCACACGTACACCGTTGTTAACGAAGATGGCACAGAGGTCGGATCAGTCAGTGGTGGCGGTGTCATGCAGCGTGGAACGTTTTGCTTCACGCTTAAGGGTTACGGCTGCACCAGTGCTTTATCGGGGTGGGAAACCCGTGTTTACGATTTTCTTTCGCCATTGCAAGCCACGATCACCCGCATCGACCTTGCTCGTGATTTTTTCAATGGTGAATACGGCTTTCAAGCCGCCTTCGACGCCTACCAAAACGACGAATTCAGCTATAGAGGGCGCAAACCATCGTTTGATGATGCTGGCAGCAAGAAGGGCTACGCCACCACGTTCTACGTCGGTAAGCGCGAATCCGGCAAGCTGTTTCGAGGATATGACAAGGGGCACCAGTTCAAGTTGATGGATGACTCATGGTGGCGTGCTGAGGTCGAGCTGCGCAACCACAACCGTGTTATCCCACTGGAAGCTTTGATTCGACCAGCATCATTTTTTGCGGGTGCGTATGGCTTCTGTGCGCGTATTTTGGAGAACGTCGAACCCCAGACCATTCCAACAGTTGTGAAGGTCGCAGAGGCCTCTGTAGAGCGCATCTTGCTATGGCTTGAAAAGACCGTTATTCCCTCCGTGGTTCACATTAGTTTTACAGAAGGTTTTGACTGGCTCGCCCGTATGGCTGAGGAACATGCTCACCGTGACAAACCGCGTTCACTGAAAGGACTTAGTTCTGAGTCCATTAAGTTAGGTGTTCAGCGGGCTTGCAAACGTTTCATCCACACATCGCCCGAACCGGCCGGGCTGATGCCTTCGTAACTGCCGGAAAACCAAAGGAAATCGAACCATGAAATTCACTTCACGCATCACCGTTCAGGGCATCAAAGGTAGCAAAGGGCAGCTTGAAAGCGGTCAGGCCTATGACAGCACCAAGATTTATGTACAGACAGATTTGGACGACTCCAAAGGCATGGGTAAAGGCTTCGCCACCGTTGAATACAACTTCGGCACCAGCGACGAATATCACAAGTTCAAGCATTTGCCTTTCCCCATTGAGTGTGACGCTGAGCTCGAAATCGTCACCAACGGTAAGACTCAAAAAACCCAGATCGTCAGTCTCCGTCCCGTGGAAATTACCAAGCAACCCAAGGGTGCCTGACATGGACTGCCGCCCTTGCTGGTACGTCCAGTCACTTGATGATGGCGCATTTCTCGCGCCAGACGGCGAGGGTGGCATCGTCATGGTGCATCTGTTGGTCCATGCCGTTCCTTTTGAAACACGTGAAGCTGCAGTTCATGCCGCTCTAGATCATTTTGATGGTCAGGCGTCTTTGATTCAGCTTTACCAGCCCATGACTTGCGAGGAGTTCATTCAATGAAATCTGAAGCTGACCACTACACCCGCGACTTGCTTTCAAACAAGCCTGGCAGACCACGAAAGGTCAATGCAAAGACAGGAGCACAACGAACCCGTGAACACCGTCAGCGCAAGGCTATTTCTGTTACCAGTAACGGAAATCCTGAGTCGTGTTCGTGGTGTGGTGCTGAACGTTCTTCCTGCTGTGGCATCTGCACCATCGGCCAGCGTGGACGTAAGGCTTGATCAATGACAAGTTTTGAAGCTTTGTTCTGGTGGGCTTTACTTTTTTTGGGACTCAAAGTCCACAAATTTAATGACTTCTCTATTCGTGTCTACATGACTTTAGGAGCAATTTTGATTTGCTCTTTCGTCGCGATTACTCAGGGGAAAACAAATGGACTTCAACAACGTCAGTCATCTCTTTCAAGCCATTTTTGTGATTCTCGGAGTGGCGATTTTCTTCATGGGTGTTAACGCTGGTAACAAGATTGGTTGACTCATGTTGAACATGACTTCTTATATCAGTGCTGCGATGGTTTCATACATCGTCGGCATTTACGCGGGCTTGTGGGCGCTTGGCTATGGCATCGGTAAATCGGTGGCATGGGTGCGTTACATCAAGACTGTTGCATGAATTCGGGTCTTCGCTCGATGCGTTGCCGGGTGCGCTTTCACCTGTGTTTGGGAGTTCGATATGAACCGTTGTTTTGCTGTTCTGCGTGGCCGAGTTGTCCGCATTGGTGCCGCCGTTTCGGCTGCTGTTTTTCTGCCAGCTATGGCGTTCGCACAAAGCACACCAACAGACCCTTTCGATGCGGCCTTGACATCCATTACAACCAAGGTCGGTGCTTATTCCGCCTCTTTGGTCGGTCTTGCAGCCGTGTCGGTTGGTTTCATTGTCGCCATCAAGTACGTTAAGCGATTGCCTCGCGCGGCTTAACGATTTAAGCCCCCGTGGGAAACCTCGGGGGTTTTTTTTGGAGTTTTTATGTCTTTACCCCCACGAACTTTTGGTCACCAACTTCGTTTGTATTTAAAGCGTTTGAAAGAGCTCAGAAATAATTCCTTCTCTGACTTCATGCGATGGCTTCTCTTCAATATTTTTTTACTGTGCTTTCTTCTGTGGTTTTTCATTACTCCAATTATTTTTGGTCTTGCGATCCACTTTCATTTTTTTAAGTGAGGTTCATCATGTTTCGTCGTCTTATTTCTGGCCTTATGGTTTTTGTCCTCTACCTTTGGGCGCCAATTTATAGCTATGCCATAACCGTGACCAGTTTTAATGGCGCGGCGAACTCTGCACTTGGCTCCCTTGTCGGTGGCAAGCTTGGTTACTTGGGTGAATCGGCTGCTATTTCGCGCACATTGGCAAGTATGGGCGGCCGTGTTGCTGCCCTTGGTACTGCTTGCGGTGCAACTGGCCCTGGTTCGGCTTTGTGCATGGTTGCTGGTGGCATTGCTACTGGTGTTGTTACCTGTGCTGCTATGTGGGAAACTGGCTGTCGTCAAACCCTTGAATGGGCTTATGACAAGAGCATCAATTTTGCTTTTGGCTCTTCTGGCACTGTGACAGCTTCGGGCACGGGTATGAATTCGGCAACAGCGCCCATTTATTCCAATGGCACTACTGTTGGCGGTTATTGCTGGAGTGCTGGGGATGGTTGCTGGGGCAGTT
Organism: Comamonadaceae bacterium PBBC2; assembly: GCA_002255935.1. Lineage (GTDB taxonomy): Bacteria > Pseudomonadota > Gammaproteobacteria > Burkholderiales > Burkholderiaceae_C > Limnohabitans_A. The sequence goes on from NKIO01000044.1 coordinate 8,250, forward strand.
ATCAAGAAGCTTTGGCATATATCTGGAATAACACCATGAAGCAATATCCGAAAGCTACATATGGTCAACCAACTTTCAATCAGGTTAATGCCAGTCAAGTTGATGCGTCTTATACCTTCTCCATTCCTGAAATTTTCTTGAATAACTATCCTGGTACAAAGACAATAACTCGCTCAACCGCCAACAAAGATTGCGCAGCAGGAACTGGCATCGTGAATGGTGTTTGCACTTCAAATGGTGTTGCAAACACTGTGTTTGGTCAGTCTGTGCCCTATACCCCTGCTGCTAAATCTGTTGCTGCTTCTGTCTCTGATATCCCGGCTGCTGCTGCTGATAAACCTGCTTCAAATGAAGCATTGGCTGCTGCTGCTAATGCCCTTTGGAAAGCTGCCGCCGCTGCTGATAGTGCTGCTGCCAGCTGGACGCAAGCTCGCGCAATTACTGCTGCCGATGTTGAGGCTTGGCGTGCTGCTAATACGGCTTCGGTTCCTACTGTCGCCGATATGGCTAAGCCTTTGGCTGGTGACACTATTAACCCTGCATCTTTCCCTTACACCGCTCCAGGCACTGGCACTGCCACTGGCACTGGCACTGGCACTGGCACTGGCACTGGTTCTTTTGCGTGGATATGTGGCGTGGCCCCTTTGCCTCCTTGTAGTGTTGCTGTGGATTCGGCTGGTGTGCCTGCAACGGTTGAAGGTTTGGCGAATCCATCAACGGCGATTGCAGACACGTTTAGGCCTCTTGATTCACGTGTAAACGACCCTGATAAGGCTGGTTTGTGGCCTGCATATCCGTTGATTAATTGGTCGTTTGCCTTGCCCACTACTTGCAGCGTTATTTCTGTTCCTGCTTTTTCGCCAGTTCTTGACAATGTGGACGTTTGCCAGTTCCAGCCAACCTTTCATGGGCTTATGTCTGTTGTATGGGTTCTTGGTGGGCTTTTTGGTTCTATTGGCCTTTTTTGGCGCAACGTCATGGCAACAGCTTAAAGGAATTTCAACATGGGTGCTCTTGGTCAATTAATCGCGTTGATAGCGGGCAAGTGGTCCGCTTTTGTTCTTGCCATTCACACTTCAGCAATTGCACGGCGTTTGCTTTTTGTTGCATGGCTTGGTGCTTTGTATGTTGGTTGTGTTCTGACGTTCAGCAACATGATTGCCCCTTGGTTTTCAGGCTTGTTGAATACGCCTTCTACATTTGGGCGAGTTACGGGCAACGTTATTGGTTTGCTGTTTCCTCCAGTGGCCGGTACTGTTTTAGCTTCGTTGGTCATTTTTTGGGGTTCTGTTGCTGCCTTGCGTTACACATCTAAGTTGTCAACGATTGTCTTTAAGGACTGACATGGCCAACTATTCTGTTGAGGGAAAGTTGGGTACTGGCAAGACCAAATTTTGTGTTTGGATGGCTCAGCAGGCTCTATATGCTGGTCGCAGAGTTGCTGGCAATGTCGATCTGAAAATGGAGCTCTTGACACCATTCAGGCGCTCTACTTATGTTCGCATTCCTGACAAGCCGTCTTCTTTCGATCTTGATGCGATCGGTAACGGTAACCCTGATTCATATGAAGAAGACCGCAATGGAATTTTGCTTCTTGATGAACTTGGCACTTGGTTGAATTCACGCTCTTTTCAGGACAAAGACAGAGCTGCTTTGCTTGATTGGTTCATTCATGCTCGTAAGCATGGCTGGGACGTTTATTTCATTGTTCAAGATGCGAACATGATTGATAAACAAGTGCGTGAAGCTCTCATTGAGTACCAATGCCGTTGCCTTCGTTTGGACAAAGTTCGCATCCCTTACGTTGGTTGGATGCTATCTGTTATTCATGAGCGCTTGGGCTATTTGCCGCGTCTTCATTTGGTAACTGCTCGTGTAGGTTATGGCGCTGGTGCTGTTGTTGCTGAACGCTGGTATTTCAAGGGTTACGACTTGCACTCTGCTTATGACACAAAGCAAATTTTCAAGACCGATTACCCACATGGGGCCTTTTCGGCGTTGCTTCCTTGGGATTTTGTTCCCGCTAAAACATGGGTGACTAAAGTGAAAGAAATTTATAAATATTCGTTCACCAATGTCGGTGCTTTTGCGCTTGGTGCGGCTTTCTGGGCATTCATTCCCGGCTTCTTCGCTACTGCGCCTCAAGCTGCTGCTGAGACTGTGACCGTTTCAACTTTGTCAGTGATTGGCACCGTTCGATTTGGCTCTGATTGGCTGGTTTCATTGTCTGACGGCACCTCTCACAAAGTTCATGAATCATCATTTGTGAATGACGCTAAAGGTCGTCGCTTCAAGCACGGTGAATATTGGGTTTATTTGAAAGGGTTTTGACATGAAAAAAATATTTGTCGCTCTTGCTATTTGTTGTCCGCTGTTTTCTTTTGCTGCTGCACCTTTGCAATTGACTTTTGACAAAGCCACTGTTCAGTCGTTCTTGGGAACTCTATACGGCAAGATTTTGCAAAAGAGCTTTGTTCTCAGTCCCGACGTTTTATCGCTCAATCGTCCGGTTACCCTTAATGTGTCTCTTGAACCAGAAATGATCGGTCCTTTTGTTACTGGCTTTCTTGCAGATCAGGGCCTTACTGCCGTTGTCCGTGATGGTGTTACCTACGTTGGCATTAAATCAACGCTTAGCGGCCCTTCTGGTGCCCTTCCTGCTTCTGTTCCTTATGACAACTCACGTTCTTCTTTTCCTTCTTTGGATAGCCCTCTTCCTTCGCGTTTTTCTACTTCTCGCGATTCTCTTGAACCGGTTAAGCCTGCTGAATCTTTGCCACCTGCGTTCAAAGTTTTTAAGCCCACCAGGTCATCGCCTACAGTTCTCTGTGAATCAGTTAATCGTGTTTTTTTGAACACTTGTCACCCGGCTGCGGCTGCTGTGGTTCTCACGCATCCGCAACACCTTGAAGTCATTTCTGAACTCGCTTCGCAGCTTGACATTAAGCCTTCTCTTGTTGATGTGTCCGCGACCTTCATTGAAGTGACTGGCTCTAAGCGTGATGGCTATGGGTTTGGATTGGTTGCAACCGTGCTGGGCGGTTCACTTGGTTTGAACCTCGGTGCGACTGCTGACACGTCCACGATCACGATCAAGGGTGCGAACTTCACCGCATTGCTTGACATTCTTCGAAGTGATGGACGTTTTAAGCAGGTGGCTAGTCCTTCCGGTCGTGTCGCGTCTGGTTCTCTCTTTAATATCGCCATTGGTGATGAAGTCCCTACCTTGTCAGGTCAGTCTCGCGACAACACTGGGCAGGTGACCAGTCAGGTTGTTTACCGGCCTTCTGGTGTGCTTCTCAACGTCCAGCCTGTCGCGATCACTGAAAACGATTCCGCCATGGTTTCAACCTCTGTTGACGCTCAAGTGTCAAGTTTTAGCAAGACCGAAAGTGGCGTTAACGGGTCGCCTACTTTGTCAAAGCGTCAAGTTAAGACTGCTCTTGTTTTGGCTGATGGTGAGGTCGCTGTAATTGGTGGTCTCACTGGTTCGCGTGGTATCAATGCACGTTCTTCACTTTTTGGTGTCAATGTTTCTAACCGAGATGATGAACAAACGACTGATCTTGTTTTGTTGTTGTCAGCTCGTGTTGTAAGGTAACCGTTCGTTATTGGCCTTGCTCATCGAACGCGTTTTGCTACTTTTTATGTCCAGTTTTGGAGCGGAATTTTTGTAAGTGATTGATTTCTATTGAGTTTCTTCGCGAAACTCTGATCATCGTGTTTTTTACGTGTTTGACAGACACAATCTTGGCGCGCGCCAAGAATCAGTTTTTTGGGGTGAGTTAGATCACTTCAACATTTCAATTTATGCGACGTTATCAAGGCTATGAGTCAGGCAAGGTGTCCAATCAATTTGGCGTTGGGGAGGATGTTTAGGGTGTTAGACCGTCTAACACTTTATGCGCTCTCTTATGTGTATTTGACGCGTTAAGAAACTGGTGCTCATCAAGCCCATCCGCATGGGGCCCCTGTAGCACGGCGAAGCCGCCCCGAAGGGGTGAGGGGGTTCATCCCCCCGAATGCAGGGGAGAGGTGGGCTCCGTGTCGCGTGCTGGTGCGGTAAAGTACCGCGGACCTTTTTCCGCGCCTTGATAAATTATGAGTCGTATGCACAACCCCAGTCATCCAGGTGAAGTGTTGCTTGAAGACTATCTCAAGCCGCTGGGCATGAGTGCGCGTACGTTGTCGATTGCCTTATGCGTTCCGTATTCTTGTATCCGTGCCATTGTGAATGGCAAGCGTGGCGTGACGGCTGAAATTGCGTTACGCCTTGAACGTTATTTTGGAAGCGAGGCGCAAGGTTGGTTGGCTTTGCAGGCTGCTCATGATTTGAGTTTTGTTGAGCTCGAAGTTGGTGAGCAAATCAAGCTGACTATTTCCCCTTTGGTGCAGGATCTCCAGGCATTGAAGGGCAAATTTACTAAGCCTGAGCATCCGGTCTCGGTTGAAGCTATGAATCAGGTGATTGCATCGCGTGGCGCAATGTCTGCATTGAGTTCTATGCACAACCCGCCTCACCCGGGCGAGGTTCTTCGTGAATATATGGGAAACATGACAGTTGCGTATCTCGCCAATATTGTTGGTGTCGAATACAGCTTGCTTGCTTCTTTGCTGGCGGGAACTGGATCTGTCACACCTGACCTAGCAAACCGACTGGCCCAGGCTTTGGGTACTAGCGTAGATATTTGGATAGGTATGCAACAGAAATACGATTCTTATGATCTGACATAAGGGGTTGTACGGTACACCCTCCCTTTTTTGTACAACAGCGATCCAATGGATGTGCTTCGCCATCAACCAATTGCTGACTGTCTGTGTTGGAAGAATGTTGGAGTCCAACCGAAAACAAAAAAGCCAGCATTTAGCTGGCTTTTTTAACCTATTGATTTTAATAGGTTTTTTGTGGTGCCCGGGGCCGGACTCGAACCGGCACGCCTTGCGGCGGGGGATTTTGAGTCCCCTGAGTCTACCAATTTCACCACCCGGGCAGGTATTCGTGAAGACGCAAATTATGGCACATTTTTGAGCGGTTTTTTCGGTACCCCAGTGCCTTTCTGAAAAAGTTCAGGGGCAAGGCCCCCATTGGGCGATCCTGAATGGCTTGCGTGGGGGTGGGTTTTTGCGGGTGCCAGTACCGCCCAAATGGCCTCCCAACTTATGGCAAAGTACGTCCATGATTTATCCCACCATTGAAGACGCCATCGGCAAAACCCCCCTGGTTGCATTGCAGCGCTTGGGTGCCAACGACATGGGCCCACGGGGCAACGTGATCCTGGGCAAGCTCGAAGGCAACAACCCAGCTGGTTCGGTGAAGGACCGTCCGGCGCTGTCGATGATCCGCCGGGCCGAAGAGCGCGGCGAGATCCAACCCGGCGACACCCTGATCGAAGCCACCTCGGGCAACACCGGCATCGCGCTGGCCATGGCTGCGGCCATCAAGGGTTACCGCATGATTTTGATCATGCCCGAGGACCTCTCCATCGAACGTGCCCAGACCATGAAGGCTTTTGGCGCCGAGCTGATCCTCACCCCCAAAAGCGGCGGCATGGAATACGCCCGCGATCTGGCCGACAGTATGGCCGCGCAAGGCAAGGGCCGCATCCTCGACCAGTTTGCCAACCCCGACAACCCGCGCATCCACTACGAAACCACCGGCCCCGAAATCTGGGAGCAGACCGGCGGCAAGATCACCCACTTTGTGAGCGCCATGGGCACCACCGGCACCATCACCGGCGTGTCGCGCTTCCTCAAAGAAAAGAACCCCGCCATTCGCATCATCGGCGCACAGCCCAGCGAAGGCTCACGCATTCCCGGCATCCGCAAATGGCCACAGGAATACCTGCCCAAGATTTACGACCCTGCCGGCGTGGACGAGCTGGTCTATGTGAGCCAAAGCGATGCCGAAGAAACCTGCCGCAAGCTGGCCCGCACCGAAGGCATCTTTGCTGGCATCTCGGCCGCAGGTGCTTGTTGGGTCGCGCAGGAGATTGCGAAAACCGTGCAAAACGCGACCATTGTGTTCATCGTGTGCGATCGTGGTGATCGCTACTTGTCGACAGGCGTTTTCCCCGCCTGAACCCAGGATGAACCATGGCTGAATTTCGTTTTTGCCCCCAGTGCGCCACCCCCCTGTCTTGGCTGACCCAAATGGAAGACGGGGGCGAGGTCATGCGCCTGCGTTGCACGGCCTGCGACTTCACGCATTGGAACAACCCGACACCGGTGCTGGCCGGCATCGTGCAGGTGGGCGATCAGATTTTATTGGCCCGCAATGCCGCCTGGCCCGGCCGGCGCTTTGCGCTGATCACCGGCTTCATGGAAGCGGGCGAGACGCCCGAAGACGGCATCCGACGCGAGATTGCCGAAGAAACCAACTTGCAGGTGAGCGCGCTCAAGCTGATTGGCGTGTACGACTTCCAGCGCATGAACCAGGTCATCATCGCCTACCACGCGGTGGCCGAAGGCCAGGTGCGGCTGTCGCCCGAGTTGGCCGAATACAAGATGTTTGCGCCGCAAGACATCATCTGCTGGCCCGCAGGCACCGGCTACGCCATGGGCGACTGGTTGCGCACCATCGGCATCGAGCCCAAGTTCATGACATGGGAAGAGCGTGCCGCGCAAAGCCAGGAACCGAATCAGGATTGAGTGATGAACTTTGACAAAGAAATTGACACCAGCGGCCTGAACTGCCCGCTGCCCATCTTGAAAGCCAAAAAGGCCCTGAACGACTTGAGCACCGGTCAGCTGCTCAAAGTGATCGCCACCGACCCCGGCTCATGGCGCGACTTCGAAGCCTTTGCCAAGCAAACGGGCAATGAACTGGTCTTGCAAGAAAAGACCGACACCGCCTTCGTCTTTGGCCTCAAGCGTCGCTGATTTTCAGCAACAGTCTGCAAGTTGGGTTTTCGTGGAAGCTGAACTGTGTTCGGCGATCGCTCGTAGACCTCAAGTGCCCAATCGCCCAACACAGTTGGGCTCCCACAAAAAATTGCAGTTCAGATCCCACAAGGACCAAGCCCATGATGGCGTGCTCCCTGTGGGAGCTGAACTGTGTTCGGCGATCGCTCGCGGACCTCAAGCGCTCAATCGCCCAACACAGTTGGGCTCCCACAAAAAATTGCAGTTCAGATCCCAGATCGAGCCCATGATGGCGTGCTCCCTGTAGGAGCTGAACTTCGTTCGGCGATGGCCTGCGGACCAAGGTGGTCGGAGTCACCACCGGAGGTGAATCCCTCTGATCAGAGGTTCAAGCCCTTGAGGTATTCGCGGAAGGACGCGCCCACTTGCGGGTGTTGCAGGGCCAGCTCTACCGTGGCTTCCAAAAAGCCTTCTTTGCTGCCGCAGTCGTAACGCTTGCCTTCGTACTGGAAGGCGTACACCGCTTCGCGTTGCATCAGGCGTGCAATCGCATCGGTCAGTTGGATCTCACCGCCCACGCCAGTGGGCTGGTTGCGGATCTCGTCAAAAATACCGGGCGTCAAGATGTAGCGACCGGCCACGCCCATGCGCGATGGCGCTTTGTCGGGGCTGGGCTTTTCCACGATCTGCTCGACGCGGATCAGCTGCTTGCCTGCTGATTCGCCAGCCACGATGCCGTAGCGCTTGACCTGGTCCAGCGGCACTTCTTGCACTGCCAAGACCGAGCGGCCTTGCTTGGTGTAGGCCTCGACCATTTGCGACAACACGGAGGCGCCAGCGTTGACCATCAAGTCATCGGCCAGCAGCACCGCAAAAGGCTCTTTGCCCACCAGCGGCTCGGCGCACAGCACGGCGTGGCCCAGGCCCAGCATGCGGTTTTGGCGCACATAGGCGCAGACCATGTCGTCGGGTTGCACCGAGCGCACCAGCGCCAGCAACTCTTCCTTGTGCGCCGCTTCCAGCTCGGTCTCGAGTTCGTAAGCAGTGTCAAAGTGGTCTTCGATCGCGCGTTTGCTGCGACCCGTCACAAAGATCATGTGGCGCACGCCCGCCGCATAAGCTTCTTCCACTGCGTACTGGATCAGCGGCTTGTCCACCACCGGCAACATCTCTTTGGGCGCGGCTTTGGTGGCTGGCAAAAAGCGCGTGCCCAGACCGGCGACGGGGAAGACGGCTTTGCGGATGACGTTGTGGCTCATGGTGACTCCCTGTTGCTGTGCTGGATCAGCCCAGACGTTGCAGTTGTTGGCGGATTTTTTCGAGCGTGGCGCCAAAGTCGGCCACACGCTTTTTCTCTTGCTCGATCACGGCCGGTGGCGCTTTGGCCACAAAGGCCTCGTTGCCCAGCTTGCCATTGGCCTTGACGATCTCGCCTTCCAGGCGGGTGGCCTCTTTGGTCAAGCGGATCTTCTCGGCGGCCACGTCCACTTCCATGAACAGGCACAAACGGGCTTCACCCACCACGGCCACGGGTGCGGCTTGCGCTGCGGCCACCCACTCGGCTTCGGTCTCAAACACCTTGACTTCGCTCAGCTTGGCCAGCGATTGCAGCACCGGCGCCACGCTTTGCATGAAGGCGGTGTCGCCCAGCACATACATGGGCATGCGGGTGGCGGGCGAGACGTTCATCTCGCCGCGCAAGTTGCGGCAGGCGTCCACCAAGGTCTTGAGCTTGGCCACATGGGCTTCGGCCACTTCGTCGATGCGATCGGCCTGGCTCACGGGGTAAGCTGACACGCTGACCGACTCGCCTGCACGGCCCGCGACCACCGACACTTTTTGCCAAAGCTCTTCGGTGATGAAAGGGATGATTGGGTGCGCCAAGCGCATGATGGTTTCGAGCGTGCGGATCAGGGTGCGGCGGGTGGCGCGTTTTTGCGCGTCGGTGCCGGTGTTGATCTGCACCTTGGCGATTTCCAAGTACCAGTCGCAGAACTCGTTCCACACGAAGTCATAGATCGTGTTGGCCACGTTGTCCAAGCGGTACTCGGCAAAGCCCTTGGCCACATCGGCTTCCACGCGCTGCAGCTGCGACACGATCCAGCGGTCGGCCTGGCTGAAGGACATGTAGCCGTGTGCCTTGCCGCCCACGGTGCATTCCTCTTTGGTGTGCTCCATCAAGCCGCAGTCTTGGCCTTCGCAGTTCATCAGCACAAAGCGGGTGGCGTTCCAGAGCTTGTTGCAGAAGTTGCGGTAACCCTCGCAGCGCTTGCTGTCAAAGTTGATGCTGCGGCCCAGCGAGGCCAGCGCCGCAAACGTGAAACGCAGCGCGTCCGCGCCATAGGCCGGAATGCCTTCGGGGAATTCTTTTTCGGTCTGCTTGCGCACCTTGGGCGCGGTCTCGGGTTTGCGCAGGCCTTGGGTGCGTTTGTCCAGCAGGGGCTCGAGCGTGATGCCGTCGATCAAGTCCACCGGGTCGAGCACGTTGCCTTCGGACTTGCTCATCTTCTTGCCTTGCGCGTCGAGCACCAGGCCGTGAATGTAGACGTGTTTGAAGGGCACTTTGCCGGTGAAATGCGTGGTCATCATGATCATCCGGGCGACCCAGAAGAAGATGATGTCGTAGCCGGTGACCAGCACGCTGCTGGGCAGGTAGAGGTCGTAGTCTGTTCCGCTGGCGATCGCACCGGAGCCGGCCTTGCTCATACTCGCTTCGCTCGCCAAATCGCTGCGTCCGCCTCCGGCACGCTCGCCAGCTGCGTCGTTGCTCCAACCCAGTGTGCTGAAAGGCACCAGCGCCGAAGAATACCAAGTGTCCAACACGTCTTCGTCCCGCTTCAATGTCTTGCCCGGTGCTTTGGCTTGCGCCTCCGCCTCGTTGCGGGCCACGTACACCTTGCCGTCTTCGTCGTACCAAGCCGGAATCTGGTGGCCCCACCACAGCTGGCGCGAGATGCACCAGTCTTGGATGTTGTTCATCCACTGGTTGTAGGTGTTCACCCAGTTCTCGGGCACAAAACTCACGGCGCCGGACTGCACCGCGTCAATCGCTTTTTGCGCAATGCTCTTGCCCGTGGCGTCGCCTTGGCCCACTTGGTTCATGGCCACAAACCATTGGTCGGTCAGCATGGGCTCGATCACCTGGCCGGTGCGGGCGCAGCGGGGCACCATCAGCTTGTGTTTCTTCACCTCGACCAAAGCGCCGGCGGCTTCCAAGTCAGCCACCACTGCCTTGCGGGCCACGAAGCGGTCCAGGCCCCGGTATTTCTCGGGGGCATTGTTGTTGATGGTCGCGTCCAGGTTCAGCACGCAAATCATCTCCAGCTTGTGGCGCTGGCCGACTTGGTAGTCGTTGGTGTCGTGTGCGGGCGTGACCTTGACCACGCCAGTGCCAAAGGCCTTGTCCACGTACTCGTCGGCAATCACCGGGATGGTGCGGCCGCACAGGGGCAGGTTGACCTGTTTGCCGATCAAAGCGCTGTAGCGCTCGTCTTCGGGGTGCACCATCACGGCCACGTCGCCCAGCAGGGTTTCGGGGCGGGTGGTGGCCACCGTGAGGCTGCCGGAGCCATCGGCCAAGTCATAGCGGATGTGCCACATCGAGCCGTCTTCTTCTTCGCTCTCGACTTCCAGATCCGACACCGCGCTCATCAGCACCGGGTCCCAGTTCACCAGCCGCTTGCCGCGGTAAATCAGGCCTTGTTCGTACAGCTGCACAAAGGTTTCGGTCACGGTCTTGGACAGCTTGGGGTCCATCGTGAAGTATTCACGGCTCCAGTCCACGCTGTCGCCCATGCGGCGCATCTGGCGGGTGATGGTGCTGCCGGACTCTTCTTTCCACTCCCAGACCTTGCTCACAAAGTTCTTGCGGGCCTCGGCAGGCGTGGGGCCCATGTCGTGGCGGCTGATGCCTTTGGCCTGCAACTGGCGCTCCACCACGATTTGTGTGGCAATGCCCGCGTGGTCGGTGCCGGGAATCCAGGCCGTGTTGAAGCCCATCATGCGGTGGTAGCGGGTCAACGAGTCCATGATGGTCTGGTTGAAAGCGTGGCCCATGTGCAGCGTGCCGGTCACGTTGGGTGGGGGCAGCTGGATGGCAAAGGCCGGTGCGCCGTCTTTGGCCGCTTGGGTGCCACGAAAGCCGGCCACGCCGTAGCCGCGCTTTTCCCACTCGGGGCCCCAATGGGCTTCCAGGGCGGCTGGCTCGAACGATTTGGACAGGCTCTCAAGGCCGGGTTGGGCCGGGGTGGCGGGTGCGTTGCTCATGGGGGTCTTTGGAAATGGATGCGGCTTCGCTTGCGAAGCGGGGGCGACACAAGTCGGACTGCCTCAGATTTTAACTTTTGTGGCCCTTCGCACCCTGACCAGCGCCTTCTGGCCCGACAATCCGAAGATACGCTTCGTTGGGCCCCTGGTTCCCCACGAACCGACCCCACGAATCCACCCGCGACACGATCAGGAGAAATCACCCCATGGCCGCCCTCCAAGGTTCCCGCACCGAGCAATGCCTGAAACAGGCTTTTGCCCAAGAGGCCCAAGCCAACCGCCGCTACCTGTACTTTGCCAACCAGGCCGACATCGAAGGCCTGAGCGACGTGGCGGCCCTGTTCCGATCGACCGCCGACGGCGAAACCGGCCACGCCCATGGCCACCTGGACTTTCTGGCGCAGTCGGGTGACCCGGTCACCGGCCTGCCCATTGGCAACACCGCACTCAACTTGGCCTCGGCCATCTCGGGCGAGATCCACGAGTACACCGACATGTACCCCGGCATGGCCAAAGTGGCCCGCGACGAAGGCTTTGACGACATCGCCGACTGGTTCGAGACCCTGGCCAAAGCCGAGCGCTCGCATGCCAACCGCTACCAAAAAGTCATCGACAGCCTGCAAGCCTGAGCCCCCATGCCCAACGGCCGCATCACCCCAGACAAGCTGATGTCGCTGGAGGCCTACGCCAAATGGCGCAAGGCCCACCACGGCGAAATGGTGGCCCTGCGCCAGCTGCGCAGTGTGGCCTTGGGCGAGCACATGCGTGTGCAGTTCGAGAGCGAGGCCACCGTCCGCTACCAGATCCAGGAGATGCTGCGCATCGAAAAGATTTTTGAAGAAGACGGCATTGCGCACGAGATCGCCGCCTATGCGCCTTTGGTGCCGCAAGGCAGCCAATGGCGGGCCACTTTGATGCTGGCCTATCCTGACGCGCAGCAGCGCCAGCGTGAGCTGACCAAACTGGTGGGCGTCGCCACGCGGGTGTTTGTCGAGGTCGAGGGCCACCCCCGCGTGTACGCCATCGCCGACGAAGACCAGGTGCGCGAAACCGCCACCAAAACCTCAGCGGTGCATTTCTTGCGCTTTGATCTTGACGCGGCCATGGCCGCCTTTGTGCAGGCAGGCGCTGGGGTGCGCCTGGGCTGCGACCACACGCACTATCCGGCGCATGTGGACATTGCGGCACCCACCTTGGCCAGTCTGGCGGGCGACCTCAATCCAGCTTGACGTGGGCGTCCTTGATCGCCTTGGTCCACTCGGTGGTTTCGCGATCCAGCAAACGGGTCATCTCAGCCGGTGGCAAATAGCGCACCTCGATGCCCGCTTTGTCGGCGCGTTCCTTGGTCTCGGGCAGCTCCATGCTGCGCTTCACATCGGCCGACAGCTTTTGCAACACCGGTGCAGGCGTGCCGGTGGGGGCATACAAAGCCACCCACGACTCCAGTGAAAAGCCGGGCAATCCGGCCTCGGCCACGGTGGGCACTTGCGGCATTTGGGGGTGACGGCTCTTGCCCGTCACGGCCAAGGCTTTGAGTTTGCCGCCTTGCACATGCTGCATCACCGATGGCGGTGTGGTGATGAACACCTGCACCTGCCCCGCCAACACATCGGCAATCGCCTGACCCGAACCCTTGTAGGGCACATGGGTCATGTCCACGCCGGTTTGCTGTTTGAAGATTTCAGTGCCGATGTGCGAGACCGAGCCATTGCCCTGCGAGGCGTAGTTGACCTTGCCCGGGTTGGCCTTGACCCAGGCGATGAAGTCTTTGAGGTTGTTGGCTGGCACCGAGGGGTGCACCGCGATCACGTTGGTGGCGATGGTGATCAGGCCCACCGGCGTCAAGTCCTTCAACTCCCAAGGCAGCTTGTCCATCAGGATCGGGTTGGCGATGTGGTAACCCGAATACGAGACCAGCAAAGTGTGGCCGTCTTTGGCGCTGCGGGCCACGGTTTGGTAGGCCAAGTTGCCGCTGGCGCCGGGCTTGTTGTCCACCACCACCGACTGTCCGATCACGCGGGCCAGGGGCTCGGCCACCAAGCGGGCCGAGGTGTCCACCAAACCGCCGGGCGGGTTGGGCACCACCAGGCTGATGTTTTTGCTGGGGAAAGTTTGCGCCAGCAAGCTCAGGGGCGCGGCCAGTGTCAGGGCGGCCAGCCATGCGGCCCGGCGAGTCAAGGTGATGGGGTTCAAGTCTGTCTCCAGAAGGTTTGCGATCAGCGCATGCCAATCTTGGCGTCGTTGAAAATGTTTTTGGCCTCGCGGGGCAGGCTGCGCCAGTACTGGTGCTGCGCGTCCACCGTGCCGCCCAGCGCCACGGCGGCTTCCCAGCCCCAGCGCGGCTTGTACAAGAAGGAACGGGCCAGCGCCACCAGGTCGGCGTCACCGCGCTGCAGCACGGCCTCGGCCTGGGCGGGCTCGGTGATCAGGCCCACGGCAAAAGTGGTCAGGCCCGATCGCTCTTTGACGGCTTTGGCCAGATGCACCTGGTACTCGGGGCCCAAGGTGATCTTTTGCAAGGGCGACACGCCGCCCGACGAGATGTGCACGAACTGCGCCCCGGCCGTTTTGAGCAACACCGCCAGCTCGCAGGTCTCGTCGATCGTCCAGCCGCCATCGACCCAATCGGTGCCCGAGATGCGCATCCCCAGCGTGCCGCCAAAAGCCTCGCGCACGGCGTGGAAGACCTCCAGCGGAAAGCGGATGCGGTTTTCAAACGAGCCACCGTATGCGTCGGTGCGCTGGTTGGACAAAGGCGACAAAAACTGGTGCAACAGATAACCGTGTGCGGCGTGCAGCTCCAAGGCCTCGATGCCGAGGGCTTGGCTGCGGCGGGCGGTGTTCACAAAGTCGGCCTTGATCTGGGCGATGTCGGCCAGGCTCAACTCGGTGGGGGCCGCTTCTTGCGGCAAGTGGGGCAGGGCGCTGGGCGCCACGGTTTGCCAGCCACCGTCTTCAGGGGCGATCAACATGCCACCGTGCCAAGGGGCGGCGCTCGATGCCTTGCGCCCCGCATGGCTGATCTGGATGCACACCGGCACATGCGGCGCTTGGCGGCGGGCGCGCGCCAGCTTGTCGGCCAAAGCCGCTTGCGTGGCGTCGTCCCACAGGCCCAGGCACCCGGGGCTGATGCGCCCCACCGCCGACACCGCCGTGGCCTCGATGGTGAACAGGCCCGCGCCGCTGTTGAGCATGTTGGTCCAATGCGTCAAATGCCAATCGGTGGCCTGGCCATCGTCTGCCGAGTACTGGCACATGGGCGCCACCACAATCCGGTTGGGCAAAGTCAGGGGGCCGCTGGGGGCGTCGAAGGTGAAGGGTGTGAAAAGCAAGCTCATCCCGAGATCTTAGGACAAGCCAAAACCCCACGTATTTGTAGGAACTGATCTTGGGGTTTGTGTATGAGCTGATCTTGGGGGTATTTGTGGGAGCTGACATCGTCGGCGATAGAGCGGTTGTGGACCGCAAGCGATCGCCCACAATGTGGGCTCCCACAAAAAGCCCCCTACAGGCTATCTCCCACAAAAGATGCCCGCCCATGACCATCCCGGCGGTTGGTATGACTGGGCACTGATCTTGGGAGTATTTGTGGGAGCTGACATCGTCGGCGATAGGGCAGTTGTGGACCACAGGCGATCGCCACAATCTGAGCCCTTACAAAGCAGGCCAGCGGTCCCATTCCTCTCCACACGGCGCTTCTACAGTCAATGGCTCTTTCGTCACCGGATGCTGCATGTCTAGACGCAAGGCATGCAGCCACAAGCGGGTCACCCCAATGTGTGCGGCCACCGCCCGGTTGAGTGGCCCTTTACCGTGCGTCGCATCGCCAATGATCGGATGGGCGATGTGTTTCATGTGGCGGCGCAGTTGGTGGCGCCGACCGGTCAGTGGTTGCAACTCAAGCTCGGCCCAGCGCAGGCTGGCAAAGTCGCCTTGCGCGATCGGCAGCTCTCCCTGTCGCAGCGTGGCGTAACGCGTCTGCGCGGGCTGCACCTCCTCGCGCTCTGAGCGCATGTCGTCGGGCATGCGCTTCAAAGCGTGGTCGATCAAACCCTCTGGCATAGGCCAACCCCGCACGATGGCCCGATACTGCTTGTGCAGACCCTCGCCCGTTTCAAAAGCCTGCCCCAGCGTACGGGCCACATCCGCGCTCAGCGCAAAGACCAGCACGCCGCTGGTGCCTTTGTCGAGCCGGTGCACCGGCCAGACGTGTTGCCCGATCTGGTCGCGCAGGGTTTGCAGCACAAAGCGCGTTTCACCCTTGTCCAGCGGGGTGCGATGCACCAGCCAGCCTGCGGGCTTGTGCACGATGGCGAGATAATCGTCCAGGTAAAGGATGTCGAGCATGTTGTTCTTATTGTCTCCCGCCAAATCGCTGGACTACGAAACCCCCGCAGGCGATGTGCCGCACACGCTGCCGCAGTTCGTGCCGCAGTCTCAGGCCCTGATCGAGGTGTTGCGCCAAAAGTCGCCCCAGCAAATCGCCGAGTTGATGGACCTGTCGGACGCGCTGTCGGCCCTGAACGTGGCGCGTTACGAAGCCTGGCGCCCCAAATTCAGCGCCAAAAATTCCAAGCAAGCGGTGCTGGCTTTCAACGGCGATGTGTACGAAGGCCTGGACGCCAAAACCCTGAACGCCAAAGAGCTGGAATGGGCGCAAAACCATGTCTGCATCTTGAGCGGCCTGTATGGCGTGTTGCGCCCGCTGGACTGGATGCAGCCCTACCGCCTGGAAATGGGCACCACGCTTCAGACCGACAAGGGCAACAACCTGTACAAGTTTTGGGGCCCGCAAATTGCCGAGCACCTGAACGTTCGCCTGGCCGCCGACAAAACACCGGTCATCGTCAACCTGGCCTCGCAGGAATACTTCAAGGCGGTGGACCGCAAGACGCTCAAAGCCCGCGTCATTGAATGCGTGTTTGAAGACTTCAAGGGCGGCAAGTACAAAATCATCAGCTTCAACGCCAAACGCGCCCGTGGCTTGATGGCCCGCTATGCCGTGCAAAACAAAATCACCCAACCCGCAGGGTTGCTGAAATTCAACCTCGAAGGCTATGCCTTTGATGCCGCCGTCTCTGAACCCGACCGCCTGGTCTTTCGCCGCCAATTGCAAGCATGAGCACCCCCAACAACACCCCAGAACAATCGCAGCTGGGCAAGTCCAGCGCCTATGTGGACCAGTACGACGCCAGTCTGCTGTTCCCCATCCCCCGTGCCACCAAGCGGGCCGAGATCGGCGTCAGCGCGCAGCCCGTGTTTTTTGGGGCGGATTTGTGGACCGCCTTTGAGCTGTCCTGGCTCAATGCCAAAGGCAAGCCGCAAGTGGCCTTGGCCCACATCACTGTGCCTGCTGAGAGCACGCACATCGTGGAGAGCAAGTCCTTCAAGCTGTACCTCAACAGCTTCAACAACACCCGCATCGACAGCCCTGACGAAGTGCGCGACCGCATCCGCCGCGACATCAGCGCCGCCGTGTGGCACGGCAGCGCGGTGCAAGCCAGCGTGGGCGTGAAACTGCTCATGCCTGAAATGTTTGACGCCGAGCCGGTGCACGAAATGGACGGCCTGAACCTCGACCGCATGGACATCGAGTGCAGCCGCTACCAGCCTGCGCCCGACCTGCTCAGCGCCACCGCCGACGAGGCACCGGTCACCGAAACCCTGGTCAGCCACCTGCTCAAAAGCAATTGCCTGGTCACCGGCCAGCCCGACTGGGGCAGCGTGCAAATCACCTACAGCGGCCCACAGATTGACCAAGCAGGTCTGCTGCAATACATCGTGAGTTTTCGCAACCACAACGAGTTCCACGAGCAATGCGTCGAGCGCATCTTCATGGACATCTGGACGCGCTGTAAGCCAACGAAGCTGACGGTTTACGCCCGCTACACAAGGCGCGGCGGCCTGGACATCAACCCCTGGCGCACCAGCGCACCGGGCGCGGTGCCACCCAATGTGCGCACGGCGCGGCAGTGATTCAAGTCAGCGGGGCCGCACCACCGACAAGTGCAATCCGGTGGCGTTCAGCACCGCCAACCAAGTTTTGAGTGTGGGGTTGCCGCGTGGACTGAGTGCCCGGTACAGGCTTTCGCGAGGCATGCCCGCTCTCTCGGCCACCGCTGACATGCCTTGCGCTTCAGCAATGAGCCGCAAAGCTCCCAACAAAGCCTGTTGTCCGCCGGGTTGATCCGCTTGATCCAGTGCAACAGCGAGGTACTCGTTGGCAAACTCAGGATCGGCTTTGAGCATCTCCACAACGGCTTCGTCATGCGGGCGGCTGGTCCTGATGGTCATTTGAGCTTTCTCCTGTGTTGCCAGTCCATCCAGTAACGGTGGGCCTGTTCAATGTCCGTTTGCTGTTTTCGCTTGTCGCCACCGACCAACAGCAAGATCAAGCGCTGTCCGGCCTGTGCGTAGTAAATCCTGTAACCCGGCCCCCAATCAATTCGGGCTTCCCAAACGCCTTCGCCAACCGGTTTCACATCGCCAAAATTGCCGCTGGCCATCCGTCCTACTCGTATCAAAATTCGGGCTCTGGCTTGTCGATCCGCCAGTGACATCAACCACAGTGCATAAGGGTCGTCGCCTTGCGCGGTCAGGTAATCACGAACTTCAAACATGTGAATTATAAGTTACAAGGCAATTCGACCGCCTCACAAGGTCAGGCCTGCAGCCCAAAAAATCAATTGGCGCGAAGGTGCTTTCACAATGAACCCCATAAGCGTTTTGATCTCTACAAGTTTAGCGGCGCGAGTAATTTTTGAGTCATAAAGTATTTATTTAAATCAATGGACGATATGGCTTCTTTCGGCCTGACGAGCATGACGTGTTAACTTCAGACACCAGCGCCTGCCAGTTCTCTTTATTTGCTGGCCACCTCACCGCATTCCCCAACATGACCCCCACCACCCGCCGCGTTCTCCAGGCCCTTTTGTACGAGGCCATTGCCATTGCAGTGGTCGGGCCCGTGTTGAGTCTGGCTTTTGATAAGTCACCTGCTTCCACTTTGGGCTTGGCGGTTGTGTTGTCGAGCATTGCACTGACTTGGAATTACGTCTTCAACTGGCTCTTTGAACGCTGGGAGTCGCGCCAATCGGTGCGAGGCCGCTCCTTTGTCAGGCGGGTGGCCCACGGGGCGGGTTTTGAAGGCGGTTTGGTGATCATTCTCTTGCCCATCATGTCGCTGTGGCTGGACATTTCGCTCACCGCTGCCTTGCTGGCCAACCTGGGTCTGCTGGCCTTCTTTTTCTTTTATGCCATCGCGTTCACCTGGTGCTTCGACCGGGTCTTCGGCTTGCCCGCCTCTGCCCAAGCGGGCGCTGCAGAGCAAATCTGATGATCTGATTGTCTTTCTATTCAAATCACTAATTGATATGATTAGGCCATGAAATCGTATCATCGCTGGATTTGGCAGCTGCCTGATTGGCCGGCTCTGGACTTTGACGCGCAACGGGTCCAGGCGCTGTTGGCTACGGCCAGACAAGCTCAAGGGGTGCTTCTTGGCAAAGCCGAGGCCATTGGGCTCGAAGGACTGCAACCCCATATCTGTGACTCGCTCTCACAAGAGGCCCTGACCACCTCCGCGATTGAGGGCGAAAAGCTTGACCCTGAAAGTGTTCGATCTTCAGTAGCCCGGCGCTTAGGGCTTGACACATCTGGGGCTCCTATCCGTGAAGGCCGCCGCAACATCGAGGGACTGATCGATGTTTTGCAAGACGCCACCCTCAACACCGATTCACCGCTGACGCTCGAGCGGCTGTGCAGTTGGCATGGGGCGCTTTTCCCCACGGGTTTTTCGGGCATGCAGCGCATCGATGTGGGCGCTCTGCGTTCTGTGCCTATGGAGATCGTCAGTGGGGCCGTGGGCCACAGCAAGGTGCATTACGCCGCGCCGCCCGCTGATCGCTTGACCGAGCAAATGGACGAATTTTTGACGTGGTTCAACCAAACGCAGCCCAAGGTCGGCACGCACCCCATGGACGGCCTGGTGCGTGCCGCTGTCTCGCACCTGTGGTTCGAGACGCTGCATCCGTTTGACGATGGCAACGGGCGCATAGGCCGGGCCATCTTGCAACTGGCATTGGGCCAAGACATGGGCCAGCCCGGACGCATCGTCACGCTATCGCGGCAAATCGAGTCCTGCAAAGACAGCTATTACAGCCAGCTGGAGCGTGCACAGCGTTCCAAAAGCATGGACGTAACGTCATGGGTTGAATGGATGCTGGAACAAGTTGCGCTGGCCAGTGAGTTCGCCAACCGCACCATCGACTCGGCCATTCAACGCATCAGGTTTCAGTCCCAAATGGCCTTGGTCTCGCTCAATGAGCGTCAGCAAAAAACCATGAAGAAACTCCTAGATGCTGGCCCCAAGGGTTACGAAGGCGGCATGACCACTCGCAAGCACGAACGCATTGCGCAGACGTCAACGCCCACGGCAGCACGCGATCTGATTGACCTTGAACGGTTAGGGCTGCTCACCCGATACGGTGATGGTCGATCAACACGGTATTACCCAGCGATAGAAGGCTGGGCCGAGGACGACGCCAAGTTGGGAAGAGCCAGCGGCAAGTGATGCAAACCAGCCCTCCCGCAGGTCGGCACCTTCAGGTCCGACATGTTTTCGGGTGGGTACAGGTTCACGTCGGGGCTAAAGCCGCCGACCTACAGCATTGCATCGTAGGTCGGCACCTTCAGGGCCGACATCAAAAACTTTCCGGGCCGGATCAAGCCGCCAAATCTTGCCAAGCCGGATGCTTGGCCATGATCTGCGCATATGCCTCAGAGCCCTCAAAAGCGGCCAGCCAGTCGATCAAGCGCGGCCAAGGTTGCGCGGCAAACCAAGCCGGGTCGGTGTGCGCAAACTGCCGCACAAAGGGCGCCAGCGCCGCATCCGTCAGGCCCCAGTGGGCGCCCGACAAAAACGCCTGCTCTTGCAAACGCGCATCCAGCTGCGCCAGCCACTGCGCGCCCAAGTCGCGGTCGGCCACGCCACTGGTCAGGCCCGAGCGCTGTGGGTATTTGTAGCGGTCCAGCTGCTGCTTGAAAGGCCCATCGTTGAACGCGATGTCTTGCAAAGCTGGCGCCAAAGCATCGCCCTGCGGCAGCCAATGCAGCGGGTCGTTTTGCGCCAGCGCCCACAGCATGACGTCCAGGCTCTGATCGATCACCCGCGCCTGCTCAGGCAGCCACAACACCGGCACCGTGCCCTTGGGCGACAAAGCCAGCATCGACGCGGGCTTGCTCTTGAGCACCACCTCGCGGTGCTCATAAGCCACACCGCTGACCTGCAAAGCCAAGCGGGCGCGCATGGCGTAGGGGCAGCGGCGGAAGGAATAGAGGATGGGGGAGGGCATGAGGGGCAATGATAGGGCTTGCGTCTGGTGCCCAGGCCAATTCAGTTAGAGTCCGGTCCATCCTCAAATCCGAGAGCGGTCAAGTCCTTGAACCCCTCTCTGTCCTTTGTTCATTCCCTTTGGCTGACCAAGACCCCACCCTCACCGCCCCGTGCGCTTTTGAACGTGACGTTCAACACGAGTTACGCCATGTGCGTGCCCTCATGCACCTTGAGCAACAGGAAGATCAAGCTCAGTTCAAGCTCAAAAACGCCAGTGCCAGCATCAAAGAGCGGCGTCGGCGTGGCCTGACTTGGTACCCCGTCACCATCACCCAAGAAGACATTGGTTTTGGCGGCAAGGTGGTGCTGGAGCTGGAGCGCCCGGCGCATCGGCAAGACCTGCACTTGTTTCAGGTGGGGGCGGCGGCGGCCCTGTTCAGCGGTGCGCCTGGTTATTCGGGGCCTGACCGCCCTGTGGTGAGTGGCGTGGTGACCCGCGTGCGGCGCAACAAGCTGTTGCTGGCCACCACCAAAGAAGCGCTGCCCGACTGGGTGCGGGACGGCAGCAATCTAAACAGCAGCACGCTGGGCATTGACCTGACCTTTGACGAGGTCAGCTACCGCGAGATGAACCAGGCCCTGAGCGCGGTCATGGCCGCACACGGCAGCCGCTTGGCTGAACTGCGCGACGTGCTGCTGGGTGCCCAGGCAGCTCGCTTTCGCGAACCCCAAGCCGACGACCTTTTTTACCCCAGTGCGCTCAACGACTCGCAGCTGGCCGCTGTGCGCCATGTGGTCACGGCGCAAGACGTGGCCATCATCCACGGCCCGCCCGGCACGGGCAAAACCACCACGCTGGTGCAAGCCATTTGCGAAACCATCCGGCGCGAACGGCGCGTGCTGGTGTGCGCCCCCTCGAACACCGCCGTGGACCTGCTGACAGAAAAGCTGGCCGAGCGCGGTGTGAATGTGATCCGCCTGGGCAACCCCAGCCGCGTGTCGGAGCTGCTGCTCAAACACACGCTGGACGCCGGGGTGATGGCCCACGCCAGCTACGCCAAGATGCACGCGATGCGCCAAACCGCCGAGCAGCACCGAGAGGCCGCCAGCGAACGTGTGCGCAACTTTGGTTTTGAGGAGCGACAGCGCCGCCAATGGCTTCGCGAAGAAGCCCGCACGCTGCGCCAAGCCGCCGACGATTTGGAGCGCTTCATGACCGAGGACGTGCTCGAGTCGGTGCAGGTCATCACCTGCACGCTGGTGGGCGCCAGCCACCGCACCATTCGCCAACTGGGCTTTGAGACCGTCTTTATTGACGAAGCCGCCCAGGCCTTGGAGCCGGGTTGCTGGATTCCCATTGCCAAGGGCCAGCGCCTGGTGTTGGCGGGCGACCACCACCAGCTGCCGCCCACGGTGAAAAGCGAAAAAGCCGCCCGCGAAGGCCTGCGCGAAACCCTGTTTGAAAAGTGCATCCAGCGCCAACCCAACACCGCCCGCATGCTGAAGGTGCAATACCGCATGCACGCGCACATCATGGGCTTCAGCTCCGAGAAGTTTTATGGCGGCCAACTGGTGGCGCACCCCAGCGTGCGCCACGCCGACTTGTCCGCTTACGACCCGCGTTTTGATGACCCACGCTTTGCACCCGACCTGCCTGTGGAGTTCATCGACACGGCGGGCTGTGGCTATGAAGAACTGGCCATTCCCGAAAGCCGTTCAACCGCCAACCCCGAAGAAGCCCACTTGCTGCTGGAGCGCCTGGCGCAGCTGCTGGCCCAAATGTCGGAACCAGGCGAACCCACCGACCCAGATCAGCGCCCGCTGACCATTGGCGTGATCGCACCGTACCGCGCCCAAATCAACTACTTAAAAGACGCCATCGAAGACAGCGAACTGCTGAACGGCTTGCTGCTGC
>NKIO01000045.1 GCA_002255935.1 Comamonadaceae bacterium PBBC2
TAGCTTTGGGTCATGACAACTCCTGTATAAAAAATAAAGATGCGTGAATATACCCGATTTAAACGAATTCACCCAAAAATTTGAATCCGCCCGAATAACTGAGAGGATTATCAAAAAGCATTAATGCTTGCGGGTCGCCAACACTTTGTCAATGCGTCGGCCATCCAGATCGACGATTTCGAATATCCACTCGTCCAATTCAATGCATTGGGCGACCACGGGCAATTGGCCCAATACATACAACAGCAAACCTGCCAAGGTGTTGTAGCGTCCTTTGTCTTCGGCGGGTAAATCTTTGATGTCCAAGCGCGATTTGAGCTCGTTGACCGGCATCAGGCCGTCGAGCAACCAGCTGCCATCGGCACGTTGGGTGGCCCAGGCATCGGTTTGGGTCTCGGGTTTGAGTTCTCCGGTGATGGCTTCGAGCAGGTCCAGCGGGGTCAACAAGCCCTGCACTTCGCCGTATTCGTCCACCACAAACATCATGCGGCTGGGCTGGTCGCGCATTTGCTCGAGCAGTTCCATGCCGGTCAAGGTTTCGGGCACAAAGTGCGCGGTCTGGGCGTGGTGCTCTAGGGTGTGCGCGTCATCAGCTGGCAAAGACAGCAGTTGCGAGACACTGATCACGCCCTGAACGTGGCCGAGGTTTTCTCGGCAAACCGGATACCAAGAGTGGTTGCCTTCGACACGCATTTGGTTGATGCGGTCCATGGCTTGCCGGGTGGTCAGGCTGGCTTCGAGCCACTGGATGTCGCCGCGCGGCGTCATCATCGAGGTCAGGGGCCGGTCGTCCAGGTGGAACACGTTGCGCACCATCTGGTGTTCGTGCTCTTCGATCAGTCCGGCGCTCACGCCTTCGGCCAAGCTGGCGGTGATTTCTTCTTCGGTGACTTCTTGGCTGCCCTTGCTGTCGATGCGCATGAGTTTGAGCATGCCTTGGGTGGACAGCGACAACAGCTTCACAAACGGCCCGGCCACTTTGGCCAGCCAGGCCATGGGGCGCGCCACCACGCGGGCCACGGCCTCGGGGTAAAGCTGACCAATGCGCTTGGGCACCAGTTCGCCAAAAATAATGGTCGTGAAAGTGATGATCGTGACCACGATGGCCGTGGCGCTGACGCTGGCCGCTGATGCGCTCAGACCCCAACCGATCAGCACTTGCGCCAGCGATGCGCTGAATGCGGCTTCGCCCACGATGCCGTTGAGCACGCCAATCGAGGTGATGCCCACCTGAACCGTGGAGAGGAATTGGGTGGGCTCTTCGAGCAATTTCAGCGCTGCCTGAGCACCTTTGTCGCCCGCATCTTCCAGCACCGCCAGCCTAGCCTTGCGGCTGGACGCCAGCGCCAGCTCGGACATGGCAAACACGCCATTGAGCAAGGTCAGGAAAACAATCAACAAAAAGTCCATCGCCGCATTGTAGAAGGCCGGTGTGACAGCATGCAGTTTTACAGGCACCAGAGTGTTGGGTGGTCATTTTGGGGAGCCCCCTTGAGTTGGGCGATTCAGTCGGTTGTGGCCCGCAAGCCATCGCCGAACACAGTTCAGCTCCTACGGGTCATTTGCCAAAGCTGGAGGGTCTTTGTGGGAGCCCAAAGTGTTGGGCGATTCAGTCGGTTGTGGTCTGCAAGCCATCGCCGAACAAAGTTCAGCTCCTACGGGTCATTTGCTAGAGCTGGAGGGTCTTTGTGGGAGCCCAACTTCGTTGGGTGATTGAGTCGGTTGTGGTCTGCAAGCGATCGCCGAACAACGTTCAGCTCCCACAATTTTTGGCCATCACGCTGACGCAGGTCAGCACCTAAAGATGGATGCCGCACAATCGCATCATGTCTGTTTATTTGATTGGCGATATCCAGGGCTGCGATGCCCCGCTGCAGCGTTTGCTGGAGAAGCTGGCGTTTTCGCCCAGCCGTGATCGGTTGTATGTGCTGGGCGATCTGGTCAATCGAGGGCCCGATTCTGCGGGCACTTTGAGGCGGCTGATGGGTTTGGGCGATGCTGTGCAGTGCGTTTGGGGCAACCACGATTTGCATCTGCTGGCGATCGCCGCAGGTGCCAGCAAAACCAAACGTCTGGACACCGTGGAAGAGCTGCTGAACGCCCCTGACCGGGAGGCCATGCTCGACTGGCTGCGCCACCAGCGCTTGGCCATCCATGCACACGGTGTGTTGATGGTGCATGCGGGCGTCTTGCCTGGATGGACGGTGGCGCAAACCATGGCTTTGGCCTCTGAAGTTGAGCAGGTTTTGCAGGGGCCCCACAGCGCCGATTTCTTTCACCAGATGTACGGCAACCAGCCCTCCGCTTGGCAGGACAGTTTGACCGGCATGGACCGCATCCGCGTGATCGTCAACGCCCTGACACGCTTGAGATTTTGTACAGCCGATGGGGTGATGGAATTTAATGCCAAGGAAAGTGCGGACCAAGCGCCCGCAGGATTCATGCCTTGGTTCGATGTGCCCGGACGATTGACCGCCCAAGACACCGTGGCCTTTGGGCATTGGTCCACACTCGGTTGGCTTGACCGGCCCGATGTGTTTGCCCTGGACAGCGGCTGTGTGTGGGGCGGCTGCCTGAGCGCTTTGCGCCTGTCAGATGACGGTGCGCATGAGCTGATTCAGGTGAATTGTGAGCAAGCCCAAAAGCCGGGCTGAAGTTATGCAGTCACTGACTTGAGACTTTGTAGGAGCTGAACTTGTTCGGCGATTCACCTTCCGATGTGGGAGCTGAACTTGTTCGGCGATGGTTTGCAGTGGCGGTTTGCAAGCAATCGCCCAACACAGTTGAGCTCCTACAAAACACCACATGACTTGTAAGATCCCAACACCGTTGAGCGCCTACTGAATACAAGTCATCGCCAGTTCAGCCCACCGGCTTGAGCAGGACCACCAAGGCCCCTGCACCGCCCTCGGCGGGTTTGGCTTGCACAAAGGCCATGACCTGGTTTTTTTGCACCAGCCAGCTGTGCACCTTGGACTTGAGCACGGGCGTCTTGCCGGGTGAGCCCAGGCCTTTGCCGTGCACCACGCGCAAACAACGCAGGCCCTGCCGGTGGGCGTTGCGGATGAATTCGGCCAGCACCACGCGGGCTTCTTCACTGCGCAGGCCGTGCAAATCGACTTCGCCTTGAATGGCCCAGTCGCCTTTGCGCAGTTTGTGCGTCACATCGCGCCCGATGCCGGGGCGGCGAAAGCTGAGCGTCTCATCGGTGTCGAGCAAGGTGCTGGCATCGAACTCGTCGCTGAGCGCATCGCGCAGCACGGCTTCTTCGTCTTTTTGGCGCTGCTTGGCCACCGGCGCGACGATGGATTTGGGTGTCGGCGCCCTGGCCGAATCGGGCATGCGCTTGACCGTGCCCACCGCCCGCTCAAACAGCTTGGTTTCGGCCTCGCGCTGACGTTCCGCAGCAGCGCGTGCAGCAGCTTCAGCCTGCGCCTTTTCGTGGGCCTCGGCCAGTTTTTTTTGGACCTTTTTGAGGTCTTGCAAAGAATTGATTTTCACCGGCGGTCCTGTGGGGCGTTGCACTCACGCACCGCGGTTGCGCATCCAGTCGGCGGTCTGGAAGAAGCTTTTGCCCAGACGTTCGCGCAAGAGCGGGTCGACGCCTGTTTCGCCCATGGCCTGGTCCATACAAGCGAGCCACTGGTCACGTTCGAGGATGCCGATCGAAAACGGCATGTGCCGCATGCGCAGACGCGGATGGCCAAAACGCTCGATGTAATGGTCAGGGCCGCCGAGCCAACCGCACAAGAACCATGTCAGTTTGTCACGGGCGTCTTGCAGCGTGCTGCCGTGGGCGGCGCGCAATGCGGTGTAAGCCGGCTCCAAATCCATCAGGTCATAAAAGCGGTCCACCAGAGCGCGCACACGGTCTTCACCGCCGATCCATTCAAAGGGCGTGTCAAACGGTGGTTTTTCTTCGATTTGCATAGGAGGCTATTGTGCAGGCAGATCCAAAGCCCCTGCCCTTTGGGCGCTGTATGGCTTCAGGTGATGGCTCATAGCTGTTGCCAGGCCAGCCATCGCCCAACACAGTTGGGCTCCCACAAATGCATGGCCTGGCTCAGACTTGTAGGAGCTGAACTGTGTTCGGCGATGGGTGGTTTACCCGAAGGCTTTTGCCATGCAGGCCATCGCCCAACACAGTTGGGCTCCCACAAATGCATGTCTAGGCTTACTCATGTGGGCGCTGAACCCTGTGGGAGCTGAACCCTCTCGGAGATTACCCCTGTAGGAGCTGAACTTCGTTCGGCGATGTATCGCTTAAACCGCCCTCAAAGTCTGCATCACCGGCTGGCGCAAAACGCCCGATAAACTCAAGCTGCCTGCTGCCCAGGCCAGCAAAGCACCCAGGGCACCGCCGGCCAAGGGGGCCCATAGCGGCGGAGCCCAGGCGAATTCAAAGGCAAAGCGGGCCAAGGCCCAGCCCACCACCAGCGCCATGCTGCTGGCCATGAAGCCGGCGAGCCAGCCAATGCCCAGCAACTCGGTGCGTTGCACTTGCGCCAGCAGCTGCCGGCTGGCACCCAGCGCACGCATGATGGCGTATTCGTGCTCACGCGCCTGCCGGCTCGCGCCCACTGCCGCCAACAAGACCATCACACCTGCCGCCAAGGTAAAGCCAAACAAATACTCCACCGCACGGATGACCTGGTCCATCACGCGCTGAACTTGGGCCAGAGTGCTGCGCATGTCCACACTGGTGATGTTGGGGAACTGCTTGACCAAGGCATTCTCAAAACCGGTGGCGCCGTCAGGGGTGCGAAAAGCAGCCATGTAGGTCATGGGCAAATCCGGCATTTGCGCCAACGGAAACAGCATGAAAAAGTTGGCCCGCATGGAGGCCCAATCCACCTTGCGCAGCGAGGTGATGCGGGCCTCGCGCGATTGCCCGGCGATGTCAAAGCGCAAGGTGTCGCCGAGCTTGAGGCCCAGGGTCTCGGCAATGCCCTGCTCGACACTGAGCCCGTCGGCTTCGCCGCTGACCCAGCGACCCGCCGTGAGAGGGTTGTGTTCGGGCAAAGTGTCGCTGTGCGAGAGGTTGATCTCGCGGTCGATCAAGCGTTTGGCGCGGTCAGCGGTGAAATCGTTGGGGCCCACTTCGCGCCCGTTGATGGCCACCAGCCGCCCCCGGATCATGGGGAACCAGTCGGGCGAAGACACGCCAGAGGCTTGCAAGCTGGCCAAAAAATCCTGCGCTTGTTCGGGCTGCACATTGATGACAAACCGGTCGGGCGCATTGGCCGGTGTGGCTTGCCGCCAGCTGGCCACCAGATCGGTGCGCAACAGCACCAGCAAAGCCAGGGCCAACAATCCAACCGACAAAGCACTGACCTGCACCACCGCAAAAACCGGCCGCGCCGCCACCTGGCGCGTGGCCAAGCGCAGCCAAGCCGGGGCTTGCTCGCCGGGCACTGTGCGGCGCAACAGCGCCAGCGCCAAGGCCGCCAACCCAGCAAACACCAGCAAGGCCAGCGCAAAGCCGCCCACCGTGATGAGCCCCAAGGTCAAGCTGCGGCTGACCATGAGCAGCGTCAGGGCAAAACCGGCAAGCCCCATGGCCAGCACCAGCACCGAGCTGGTTTGCAGGCCCCCCAGGTCACGGCGGATCACGCGCAGGGGCGGCACCTTGGCCAATTGCAGCACCGGGGGCAAGCCAAAGGCCACGAGCAAGGTCAGGCCCATGCTCATGCCCAGGAGGGCGGGCCAGGCGGTGGCGTTGGGCAGTTGCGTCTCGACCAGGCCGGCCAAGAGCTGCACAAAGCCCAGGTGCACGCCGTAACCGATCAACACGCCCAGTGCGCTGGCGATCAGGCCTGCGCCTAAAAACTCCAAGCCGTAACTCAAGCTGAGCGTGCGCTGGCTTTGGCCCAACACCCGCAACAGGGCACAGGCGTCGAGTTGCCGCTCGGCGAAACTGCGCGACGCCAGCGCCACCGCGACCGCACAGAGCAATGCCGCCAACAAGGCCACCAGGTTCAAAAATTGCGAAGCGCGGTCCAGGGTCTGGCGCATTTCGGGGCGGCCGGACTCCAGCGATTCGATCTGCACGCCGCGCACATGGCGGGCGTCCACCTCGGTCTTGGCCCAGGCCACGAACGCATCGGCTTGGGGGCCGGCCACGGTCATGCGCCAGGTCACGCGGCTGGCCGGTTGCACCAGTCCGGTGGAGGGCAAATCGGCCGCGTTGAGCATGACTCGCGGCGCAAAGTTCATGAAACCCGCGCCACGGTCGGACTCTCGCACGATGGTGGCGCTGATGCGCAATTGGCGGTCGCCCAAGCCCAGCATCTGCCCCGTTTGCAGGTTCAAGGCTTCGAGCAAAGCCGGGTCTACCCAAACCTCTCCGGCGGGTGGGATGCGGGCTGGGCTGGCATTGACTTCCAGGCGACCGCGCAAAGGGTAACCGGGCTCCACGGCCTTGAGGGCGACCAGACGACTGGCACCGCCCTGCTCGGGCAAGGCCCGCGCCATGGTGGGGAAGCTGACGTTGATGTTGGTTTGAAGACCCAACTGACGGGCTTGCTGCGCAAAGGCTTCGGGCGTGCGTTGGTCACTGACGACGACCGCGTCACCCCCGAGCAGTTGCCGCGCATCGCGCCACAAACCGCTTTGCAGGCGATCGGCCAAAAAGCCCACCGCTGTGAGCGCGGCCACAGCCAAGGCCACCGAGAGCATCAATAGCCGCAATTCGCCAGCCCGCAGGTCGCGCCAGAGCTGGCGAGCACCCAGCGCGAGTCCGTGCTTCCATCCTTGTGTGTTCATGCCAAGACCATACCGCACATTCCAATCACGGCCAGGGCCAACGGAATTGGCAAGGGCTGCCATCGCCCAACACAGTTGGGCTCCTACAGGGTCCGTTGGAAGCACAGACGCTGAGGGAACTGAAACACGGTGAGCGCACCGATCCTGTGGGCATCCAAGCACCGTGGTGACCCCAGTCTGTGGGAGCTGAACTGTGTTCGGCGATATTTTGTGCTGGTGGTTGGCTTGCCATCGCCCAACACAGTTGGGCTCCTACAAGGGCCGTGGGAAGCTCAGACGCTATGGCAACTGACACACGGCGAGAGCACAGATCCTATAAGCATCCAAGGACTGTCGTGACCCGAGTCTGTGGGAGCTGAACTGTGTTCGGCGATTCAGCTGGCTTGGACCAGCTCGGGTTGCCAGATCAGTCGCTCGGGGGCGCTGAAGCACAAAAAGCGTTTGTTGGTGGCGCGGCCGATGGCGCACAGACCCAAGCGCTTGGCCACATCCAGCCCCATTTGGGTGATGCCGCTGCGTGAGACCACCACCGGGATGCCCATTTGGGCGGACTTGATGACCATCTCACTGGTCAGGCGGCCGGTGGTGTAAAACACTTTGTCTTGGCCGCTGATGTCGTTCATCCACATCCAGCCGGCGATGGTGTCCACCGCGTTGTGACGGCCAACGTCCTCGACAAACTTGAGCATCTCGTCGCCCTGAAACAAGGCACAACCGTGCACCGAGCCAGACGATTTGTAGGTGGTTTCCTGCAAGCGGATGGCATTGACCAGACCGTACAACTGGCCTTGCGTGATGCGGGCTTCGGGCAAGACGATCTCGTCGATGTGGGCCATCAGATCGCCAAAGACGCTGCCCTGGCCGCAACCGGTGGTGACCACGCGTTCAGCACTGCGCTGCGGCGCCAAACGGGCACCAGGACGTGTCTTGACAGCGGCCACGCCGGGTTCACCGGTTTCGCCCACGCCAATCGTCCAATCGACCGTGATGGACTCGATCTGCTCGACCGCATCGATCAGGCGCTGGTTGCGCAAAAAGCCCAGCACCAAGTGCTCGGGCTCAGCGCCCAAGGTCATCAACGTGACAAGTTCTTTCTTGTCGAGGTAAATCGTCAGCGCCCGCTCTGCGGGGATGGCGGTGTCGGAGTGTTCACCGAATTCATTGCACACCTGCACCGTACGCGTGAGGGACTCATGCGATTGGGTGATGCGGGGCTTGAGGGCCACAGGGGCCTCGGTGGATTCGGTCAAAACAGCAGACATGGCAGGAGCCTAACGCAAAAATCCCCCGCCGATGAGGACGGGGGACAAAGAGGGATGGGCTCGAAAAAAGATCAGCCTTTTTTGGCCGGTGCAGCTGCGGGCGCTGCGGGCGCTGCGGGCGCGGCAGGGGCTGCGGGGGCCGCAGCTTGCTCGGCTGGCTTGTAAGCACCTGGATCCACACAAGCGGGTGTGGCAGTCGGTGGGTTGGTTTTGGCACCGGTCGTTTTGGCGGTCTTGTAGTAGTGGGCCGCGACTTTTTCACGCGACTTGCACAGCTGGAAGTCGGCCACTTTGTTGCCGTGGGCTGTTTTGGCCGCCGCTTCGGCGGCCTTGGCCTTAGCTTCATCGCTGGGTGCGGGCAGTTTGGCTGCAGCGCCAAAGCTCAGCGCCAAAGCGGACAAAACAAGCAGGGTCTTTTTCATGGTTGTGCTCCTGTTCAAGCCGATGCGGGCTTGGAGGTGGCAGCCGGTGCTGCCGCTGTGGGGGTCGAGCGATGGGCCGGGATCTTGCCGGCTTGGATGTCGTCGTACCAGAGCTCGTGGTGTTCTTTGGCCCAGGTTTCGTCGACATAGCCTTCACGCATGGCGCTGTACGCACCACGCATGCCGATGGTGCCCATGTAGATGTGCCCCATGAACATGGTCATCATCAAGAAGGTGGCTACGGCGTGCACCATGTGGCTGATCTGCATGGTGGCGCGTTCGTACACCAAGCCGGGGATCAGCTTGTCGAGCACCAAGCCCGAAGCCACCACCACCAAGCCCAGGAAAAACACACCGGACCAGAACAGGATTTTTTCGCCGGCGTTGAAACGGTGCGAAGGCACTTCGGTGCCCGACAGCAAACCACCGCCTTTGAGGATCCAAGTCAGGTCATCTTTGCTGGGGATGTTGTCGCGCACAAAGGTCACGATGACGATCACCAGGGACACCGCAAACAGCGGGCCTGCAAAGTTGTGGATGTTTTTGAGCAGATAAGTCAGCCAGCCGAACAAGGCCGTGCCGATGACGGGCAAGATGAAGAACTTGCCAAAGGCCATGACGATGCCCGAGATGGCCAAGGCACAAAACGCGATCGCATTGGCCCAGTGCGCCGAGCGCTCAAAGGGCGTGAAGCGTTCGATCTTGCGACCCGTTTCTTGGCCATGCAACTCGATGGGGCCTTTGCGCCAGTAAAACAGCGCAATTGCGCCCAGCACGATCAGGAGCAGCGAGCCGCCGTACGGGATCAGGTACTGGTTGCGCACCTGGCGCCACGCCTCGCCGGCGTTGGTCAAACGCGAGCCAGGGTACTGCACAAACTTTTGAATCAGATTGCCGGCTTCAGGCGCTTGGCTCAGCGGCAAGCTGCTGTAACCGGTCACGCCCTGCCCCACCTGTCGCCACATGGGCGCGTTGTTGCCGGGCTGAACCTGAGCACGCTCGGCGTTGCTCTGGTCTTTGTATTTCGGGTCGGTGTCGGCGCTGGGTGCGACCTGGAAGATGTTGGCGCTTTTAACGCCCATTCCGTCAGCTGCCGGTGCTGCCGTTTGTGCCGCAGCGCCCAAGGCCAACAAGCCCAGACCCAAAGTGATGATCAAGCGACGCATGATCGGCTCCTCATGCGCTCACTTGGGAGCGCGTTGGTGATCGTTCATGCCGTAATTGGCACGGGCCTTGAGGTGGTTGGACCAACTGTCGTGGTCGCCGGCCTTCCAACCTGGCTCGGTGAAGGCCGCCACACCGGTGCCTGCTTGCGCAGGTTGATCGCTGCGGATGCCCATTTTGTCTTGTGGTTTTTCGCCGCAAGCCGACAGCGCCAGCACGGCGCAGACAGCGGACAACATCAAAGTGCTTCGCATGGTCATGCTCCTTGCTTGGCTGTGCCATAGGCGGTACCCCAGCCCCAGACTTCAGCGCCTTTGCCACGCGCGATCACGCGGTTGCGGAAAATGTCAGAGACCACATCGCCGTCACCGGCCAGCAAAGCCTTGGTCGAGCACATCTCAGCACAAGCGGGCAGCTTGCCTTCGGCCAGGCGGTTGCGACCGTATTTGTCGAACTCGGCTTGGCTGCCATGCTCTTCGGGGCCACCGGCGCAGAAGGTGCACTTGTCCATCTTGCCGCGCACACCAAAGGTGCCTTGGCTGGGGAACTGTGGGGCGCCGAAGGGGCAGGCATACGAGCAATAGCCGCAGCCGATGCAGACGTCTTTGTCGTGCAAGACCACGCCTTCGTCGGTTTTGTAAAAACAATTGACGGGGCATACGGCCATGCAAGGCGCGTCAGAGCAGTGCATGCAAGCCACCGAGATGGATTTCTCGCCGGGCACACCGTCATTGAGTGTGACCACACGGCGGCGGTTCACACCCCATGGGACTTCGTGTTCGTTCTTGCAAGCGGTGACGCAGCCGTTGCATTCGATGCAGCGCTCGGCGTCACAGATGAATTTCATTCGTGCCATCGTCTTCTCCTCAAGCCTTCTCGATGTTGCAGATGGTGGTCTTGGTCTCTTGCATCATGGTGACGCTGTCATAACCATAGGTGGTGGCGGTGTTGACCGCCTCGCCACGCACCACAGGGGCTGCACCCTTGGGGTAATAAGCCAACATGTCGGCGCCTTGCCAGCGACCCGAGAAGTGAAAAGGCATCCATACGGTGCCACTGTCCACACGCTCGGTGACCATGGCCTGAACATTCAAGCGTGCGCCGGTGGCGCCGAGCAACCAGACGCGGTCGCCATTGCGAATGCTGCGATCGGCCGCCGTCTTGGGGTTGATCTCGACATAGGCTTCTTGTTGCAATTCGGCCAGCCAAGGGTTGGAGCGGGTTTCCTCGCCGCCGCCTTCGTACTCGACCAAGCGGCCAGACGTGAGGATGAGCGGGAACTTCTCGTGCGCCTTGTCAGCGATGTTTTTGTCCTGCACGGTTTTGTACAGGGTGGGCAGACGCCAAAACGCTTTTTTGTCGTCGTGCGTGGGGTACTTGGCCATCATGTCTGGACGGGTGCCATACAGCGGCTCGCGGTGCTGCGGGATGGGGTCTGGGAAGTTCCAAACCACAGCACGGGCCTTGGCATTGCCAAAGGGGTGGCAGCCATGGTTTTGCATGAACACGCGGATCATGCCGCCGGAGCTGTCGGTCTTCCAGTTCTTGCCTTCGGCCTTGGCTTTTTCAGCGTCGCTCAACTCGTCCCACCAGCCCAGCTTTTTCAGCAGAATGTGGTCCAGTTCAGGGTAGCCCGTGGTGATGTCGGCACCTTTGGAATGCGAGCCGTCTTCGGCCAACAGGCTCTTGCCTTCGCGCTCCACACCGAAGTTGGCGCGGAAGTTGCCGCCGCCTTCCATGACGTGTTTGGAGGTGTCGTACAGATTGGGGGAGCCAGGGTGTTTCAGCTCGGGGGTGCCCCAGCACGGCCAAGGCAGGCCGAAGTAATCGCCACCGAAGTCGTAGCCAGTTTCCTTGTCTTTGCCGCCTTTGGCCTTCAGGGTCTTCACATCGAACACATGCATGTTCTTCATGTGCGCCTTCAGGCGCTCGGGGCTTTGGCCGGTGTAGCCAATGGTCCAAACGCACTTGTTGATTTCGCGCAGGATGTCTTCGGGCACGGGCTCGTCCATGCCTTTGACTTTTTGCATCTTGTAGTTCTTGGACAGCTCGGCAGCGAAGCCCAGTTTGCCGGCCAGCTGATGCATGATCATGTGGTCAGAGCGGCTCTCCCACAGCGGGTCAATGACCTTCTCGCGCCACTGCAAAGAGCGGTTGGACGCGGTGCAGGAACCACTGGTCTCAAACTGCGTGGCCGCTGGCAGCAAGTACACCGCACGGTTGGGGTTGAGGTCTTCGGCTTTGCCGGGCATGGCAGCCATGGCGGCAGTGGCCGATGGGTATGGATCCACCACCACCAACAAGTCCAGCTTGTCCATGGCGCGTTTCATCTCCAGACCCCGGGTCTGTGAGTTGGGTGCATGGCCCCAATAGAAGACGCCGCGCAGGTTGCTGTCTTGGTCAATCAACTCGTTCTTTTCAAGCACACCGTCGATCCAGCGGGAAACGGTGATGCCGTTTTTGCCCATCATGGCGGGGCTGGCGAACTGCTTTTTGATCCACTCGAAGTCCACGCCCCAAGCGTTGGCAAAGTGCTTCCACGAGCCTTCGGCCAGGCCGTAGTAACCAGGCAGCGAGTCGGGGTTGGGGCCGACGTCGGTCGCGCCTTGCACGTTGTCGTGGCCACGGAAGATGTTGGTGCCGCCGCCGGTCTTACCGACGTTGCCCAAGGCCAATTGCAAGATGCACGATGCACGCACGATGGCGTTGCCGATGGTGTGCTGGGTCTGGCCCATGCACCAGACGATGGTGCCGGGGTTGTTCTCGTGCAGCATCTTGGCGATCTTGAAGACTTGCTCTTCTTTCACACCACAAGCTTCTTCCACCTTGTCGGGCGTCCACTTGGCCATGACATCGGCCTTGACGGCGTCCATGCCGTACACGCGGTCGTTGATGTATTTCTTGTCTTCCCAGCCGTTCTTGAAGATGTGGTACAGCACACCGAACAGGAAAGGAATGTCGGTGCCCGAGCGGATGCGCACGAACTCATCGGCCTTGGCAGCGGTGCGGGTGAAGCGTGGATCGACCACGATCATCTTGCAGCCGTTTTCCTTGGCATGCAGCATGTGCAGCATGGACACAGGGTGAGCTTCTGCAGCGTTGGAGCCGATGTACAAAGCGACCTTGCTGTTTTGCATGTCGTTGTACGAGTTGGTCATGGCGCCGTAGCCCCATGTGTTGGCCACACCGGCCACGGTGGTGGAGTGGCAAATGCGGGCCTGGTGGTCGCAGTTGTTGGTGCCCCAGAAGCTCACAAACTTGCGCAGCAAATACGCTTGTTCGTTGTTGTGCTTGGAAGAGCCCACAAAGTAGACGCTGTCAGGGCCGCTGGTTTTTTTCAGCTCCAGCATCTTGGCGCTGATCTCGGTCAGCGCCGTGTCCCAACTGATGCGCTCGTATTTGCCATTGACCAGCTTCATCGGATAGCGCAGGCGGTATTCGCCGTGGCCGTGCTCGCGCAAAGCAGCGCCCTTGGCGCAATGGGCGCCCAAGTTGATGGGCGAATCGAACACAGCTTCTTGGCGAACCCAAACGCCGTTTTCAACCACGGCATCGACGGCGCAACCCACCGAGCAGTGGGTGCACACGGTGCGCTTGACCTCGACCTTGCCTTTGCCGATGTTGTCCACACCAGCTGCCGCATGGGCTTTTTGCACAAGGCTCAGTTGCGAAGCGGCCAGGCCCACGCCGACGCCCAAACCTGATCGGCGCAAAAAGCTGCGGCGATCCATGGTGGGCAATGCTTGCGACAAGCCACGGCGCAGGCTGTGGATGAATGGGGAAGATACGGCACCTGCGGCGGTGCTGGACTTTTTAGTCAACAACATGGAGCTCTCCAGTTGGGAAAAGAGGGAAAGATCAGATGCGGGTGGTTTTGTAGTACTGCTGCACGTGTTCGCTCAGGGTGTAACCACCGCCGCGTTCAGGCTTGGGCAGTGCGGGTGCCACGGGTAAATTGTTTTTGACCACGGTAGGCAGCACACTGGCGGCTGCAGCCACTGCACCCACGGTGGCGGCGCCTGCAAACAGATTGCGGCGCGACAAAGGTGAAGATTTATCGTTCATGGTTTCTCCTGAACTGCGAACAGATGCCAAAACATCAAAAGTTCTAGAACTTTTGACAATCTCGATGTTACCGAGCCTATGCAGATTCGGTCATAGGGAAAACGGGTACAGGCGTTGAAAAAAATTCATGCCAGACCACCGAGCAGGTCAAAGGACCTTCAATCGGTGAATCTGGCATTCAAAATCGCCATGCACCAGAGCGAGGGACCCAGGCCCTCCACGTCTGACACCATGGCGATGCGTTGACCGATACGCGCCTTATTTAGGACCGTAAAGGTACTCAGGCAACCACAAGGTCAGACCTGGCCAGATGTACATCAGCACCATGCAAATGATGACGATGAACATATAAGGCATCATGCCAGCAAAGATCTGGTTGATGGTCACGTGGGGTGGTGATACCCCTTTCAGATAGAAGGCCGACATGGCCACTGGCGGCGACAGGAAGGCCGCTTGCAAGTTCACGAAGACCAGCACACCCCACAGGATGGGATCGATCTGGAAGTGTGTCAGCAGAGGCAAGAAGATGGGCACAAAGATCACGATGATCTCGGTCCACTCCAAAGGCCAGCCCAGCACAAAGATGATGGCTTGCGACAGCAGCATGAACTGCAGTGGCGTCAAGTTCATGGCCATCACCCACTCTTCGACCAAGCGCTGACCACCCAAGACGGCGAACACCGCAGAAAAGAGCGCCGAGCCCACAAACAGCCAGCACACCATCGAAGTGGTTTTGGCGGTCAAGAAAACCGCTTGCTTGGTTTTCTCGAAGTTGAGCGATCCGGACCACCAAGCCATGATGAAGGCGCCAGTGGCGCCCACAGCAGCCGATTCGGTGGCCGTGGCCAAGCCCAGCAAAATAACCCCCAACACCACAGCCGTCAGGATGCCCAAGGGCATGACAGACTTGACCAGCATGTTCAGGATTTCGTACTGCTCCGCATCAAAGTTTTTGTAGTACCAAGCCAGCAAAAGGAACAAGGCCACAGCCGTTCCCCAAAAGCCGGTGTAGAAACTCTCGGGAACCTCGATCACTTTGTTGGCTTCCACCACTTCGTCGCCCAAAGACACGGCGTTGTTGTTCGCTTCTTCGGCCTCTTCCACCTCATCGCCACCCAGCTCTTTCAAGCCTTCGGACTCTGGGGCGGCGGCGGCACTTTTCTCGGCCGCCATGCCTGTACCCATTTGGACCACTTCGGCACCCGCTTGGGCGTTGGCAGTGGCTTGCGAGTAAATCACCACATACCACCAAGAGGTGGCCAATGCAGCCAGAACAATGAACACAGGCGCCAAGCTCATGGCAAAGCTGCGCACCAGCAAACCCCAAGTGACGCGCACATCGTCCACCTTGATTTGCAAAGCACGGCCAGGCATGACCACGGCCTTGGCCATGGCAGGCAACATGCGTTTGGAATACTGCTCGCCGAGTTTTTCAAGCCAAGGCGAGACAGGCGCTTTGGTTTGGTCTTCTGGCAAACGGGGGGCGATTTTCGGATTGATCATCACCCAACCGATCACGTAGACCAGGTAGAGGAATGCCAAAAAGAAGCCCGGGAACATCGCCGCGGCGTAGAGCTTGACCACCGATTGACCGGCCACCGCTGCATACACAATGATCATGACCGAGGGGGGGATCAAAATACCCAAGGTGCCACCGGCTGTGATCACGCCAGCCGCAAGCCGGGTGTCGTAGCCCGCATTCAACATGGGGCGCATGGCGATCACGCCCATCAACACCACCACCGCACCCACCAGACCGCTGGCAATGCCCCAGAAGGTGCAAATCACCAAGGTGGCCACGGCCAAGGAGCCTGGCAAACGGCGGAAAGCCAACTGGACGCTGTGGAACATTTTGTCCACCAACGCACCCCGCTCCATGACATAGCCCATCAGCACAAACAGCGGAATGGACAACAAGGTGTCATTGGTCATCGCGCCATACGTGCGCTGCACCATCAGGTTGAAAACACGGTTTTCGAGCCAAGGTTGGCTAGGGTCGTAAAAGGCTGTGAAGCCAAATGCCATGCCCAAACCCATCAGGGTAAAGGCCGTCGGAAAGCCCATCATGATCACCACAATGATCAGACAGAGCATCAACAAACCGAGTGCTGGATCGCTCATTTTTTATCTCCCATCAAGCCGCCGCGTTGGTGGGCTTCGTCATCAATGCTTTGCGCCTTCGCGATGGCTTCGCGCTTGGCGTCTTCGTCCACATACACACTGGCCGACAGTTGCTGTTCGACCACGTCAATTTCGTTGGCGTCTTTCAAACGCGGAGGCCAGTCGCCCGTTTTGAGGCACACGACGCAACGGATGATTTCCGCCAAGCCTTGCATCAGCACAATGAACCCGGTGAACGGGATGATGGCCTTGAAGGGGTACAAGGGAATGGCATCGGCACTGTTGGTCATTTCGCGGATGACGATGGCGTCGGCGGCATAGGTCCAACCGGCCCAGGTCAAGGCGATCACACCCGGAATGAAGAACAGGATGTAGAGCACAAAGTCGAGTGTGGCTTGCGTGCGGGGTTTGGCGCTGCCATAAAAGAAGTCACCACGCACATGGCCGTCTTGGCTCAAGGTGTAGGCGCCGCACATCATGAAGGCGGTGCCGTACAACATGTTGCTGGCTTCAAAAATCCAGGCGGTCGGTGCGTTCAAGGCATAGCGCTTGAAGACCTCGCCCATCACCATCACCATCAGCACCACAATCAACCACGAAAAGGCTTTGCCAATCCAGGTGCTGATGCTGTCTGCTGTGTGGAGCAGTTTCAGAGTATTCATATCGTTTTTATTTATAAATGCAAAAAGACTGAATTCTGCCGACAGCAGAATTCAGTCTCGGGGACCTTCAGTTCAATGGGGAATTAACCCTTCTTGGCACCAAAGAAGTGGTTCACAGCCATGCGGCGGTTGATCACGGTGTCTTGCTCCCACTTGACTGCGCGCTGGGCGAATGCCTTTTGCGAAGCCACGATTTCCTTGAACAAGGGGTTCTCTGCCGACTTCTTCTCGAGGATTTCAGACCAAATTTTGAGCTGCTCTTGCAAGATGGCGTCGGGGGTCTTGTAGAACTTGACCTTGTCTTTGGTTTGCAATTCCACGTAGTCTTTGGAGTAGCGATCCACAGCCTTCCAAGACATGTCGGCAGACGCCGCTTCTGTGGCGCCAGCGATCACGGCCTTCATCTTGGCAGGCAGTGCGTCGTACTTGGTCTTGTTGAACATGACTTCAAAGGTCTCTGCGCTCTGGTGGTAGCTTTGCAGCATGCAGACCTTGGAAACATCAGGAAAACCCAAAATGCGGTCAGAGGTGGCGTTGTTGAACTCGGCGCCGTCGAGCAAGCCGCGGTCCATCGCAGGCACGATCTCGCCACCTGGCAAGGCGTTCACGGCAGCACCCATGGCGGTGAACAGGTCAATGGCCAAGCCGTTGGTGCGGAACTTCAAGCCCTTGAAGTCAGCCGACTTGGTGATGGGCTTCTTGAACCAACCCAGTGGTTGGGTCGACATGGGGCCGTACAGGAAGGATTGCACGTTGCCGCCGATGGAGGCGTACAACTTGGCCAGCAGTTCAGCGCCACCGCCGTATTTGTGCCAGGCCAAGACCATGTTGGCGTCCATGCCAAACGCCGGACCGGAGTTCCACAAGGCCAAAGCGTTTTGCTTGCCGTAGTGGTAACCCAACACACCATGGCCACCGTCCAAAGTGCCTTTGGACACAGCTTCGAGCAAACCAAAAGCCGGCACCACAGAACCAGCGGGCAGCACTTCGATTTTCAATTCGCCACCGGTCATGTCATTGACTTTTTTGGCGTAGTCGAGTGCGTACTCGTGGAAGATGTCTTTGGCAGGCCAAGTGCTCTGCCAACGCATGTTGATCGGGCCAGTTTGGGCCGTGGCGATCATGGGCGCAGACATGGCGCCTGCGGCAATCGCGGCGCCTTTGAGGAGGTTACGGCGGCGGGGGGTTTGCTTGTCTGTCAAGGTGAATCTCCATTCGTTGTGAAACTTCCAAGCCCACGCATGCGGCCCGGTCGTTTCATTATTGAATGGCGATTCCCAATAAAGCTAAGTACAAACCCGAGAAAGCCCCGTCTTATTTCTCAACAGGTTTTGTAGTTTTTTTCAATCAAGCCATTAAATCAAAGCCCTGAACTTCCACACTCAGGAAAGCTTCTGTGAAAGCGGCCACGCGGGCATAAAAATGGGCTTGCGGATGCTGCATCAAGACCTGACACAAATGCGACACCCAGGGCTGCAGGTGCTGCGAGAAAAAGGCCTGCTGATGGCTCAGGTTCGAGACCGACACGTCCTCCCCGGCAATCAAAAAGCGCATCACTTCCAGCACATAGGCCACGTGGTCCTCGGTCTCGGACATGTCGTCGCTGCGCCCCAAACCCAGCGCGGCCAGATCGTCACGCAACTTGACCAGCGGTTTTTCATTCAAAAAACCGCTGAGGTAATGGGAGCCGAACAGGTACACCTCGGGCTTGCCCACCCCCCCGAACAAAGCGGTGTACTCGGCCGCCAGCTGCGGCTGACTCAAATCGCGCGCCGATGCCACGAGCGCTCGCCAAGGCTCTTCGAGAAAAGCCCCGGCATTGGGCGCCTCGGTCACGGCCACGCGAAGTTGTGACAACAGCTCCGGTGAGGGTGCCTGGTAATAAAGCGCGGACAGCAGGCCGTAAATTTCGGCACGCGCGGTTTCTTCGTCCAGCGATCGGCTGGCTGGGGACAAGTGCAGTTCAGAGCTCATGGCCAATCAATTCAGGGGTTTGTTGCCCGCCATGCGGACCTGGTTTTCATCGGTGAACATGTCCACCACGCGGCAGTCGCCGCACATCTTCAAACGTTCCAACGCCGCGCCTTGGAACATGCTGTGCCCCGCCAGGCGGCCGAGCATGGTCTCGATGGCCTTGACGGTGCCAAAGGGCTTGCCGCAGCGCACGCAGCCATAAGGCGGGCTGTTGTGCATCACGCGGGCTTGGGTGCGATCGGGCAGGAGCGACAAACGCGGCTGCAAAGTGATAGCGTTTTCGGGACAGGTTTTGGCACACAGGCCACACTGCACGCAGTTCTTTTCGATGAACTTGATCTCAGGCTGCTGTGGGTTGTCTTGCAAAGCCGATGAAGGGCACGCGCCCACACAGCTCATGCACAAGGTGCACTTGCTGCCATCGACGGTGATGGTGCCCAAAGGCGAGCCCGCCGATGGCAAGGCGATGGCTGCAGGTGGCGCGGCCTGGGCCTTGACTGGCGCTTGCGCCATCAGGTGGTCCAGCGCCAGCTCCAGGTTGCTGCGTTTTTCGGATTGCACCGCATGGCGGGCAGCAGCGGCCGGACCGGCTGGCGCTTTGACCGCACGGCCTGACAGGCGCTGCAAATCGGCATCGAGCGAGGCGGCACTGCCTGCTTGCAGCAACTCGAAGTGCAGGCCTTCGTAGCCCAAGCCGTTCAACAGGCTTTGGGCCACGGCCATTTGTTCTTGCAAGGCGGTTTTGTACTGAGGTGCTTCTTCTTCGGTCAGCATGACCAGCACCTGCCGCGCACCATAGGCCACGGCCGACAGCCACAATTCCAAGCCCACACTGGCGGTGTGCCACAGGGCCACCGGCATCACACGGGCGGGCACGCCTTGCATGACTTTGAGCTGCGCACCGCGGCCCAGCTCATCGATCAGGACCTGACCCTTCTCCTGGCTGTGCAGCAAGAGAGCGGCATCGCGACCACCAGCCGCTTGGTAGGCGCTCAAAAGCGTGCGGATTTTTTCGCCCTGCTCTGCGGGCCGCGGGTAGGCATAGGTCAACGCCCCTGTCGGGCACGCGGTGGTGCAGGCCCCGCAACCCACGCACAGGTTGGGGTTGACCTTGATTTGTTGGCGCGACTTGTCCGAGCTGATGGCCTCGGCCGAGCAGATGTCCACGCAGGCATTGCAGCCGACTTGTTCGTTGCGGCTGTGGGCGCACAGCTTTTGCTTGTAGGCAAAAAAGCGGGGCTTTTCAAACTCGCCCACCATCTCGCGCAGCTGGAGCAAGGTCTTCAGGTCCTGCCCATCCCAACGGAAATAGCCTTGCGGCAAAGCGTGCGACGTGAAGGTGGGTGAAGCGTTGGCACCGCGCAGGTCCAGCACCACATCGAAACGGGCGCTTTGCGTTTGGGGCTCGCGCATGAAGTTGATGGCCCCGACGGCGTCGCAGGCTTTGACGCAATCGCGGTGCGAGCTGCAGCGCGACAGGTCGATTTGGTAGTCCAGTCCAATGGCCTGCTCCGGGCAGGCGGCCACACACGCGTTGCAGCGGGTGCACAGGTCCAGGTCGATCGGGTTGCTGGCATCCCAACGCACATCGAAAGCACCCAGCCATCCGCTCAGGCTTTGCAAGCGCCCAGCCATGACCGGGTAACGGCGCTCTTGCGCGCCGCCCGCCTGGCCTGCGCCTTGGGCCCAGATGGTCACTTGCATCGCATCGGCCAGCAAGGCAGCGGCGCGTTCGGCGGCATCGATGGGCCCCAGGATCAGCAAGCGGCCTTCGCTTTTGTAGGTGACGGTGGCTACCGGCTCGGGTTCGGGCAAACGCGCTGCGGCCAGCAAGGCGGCCATTTTGGGGGTGGCGTGTGCGGCTTCTGCGCTCCAGCCACCGGTCTCGCGGATGTTGACAAAGCGGATCGGCGAGGTGGCGCCTTCGGTTTGCTCGGCCAGCTCGGTGAACAAACGCTTTTCTTGGGTGCAGGCCACCACCACGGGTTGGCCGCTTTTTACGGCACGTTGGAATTCGCCAGCTTCGCGGCGGCACAGTGTGGTGTGGAGCTGGAGGTCTTCACCCAGCGCCTGGCCCAGCTTCTGGGCTTGCAGGGGCATGGTTTGGTTGCAATTGCAAATCAGGGTTGTCATGGTCGCTTGGGGGCAGATCGGGCTCAGTCGAATTGACTGGCGAAGGCGCTGACTGTGCCACAAGCGAGGGGCTTTGCATGTCCGGTGCGTGCAACTCAGGGTTTTCCTCGGGCAAAGACCCTGACGGGGAGCGGGGCTCAACGATTTCAGGCACCAACTTCATGGCCTGGGCACTGGCCATTTTTTCGAGCATGCCCGCCGGCAAGGGGTCGGCGATGGTGTAGTCACCAATGTAGATGTCCAAACCATCCATCACGTTGAAATGCGGATCGGCAAACAGTTTTTTCACGGCCAGGTTGCGCACATCGGCAGGCACGCCTTGGCGCATGAACGCGCCAAACTCCGATTCGGGCGTCAAGGCTTGGGCGTCGGCGAGTGTGGGCAGGGGCGCCTCTGGGGCGGCTGGTGCAGGCACCTGCTCGGGCACCCCTTGCGCTGGCGCTTTGGCGTTCGAACTGGCGACGGTCTCGGGTTCTGGCAGGGGCAGGCCTTGGGCGGCTTCTTGTTTGCGGCGAGACCAGCGGCTGAAAAAATGATCGCTCATGCGCCCTGCCCTGCGCCGCCTTTGCGCTTGTCGGCGGTGCTCACCGATGCCGGTTGGCCAAAGCGGTCGGTCAGGCCGCGAAAGCTTTGCGGGCGTTGGCGTTTTTTGACTTCGGGCACGTAGTGGTGCTGGGCAAATGCCAAGGCCCACTGCACCACATCGGCAGGCGCGGGAATGGTCTCGACGGTTTCTTGCGCATCCAGCCAGCGCCCCGCATCGTGGTAGCTCAGGCTGACGGCTTGCGGCTCGGCGCGAGGGGCTTGGCCCTCGTGATCGATCATGCGCCACATCACAAACCAGCAAGGTGTGGGCGAGGTGGCATTGAGCCAATAACCTTCAGCGTCATCGGGAAACAAAGCCACGGACCAATTGGGAAAAAGCCATTGCGCATCGTCTTCGGTCTCGCGCAGGCAACGCACTTCGTCGCCAAAACCCGCTTCGTGCAGGACCACATCGTCCAGCACCCAGCGGTGGCTTTGCCAGCGTGACATGGGGCCTTGCACCGGTTCACGGCGCATGAGCACAGAGACTTGAACGTGTTGCGAATCAGACATCGGCGGATTGTCGCTCAGTCTTTCAAGACATATTCCGTCGAGGGCAATCGCAAGGTGAACACCGAGCCTTGACCGGGCTGGCTTAAAAAGGTCAAGGTGCCGCCATGAGACTCGACGATGGACTGGCTGAGCCACAAACCCACGCCCATGCCATCGAACTTGGTGCTCTTGAAAAGACTGAACACTTCGCTTTGT
This sequence comes from Comamonadaceae bacterium PBBC2, assembly GCA_002255935.1. Lineage (GTDB taxonomy): Bacteria > Pseudomonadota > Gammaproteobacteria > Burkholderiales > Burkholderiaceae_C > Limnohabitans_A. The sequence continues at coordinate 21,862 of NKIO01000045.1, forward strand.
TTGTCCAAGGCAATGCCGGTGCCGTTGTCTTCGATTTCCAACTCCACAAAACCCTGCGTCACGATGCCACGGATTTGCAGCAGCCGTTCACGGTGCTCGATGTCGCGCATGGCATCGATGGCATTGCTCACCAGGTTCAGGACCACCTGTTGCAACTGAGTGGCATCACCCGTGAGGCGAAAACCCTCGTCAAAGGTGGTGAAGATGCGCACCTTCTGATGCACCATCTTGACTTGCACGATGTCCAGCACGTCCAGCACCAATTGCTTGAAGTCCAGTTTGGCAAATTCGCCCTTGCTCATGCGAAACAGGTTGCGCAACTTGCGGATGATGTCGCCGGCCCTTTGGGTATCGCTCACGATGTGACCGGCCACCGTGCCGATCAAGGGCAAATCGGCAGGACGGTCGCTGGCTTGTGCATTTTTGACCTGCGACTGGATCAACTCGGCATGCAACAAGGTGGCCGCCAGGGGCTGGTTCAACTCGTGCGCAAAACTGGCCACCAAGGCGCCCATGCCCGCACTTTTGTTGGACAAAGTCAGCTGGCGAATGATCTCTTCGCGCTCGGCCAGCAATGCCGACAGGGCCTGAGTATGTTGCTCGGCCAAGGCGGTGTGTTCTTGTTCGCGGGCCAGCTGCGCCTGGGTAGCGATTTTCTGACGGTGTTCCTTGTCGATGAACAGCTGCATGAAACCCACGGTGAGCAGGATGATCCCCGTGAATTGCCCGGCGAAGACCACGACGTGGTCCCACGAGGCTTGGTACAAGTCGTCCGAGCCGAAGCCCGTCATCATGGCCAAGGCCTTGATGCCCAACGACCCCGACAAGACCAAACCCGCCCAACGGATCGAGGTGGCGCCAATGCTGTCATGGCTTTGTGCCATCCGACGGCCTGAGCCGTAGTACTCCAGACAATTGATGGCGTAAAAAGAGTAGAACAACACCATGAGGATGCTTTCGGGAACGCCCGAAAAATGCAGGGTGTAGCTCAGCGCCAAAAAGACCACGTTCGCCAGACCCGACAGCCACAGCCAGCGCGCATCGGCGGGGCCATCGATGGAGCGCAATGCCACTTGTCGGCCCCAATTGCCCAGCCCCATGAGCAGCTGACCCCAGACCACGATCAGGTCGGTGGCCATCAGGCCTCGGCTGCCCAGCACACACAAGCTCAGTGCACTCATGATGCCCGAGACGCTCCACATGACCGCCACGCGGCTGCGAAACCGCGCCAGCCCATACCAAAGGGCCACATGCAACATCAGGTACAAAAACGCATCCACCCAAAAGATGGTTTGCACATCGATTTTCAAATCGTCTCCTTGGCCCGTCGTGTTCGCCACCGGCCAAGGCCGGGTGGGTTTTTCTTGCCGCTGATTATGCGGTCAAGGTCAGGGCTTGGATTTGCACCGCGCAGTACTTGAACTCGGGGATCTTGCCAAAGGGGTCGAGCGCCGCGTGGGTCAACTCATTGGCTGCCGCCTCCACATAGGCAAAGGGCACAAAGACGGTGCCCACCGGCGTGCCGTCGTCGCAGCGCAGCTGCAGTTCGATGGCGCCACGGCGCGAGGCGATGCGCACCGTCTGTCCGGCTTGCAAGCCCAAACGGCGCAAGTCGGCCCCGCACATGGAGGCGGTGGCGGCGGGCTCCAGCGCATCGAGCACCGTGGCGCGACGGGTCATGCTGCCGGTGTGCCAATGCTCCAACTGGCGGCCTGTGATGAGCACAAAGGGGTACTCGGCATCGGGTCGCTCGGCCGCTGGGATCACCTCGGCGGGCACCAGCCTGACACGGCCGTCTTGGGTTGGGAAGTGGTCATGGAAAACGATGGGCTGGCCCGGGTCGTCGGCGCTGACGCATGGGTAAGTGACCGAGCCTGCGTTCAGGCGCGCCCAATCGATGCCGCCAATGGCCGGAGCCATGGCCTGGCGCATTTCTTCATAGACCTCGGCCACGCCATCGTGTGCGCCTGCGTAGCGCCAATCCAGGCCCATGCGCTGCGCGATTTGCTGGATGATCCACAAATCGGGTTGCGCATCGCCCGGCGGCAGCACGGCCTGACGGCCCATCTGCACCGTGCGGTCGGTGTTGCTGACGGTGCCGGTTTTTTCGGGCCAGGCGCTGGCGGGCAGCACCACATCGGCCAACCAGGCGGTCTCGGTCAAGAAAATGTCTTGCACCACCAGGTGTTGCAAACTGGCCAGCGCATGGCGGGCGTGGTTCAGGTCCGGGTCGCTCATGGCCGGGTTCTCGCCCATGATGTACATGCCACGCACCTTGTGCGGGTCAGTGTCAGGCGCAAGCGCTTTGTGCATGATCTCGACCACGGTGTAGCCGGGCTGGTCGTCCAGCTTCGTGTCCCAAAACTTCTCAAACCAGCCGTGCGCCGACGGGTCACTCACCCGCTGGTAGTTGGGGTACATCATCGGGATCAGGCCTGCGTCGCTCGCGCCTTGCACGTTGTTTTGGCCGCGCAGCGGGTGCAAGCCGGTGCCGGGGCGGCCGATCTGGCCGGTGATGCTGGCCAGCGCGATCAGGCAGCGCACGTTGTCGGTGCCGTGCACATGCTGGCTCACGCCCATGCCCCACAAGATCATGGCGGCCTTGGCCGTGGCGTAGGCCCGCGCCACTTCGCGGATGGTGTCGGCCGGAATGCCGCAGACCACGCTCATGGCTTCGGGTGTGAAGGCTTGCACATGGGCTTTGAGTTCGGTCACGTTGTCGGTGCGTTCACTCAAAAATGCCTCGTTGCACAGGCCCTCGTTGACGATGACGTGGAGCATCGCGTTGAGCAAGGCCACATCGGTGTCGGCCTTGAACTGCAGCTTGCGCCAGGCATGACGCCCGATGTCGGTGATGCGCGGGTCGGCCAGCACGATGCGGGTGCCGCGCTGTGCGGCGTTCTTCATCCAGCTGGCGGCCACCGGGTGGTTGGCGGTCGGGTTGGAGCCGATCACGAGGATGAGGTCGGAATGTTCGACATCGCGCACCGGGTTGCTCACTGCGCCGGAGCCCACGCCTTCGAGCAAAGCCGCCACGCTGGACGCGTGGCACAAACGGGTGCAGTGGTCCACATTGTTGCTGCCAAAGCCGGTGCGCACCAGCTTCTGGAAAAGGTAAGCCTCTTCGTTGCTGCCCTTGGCCGAGCCGAAACCGGCGAGCGATTTGGGGCCATGCAGCTGACGCAGCGCGTTCAGTGGCTGGGTAGCGATGTCCAGCGCTTCCTCCCATGTGGCTTCGCGGAACACTTCGCGCCAATCGGTGTGGCCATGGATCAGTTCGAGGTCTTTGGCCACGCCCGCCTTGCGGATCAGCGGTTTCGTGATCCGGTCGGGGCTGTGGATGTAGTCCATGCCAAAGCGGCCCTTGACGCACAAGCGCCCTTCGTTGGCGGGTCCTTCGCGGCCTTGGACGCTGATGATTTTTTCATCGCGCACCTGGTAGGTGACCAGGCAACCCACACCACAAAACGGGCAGACGGAATCGACTTCGCGGTCCACCGTTTGGGGGCCCATGTGGCTCTTGGGCATGAGCGCGCCCGTGGGGCAGGCCTGCACACATTCGCCGCAGCCCACACACGAGCTGCCGCCCATCGGTTCGGCCAGGTCAAACACCACTTGGGTGTGCGCGCCCCGATGCGCCATGCCAATCACGTCGTTGACCTGCAGGTCGCGGCAGGCGCGTTCGCAGCGCTTGCATTGGATGCAAGCGTCCAAATTCACGGCCATGGCCGGGTGCGACAGGTCGGCGGGCACGGCCTCACGGCGCAGCTGTGCCAATGCAGGTCGCACCTGCACACCGTGGTGTTCGGCCCATTGGCTCAGTTCGCCATGCGGGGCTTCAGCCCGGTCGTCCAGCCATTTGTGGCCTTGCTCGGGCAGGTCGGCCAGCAACATCTCGAGCACCATCTTCTGGCTTTTGACGGCACGTTCGCTGTTCGTCTGCACCTGCATGCCGGGCGTGGCGCTGCGGCAGCAGCTGGGGGCTAGCGTGCGTTCACCTGCAATTTCGACCACACAAGCGCGGCAGTTGCCGTCGGGTGCCAAGCCTTCTTTGTGGCACAGGTGCGGGATGGCGATGCCCAATTCTTTGGCGATGTTGAAAATGCTTTTGCCGGCTGGCGCTTCAACGCTTTGGCCATTGAGCGTGAATTGGACGGTGCTCATGCGGCCCCCACTTCCTGCGGGAAATACTGCAACACGCAGCGGATCGGGTTGGGCGCGGCTTGCCCCAAGCCACAAATGGAGGCATCGCCCATGACCTGCGCGAGGTCTTGCAAGGTGTCGGCATCCCACACGGGGCTGCTCATGAGTTGCGCGGCCTTGTCGGTGCCCACGCGGCAGGGCGTGCATTGGCCGCAGCTCTCGTGCGCAAAAAAGCGCATCACGTTCAGGGCCGCTTCGCGTGCGCTGTCGTGTTGACTGAGCACCATCACGGCAGCAGAGCCAATGAAACAGCCGAAGGGCTGCAGCGTGTCAAAGTCCAGCGGCACATCGGCCAAACGCTCGGGCAAGATACCGCCACTGGCGCCACCGGGCAAATAGGCATACAGCGTGTGTCCCTCGGCCATGCCGCCGCAGTGTTCATCGACCAGTTCGCGCAGGGTGATGCCCGCAGGTGCGAGCTTGACACCCGGGTGCTTCACCCGCCCGCTCACGCTGAAGCGGCGCAGCCCTTGGCGGCCGTGGCGGCCGTGCGCAGCAAAGCTGTCAGCGCCTTGCTCGATGAGTTCGCGAATCCAGTACAGGGTCTCGAAGTTGTGCTCCAGCGTGGGGCGACCGAACAGGCCCACCTCGGCGATGTAGGGCGGACGCAGGCGCGGCTCACCGCGTTTGCCTTCGATGCTCTCGATCATGGCCGACTCTTCGCCACAGATGTAAGCGCCCGCGCCACGGCGCAGCTCGATGCGCGGCAAGGCGCATGGCGGCTGGGCTTGCAAATCGGCCAAAGCTTGCGTGAGCAGCACACGCGCTTCGTGGTATTCGTCCCGCAAATAAATGTAGACCGCCTCACAGCCCACCACGCTGGCGGCGATCAAAACGCCTTCCAGAAAACGGTGCGGGTCGGCTTCCAGGCAGGTGCGGTCCTTGAAGGTGCCGGGCTCGCCCTCGTCGATGTTCACCGCCATCAATCGCGGCGCCGCTTGGCTGCGCACGATGCGCCATTTGCGGCCGGCCGGGAAACCTGCGCCCCCCAAACCGCGCAAGCCCGAAGACGCCAAGACCTGAATCACCGATTCGGCCTCGCGCTCGCCCGTGGCCACTTGCCGAGCCAATTGGTAGCCACCGGCTTGCCTGTAAGCGACCATGCCGATCGCGTCGGGCAAGGCCTTGGGCGTGGTCTGGTTCTGGGCCACAAGCTGGGCCACGCTTTCAGCGGTGGCATGCGCCACAGCCTGCTGGCCCACCTGCGCGGCCGGGGCCTGCTCGCAGCGGCCCAAGCAAGGCACGGGTACCACTTTCGCGTCCATGTCGTTTTGCAATTGGCGCAGCAAGCTGTCGCTGCCAGCCAGGTTGCAGCTCAAGCTGTCGCACACCCGCACAGTGATGCGCGGGGCGGCTTCGCTGTCTTTCAAGATCTCGAAGTGGTGGTAGAACGATGCCACCTCGAACACCTCCACCACCGACAGCCGCATCTCAGCGGCCAGCGCCACGATGTGGCGCTCGAACAGGCCATGGAAATGGTCGTTCAGCACGTGCAGGTGCTCGATCAACAAGTCTCTGCGGTGGCCGTCTGCGGGTGGCTCACCAATCAGGGCCCGCACTTCCTTGCGCGCTTCATCGGTGGCCTGACGGCCTTTGAGCTGCTTGCGCGGCTGGCGCAGTTGCTCGCGCAAGGCATTCAATCCGATGCGGGTTTCAGTGGTGGAATCGGTTTGCATGCGAAGTCGTCACATCCCTTGGTGAAATTCATCTCAGCCGTGAACCAACGCGCCAAGTCGGGGCTGAAGCCACCGACCTGCTCCCGACGCAAGCCCCCCAGAGACGTGGCAGGCGCTTGCCCTGAAATCGATGGACGGTTTGCAGAGCACCTGCACTCGGATCGCCAGCAGGGCTGGCTCCTACAAAGACAGGCACCTCGGTACAAGGCTTCGTCAATAAGTCTCGAGGTGCAGGCGGCCTTCTTTCTTGAGGGTGTCACCAATGGCTTCCCAGTCCAGCCCGGCGTTTTGGGCGATGTCGCGCAGTGCCATGACCACGCCCTCTTCCATGCTCTTCAAACCGCACACATAAAAGCAGGTGTTGCCGTCTTTGAGCAGCGCCGCCACATCGGCCGCACGGTCGCGCAAGGCGTCTTGCACATAGCGTTTGGTTTTGCCGACTTCACGCGAGAAGGCAAATTCGATGTCGATGAAGTCCTTGGGCAGGTTGTTCAGCGGGCCAAAGTAAGGCAGCTCAGCCGGCGTACGGGCACCAAAGAACAGCATCAGTTTGCCGCCCTCGAACTTGCCGCTGGCACGCAGGCGGCGGCGCCATTCGGTCATGGCACGCATGGGGGCAGAACCTGTGCCCGTGCAAATCATGACGATGTTGCTCTTGGGGTGGTTGGGCATCAGGAAGCTCGCGCCAAACGGGCCGATGACCTGCACCTTGTCGCCCACATTCAGGTCGCACATGTAGTTGGAGCCCACGCCGCGCACGGCTTGGCCGTCGTGGTCTTCGAGCACGCGCTTGATGGTCAACGACAGGTTGTTGTGACCTGGGCGCTCGCCATTGCGGGGGCTGGCGATCGAGTATTGGCGCGCATGGTGCGGCTTGCCTTTGGCGTCTTCACCGGGGGGCAAGATGCCGATCGACTGGCCTTCGAGCACAGGAAATGGCAGGTTGCCGAAGTCCAGCACGATGTGGTGGGTGTCGTAGTCCTTGCCGACTTCGGTCACACGCAGATTGCCGGTGACGGTGGCGGTGATGGTTTTCTCAGCGGCCTTGGGACCATACAGGTTGGTGTAGGCGTGCGCGGCCGACCAAGGGGGAATGGTCGCGCCATACTGGGCGGAGTTGAAGCCAGAGGCGACCGCGGTTGTGGCGGCCGATGCCGACGAGGAGGCAGCGGCTTGCACAGCGGCTTGGGCTTCTTCTTGCGCAGCGGCAGCATCGCCACCACCCGCCGCAGCCAGTTCTTCGGCGCTGAGTTCAGCCGGCAGTTCATCCCACTTGAGTTGTTCTTCGATGCTGTAGGCCTTGACCTTGGGCATCATGCGCCAGTTGTCGATCGAGCCTGTCGGGCACGGCGAGATGCAGTCCATGCAACCGTTGCAGATGTCGGCCTTGACCACGTAGTTGAGCGAGTCATGCGTGATCGCGCCCACCGGGCAGATGGCTTCGCAGGTGTTGCAGCGGATGCAGATTTCCGGGTCAATCAGGTGTTGCTTGATCAGCGTCGCTTCGGTGCTCATGTCTTGGATCTCTTGTTGTGTCTTTTGCGATTTGTTTTTGGTATGCGAGGCTCGCAACGTTATGGCTTGGGGCCGGGCGCCTCATGCTGGGGTACCAGAAATCGGCGCCCGGCCCCAAGCCATACCGTCGCTCAGCGCCTGTGCAGACCTTGCAGTCTACTGGCATGGGGTGTGCTTTGCGCACACCATGCAGTCGTCAAAGGCAGGGGCGGGTGACGATTTCTGGTACCCCAGTATGAGGAACCCGCCCCTGCCTTTGACGACTGCCGCCCCACGGATGAGGCAGCAGTCAGATCAAAAATTCAACGCATCAGTTGAAGCGGACGTAATCAAAGTCCACGGGCTGACGGTTAATGCCCATGACGGGAGGCGCGATCCAGTTGGCGAACTTGCCTGGCTCGACAACACGGCCCATCAGGCTGGCCACATAAGCGCGGTCTTCGTTGGTGGGCAACCACTCGCCCACTTGCGCCATCCACTGCTCGTCGGTCACCACACGGCCATCGGGCGTGATTTTGGAGCCGGACAAAGAGCCGATGTTGCGGTGGAAAGCCTTGTGCGGTGCGGTCAAGGTGAAAGGAATGCCGGCCTTGGCGATCACACGGTTCCAACGGTCGATGCCGCCTTTGGAGTCGGTGATGTAGTCGTCGCGCAGCACTTCGTTCAAAGCGTTGAGCATCGGCACTTCTTTCTCGATCAACTTGCCTTCTTCGACGGCCAAGATCTTGTAGCTGTTGCCCTTCAAGATGTGGTCGTCACTGCGCTTGCCTTCTTCGTAACGGCCCTTCAAGCCGGAGCTGTAGAAGGTGGCCGCGTTGGACGACTCGTCGGCACCGAACAAGTCGATGGTCACCGAGAAGTGGAAGTTGATGTAGCGCTGGATGGTGGGCAAATCGATCACGCCAGCAGCACGCAGCTTGCCCACGTCGTCGGTCTTGAGCTGATTCATCACGTCCACCGTGCGTTGGATGGTGCGGCTCACGCCGGACTCGCCAACAAACATGTGGTGGGCTTCTTCGGTCAGCATGAACTTGGTGGTGCGGGCCAAGGGGTCGAATGCCGACTCGGCCAAAGCGCACAACTGGAACTTGCCGTCGCGGTCGGTGAAGTAG
>NKIO01000046.1 GCA_002255935.1 Comamonadaceae bacterium PBBC2
TGCCGTGTGATCCGAGCCACATGAGGTGGTGCAGGACGCGGGTGATTTCCGAGAACATCACGCGGATGTACTGGGCGCGCATGGGCACTTCCAGACCGAGCATCTTTTCGATGGCAAGGCAGTAGGCGTGCTCGTTGCACATCATGGACACATAGTCCAAGCGGTCCATGTAGGGCAGCGACTGGATGTAAGTCTTGTGCTCGGCCAGCTTTTCGGTGGCGCGGTGCAGCAAGCCGATGTGCGGATCGGCGCGTTGCACGACCTCGCCGTCGAGCTCCAACACCAAGCGCAACACACCGTGTGCTGCAGGGTGCTGAGGACCGAAGTTCAGGGTGTAGTTTTTGATTTCGGCCATATCAGTTCAGGCCTCCGTAGTTCTCTTCACGGATGATGCGCGGCGTGATTTCGCGTGGCTCGATGCTCACGGGTTCGTAGACCACACGCTTGCGCTCGGCGTCGTAACGCATTTCGACGTGGCCCGACAAGGGGAAGTCTTTGCGGAAAGGGTGACCAATGAAGCCGTAGTCGGTCAAGATGCGGCGCAGGTCGTTGTGACCTTCGAACACGATGCCAAACAGGTCAAACGCTTCGCGTTCGTACCAGTTGGCGGAGTTCCACAACTCGTTGACCGAGGCCACCAAGGGCAATTCGTCGTCGGGGCACAGCACCTTGACGCGCACGCGCTGGTTCAGGCTCACCGACAAGAGGTGGACGGTCACGCCAAAACGAGGACCGTCGGTGCCGACTTCGCGGTAGGCGGAATAGTCCACACCGGCCAAGTCGATCAGTTGTTCAAATTTGCATCCTGCCGCATCTCGCAGGGTTTGCATGACGCTCAAGTAATGGGCGGCGTTGACATGCACGGTCACCTCGCCCAAGGCGACAGTGATCTGGGCAGCACGCTCACCCAGCGCGGCGGCCAGGGTGTTTTGCAAGTCTTCGGGGCGAATGGCGAAGTTGGTCATCGTCACTCCCTCAGACACGCGCAATGGTGTGCGTGCGGCGGATCTTCTGCTGCAACTGGATGATGCCGTAGATCAAGGCTTCTGCCGTGGGTGGGCAGCCGGGCACATACACGTCCACCGGCACCACGCGGTCGCAACCACGCACCACCGAATAGCTGTAGTGGTAGTAACCGCCGCCGTTGGCGCACGAGCCCATGGAGATGACCCAACGGGGCTCGGACATCTGGTCGTACACCTTGCGCAGAGCGGGGGCCATCTTGTTGCACAAGGTGCCGGCCACGATCATCAGATCGGACTGGCGAGGACTGGCGCGAAAAACCTCGGCGCCAAAGCGACCGAGGTCATAACGGGCTGCCGCCGCATGCATCATTTCGACCGCGCAGCAAGCCAGACCGAACGTCATGGGCCAGAGCGAACCGGTTTTGGCCCAATTCACCACAGAGTCGTAACTCGTGGTGATGAAGCCTTCCTTCATCACGCCTTCAATCATTATTTATCCTCAAACAGGCTGAATGCTGTTGTCAATGCGGACTGTCATTCCCAGTCCAGGGCGCCTTTTTTCCACTCGTAGACAAAGCCCACGACCAGAATCGACAAGAAGATCACCACTGCCACAAAGCCGGCGACACCCACTTCCTTGAGCGCAACGGCCCAAGGGAACAGGAAAGCGATTTCCAAATCGAACAAGATGAACAAAATGGCCACCAGGTAGTAGCGCACATCGAACTTCATGCGAGCGTCTTCGAAGGCTTCGAAGCCGCATTCATAGGGGGAGTTTTTTTCCGCGTCAGGTCGGTTGGGGCCGAGGATGTAGCCCAAAACCTGGGGAATGATGCCGACAGCGATGCCGACCAAAATGAACAAAAGAATGGGAAGGTACTGGTCGAGGTTCATCTTGAGACTACCGGATCACCGAATAAAGAGCCCAGGCACATGGCCTGAGCTGCTCTGATTGTCTGGTGCCGTCGGCGAGACTCGAACTCGCACAGCTTTCGCCACTACCCCCTCAAGATAGCGTGTCTACCAATTTCACCACGACGGCGGGATGCATTGAACGGATGGCTTGAGGAAGCATGTTTCCACACTTTTGGCTCTCCGGACAATCCCGTATTCTACTCTGAAACCCAGTCAATTCCCTGTCAGAAAACCGGAAATTTGTGCACAGCAACAAAGCTGATCATAAGCTTACTTGGCAGGTGCTGCTGGGGCGTTGCCTGGGATTTGTGAAGCGGTGCTGTTGTCCACCGCAGGTGCTGCGGGTGCAGGGGCTGTCACAGCGGCGCCTTCGAGCACGCTGCCCGACGAAGCCGCAGGGCGGTGGTTGCCCAGATAGGCCAAAAGCAAGGTGCACACAAAAAACACAGCAGCCAAAACAGACGTGGTGCGCGACAAGAAATTGGCACCACCGGTGGCGCCAAACAGGCTGCCCGAACCGCCGCTGCCAAAAGCAGCGCCCATGTCGGCACCCTTGCCATGCTGCACCAAGATCAAGCCGATCATGGCCAAGGCCGACAGCATTTGCACCACCAAGATCACAGTCATCAAAAAGCTCATCTCTTCACTCCAATTTCAAATTAAAAAGCTCAGCAGGACGCTGAAGCCAAAATACTCAAAAAGTCTGGCGCCTTCAGGGCTGCGCCACCGATCAGGCCGCCATCCACATCGGGCTGGGCCAACAAGGTCGAGGCATTGGCCGCGTTCATGCTGCCGCCGTACAGAATCGAAATCTTGTCCGCATGCGCACTGGCCGCCTGCAATTGCTTGCGCAACAGGGCATGCACTTCTTGCGCTTGCTCAGGCGTGGCCGTCAATCCGGTGCCAATGGCCCACACCGGCTCATAAGCCAGCACGATCTCGCTGATGCAATGCCCGTTGGTGTGGATCACGGCCGCCAATTGGCGCTTGACCACCGCTTCGGTTTGCCCGGCTGCACGCTCAGCTTGGGTCTCACCCACACACACAATGGGGGTGATGCCTGCCGACAAGGCCCGCTGGGCTTTGGTGGCCACCAAAGCATCGCTTTCCGCATGGTACTGGCGGCGCTCAGAATGGCCCACGATGCAGTAGCGCGATCCAAAATCACGCAACATCGAAACCGCCACCTCACCCGTGTAGGCACCCGCTTCGTGAGCCGATACGTCTTGAGCCCCCCAAGCGAGGGCCGAACCGCTGAGCAATGCCTGCATCTGCGCCAGATAAGGCGAAGGCACGCACACAGCAGCACGGCAAGTCACGCTGCTCATGCCTGCCTGAATGTCAGCCAGCAAAGACGCATTGGCAGCCAAGCTGCCATTCATCTTCCAGTTGCCAACGATCAGTTTGCTTTTCATGCGCCAACCCAAGTCAAAACAATTTTGCCCACGTGCTGGTTGGACTCCATCAAGGCATGTGCGCAGGCCGCCCCAGAAGGCATGCCCGCTTGCGCTTGCGGGGCTTCAAACACGCTGTGAATCACAGGCTTGATCCGACCAGATTCCAAGGCAGGCCACACGTTGTCACGCAAGGCGCGAGCGATGGCGCCCTTGAATTCGATGGATCGTGGACGCAGCGTAGAGCCGGTGATGGTCAAACGGCGACGCAAGACCGCGCCCGCATTGAAGCCACTTTCCAAGCCGCCTTGGACCGCGATGATGACCAAGCGGCCATCTTCGGCCAAGGCCTCCACTTCGCGCGCCACATAGTCGCCCGCGACCATGTCCAAAATCACATTCACCCCCACCCCGCCCGTCAGGCGCTTGGCCTCAGCGACGAAGTCGGTGGTTTTGTAATTGATGGCGTGGTCCGCACCCAAAGCCAGGCAAGCCTGGCATTTTTCGTCCGAACCAGCCGTCACGATCACCGTGGCACCCGCGGCCTTGGCCATCTGGATGGCGGTGACGCCGATGCCGCTCGATCCACCTTGGATCAGCAAAGTCTCGCCCGCTTCCAAATGCCCACGGTCAAACACATTGCTCCAGACGGTGAAAAAGGTCTCGGGCAAAGAGGCTGCTTCGATGTCGGTCAAACCCTTGGGCACTGGCAGGCACTGGGCCACCGGCGCCACGCAAAGCTCGGCGTAACCACCGCCTGCGACCAATGCACAAACACGGTCGCCCACCGCCAAGCCCGAAGCGGCCATGGCCAAGGCATCGCCTGCCACCACCACACCGGCCACTTCCAGGCCCGGGATGTCCGAGGCACCGGGCGGCACGGGGTACAGGCCCAAGCGCTGCAGCACATCGGGGCGATTAACCCCGCTGGCCGACACGCGGATGAGCAACTCCCCTGCCCCGGCGACCGGGTCAGGGCGTTGTGCAGGCACCAGCACCGCAGGGGCGCCAGGACTTTGAATTTCGATGACGTTCATGATGCAAGGCCCAGGTTGAAGCCGACAAGGGCTGGCCCTCACAGGCCCGCCCTTGCGTGCATTACTGCTGCTGTTGCTGTTGTTGAGCGCCTTGTGCAGGACGGTCCAACAAAGCTTTCATCGACAACTTGACACGGCCTTTTTCGTCTGTTTCCAGAACCTTGACTTTGACGATCTGGCCTTCGGTCAGGTAGTCGGTCACTTTTTCGACGCGCTCGTGGGCGATCTGGCTGATGTGCAGCAAACCGTCTTTGCCAGGCAACAGGTTGATCAAGGCACCGAAGTCCAAGATCTTGGTCACTGGGCCTTCGTAGACCTTGCCGATTTCGACTTCGGCGGTGATCTGCTCGATGCGCTTCTTGGCGATCTCGGCCTTCTCGCCGTCGGTGGCCGCGATGGTGATCGTGCCGTCTTCTTCGATGTTGATCTGGCAGCCGGTTTCTTCGGTCAGGGCGCGGATGGTGGCGCCGCCTTTGCCGATCACGTCACGGATCTTCTCGGGGTTGATCTTCATGGTGAAGAGCTTGGGTGCGAAATCAGACACTTCGGTGTTGGCTTCGCTCATCGCTTCTTGCATCTTGCCCAGAATGTGCATGCGGGCTTCTTTGGCTTGGGCCAAAGCGACTTGCATGATTTCTTTGGTGATGCCCTGGATCTTGATGTCCATCTGCAAAGCGGTGATGCCGTTGGTGGTACCGGCCACTTTGAAGTCCATGTCACCCAGGTGGTCTTCGTCACCCAAGATGTCGGTCAACACCGCAAAGCGGTTGTCTTCCTTGATCAGGCCCATGGCGATACCGGCCACGTGGGCTTTCATCGGCACACCCGCATCCATCATCGACAAGCAGCCGCCGCAGACCGAAGCCATGGACGAGGAACCGTTCGATTCGGTGATTTCAGACACCACACGCAGGGTGTAGGGAAATTCTTCTTTGCTTGGCAACACAGCGGCCAAAGCACGCTTGGCCAAACGGCCGTGGCCGATTTCGCGGCGCTTGGTCGAGCCCATGCGGCCCACTTCGCCGGTGGCAAAGGGAGGCATGTTGTAGTGGAACATGAAGCGGTCTTCGAACTCGCCAGCCAAAGCGTCGATGCGCTGTGCATCGCGCTCGGTGCCCAGAGTCGTCACGACCAAAGCTTGGGTTTCACCACGGGTGAACAAGGCCGAGCCGTGGGTGCGGGGCAACACGCTGTTGCGGATTTCGATGGGGCGCACAGTGCGTGTGTCGCGGCCGTCGATGCGGGGCTCACCGGCCAGGATCTGGCTGCGCACGATGCGGGCTTCGATTTCGAACATCAAACCGTCGAGCTTGACTGCGTCGAAGGCCACGCCCTCTTCGGCCAAAGCGACTTTGACCGAGGCGTAGGCTTCACGGCAAGCGTGCGTGCGGGCTTGCTTGTTGCGCAACTGATAAGCCGCGCGCAATTTTTCTTCGGCGAGTGTTGCCAGCTTGGCTTCGAAAGCGGTGTCGCGGGCAGGCGCTTGCCAGTCCCACACTGGCTTGCCGGCTTCGCGCACCAACTCGTGGATGGCGTTGATCGCGGTTTGGCTTTGCTCGTGGCCATAGACCACAGCGCCCAACATGATTTCTTCGGACAGTTGCAGGGCTTCGGATTCGACCATCAGCACAGCCGCTTCGGTACCGGCCACCACCAGATCCATCACGCTGTCTTTGCGCTGGGTCTGGCCGGGGTTCAGAACGTATTCGCCGTTGATGTAACCCACGCGAGCGGCGCCGATGGGGCCGTTGAACGGGATGCCCGAGATGGACAAGGCGGCAGACACGGCGATCATCGCGGCGATGTCGGCGTCAACTTCAGGGTTCAAAGACACGGTGTGGATGACCACGTGCACGTCGTTGTAGAAACCTTCGGGGAACAGAGGACGGATCGGACGGTCGATCAGGCGGCTGGTCAGGGTTTCGTGCTCGCTGGGCTTGGCTTCACGCTTGAAGAAGCTGCCGGGGATCTTGCCTGCGGCATAAGTTTTCTCGATGTAATCGACCGTCAGCGGGAAAAAGTCTTGACCGGCTTTGGCGATCTTGGAACCCACGACAGTGGCCAGCACCACGGTGCCTTCCATGTCGAGCAGCACAGCGCCGCCAGCTTGGCGAGCGACTTCGCCTGTTTCCATCTTGACCGTGTGCTGGCCCCACTGGAATGTCTTGGTAACTTTATTGAAAATGGACATGTTCAGAACTCCTGAAACAAAAAGCGCATGAGGCTGCACCCGGGGCCCGAAATCTGACGCTCTGAACTCGATGCCATTCCACAAAACCTTGGCCTCAAAGCCTTGTGGAATGACACAGCGCGGGTTCTTCCTGACAAATTCCGACTGAAAAAAGAATAAAGCGCCTGAGCTAGCGAGCTAACTCAGGCGCTTTTCATCTGGAGAGACGATTACTTACGCAGGCCAAGCTTGGCGATCAGCGCAACGTAACGGTCAGCATCACGGGACTTGAGGTAGTCCAGCAGCTTGCGGCGACGGCTCACCATGCGCAGCAGACCGCGGCGACCGTGATGGTCTTTGGCGTGTGTTTTGAAGTGGGGTGTCAACTCGTTGATGCGAGCAGTCAGCAAAGCGACTTGGACTTCTGGGGAGCCAGTATCGTTGGCGGCACGTGCGTTGGCCTTGACGACCTCGGCCTTGATCGAAGAAGCGATCATGGTATTTCCTTGTTTTTCGCCTGCATTCGGTGAGGAATTTCAGCGGGTTAATGACTTGCGCCACCTGCTGGAAAAGCGGATGGCGTGCGCTTTGCAAATCGCAAAACAGGCGGATTATAGCCCGAAACAACGCTGTAAAGCCCATCGCGCTGGACCGCACAAGGCGATTTCGCAGGTCGGACGCTTCAGCGCCGACATGGGCGGGCTCGGCTCAGACCTGATGGCGGACCTGAAGGTAACGCCCCCCTCCAACCTGCGGTCAACATGGGCGACAGTTAAAGGGTTTTCACCATCCGGGGCGCCCCGGCAACTGCCTAAAGTGGCGGCAAAGGAGCTTTTTCATGAAACTTGCCTTCGCCCCCCTCGCCTTGGTGCTGGCTGGTCTGTTGACCACCCAGGCCCCTGCCGCCTTGGCTCAGACCTACCCCGCCAAGCCCATCCGCTTGGTCGTGACCTTCACGCCCGGCGGTGCACCGGACATTTTGGCCAGGCTCTTCAGCGAGAAAGCCCAACTGGGCCAACCGGTCGTCATCGACAACAAACCGGGCGCGGGCGGCAACATCGGGGCCGACATCGTGGCCAAATCCCCCGGCGACGGCTACACCCTGGTCATGGGCACCGTGGGTACGCATTCCATCAATGGGGCGCTGTACGACAAGATGCCCTACGACATGGTGAAGAACTTCTCCCCCATCTCGCTGGTCGCCTCGGCACCCAACCTGCTGGTGGTGAACAACGACCTGCCGGTCAAAAGCGTGCCCGAGCTGATCGCCTACATGAAAGCCAACCCCAACAAACTGTCGTTTGGCTCGCCTGGCACCGGCACCTCGGTGCACGTCTCGGGCGAATTGTTCAAGTCCATGACCGGCACCAGCATGACCCACGTGCCCTACAAAGGCCGTCAGTTCGCCATCCCCGACCTGGTGGGCGGCAGCATCCAGCTGATGTTTGACAACATGCCCTCGGCCCTGCCCATGGCCCGCGAAGGCAAAATCCGCGCCCTGGCCCAAACCACCGCCAAACGCTCCCCCGCCGCGCCCGATGTACCGACCATGGCTGAATTTGTGCCCGGTTTTGAAGCCACCACCTGGTTTGCCATGTTTGCACCGGCCAACGTGCCCAAGCCGATCATCGACAAGCTCAACGCCGAAGTCGTGCGCGTGTTCCGACTGCCCGATGTTCAGGAGCGCTTAAAAACTCTGGGCCTGGACCCAGTGCTGTCCACCCCCGAAGAACTGGCCCGGTACCAAGCGGTTGAAATCACCAAATGGGCGAAGGTGGTCAAAGAGTCGGGGGCTAAGGCGGAGTGAACTACCCCTGGCGGCTCACGATGCGGCCAACCACCCCTTGAGCCGCTCCACACCCTGAGACAAGCGGCTCAGGTCTTTGGACGCAAAGCACCAGCGCAGCCAGCCTGCCGCCTCGGGGGCAAAGGCTTCGCCGGGGGCCAGGCCTAAGCCGGCTTCGGCCACCAAGCGTTTGGCCGTCAGCACCGCATCGGGGTGACCTTCGAGCTTGAAAAACGCGTACATGCCGCCTTGGGCTGGGGCCACTTGCACGCCCGGCACGGCTTGCAGCAAGGGGACCAAAGTGTCGCGGCAGGCTTTGAGGTGGGCCACCACGCGGGGCGTGATGTCGGCGGTGTTTTGCAAAGCGACCACACCGGCCCGCTGGGTGAAGACCGAGGCGCAGGAGGTATTGAACTCGATCAACTTGCCCATGTGCGGCGTCATGGCCGGTGGCATGACCAACCAACCCAAGCGCCAGCCGGTCATCAAAAAGCTCTTGGAAAAGCTGTGCACCACGACCAGCCGGTCATCGGGTTCGGCCACGTCCAGAAAGGACGGGGCGCAGCCGTAGGCGGTGTCGGTGTCGTAATACAGGCGTTCGTACACCTCGTCGGCCAGCACCCAGGTGCCGGTGCTGCGGCAATGCGCCAAGATTTCGGCTTGTTCGGCGCGGCTGAGCGTCCAGCCCGTGGGGTTGTTGGGCGAGTTGACGATCAGCATCCGCGTCGTGGGCGTGATGGCGGCTTTGAGCGCGGCCATGTCGAGCTGCCATTGACCGTTTACCGGACGCAGGGCCACGCATTTCAAATGCGCCCCCATCACCAGCGCCTGCGCCGTCAAGTTGGGCCACACCGGCGTGACGGCGACCACCTCATCGCCAGCGTCCACCAAGGCTTGTGCGGCCAGCATCAGCGCATTCACGCCGCCCGAGGTGATGGCGATGCGGTCCATGTGGATGGGACCATGCAGCGACGACATGTAGTCCGACACCGCTTGGCGCAACTCGGGCAGGCCGAGGTTGTGCGAATAGAAGGTCTCACCACGCTGCATCGAATCGATGGCGGCTTGTCGCACCACATCGGGCGTGACCTCGTCGGATTCGCCAAACCAAAAAGCCAACACATCGGGGCGACCCATGCCGGCGTTGGCCACTTCGCGGATGCGGGACTCTTCCAGATCGAGCACGGTCTGGCGCATGAAAGGAGGTGCTTTGTCGTTCATGGCTTGATCCTAACTTCTGACCGACTCAAGCGCTTGCAGGCTTGCGAAATTTAAGGGCCGGCCTATCATCGTTGGCATCAAAACCAGCTCAGGGAGACGCCATGAAACATCACCGCGCAGCGCTGCTCATCGCTTTGATGTCGGCCGTATTGACCACGGGCTTGAGCCCCGTCACGGCCAACGCCGCATCCACCAGCGGGACCCGCAAAAAAGCCCCAAAACAAGCGATTGACAAAGGCCCCGCCGAAACCCGCGCCGAGCGCGACAAACGCCTGGCCCGCGAATGCAAAGGCCGCCCCAACGCCGGTGCCTGCGAAGGTTACGGCAACTGACCCCTTCCTGGGATCTGAACTGGGTTCGGCGATTGAGCCAGACTTCGTGGGCGCTGAACTTCGTTCGGCGATTTCCCAAGACTTCATAGGAGCTGAACTTCGTTCGGCGATAGGTGGTTGAGCGATGTCCAGCGCAAGCCATCGCCCAACACAGTTGGGCTCCCACAAAGACAGGCCAGCACAAGCGGCCATTCAGTTCAGGCATGCATGCCCACGACGCGTGGGAGCTGAACTTCGTTCGGCGATTGACCTAGGCTTCGTGGGCGCTGAACTGTGTTCGGCGATTGGGTCAGACTTCGTGGGAGCTGAACTGTGTTCGGCGATGGGTGGCTGAGAGTTGACCTGTGCCATGCAAGCCATCTCCCAACACAGTTGGACTCCCACAAAGGCAGGCCAGCACAAGCTGCCATTCAGTTCGGGCATGCATGTCCACGGCGCGTGGGAGCTGAACTTTGTTCGGCAATTGGCCCAGGCTTTGTGGGAGCTGAACTGTGTTCGGCGATGGATGGTTGAGCGATAGCCTGCGCCATGCAAGCCATCGCCCAACACAGTTGGGCGCCCACAATGGCAGGCCGACATGAGCGGCCAATCTACTCGGGCTTACATGCCAAGGGCCCTTGGGTCTCTCAAGACCACCACAGCCGCAAGCCGCTGGCGCGCACGCTGGGGCGGGCGATGGCGGCTTCGAGGCGTTCGGACTGGGCTTCGATGAGGGTGAACTGTTCACGGGCGCGGGTGATGCCGGTGTAGACCAGCTCGCGTGACAGCACCTCGGCGCCGCCCGGTGGCAAAACGAGCGCGGTGTGCCAAAACTCCGAGCCTTGGCTTTTGTGCACCGTCATGGCAAACGCTGTTTCGACGTGGGCCAGGCGCATCACGCTGACCGAGCGCAATGCATCGCCATCGAGGAACCATGCTTTGAGGTCGCCCCGCGCATTGGGCAGCACGACGCCCACATCGCCATTGAAGACGCCCAGCTGCGCGTCGTTGCGGGTGACCATGATGGGCCGACCGGCAAACCACTCGCCCTGGGCTTTGAGCCAGCCCCGATCGGCCAGGGCTTTTTGCACAGCGACGTTGAGGCCTTCGGTGCCCCACTCGCCTTGGCGCACCGCGCACAACAAGCGAAAACGGTCAAAGGCCAGCAAGACCGATTTGACCCAGTCGTCGTAAGCCCCGTCTGCAGGCGCTTGCGCCATGCAGTGCAGGTAATCGGCATACGAGGCCTGTCCGGACTGGCCACAAGCCAAGTCACAAATGGCTTGCGGGCTGACCAGTTGCAAAGCCTGCACCCCGCAAGCCGAGGGCGACTGCACGGCGCTGCGCGATGCAGCGGCATCCCCCGCATTCACCGCCAAGGCCAGTTGCCCGATGGGTC
The DNA here is from genome assembly GCA_002255935.1 of Comamonadaceae bacterium PBBC2. Classification (GTDB taxonomy): domain Bacteria; phylum Pseudomonadota; class Gammaproteobacteria; order Burkholderiales; family Burkholderiaceae_C; genus Limnohabitans_A. Next base: position 11,199 of record NKIO01000046.1, read on the forward strand.
CGCCAAAGCGGCGGCTCTCACGCAGCATGACGGTTTGTTGCGCCAGCGCCGATGCCGGCACATCTGATAGGAATTCCAAGGCCAGCGACTGCCCCGCCACGCGCTGCACAAACGCAGCGGTCTCGGGGCTGTAATGGCCCTGCGCCGCATCGCGGCACAGGTCGCCCAGCACGGCACCGGCTTCCACTGAAGCGAGTTGGTCTTTGTCGCCCAACAGCACCAGACGCGCCTGAGGCGGCAGGGCCTGCAGCAAAGCGTCCATCATTTCCAAGTGCACCATGGAAGCTTCGTCCACGATCAGCACATCCACATCGATCGGGTTGGCCGCGTGGTGCCGGAACTGACGTGTGTCGGGCCGCGCACCCAACAGCGAATGCAAGGTGCGTGCAGGCCCCATGCGCTCCACCAGCGCTTTGAGGTCCAGCCCGGCATCGGCAGGCACTGGCAAATCGTTCAAGGCTTTGTCGATGGACTGCTTGAGCCGCGCTGCCGCTTTGCCCGTGGGCGCGGCCAGTGCCACGCGCAGTGGGCTGTCGCCCTGGTGCAGCGCCAGCAACAAGGCCAGCAAACGCGCGGCGGTGTAGGTCTTGCCCGTGCCCGGCCCGCCGGTGATGACCGACAGGCGCGCACGCAAGGCGACTGCGCAGGCCATTTTTTGCCAATCCAGGTTCGGGCGCGGCGCAAAGAACCGGTCAAGCCATTCAACCGCTGCCGCTTCTGGCACGGGCAAACGCTCGCCCGCACGCTGCAACAAGCCCTGGCCCACGCGCTGCGCGTAGCCCGCGTATCGGCGCAAATACAACAGCGGCGCATCGGGCGTGCCGCCCAGCACCAAGGGCTCACCGGCATCGGGCGCATCGCTGCGGCGCAAACACGCGGCCTGAAGCTGTACTCGCCACGCGGACAAGCCTGCGGGCAACTGCGCCCACAAAGCCTTCAGACCCATGGGCCCCTCCACCCAGTCGGCGGGCCAGCCCAGCAAGGCCACAGGCGCATCGCACAAGGCGAGCACCGACAAACAGGTGTGGCCCCGCCCTTCCATCTGCGCCAGCATGGCGGCAGCCACCAGCAAAGCGGCAGGCGCTTGCGGGTCCAGCCGGTGCAATTGCTCGGCCAGTGCGCTGTCGATGCGGCGCAGCAAGCCCTGGTCGGCCCAGCTGTGCAGCCACTGCAGTGCTTGTTCAGCGCTCAAGGTTTGTGCCGGCAAGTCTTGCAGCCAGTCCATCTGGGCGGCAGGCACCACCAGGGCGCGGGGGTTCTTGCGCAGGCTCATGCGGGCTCCTCGGTGCACAGCATGGCGTCCAGTCCATCCAACAAAGCCAGCGGCGCAGGCAAGGTGCAGCAGCCCCCTGCAGGCCCATCGATGCCGCGCAAAAACACATAGACCGCACCGCCCAAATGCTGCGCGGGGTCGTAGTCAGCACCCAATCTTGCGCGCAGCAAACGGTGCAGCGCCACCATGTAAAGGGCTGCTTGCACCTCGTAGCGGTGGTGGGCCATGGCCTCGTTCAAGGCCGTCTCGGTGTAGGCCGCATCGCCCTCGCCCAAATGGTTGGACTTGTAGTCGAGCACCCAGTAGCGGCCTTGGTGCTCGAACACCAGATCGGCAAAGCCCATCAACATGCCGTGCAGCTGCGCATCGGGCAGCTGGGGTCGGCTGACCCCAGGCAGCAAATGCTGGCGGCACAAAGCGTCCACCTCCTGGGCATGCAGTCGGTGCGCCGGCAGCCAAAACTCCATCTCGGGCAACAAGCTGCCCAGCGCGTTCAAAGCGGCATCGGGGCCACGCAAGGGCTGGGCCACCACGCGGCTGAGCCACTGCACCACCTCGTCGGCCTGCGCTTTGTAGCCTGCGCGCTCGCAGCGTTTGGCCAGGCGATCGGCCAAAGGGGTGCCCGCTTGCAGCGCAAACCGCTCTGCGGCCAGCCACTCGAGTTGGTCGTGCAAAAAGTTGCCTGCGCTCGGTCCGCGAGCAAAGCGGTGCCATGGCGCCACGGCCACCGTGCGCATGACCGGCTCTTCAAGGGCAGGCTCGTCATCGGCCGGCCGAGCGGTGCCCTTGTTCAGGTCCGAGGTCCACACCGGTTGCGAAGACAGGTCCCGCGTCAAACGCGAAAAACTGGCGATCGACCAGGACTTGTCGATACGGGCCGTGCTTTGCAAAGCCTCGCGCAAAGCGGGGCGTTGTTGGCGCGGCTGCCAAGTCGTCAAGGGGGTATCGCCCGTCAAGGGCTGCAAGGCCACATCCAGCACGGCCCCTTGGGTGCTGGTTTGCAGTTGCTGCAAAAGCGGCAACCATTGGTCGGCATCGCACTGCGCACCGCCACTCAGCACATGGCCGGGGGCGCTCTTGTGGTTGACGCACGTGGCGGTTTGGCCGATCTTGATCGGGCTCCAGCCCACCCACAGGGCGTGGCGTGCACGGGTCAGCGCCACGTACCACAGGCGCAGGTCTTCGCGCAGGCGGTCCGCATCGGCCAGCTGAGCATCGCTCTTGTCAAAGTCGAGCGTCCAGTGGCGCTGGCCCTGCCCGTCCGGGATCTGCATCACGGCCGCTTTGCCCGCCGTGAGCTCGCGGTGGCTGTGCGCAAAGGGCAGGCACACGATCGGGTACTCCAAGCCCTTGCTCTTGTGGATGGTGATGACCTTGACCAAGTCTTCGTCACTCTCCAGCCGCACGGTCTGCTCTTCATGCTCGCCCGCGCTGCCGCTTTGCGCCTCGTCCACTTGCTGACTCAACCAGCGGATCAGGGCCTGCTCGCCATCGAGTTGCTGGCTGGCCGTCTGAAGCAGTTCGGCCAAGTGCAGCACGTTCGTCAGGCGCCGCTCGCCATCGGGCTCACCGCGCCAACGACCGGCCAATTTCAAAACATGGAGCGACTGGCGCAGCATGGCCAGCACGCCTTGGCTCTGCCAGGTCTGGTGCAGGGCGCGCATGTGCTCGGCGCGTTGGTCCAAGCAATCGTCTTGCGTGGCCAGCGCGTGCAACTCACTCAAGGACAGGCCCACCGTGCGCGTGCCCAGTGCCGCACGCACGCGGCGCATGTCTTGCGGCTCGGCCACGCCGCGCAGCCACAGGCACAGGTCGGGCGCTTCGTCGCTGGCAAAGACCGAATCGCGGTCCGACAAATAGACCGAGGCCACACCCCGCGAACGCAGCGCATCGCGCACGGCCGAAGCCTCCACCCCGGTGCGCACCAGCACCGCGATGTCTTTGGGTTTGAGCATTTCGGGCGTGGCGCTTGGCGCTGTCTTTTCAAACCGCGCCTGCGGGTCGTTCAACCAAGCCACGATCTGCTCGGCACACAGCTCGGCCAAATGTTTGCGCGCATCGCGCTGGCTGCGCAGCTGGTCGTCATAAACCACCGTCATGGCGGGCACCGCGCCACTTTGGGTGCGCAAGACCTCGTCGCGGCCTTGGGCTTTGACGGGCTGAAAGGGCAAAGGGTCGCTGCCTGGCGTTTGGTAGCCAAAAGCATCGGCGGGGATGTCAAACCAGCGGTTGACCACATCGACCATCGCCTGGGTGGACCGGAAGTTGGTGTCCAGCACATGGTGGCGGCCTTCGGTTGCAGTCCGTGCGGCCAGGTAGCTTTGGATGTCGGCCCCGCGAAACCCGTAGATCGATTGCTTGGGATCACCGATCAACAGCAGCGCCGTGTCTGCCCGGTTTTCGGCCGTGCGGTAGATGCGGTCAAAGATGCGGAACTGCAGCGGCGAGGTGTCTTGGAACTCGTCGATCATCGCCACCGGGAATTGCTCGCGCAGGCGCTGCGCCAAACGCTCGCCCGACTCGGGGTCGGCCAGCGCCACGTCCAACCGTTGCAGCATGTCGGCAAAACCAAACAAGCCACTGCGGCGTTTGAGCTCGGCCATGCGCTGGGTCACCTGCTGGCGGGCGTGCAAGCGGGCGGCATGGTGGGGGTCGGGCAAGGCCTTCAGCGCTGCTTGCAAATCGGCATAGGCCTGCGACTCGGGTGGCCAATCCACCGGACCCTCGCCCGGTTTGCGGCAAGCAAGCAAGCCCTCGGGGGTGAAGCGGGCCCAGCCCGCTTCCTTCATGTTTTTCTGCAAGGCGGCCGCGCCGTCAGGCCCGGCCGCCCAGGCTTTGAGCACGCCCAGCCATTCGGCGCATTTTTTGTAACTCAGTTTGCGGCCATCCCAGCTGGATTTGTGGTGTTCGAGCTGGGCCTCGATCCAGCCCAGCAAGTTGTCGGCCTTCTCGTCCCAACCGTGCTTGAGCGATGCCAATTGCGCCTCGTAGGTAGCCAGCGCTGCGCCATACACCTGCGCCAGCGTGCCGGGCTGGGCGTCTTGCAGCGGCACACCCATCAGCGCACGCACATCGGCTTCGAGCGCAGACACATCGCCCCAGATGTTTTGCACCTGGGCCACCAGGGCCGTGGGCATGGGGTAGAGCTGTTGCCGCCAATAGTCCTGCACGGCTTCCATGCGCAAGGCGGCTTCGTCGCCCACCAGGTTTTCTTCAAACAGGTTGCCACTGTCAAAGGCGTGCTCGCGCAGCATGCGCTGGCACCAGGCGTCGATGGTGAACACCGCCGCATCGTCCATGGCCTGCGCAGCCAGCGCCAGCCGGTAGGCGGCTTTCTCGCGCTGCGGGCCTTCGGGGTACTCGGCCACGAGCTGGTTCAAGAAGGCGTCGTTCGAGCTCAAGGTGCCGCGAAACACCTGTGCGGCCTCCGTCAAGCGGGCACGGATGCGGTCCGACAGTTCGCGTGTGGCCGCACGGGTGAAGGTCATCACCAACACGTCTTGCGGCAGCATGGCCCGCACGGGCGCGTTGCTGTCGCTGCCGTGGGCCAAGACAAGGCGCACATACAGGGCGGCGATGGTCCAGGTCTTGCCTGTCCCGGCGCTGGCCTCGATCAAGTGGCTGCCGCGCAGCGGGAAGGTCTTCGCATCGAGTGCGTGGGCTCGGCTCATGCCATGTCCTCCTCATCCGACACATCTTGCGTGCCTTGGAGCGGCTCTACCTGGCAGGCCTGGGCCCAATCGCGCAGTGGCGCATAGACCTGCTCGGCCAAACGTTCAAATGCACCGCCTGCCAAGAGCGCGTCCAGCGTGGGGTAGGTGCGGGCCAAGGCGGGGTCTTTGCTGCGCTCGGCCCGCATGAACGGCCCGCCTTCGTACAGGTCCAGCAGCGCGTTGTGGTTGCCCTGCGCCTTGAGCCATTGCAAGGCGGTCTCGGGCGGCAAAGGCAGCGGCCAGCGCATGCCGTCCGCCCAAGTGGCCAGCAGCCGTTGCAACTGGGCACGGGCAGCTTCGGGGGCTTGTGGGGCCACACGCACCACGGCGTTGCGCCCCACCACAGCGATGGTCAGCGCATGGCCCATGGCCGCTGCGGCCAGGCTGATGAGCCAGACATCGATCAATTTGTCGGGCAAGGCCTGAGGTTGTTTGCTTTTGAGGTCGGCCAAATGGCTGGCCCGCATGTGCAAAGACAATGCGCCCTGCGCGCCCACCAAGATGCCTCCCAAAGCGTCTTGCAAATGCACATCGGCCTCGGGCACATCGATCATGAGGCGATCGGCCACACCGGGAAAATCTTCACGCTCGCGGATGGCCGCGTCCAGCAGCGTCTCTAAGCTGCTGGCGAGTTTTTGAGCCTCCAGTGCGCCCACACCGGCCAAAGGCAATGCCCCGGCCTTGCGCAAGCTGTGCACCACGTGCTGCACATGGGCTGGCACGTTTTGGCGGTTCAAGTCAGCGGGCACATGCGTCAATTCATGGTCCAGCAATTGGTACAGGTCCAGCCCCGCCAAGCCGAACAACTCTTCGTCGTGCAGCTCGCTGCGCTCGTCCTCCAAGTGCACTTGCAAGCGCTCTTTGAAGAAGGCACCCACGGGCCGGCGCAGAAAGCGCGCCAACTGGGCCAGCGTGATGACCGGCTTGCCGGTGGCGGCCTGCAAGGCTTCCAGCTTGGGCATGGGCGGCATGGCCGACGGTGTGCCGGATTCGGCCTGCGCATTGCGCCACTCTTGGGCGTAGGTCGTGAGCAAACCGCCTTCTTCAAAATAAACCCGGCTGAAAGGCTGCAGCGGGTGCACGGTGGTGAGCTGCTCGCTGGTGCCTGCGCCCCAAAGCGCATCGATCTCGTCGCGCAATTGCGAAACCAGCACCGAAGGCGGTTGATCGCTGTTGTCGCGCACACTGCGGCCGCTCCAGCTGACGTAGAGCACGCGACGGGCCGACAGCAAGGCTTCGAGCATGAGCTGGCGGTCGTCGTCGCGGCGCGAACGGTCGCCGGGCCGGGCCATGCCGGGCAGGCCCAGCAAATCGAAGTCGGCCCGCGGGCTGCGGCGCGGGTAATCGCCGTCGTTCATGCCCAGCAAACACACCATCTGGAACGGGATCGCGCGCATGGGCATGAGCGTGCAAAAGGTCACGCCACCCGCCCGAAAGCGTTGCTCCAGCTTGGGCACCTTGAGCGCTTCCAGCCAGGCCAAGCGGGCCACGGCCAAAGGCACTGCTTGGGCAAACTCGGCTTGGTCGGCGGCCTGCAGCCAATCGTTCAAGGCCTGGTCCAGCGCGGCCAAGGCCTGTCGCTCGCCGTCGTCTTGCGGCTTGAACAAGGTCGCCAGCATGGCGCGGGCACGCTCTGCCCATTGCGCTGGGGTGGCGGTTGTGGTGCTCACTTGCCACCAATCGATCAAGGCTTGCAACAGGTGCGCCAAGGCCCCGGCCAGTTCGGCATCGAGGCCGCCTACTTCTGCGTACGGGTCGCTGCCATCAGCGCCAGCAGGCATCGCGTCGGCGCCGCAGGCGTAGCCCATGAGCATGCGCTGCACGCCAAACAGGGCCGAGTTGTCTTCGCCGCAGCTGGCCAAACCCAAGCCCTCGCGGTGCTCGGCCGACAAACCCCAGCGGATGCCTGAGCCCGCCATCCATCGCGTCAGGGTGGGCCGTTGCGCAGGCTGGATGCCAAAGCGTGCCGCCAGCGCAGGCACTTCGAGCAGCGCCATCAGCTCACTCATGCGGCCGCGTTGTTGTGGCAAGGCCAGCAACCACTCCACCGCGTGGATCAGCGGGCTGGTGGCTTGTGTGCCCAAGTCGGCAATGTCAAACGGGATGAAGCGCGCATCGCTGCGCTTGTATTGGCCAAAGACCGCGCGGATTGCCGGGGCCATGACTTCAATATCAGGGACCATCACCACCACATCGCGCGGCGAGACCTCGGGCATCTGGTGGAACCACTGCAGCAACTGGTCGTGCAGCACTTCCAATTCACGCACCGGGCTGTGCGCCACCTGAAAGACCACCGAGCGGTCATCGCGCTGCCATGGGGCATCGACCGGGTCTTGAGCAGGCCTTAAATCGCGGATGCGGTTTTGCAGTTGCGCCAGCAGCTGCAGACCATCGGGCTCGGGCAGTTCAAACAAATCGAGCTTGACGCCGGGCACGGCTTCTAGCGCGGCTTGCACATCGTCAAAAGCATCGAGCTGGCGGATGAAGTCACGCCCCTGCCGCCCCCACGCGGCCAACAAGGCGGGCGCGTGCAGGTGCATTTGTTCATAGGGCATGTCTGACAGCGCGACGCCATCGCGGTAGGCATGCCGCCTGCGCTCGGCCTGCAAGGCTTCGCGCCCGTCCATGATGTCGCCCCAGTGGTGCTGGCAAGGGTTGGGCACGGCCAGCAGCACCTGGCTGTGGGCGGACAGCGCGGCCAGCATCTCCAGCAATTGCCCCGGCATGTGGCTCATGCCAAACACCGACACACGCCGCGCCACCGGGCTGGCCAAGGGCTGGCCAGACTTCAGGCGGGCCAGGGCCCGCACATGCAATGCAGGCCGCGTGGCCTGGCGTTCGGTGTCGGTCAGCGTGGCCAGCACGCGCCGCCACAACTCGGCCTGCCACAACTGCTCGGCGGGCAGATCGCCAAGACCTGAAGCCTTGCGCAGCACATTGCGCCCAGCGGCCCAGTCTTCGAGCCAATCGGGGCGGTAGATCTGGTACTGGTCAAACAAGTCGGCCAGGCGGCTGGCCAGTTGCAAGAGGCGGTCGGGCTCGTCGCCGCGCAAAAATCCGGCCACCGGCTGGAACACCGCATCGCCCACACACGCGGGCAACAAGGCCATCAAGCGCCAGGTCATGGGCAGCTTGTCGAGCGGTGAATCGGGCGGCACGTTGTGTGCGCCCAAAACCTGCCGATAAGTGCGCCACAAAAAACGCGAGGGCAGCTCCACCCGCGTGGCCGCGCAGACGCCGCCTTGCTGGGCCAGCGCCATCTTGATCCACTCGGCCATGCCATTGCTTTGCACCAGCACCACCTCGGACTCGAGTGGTGCCAAAGGCTGTCGCGCCAGCCAGCCCGACAGGGTCTCGGCCAACACCTCGGAGCGGTGGCTGTGCAAGGCAATGAAGCCCGAAGGAATGGCAGAAACAGGCATGCGGTGGGGTCAGGCGATCAGGCGGGGAATACGGCAAGAATAGCCGCAATCTTGCCCTGCCCCGGGCTCGCAGGATGTGCCTTTTGATGCCCAATTTTTAAGCATCCACCGCCACCCCAGGCAGGATGCGGCCTGGCGCAGTTGTTCATGGACTTATCCACAGCTTTGGGCACGGTCTGTGGGGGAAAGTCTCCACCGGGATAGAAAGGCCATCGCTGTGCTTTTAAAGTAGCCCCATGACGCATTTCTACGAACCCCGCCTGGGCCATGGCCTGAAACACGACCCCTTCAACGCGATCGTGGGGCCGCGCCCCATCGGCTGGGTGTCCAGCCGTGGCGTCAACGGGGTGATCAATTTGGCGCCCTACAGCTTTTTCAGCGCCTTCAATTACGTGCCGCCGCTGATCGGTTTTGCCAGCATTGGGCGCAAGGATTCCCTGAACAACATCGAAGCCACCGGCGAGTTCGTTTGGAACTTGGTCACGCGGCCGCTGACCGAAGCCATGAACAAGACTTGCGACGCGGTGCCGCCCGATGTGAGCGAGTTCGATGTCGCAGGCCTCACGCAGCAGGCCTCGCGCATCGTCAACGTGCCGCGCGTGGCCGAAAGCCCGGTCAGCTTCGAATGCAAGTGCACCCAGATCATGCAGATGCAAGACATCGAGGGGCAAAAGGTCAACACCTGGATGATTTTTGGCCAGGTGGTGGGTGTGCACATCGATGAGCGGCTGCTCAAAGACGGCATTTACGACACCGCCAATGCCCAGCACGTCTTGCGCGGGGGCGGGCCGGCCGACTATTTCGACATCGGCCCTGAGCAGTTGTTCAAGCTCTACCGCCCTGAAAGCTGGCAAGCCAAAACATAAAATTTGGCCCCGATCAGGCCTTGTCCACTGAGTCGGCCTCGTGCAGGAGTTGCGCAACCTCTGCACTGCCCAGCAACTGGATGGGTTGCTGCCGGGCCAAGGCCACAGCGGCGGGGCTGAAGACCCCCAGGCTCATGCAGCTGCACGAATAGACCTCTTGGCTTTCGACGGCGGCCAACAGTTCGCGCAAAGGCTCAGCGCCCACGCTGGCTGCTTTCCAGCGCTTGGCGCTGACCAAGGTGATGCGGCCGTTTTTCTCGATCTCGAAATCGGCAGGGCCGCTGCGCAGCGGACGAACCTCAAAGCCTTGCCGGCGCAAAGCGGTCTCGACCACCGCTGAAAACTCGCGCCAAGCCATGTCTCTGGCGCGCGCCGTCAACGCCTCGATGCGTGCTTCAGACAGGGTGTTTCTTTGTCGCCATGCGGCCATGACGCCGATCACCAAAAACGGAAAGGCCCCCAGCATCCCGGCGGTTTTGAAGACCTCGGGCAAAAAGGCGCCCGCCACCAAGGCCACGGTCAGCATCACCACAAAGCTCACCCACCAAGGGGCGCGCAGCAAGGTCGCAAACAGCGACTTTTCGGACATTTTGAATTTCATGATCGGCTCAAGTCAGGTTCTTCGCAGCGCGCCACGCCAAGCGCTTGGGCCACGGCACGCCAGTGTAGTGGGCCAGGCGACAGGCCTCATTGCCCCTCCGTGCTAAAGTGATTTCAAGCGCATTCACACAGGCTTTGACCATGACCCACTCCCACGATTCCTCTACACACGAGCACACCGACTGGAAGCACGACGGCGTGCGCGTGGTGCCGGGCGACCAACTCGATGGCAATGTGCCCTCCACCCCCGGCATGGACCGCAAAGCGGCCATCAACTTTGCCCGCGTCGGCGCGCAAAAACTCTGGGCCGGCACGGTGCACATCCACCCCAATGCAAAGACCGGGGCACACCACCATGGGCCTTTGGAGAGCGTGATCTATGTGGTCAAGGGCCGCGCCCGCATGCGCTGGGGCAATGCGCTGGAGTTCACCGCCGAAGCGGGGCCTGGCGACTTCATTTATGTGCCGCCTTTTGTGCCGCACCAGGAAATCAATGCCAGCGCCGACGAGACGCTGGAATGCGTGCTGTGCCGCAGCGACGGCCAGGCGGTGGCCGTCAACATGGACATTGAGCCGGCCGAAAAACCCGAGACAGTGCTCTGGATTGACCCCACCCACCCGCAAGGCGGGGTCTAAGCCCCCACACAGGCCCAAGCCTGTGGTGCTCTTTGGGCTGGGCTTGGCTCAGTCCAGCGTCACGCCGGCGTTCTTGACGACTTGGCCCAAGCGGATGGTTTCCTTGCGGATCAGCTCACCAAACTGAGCCGGCGTGCCGCCCACCACGGGCGTGCCGATGGCTTCCCACTTTTTCTTGAACTCTGGGTCGCTGAACATGGCGTTCAAGGTGGTGTTGAGCTTGTGGATGATGGGCGCAGGCGTGCCGGCACGCACCGCGATGCCATGCCAGCCGGTCAGCTCGTAGCCGGGCACACCGGCTTCGATCATGGTCGGCACATTGGGCAGCGAGGGGTGGCGTTTGGCCGATGTCACGGCCAGGGGCTTGAGCTTGCCGCCCTGAATGTGCGGCAAAGAGCTGCCCAAAATGTCGAACATGACCTGCACCTGGCCGCCGATCAAGTCGTTGAGGGCCGGACCCGCACCGCGGTAGGGGATGTGCGAGATGTTGGTGTTGACCTGGGTGTTGAAAATCTCACCAGCCAGGTGCTGCGGGGTGCCGTTGCCCGCCGATGCGAAGGCCAATTTGCTGTCGCTCTTTTGGGCCAGGGCGATCAACTCCTTGACGTTGTTGACCGGCACGCTGGGGTGCACTTCGAGCACCAAGGGGAAGGATGAAATTTGGATGACTGGGGCCAGATCGGTCATGGGCACAAAGGTCATGCTGCGGTACAGCGTGGGGTTCACCGCCATGGGGCCGCTGGCGGCCAGCAGCAAGGTGTAACCGTCGGCTGGCGCTTGTTTGGCCACTTCGGCGCTGCCCAAGTTGCCGCCTGCGCCGCTCTTGTTGTCCACCACCACGGTGGTGCCCAAACGGGTGGTGAGCTCGCCCTGAATGAGTCGCGCCATCAGGTCGGTCGGGCCGCCCGGTGGGTAAGGCACCACAAAGCGGATGGTCTTGCTGGGGTAGTTATCTTGGGCCAGTGCGGGCAGAGCCGCGCCGATCAAGGCGGCGGACAGTGCGGCGAAAAAGAGGCTGCGTTTCATGGATTTGTCTCCTGGGAATGGGTTTGTTTATACGGCGAAAAACGCTTCGCGAGCCTGGTTGGCGGTGTAGAGGCTGCGGCCAAGCACGCGGGCCGAGTCGGCGATTTGGCGCACCAAAGCGGCATTGTCGGGGGCCACTTGCCCGTTGTTGAGCAAGAGGTTGTTTTCAAAACCCACCCGCGCATGGCCGCCCAGGGCCACCGCGGTGGTGGCGCAAGCGTGTTCGCCCGCGCCAAAAGCGCACATGGACCAAGGCTCTGCGCCCGTGTGGGCCATCACAAAGGGCAAGAGGTCTTTGGCCTCCGAGGTTTGGCCGACCGAATAGCGGCCCAGCACAAACAAGAGTGACCAAGGCGCATCGGGGATCACGCCTTTGGCGCGCAAGGCTTGCCAACGCTGCAGATCGGCCACGTCGTACACGATGACCTGGGTCATGATGCGCTCTTTGGCCAACCAGCCAAAAAAATGTTCCAGACCGGCTTCGCCGATTTCAGGCTGGTCCACTTCGCGCAGGCCCACCGACACGGCTTCGGGCTTGAGGACCGTGACCATGGCGATTTGCTCGGGCGCTTTGTACACGCGAGCCGCTTCGCTGGTGATCTGGATGATGAGCTCATCGCCCACCGCCGCCTTGACCGCCTGCTGCGCCTCGCGGTAGCCCGTCACGTCGAGGCTGTGGCGGCCGTCTGCATCGCGGATGTGCATGTGGATCATGCCCGCACCGGCCTCTAGACACTGCTTGGCGGTTTGACCCAGCTCGGAAGTGGTCAGCGGCAAAGCCGGATGATCGGGGCGTTGCTTGTAGGCGCCATTGGGCGCGACGGTGATCAAGAGAGGAGAAGAAAAAACAGCCATGGCTTTGCCTTGTCGGGTGGTATCGGGGGTGTCAATCGTGGGGGTTCAGGGGGGGCAATTCTGCGGACAACAAGTCCAGCCCTTGACGCAGCAAGCGGTCGTAGCGCTCACGCTCGGCCTTTTGGGTCTCGGGCGTCCAGGTAAAGAAGCCTTGACCGGTTTTCATGCCCAAGTCGCCTCGGGCCACGCGCTCTTGCAAAACGCGGGCAGGCTCAGCGTTCACCGCCAAGCTGGGGTACATGCTGGCAGCCGCTGCGGTGTGCACTTCCAACCCGGCATGGTCACGCTGCATGACCGGACCTGCGGCCAAAAACCGAAAGCCAAAACCAAAGCGCACAGCCGCGTCCACGTCTTCGGGCGAAGCCACGCCTTCGTCGATCAGGGCGAAGGCCTCACGCGCCAGCGCGTGTTGCATGCGGTTGGCCAAAAAGCCCGGCTTGTCTTTGCGCACCAGCACCGGCACGCTGCCGCAGTCGCGCATGAAGCCGCACAGTTGATGGGCTTCTTGTGCATCGGTTTGAGGGCCCAACACCACTTCCACCAGCGGCACCAAATGCGCCGGCATGAAAAAGTGCAAGCCCAGCATGCGCTCGGCCGTGGGCAGGCCCTGGGCGATGGCGCTGATCGGGAAGCTGGAGCTGTTGCTGCACAGCAGCGTCTCGGGCGCTGTCATTTCAGCCAAGCGAGCAAAAAGTGCCTGTTTGAGCGGCAATTGTTCAGGAATGCATTCGATGAGCACGCTGACACCGGGCCAGACCACATCGCTCAAATCGGCCACGGCCTGCACACGCTCGGTGCGGTGGGCCATGCCCAAAGGGCTCAGGTTGTGGCGCACATGCGCGGCCAGTGCCTCGCGTTTACGGGCATCGGGCTCGACCACGGTGACCTGGCAGCCACCCCGGGCCAACACGATGGCCACGTCCATGCCCATGGTGCCGCCACCGACGACCACGGTGCGGGCTTGAAGTGCTTGAGAAGAGATCATGGAAACGGTGCTTGTCTTGAACAAAGCTGGAGTCTAGGAAGACCCCATTGCTTCGTCCAACCGTTTTTTTCTATAAACTGATCTGAAATGCATATCAATTGGACCTCCCGCGATCTGGACATCTTTCTGGTGCTGGCCGAAACCGGCAGCTTCAGGCGCACCGCCGCACAGGTGCACCTGTCGCAATCGGCGGTCTCGGGCGTGGTGGCCCGGCTTGAAGAGTCTTTGGGCGCGCGCTTGTTTGACCGCACCACACGCAGCGTGCACCTGACGGCCGCAGGCCAGGTCTTCGTCGAACAAGCCCAACTGCTGACGGCACAAACACAAGAAGCAGTGCAAAGGGTTCAGCACATCACGCAGATCCAGACGGGCAAAGTCAGCATGGCCGCCCTGCCCTCGCTGTCGGCCACTTTGGTGCCACGCGTGATGGCCCGCTATGCCGCGCAATACCCCGACATTGCGCTGCAACTGCACGACACCTTGTCCGGCCCCGCCTTGGATCTGGTGCGGGCCGGCACGGTGGACTTTGCCTTGACGGCAGCCAACCCCGATTACGCAGACTTGGACTACACACCGCTGTCGGCCGATGGCTTTGTGTTGCTGATCCCGCTGAACCACCGCTTGGCCAAAGGCAGGGCCCCACTGACATGGCTGCAGGCGGCAGAGTTGACCCACATCTCGATGCCGCTGCCAACCAGCGTGCGCCAATACGCCAATGCGGCGCTGATCGAGCACCGCATCGCTTTCAAACCGCGCTACGAAGTCGAGCACATTGCCACCATCCACGCCATGGTCAAAGCCGGGTTGGGCGTGGCCGCCCTGCCCGAACTGGCCGCCGCCTTTGTGCAGCAAGAGGGTGTGGTCATCCGGCGCCTGACCGCACCGGACATCCAGCGCCCCATCGGCGTGGTCACGCGGCGCAACCGCAGCTTGTCGCCTGCCGCGCAAGAAATGGTGTCGATGCTTCGCCAGGAAATGGCGGCTTTGCTGCCTTGAACTTGACCCACCCGAACACGATCTCATGAACGTCATGCCCAACCAATCAGACCCCAGCGCCCAATTGGCCGAGGCCGATGCTTCCGCCATCATTGCCATGGCCTGGCAGGACGACACGCCATTTGAGGCGATCGAACTGCAGTTTGGGCTGAGTGAGTCAGCGGTGATTGCATTGATGCGCAGCGCCTTGAAAGCACGCTCGTTCAGACTTTGGCGAACCCGCGTTCGCGGACGCATGGCCAAACACCAAACCCGTCAATCCAGCGCACGGCGCGATGCGTCAGGCACCCTTGAAGCGATCAAGCAAGATTTGAGCGACGCGCAGGAAACGTTTCCTTTGCCCCCATCGCCTCTGACCCGTGCATCTCTGCGCTGAGGCCCTCTGAGCGCGGCTCGCCAAAGGGCGCGTTCACCGCATTTTCAAAACCCGAGGGCTGGGGCAAGATCGACTCCAACACCGACAACACGTTCTGCAAACGCGGGTCATGGGTTTGTGCATCGTCGGTGGTGTCGTTGATGCAAAAGAATTCGAGCGCGCCAAATTCGGTCACCAGCGCGCGCAGCTGCGCGTCCTGATCGGCCTCGCCTGTGGAGACGTAGCGATGGCGGTACGGCCGCACATGGGCCAGACCATGGGCCAAAGCCCAGCGCAGTACAAAGTCCGAGACGATGGTGGGTTTGTCCCATCTGCGGAAAACCGTCGATCGGACGGCGGCAAACAACTCGGGCGCGGTGCCTTCGAGCTCCATCAAGATGGACTTGAGCATGGGCCGAGGCGAGTGCGCAAAGGTGCGGAAGGTGCTTTGGTACAACGGGTCTTGCGTGCGCATGGCCGGCTCACCTGAGCGCGCTTTGTCGCTCAGCCACTGAATCGACAAACGGCAAGCGTTCTCCAGCGAGGTGGCGTCTGTGCGCATGGCTTCGTCGGTGACCACGGGGTCGTCCGACCAGGTCACATGAAAACCCTTCGGATGAAACCAGTCTTCGACACGCACCGGCGCGCCAAAGAACACGTCATCGTTGAAATAGAAATAGCGCTCCGACAAGCCCGGAATGTGGTGAATCCAAGACTCGATGTGGCCTGAGTCAAAGGTGGGCAAGGACGCTTCGGGCATCAGCTCGCGGTGGTCCACCAAGGTCAATCGGTCCGAGGGGCGCAACCAGTCGGGCGTTTGGGCATCGGTCACGATGTACACATGCCCGTGCTCAGGAAAGAATTTCTCCAAAGCACGCAGGCTGTAACGCAGTTCGTGGTTGTCCCGAAACCGGCCTTCCACATTGCTGTAACGGGCCATGGCGGCACTGGAATCGCTGGGAAGTTGCTGCAAAGCCGCCTGACGTTTGGCACGCCAGCGCGAATCGTTCCCATCGACCCACAAATAAACGATGTCGATGGGCGAATCGTGGAGCATGTCTGCGGTGTTTGTCTTGAAGGGCTCGAGTCTAGCCGCTGGTGGACCAGCCCTTGGCCCATACCCGCAGGTCAGCCAGGGCCTCTGAAGGTCTTTCAAGTGGCCTGGGAATGTCCAAAGGCTCAGCGCATCCAGGCCTGCACACTGCCCAAGGGCGCAGAAAACTCAGCGCGCCACTGCTGCCCCGCTTGCAAGGGCCAGGCATCGGTCCAGGTGCCGGTGGTGATCACATCACCGGCTTGCAGATCGGGCGCACCGGGACATTCGCGCAGCTCTTTCAAAAAGTGTTGCAAGGCTTTGAGCGGGCTGTCCAACACATTGGCGCCCACGCCCTGCTCCATCACTTGCTCGTTTTGGATCAAGGTGACCCGGGCCGCGGACAACAAAGCATCCAAGGCCTGCGCATCGGCCGCCACGCTGCGCACCGGCAAGCGCTGGCCCACCAGCAAGCGGGCATGCAAGCCGCTGTCAGCCATGGTGTCGGTGGCGGTGAATTTCCAGTCCGGTGCATGCGACTGCACCACTTCAAAGCCGGGCGCCAGCCATTCGATGGCCTCGAACAATTCCTGCAAGCTGGCGCCCAGCGGCGGGGTCGAGCGCATGCCAAACACGATTTCGGGCTCCAGCCGAGGCTGGCACGTTCCGGTCAAATCCAAATGGCCAATTGCTGAGCCATTAGCTGGGCCATTTTCCGAGCCGTCACTGGCAGGCTCGGCAAAGACCAAGCCGGTGTCCCAGACCGTCCCCCACATGGGGCCAAAAACTTTGTAGCGTTCCCACAAGGTGCGGTTGGTGAACCCGATCTTGAAGCCCTTTGGCACCTCACCGCGTTGCTGGCGCAAACGGCGCACCGCAAGCGCTTGTTGGTAAGCGGCCGCCGAGTCGGGGCCACCCACCACGCCAGGCGCCTGGCCCCACAAGCGGGCCTGATCGTGGTGTTGCAAAAGTTGTTCGGGCGTCATGGTGCGGCATCCTTATGAAAAGGCCCAGTGGCCTTGGAAAGCGCCACTATAGCCAGCGTGACACCTGTGCACTGGCACGCAGGCTACAGTGAAACCCATGAACCTATTGCCTTCAGACGCCACCTTGGCCCCGACCGTCTTGATCGACAGCGACCACCCCGATGTGATCGCTTTTGCCCGCGAGCACGCGCAAGGCGGCCATGACCGGGAGCGCGCCGTGGCGCTTTACCAGGCGGTGCGCGATCGGTTTCGCTATGACCCCTACCGGATTGATCTGTCGCCTGTCGGCATGAAAGCGAGCACCGTGATCGCACAAGGCTCGGGTTGGTGCGTGCCCAAAGCCGCGCTGCTGGTGGCCGCCTGCCGCGCCGCTGGCTTGCATGCCCACTTGGGCTTTGCCGATGTGCGCAACCACCTGAGCACTGAGCGCTTGCGCCAAACCATGAAGACCGACGTGTTCATCTGGCACGGGTATGCCGACATCTGGCTGTCGGGGCAATGGGTCAAGGCCACGCCGGCTTTCAACATCGAGCTGTGCGACAAGTTCGGTTTGTTGCCGCTGGAGTTTGATGGGCTGAGCGATTCGATTTACCACCCGTTTGACAAAACAGGCCAGCGCCACATGGAATACGTGAACCAGCGCGGCACCTTTGACGACATGCCCTTGGCCCAGATCGTGGCCGACTTTCAAACGGTATACGGCAGCTGGATGGCCGATCAAAACCCGCTGGCGCAAGCGAGTTTCGCGCAGGACGTAACGGCAGAAACCCAGCCTTGAAGGGCCAAGCTCAAAAAACCAAGGCCCACTCGGAGGACAAGGCGGGCGCTTCTTGGGGGTTCAAAGCCAGCGTCAATGTCTGCTTGAAGGCATCGAGCACCTCGCCGCCTTGCAAGTCCATGATCTCGTCTTTGAAGACTTTTTGAAAGAACTGCTCAGCGGACACCTGAGGCATGTGCTTTTGAAGGTATTCACCGATCAGTTCGAGGAAAAATTGGACGAACTCAGGCACCAAGGCCACGGTCGCGGCAACGGGCAGCAAACCTTCTGATTCGGGGCGGGTCAATATTTTGAGGGGATTTTCGTTGTACAGACCAAAGCGAATCCAGGCAAATTTCGGATAGTTGGTCTGCTCACGCCAGCGCTTGTAAGAAGACTTGAAGTGGGTTTGGATGCATTGGTCGGTCAACACCACCGCCAGCAAGCTCAGCACAAATTGTGGCCGGTTGTGCAAGGGCACCGCCTCCAGGTCCTTGGCCACATGTGACCAATCCTTCCCGCCAAAACAGCACAAGTCATCGTCATTGAAAATGTCTTTGAGGACCTGCGGCACATCGGTCAATTGCAATGCGAGCAAGTCCTTGGGAAAGTCTTTGCTGAAGTAGCGCTTGAAAGTCATCGGGGCTGCCTTTATCGGACCGGGGTCCGTTGGAAGTGTTGGTTGAATTCCCTGAGCAGGTTTGAACATCGCGTGACAAACCGGATGATTTCAACCCCAACCTTTACAAGCATCAGGATTGATATTTTTCTAATTTTTGAGCATCTTAATATTCATTTTCAAAAACAAAATGGTGCTTAGATATGTTTTACAAGTTGTTTCAATCGGGCAAATTCAAAGCAGCAAGCCAACAGGCATGAAAAAAGGCGGCCAGGCCGCCTTGATGAGGGGGAAAAGTCAAGCCCTCATGAGGGTCGCTGCATCTGGCAGCTGCTGGGCATGCGGGCTTGCTCGGCCTTGATCTGACGCACCACTTTGAAGCCGTAGCCCGAGCCCTCCACATCAAAGGGAACGCCGGGTGCGCCCAGGCGCGCCATCACACCCACCGCCAGGGGCTGCTGAAACTGGTGGTCCTCGGCACGCATGGCGCCGGTTTGTCCGGCCATGCTGACGCGGGCTTTTTCAAGGGACAAGGCCACCGCCAGGGGCTCGGTGCTGCCCGCCTTTTCCATGGCCTGGGCCAAGGCTTCCACCATCAGTTGCATGCGCAGGTGCACATAGTCTTCGCTGGGTTTGGGAAACCGTTGACGAAACGATTGGTAAAACTGCTCGCTGGCCTTGCCGGGCACATTGGGCAGCCAATCGGCCACGGCGATCACCCGATCCACACCCGCCTCACCAATGGCCGC
>NKIO01000047.1 GCA_002255935.1 Comamonadaceae bacterium PBBC2
CCCGCAGGTCGGCTCCTTCAGGTCCGACATGTGTGCGCTCCAGCAAAAGCCCCCTGTCGGCGCTGAAGCCCCGACCTAAACAAGAGTTCAGCCACGCGGGTGGTGCTGCGCGTGCAGGCTCTTGAGCCGCTCGCGGGCCACGTGGGTGTAGATCGTGGTGGTGGAGATATCGGCGTGGCCCAGCAGCATTTGCACCGCCCGCAAATCGGCCCCATGGTTGAGCAAATGCGTGGCAAACGCGTGTCGCAAGGTGTGGGGCGATAAGGGTGAGGTGATGCCCGCTTGGATGGCGTAGCGTTTGACCAGGTTCCAAAACATGATGCGCGACATGCCGGTGCCAGGCTTGGGGCCACTGGAGGTGATGAACAGGTCTTCGGTCTGGCGCTGCCCCAGCAAGGCAGGGCGGGCTTGCGCCATGTAGCGCTGCAGCCACTGCCGGGCCTCGTCGCCAAAAGGCACCAAGCGCTCTTTGCTGCCTTTGCCCATGATGCGCAGCACGCCCTCGTTCAAAGACACGTGCAGGGTTTTGAGCAAGACCAACTCACTCACGCGCAGGCCGCTCGCGTACATCAACTCCAGCATGGCGCGGTCCCGAAGGCCCAAATGGGTGGCCACATCCGGGGCGCAAAGCAAAGCATCGACTTGGGCTTCGCCCAGTGTTTTGGGCACCCGCAAGGCCTGCTTGGCCGCCAGCATGCGCAAGGTGGGGTCTTGGGTGATGAAGCGCTCACGCAGCGCCCAGCGAAAAAAGCGCTTGAACACCGTCAGGCGTCGGTTGGCCGAGGTGGCTTTGCTGTGGGCATGCCGGTCGGCGAAATAAGCCTGAAGGTGGTGCTCTTGCGTCTGTTCCAGCGCCAGCCGCTGATTCAAAAACAGCCAGGTGGAAAAGAGTTCCAGATCCCGCCGATAAGCCGCCAAGGTGTTGGCGGCCAGGCCGTCTTCCAGCCAGAGGGCATCGGCAAAGCGGTCGATGGCCGTCTGGCTGTCCGGGTGCATCAGTCCAGCTTGAGTTTTTGCGTGTCCACGACTTTTTTGTAGACCTCGAATTCGGCCTTGATCTGAGCCGCGAACTCTTCAGGCGAGTTGCCCACCACCAAAGAGCCCGTGTCTTGGATGCGTTTGACCACGGCCGGGTCTTGCAGGGCCTTCTTCACGCCCGCGCTGACCTTCTCGACCACCTCTTTGGGCAGGTTCTTGGGGCCATAGATGCCGTAATAGGCCATGCGGTTGACGGGCTCCAAACCCACTTCCTTGAAGGTGGGCACATTGGGCAACTGAGGCAAACGCTGGGGCGCCGCCACCACGATGGGGATCAGCTTGCCGGTCTGGATGAAGGGCATGGCCGAGGGCATGTTGTCAAAAATGATCGGCACCTGACCGGCCACCGTGTCGTTGAGCGCAGGGCCCGCACCACGGTAGGGGATGTGCGTGATGAAAACGCCTGCCAGGCCCTTCCACAACTCGGTCTGCAAGTGGCCAATGCCGCCCGTACCCGAGGAAGAATAGGAGTATTTGCCGGGGTTTTTCTTCAACTCGGCCACGAAACTCTTGTAGTCCTGGGCCGGAAAGCTGGGGTGCACCGCAATCACATTGGGCGTGGCCGCGATGTTGATGATGGGTGTGAAATCGGTGATCGGGTTGTACGGGATCTTGGTGTTGATGGCGGGGTTGGCGGCCGTGGTGGACACGGTGGCCACACCCAGCGAATAGCCATCCGGGCTGGCCTTGGCAGTTTCGTTGGCACCCACCACACCGCCGCCACCGGCCTTGTTCTCCACCACCACGCTTTGGCCCAGGGCCTTGCCCAAGGGCTCAGAGATCACCCGCGCCACGATGTCGGTGGTGCCGCCGGGTGCAAATGGCACTTGCAGTTTGACCGGGCGATTGGGGTAAGCCTGGGCCCAAACAGAGCCACTGACCAAGGCCAAAGTGGCCAGAGAAATCAAATTGCGTCGTTGCATGTGAAAAACTCCTAAAGACAGGCGCCATCATAAGCAGAATCAATGTCCCTTCCGAGGAGGGGAAACCACGGGAAAGCCGACAGTGCATCGCCCAAGCGACAGCACCAAGCCCCTTCCCCTTGGGTCGCGGTTATGCTCTTTGTGTGAACTTTGCCCAACTTCTTTTCCCCGACTTTTCGCTCATCCTGTGCGGCTACCTGATCTGCCGCTACACGGCCTTGAACCGCCCTGTGTGGCAATCGGTCGAAACGCTGGTGTATTTTTTCTTGTTTCCGGTGCTGCTGTTTCACTCCATCGTCAAAAGCCCGATCGATGTGAACGCCGCCTCCAGCCTGATCGGCGCTGGCGTGAGCCTGGGCTTGTGCGCGATTGCCCTGTCCTACAGCCTGCCCTACTGGCCCGTTTTGGGCAAACGCTTGGACCAACGCGACCACGCTGCCAGTGCCCAAGTGGGCTTTCGTTTCAACTCATTCATTGCCTTGGCCCTGGCCGATCGATTGGCCGGCCCCGGCGGTTTGCTGATGATCTCCATGCTCATTGGGGTCTGTGTGCCTTTGTTCAACATCGGCGCAGTTTGGCCCATGGCCCAGCACGCCAACAAGGGCTTCATGCGTGAGCTGCTGCGCAACCCGCTGATCATCGCCACCTGCACGGGCCTCGCCGCCAACCTGATGGGCTTTCGCATGCCGCAATGGCTGGACCCGAGCATCAGCCGCATTGGTGCCTCGTCCTTGGCGCTGGGCCTGATGGCCGCCGGTGCCGGCATGCAGCTGGGCACCCTGACCCAAGGCAAATTGCTGGGCCTGAGCGTGCTGTCCATCAAACATTTCTTCTTGCCCTTGATCGCCCTGGGCATGTCAAGGCTGTTTCAACTCGACCCGATGCAGACCACGGTCTTGTTGGCGTTTTCGGCCCTGCCCACCGCGTCAACCTGCTACGTGCTGGCAGCTCGCATGGGCTACAACGGCCCCTACGTGGCGGGCCTGGTGACCTTGTCCACCTTGTCGGGCATGTGGAGCTTGCCTTTTGCATTGGGCGTGTTGCGCTGATTCAGGTTTGCCACGGGAAGTTGGCTGCTTGAGCGGAAACATGGCCTGGTGGACCACGAGCATTTGTCGGGGCTGAAGCCACCGACTTGCAAAGCTTCAAAACTTGGCCAATGACCAAGCCGCTTGCTCTTGCACCACGGGGTCCGGATGCGCTGTGAGGGCGCTCAAAGACTGCTGAAGTTGTTGCCGCTCTGAAAGCGCCAGCGCATCAGACGCCAGTGCATTGCCCGCCGCCAAGGCCAGGTTGCGCAGCCATCGGGCGTGGCCGATGCGGCGGATCGCGCTGCCTTCGGTGCGGCGCAAAAACTCGGCTTCGGTCCAGGCCATCAAATCCACGATCTGTCCCGCGCTCAGGCCCTCACGCGGCTGCCAGTCGGGCAGCGTGCTGACTTGCGCGAACTTGTTCCAAGGGCAAGCCAGCTGGCAATCGTCGCAGCCATAGATGCGGTTGCCCATCAGCGGACGCAGTGCCTCGTCGATGGGCCCGGCGTGCTCGATCGTCAAATACGAAATGCAGCGCCGCGCATCCAACTTGTAGGGCCCGACGATGGCATGCGTCGGGCACAGGTCCATGCAGGCGGTGCATTGGCCGCAATGACTGCTCACGGCTGAGGTCTCGGGCAAAGCGAAGTCCACAAACAGCTCGCCCAAGAAAAACATCGAGCCCGCTTCACGGTTCAAAACCAGGGTGTGTTTGCCGCGCCAGCCCAGGCCACTGCGCGTGGCCAGCTCGGCTTCCAGCACCGGGGCCGAGTCGGTGAAGACCCGGTGACCGAAAGGCCCGATCGCATCGGCCATGCGGTCTTGCAGCTTTTGCAAGCGGCTGCGCAGCACCTTGTGGTAATCCCGCCCCCGGGCATAAAGCGACACCACCGCCTCGCCTGGTTGCAGGCTGCGGGCGGTTTCACGCTCTGCCCAGTCGGACGGCGTGCCTTGGGGCAAATAATCCATGCGGGCGGTGATCACGCTCACCGTGCCGGGCACCAGCTCGGCCGGGCGGGCGCGCTTCATGCCGTGCGAGGCCATATAGTCCATGCTGCCGTGAAATCCGGCATCGAGCCAGGCCTGTAATCCGGGTTCTGCCGTGGCCAAATCGATGCCCGTCACGCCAATTTGGGACAATCCCAACTCCCGCGCCCAGATTTGGATCTGGGACAGCATGTCATGAGGTTCGATCTGAGTACTTTGAGCAGTCACACGCCGATTGTAGAAAGCCCCGCCGCAGCCCCGTCCGTGCCCCACGCCTGGACAGGCTTGTGGCCCGATGAATCGGCCACGCAAAGCTTTGCCGCCCAGCTGGCCCAGGCCCTGCAAACCTGGCCCGGGGGGCGCAATGCCCGCATCGAGTTGCGCGGCAATCTGGGCGCGGGCAAGACCACCTTGGTGCGCCACCTGCTGCGCGCAGCGGGTGTGCAAGGCCGCATCAAAAGCCCGACCTATGCCGTGGTCGAACCCCACCAAGCCGGCACGGGCGACACCGCTTGGCCGATCTGGCATTTTGATTTTTACCGCTTCAGCGACCCGCAAGAATGGGAAGACGCGGGCTTTCGCGACATCTTTGCCGGCCCCGGCCTCAAGCTCATGGAGTGGCCCGACAAAGTGGCGGGGCAACTGCCGCCTGCTGATCTGGTGATCGCGCTGCATGCGCTGGACGAAGACCAACGCCAAGTCAGCATGAGCGCACACACCCCTGCGGGCCAAGCCTGGCTGAACGACTGGATGGGCAACGGGCATGCGCGCTGACCGCCGACGCCTCGTCCAAGCCGGATTCTTGGCCCTGAGTCTGGGCGTCTCGCACATGGTGCGCGGCGCGACCATGATGGCTGTGCGCATCTGGCCCGCCGCCGATTACAGCCGGGTCACGCTCGAATCGGACAAGCCGCTGCAAACGCGGCAAACCTTCATCGCCTCGCCGCCCCGCTTGGCGGTGGACATCGAAGGCATGGAGCTCAACCCCGCGCTGCGCGAGCTGGTGGGCAAGGTGCAAGCGTCCGACCCCAACATCGCCGGCATCCGGGTGGGCCAATTCAGCCCGAACGTGGTGCGCCTGGTGATCGACCTCAAGCGGCCCATCGCACCGCAAGTGTTCACCCTGCCTCCGGTGGCTTCGTATGCCCACCGATTGGTGCTGGACCTGTACCCCGCACAAGCGGCCGACCCGCTGGAGCAACTCATCCAGGAGCGCACCCATGCGACGGCAAGCGGTGCGGCGGCAATTAGTGCACCCACGACACCTGCGCCATCGACCCTGGACCCTTTGGGTGATTTGATCGCCAAGCAAGGGCAAAAGCTGCCCTTGCCGTCCACACGGAAACAGGATTTCGAGCCGCCTCCCAGCGCATCGATGGACCGACCCGACCACCCGCCTCGCCCTGCCACGCCCACCGACCGCCTGATCGTGGTCGCCATCGACCCGGGACACGGCGGCGAAGACCCTGGCGCCATCGGACCGGGCGGCACCCGCGAAAAAGACGTGGTGCTCAAAATCGCCACCCTGCTGCGCGACCGCATCAACGCGGCCAGCGTGGGCGGCAACCCCATGCGGGCCTACCTGACGCGCGACGCCGACTTTTTTGTGCCACTGCACGTGCGGGTGCAAAAAGCGCGGCGCGTGCAAGCCGACCTATTCGTCAGCATCCATGCCGACGCGTTCTTCACCCCCCAAGCCAGCGGCGCCAGCGTGTTCGCCCTCAGCCAAGGGGCCGCTTCGAGCAGTGCCGCCCGCTGGATGGCGCAGCAAGAAAACAAGGCCGACCTGATCGGTGGCCTGAACCTGGGGGCGCAAGATGCGCAAGTGCAGCGCGCCCTGCTGGACATGAGCACCACCGCCCAAATCAAGGACAGCCTGCAACTGGGCCACAGCCTGCTGCGGGAGATCGGTGGCGTGGGTCGGCTGCACAAGCCCCGCGTCGAGCAAGCCGGGTTTGCGGTGCTCAAAGCCCCCGACATCCCGAGCGTGCTGGTCGAGACCGCCTTCATCAGCAACCCGGAAGAAGAAGAAAAACTGCGCAGCGAAAGCTACCAGCAAAGACTCACCGACGCCTTGATGCGCGGCATCTTGCAATACTTTTCACGCAATCCGCCGTTGGCGCGCAACCGGTCTGTTTGATTCGTTGCAGGGCGGCAGTTGGACCGTTCACACAACCCGTAGGTCGGCGGCTTTAGCCCCGACAAGCGACTTGGCCTGAACCCGCCATGTCGGACCTGAAGGTGCCGACCTACAAAAGCAGCTGGACAGTTCGAACTATCCGTAGGTCGGCGGCTTTAGCCCCGACAAGCGACTTGGCATGCGCACGACACGTCGGACCTGAAGGTGCCGACCTACACAATGCAGTTGAATCGTTCGCACCATCCGTAGGGTCGGCGGCTTTAGCCCCGACAAGCGACTTGGCCTGCGCACGACACGTCGGACCTGAAGGTGCCGACCTAAAGCACCGCGTTTTGGCTTGTTTGCACGTCCTGATCGAACTGCGCCATCGCCGCGAGCGTGATCGGGTCGGTGGCCAAGCCGGCGGCGAACTCGGGTCGCACGGTCACGGCATGCGCGCCGCAAGCGATCAATCGCGACAGCACATCGGCCGACTTGATGCTGGCGGCCAGCAGCTGCAGGCCATCGGCCTGTACCGCCACACAAGCATCGATCAAAGACCAGACATCGCGGCCATCGGCCTGCAAGCGGCCCACATAAGGCGCCACATAACTGGCCCCTTGCGCACGAGCCCAGAGCAATTGCACCGGGTTGGACAAGCCCGTGAGCAGTGTGGGCACGCCCCAGGCTTGCACCTCGCGCAGCACCGGCAGCCAGTCGGGATGGCAAGGCAGTTTGATGGTCAAGCGCACACGGGCCTGCACGGCCGCCGGCAGCAAGACTTCGAGCCACTGCGCAGCCTCGCCCACATCGGCGCGAGGCAGCTGCAGCATCAGCTCGGGCATGCGCGCCTCACCGGCTTGCGCCACCAATTTCAAATACCCGGCCAGGCTGACCGGCAAACCGGCTTGCATGACCAAGGTGGGGTTGGTCGTCACGCCCTGCACGGGTGGGCAACCTGCGGGCAGCGCCCATTGGCGGGCGTCGGCCGTGTCGAGGTAGAACTTCATGCGGCGTCCTGCTTGAGGAAGATGTCTTTGTCGGGGAAAAACTGGCTGTGCAGCGGCAGCAAGGCCCCGCCCAAGGCGCGGGCGTGTGCCCCCACCTGACCCGCCAGCAGTTGCGGCTGGTGCATGCCGTCAAAACGGTAATGGGCCAGCGCGTCTTGCGTGGCCGCCATCAATGCGGTCATGAGTGGCGCACCCAACGAGCCGTCCATCACCACCGCGTCCAGATCCAGCAAGGCGGCCGAACTGGCCACCGTCATGGCCAAGGCCTGACTGGCCTGCGCGATCCAGGGCGCAGTGAACTCGGCATAGTCAGCGTTCATGATGCCGGCCTGGTGGATCAGCAAAGGGTTATGGCCTGCAGCCAGCAAGGCCTGTTCGAGCTGCCAGCCCGAGGCTTTTTGCAAGAGCTGCGGCGGCATGCCTGAACCCGTCGATGCCAAGCCCACCGGCAGCGAGCCAATCGCGCCGGCATTGCCGCGCTCGCCGTTCATGATGTGGCCCGACAGCACCAGACCGCCGCCGATGAAGGTGCCGACAAACACGTACAAAAAGCTGCGCACGCTGCGACCGTGGCCTTGCAGCAACTCGGCCACGCAAGCGGCGGTGGTGTCTTTGGCAAACACCACCGGCAAATCGGTCAGGACTTGCACACGGGCCGGCAGATCGATGTGTTCCCAGCGGGCCAGTGCCTCAGCCGCAGGGCCACCCATCAGGTCGGCCCATTTGTGCAAAGACAAAGGCGCCGTCAGGCCCACCCCCACGGTGCGGCTCCACAAATCACCCATGCGCGTCTGCAGAGTCTGCAGGCCCTCGGCCATCGAGGCAAACAGCCGGTCCGGATCGGGGTAGTCGTAAAGCACTTCCACGCGCTCCACCGGCTGGCCGGTGAAGTCGGCCACCAGCAACTCCAAATTGCGTCGCCCCACCTGGATGCCCACGCTGAACGCGCCTTGCGGGTTGAGCGACAGCGGCACCGAAGGTTGGCCGATCTTGCCGCGCACCCGGTCTTGTTTAACCAACAAGCCATCGTCCAGCAGGCGACCCACGATGATGGCCACCGTCTGGGTGGACAACTGGGTCAGCCGAGCCAGATCGGCCTTGGGGATGGCCCCGTGGTGGCGGATGGCCTGCAGCACAGTGCGCTCGTTGAACTGGCGCATCCCCACGTGGTTGGAACCACGCATGGCAGAAGTCGGGGTGGCGCTGTTCATGAAAACGGATGGAAGTCGTTGAGAAAGGGTTAAAGCAGGATCACGCCCTTGCAGAACAAGGCATTGCCGAAGGCCGTGCCCTCACCGCTTTGCACGATCAGGCTGGCGCCCTTGATTTTCTCGTAAAAGGCGTAGCGCTCCACGGCTTCGACTTGATCGGCTTGGAAACCATCGGCCACGACCAGATCGACCACCGCTTGCTGAGCGGCCGTGCGGTGCCCATCAGGGCTGTTGCACACGCGCATGAAGGCCGCTGGTTTTGCCACATCAACGGCCAGGGGCAACACCGACAGCACGGCGCGGCTCACGCGATCCAGGCTGTGCCCGGGGATGCGCACCACCGGTTTGCCCTGGCTCAAAAAGTCGGCGGTGAAATTCGCATCCACCACCGCCACCCATTCACCGTGGCCCATGGCGCACAAGTGCATCAGCAGCTCGGGCGTCAGCAGCGGGTCAATGCCTTTCAACATGTGGCCGCCTCTTCAGAACGCAGGCTGGCCGGATCGATGGCGCCGGTGATCAGGCCCACGATTTCTTCGGGGTTGGTCTCGCGGGTCAGGCGGCTGCAGATGATGCGGCCCTGGCGGAACACCCAGATGCGGTCGACCAAGTCAAACACTTGGCGCAGGTTGTGGCTGATGATGATGAGCGGAACGCCTTGCTTTTTGAGGCCCTTGATGATTTCCTCGACGCGTGCCGTTTCTTGCACGCCCAGTGCGGCGGTGGGCTCGTCCAAGATGATGAGTTTTTTGGCGAACCCCGCGGCACGGGCAATCGCCACGCACTGGCGCTGACCGCCCGACATGCCGCGCAGGCTCTCGGACATGTCCTGGATCTTCACACCCGTGGTGGCGAGCATGCTGGCCGATTTCTCGCGCATGGCCTTGTGGTTGAGGATGGACAGCGGGCCCAAATTCAGACGCGTGATCTCGCGGCCCAAGAAGATGTTGGCCGGCACGTCCAGGTCTTCGGCCAGCGCCAGCGTTTGGTACACGGTCTCAATGCCCTGTTCGCGGGCATCCAGCGGCGACTCAAAGCTCACCTTCTGGCCATCGAGCAGGATGTCGCCGGTGTTGGGCTGCTCCACCCCGGTGATCAGTCGCACAAAGGTGCTTTTGCCCGCCCCGTTGTCGCCCACGATGGCGGCGTGCTCGCCGGGCAGGAGGCGAAATTGCGCATCGGTCAGGGCTTTGACGCCGCCGTAATGCTTGGTCAATTGGCTGATTTCAAGAACGGGTTGGGAGGTCGACATGGTGATCACTTCAAGGAGGAATGGCCCCGAGCATCGCAAATTTATTCAACTCCTGCATTAGTAAAACTACTAGGTTTACTTAGTCCTTGTTTTCGATTCCAATGCGTTCGCGGTCAAGAAATGTCTTTCAGGACCGAAAACCTCAACAACGGAGATAAACCCATGATCACCAAACGCACATTCGGCCGCCTGGCCATCGCTGCAGCTGCGGCCACCCTGTTCACCTCGGCCATGGCCGCAGACGTCACGGTGGCTTACATCACCAACGGCAACACCAACGAAGGCTGGACGCTGATCAACGGCGGCGCCAAGAAAGCGGGCCAAGCCAAAGGTGTGAAGTTCATCGAACTGGCCGCTGAAAAAGGCGAGTTGTCCAAGCAATTGGCCATCGTGGAAGACATGATCACCCGCAAAGTCAATGCGATTGCCATCGCCCCCGTCGACTCGGCTGGCATCGCCCCCGCCATCAACAAAGCCCTGAAAGCCGGTATCGCTGTGGTGGCCGTGGACACTGGCATCACCGGTGCCGCCATCACCTCCTATGTGGCCACCGACAACATCAAAGCCGCCAACGTGCAGGGCAAATGGGCGGCTGAGCAAATCAAGGACGGCGACACCGTGATCTACGTGACCGGCGACCAAGGCCAGTCCACCGGTCAAGAGCGCAAGAAGGGCTTCGTCGATGCCCTGAACGCTGTGCGCAAGAACGTCAAGGTCGTTGAAGTGCCCACCACTTGGGACCAGACCATGGCCCAAAACGGCGTGGAAGCCGCTTTGCGTGCCAACCCCGGCGTGAAGGTGATTGCCTGCGCATGGGACGGCGGCGCTCTGGGCGCCAAAGCCGCATTGATGGCTGCAGGCAAGAAGCCTGGCGACGTGAAGATCGCAGGTTTTGACGGCTCCCCTGGTGGCCTGGACATGATGAAGCAAGGCTGGCAGCAAGCCAACGCCGCGCAGATGTTGGCCAAGATCGGACAAGTCGGCGTGGAAACCGCTGTGGCTGCGGCCCAAGGCAAAAAGGTCGATGCCCGCATCGACACCGGCTCCTTCTTGGTGCTGCCTGCCAACGTGGACAAGTTCGCCGCCGACTCCGGCGTGGGCCAGTTCATGAAAGTCAAAGCCAAGTGATGGGCCGCCCGGACCTGTGCGTCCGGGCCCTCCCCTTGTTGTAGGAGCCTGCCCTGCTGGCGATAGGGTCCTCAAAGCCCATCGCTGGCAAGGCCAGCGCCTACAAAACCATGGCCAGAAGGCTGTCTCAGAAAATGGCATCGCGCGTGCGATGCATTGAAAACAATCGAGAAAAATATGAAATCCATCACCCGTCAAGAGTGGTACGGCGCCTTGGTGGCGGTCATTGTGTTGGGCGTTTTGCTCTCCTTTGCTTCGCCCTACTTCCTGACCACCGGCAACCTGTCCAACATCTTGGTGCAGGCCTCGGTGATCGCTTTGCTGGCGGGTGGACAAACCTTTGTGATCCTGACCGGCGGCGTGGATCTGGCCGTGGGCGCCCTGACGGCGCTGGCCGGTGCCGTGGCGGGTCACCTGATGATCAAGATCGGCGTTGACCCTTACCTGGCCATGGTGGTGGCGCTGGCGATTGGCGCTGCCGTGGGCCTGTTCAACGGCTATTTGGTGGCCTTTGTGGGCATTCCGGCGTTCATCGTCACCTTGGGTGGCCTCACGCTGTGGCGCGGCCTGGCCTTTGACTTGACTGGCGGGTTTGACAACGCGGGCTTGCCCGAGCCCTTTCCTTTCATCGGCTATGGCGATGTGTTCGGCATCCCCATGCCCACGCTGATCACCGGCCTCTTTTTTGTGGTGATGGCCTTCATTTTGTCGAGCACCAAGATTGGCCGTTATGTGTACGCCATGGGCTCCAACGAAATGGGTGCCCGCCAAGTGGGCATCAACATCCGCTGGTACAAGCTGGGCGTGTATGTCGTCTCGGGCCTGAGCTGTGCCCTGGGCGCCATCGTGCTGATGGCCCGCATGGACTCGTCGAGCGGCAAGATGGCGCAGATGTTTGAGCTGGACGCGATTGCG
Organism: Comamonadaceae bacterium PBBC2; assembly: GCA_002255935.1. Classification (GTDB taxonomy): domain Bacteria; phylum Pseudomonadota; class Gammaproteobacteria; order Burkholderiales; family Burkholderiaceae_C; genus Limnohabitans_A. The sequence goes on from NKIO01000047.1 coordinate 11,615, forward strand.
GCGGTGATTTTGGGCGGCACTTCGCTGTTTGGCGGTCGCGGCAGCATTTGGGGCAGCTTGCTCGGCGCGGTGCTGATCACCATGATCCGCAACGGCATGAACCTGATGGAAGTCTCCCAGTTCAAGCAAATGATGGCCATTGGCGCGGTCGTGATCGTGGCCGTCTGGATCGATGTGGTGCGCCGCAAACACCTGCTCAAAAAATAATTCCGGTTTATGTCTTCTTCGATTTTTGTCTTGGGCGAAGCCCTGATGGACTGCATCGCACAGCCCGATGGCCAATTGCGCCCCCTGATGGGCGGCAGCCCCTACAACCTGGCCCGAGCTGCCGCTTTGCGCGGCGCAACGGTGCGCTACCTCAACCCCTTGTCGAGCGACAACTTCGGCACCCAGCTCAAAGCCCAGCTGCACACCGACGGCGTGGCCGTGACCGAGCGGTCTTCGCGCCTGCCCACTTCGCTGGCGGTGATCCAGCTCAAGGACGGTCAGCCCAGCTATGGTTTTTACCGCGAAGGCATTGCCGACCGCGACTACAGCGTGGACAGCGTGTTGGCGCAGTTGAAAACCGCAGCCCCTGGCATCTTGCACACCGGCTCTTTGGCCTTGGTGCCGCCTGAGCACGAGAAAGTGCTGGCCATCGTGCAAGGCGCCAAGGCCTTAGGCTGGACGGTGAGCGTGGACATCAATTTGCGCCCCAAACTGGCCGAAGACCTGAACGCCTATGCCGCCGCCGTGCGCTCGGTCATGGTCTGGGCCGACTGGATCAAGGCCAGCGACGAAGACCTGGAGACTTTGGGTTTTGAAGGCGTTCAACCGTCCGAGTCAGCCCGCTTGGTCTCAGAGCTGCGATCAACAGCCCAGCCCGGCGCTTTGAGCCGCATCGCGCTGACCTTTGGCGGCGATGGGGCCTATCTGGACATTGAAGGCCAACACCACAGCCTGCCCGTGCCGCGCATCACCGTGGCCGACACCGTGGGCGCTGGCGACACCTTCTGGGGCAACACCCTGGCCGACTGGGCCATGCAGCCTGCTGATGCCGCCGCACGCGTGAACGAAACGCTGGCCCTGTCCATGAAAGCCGCCGCCATCAACTGCACCCGCCAAGGCTGCCAGCCCCCCACAAGCGCCGAAGTCCTCGCCTTTTGAATCGCCCCACACCCTTGGGCTCCCACAAACTTCCGACTTATCGCGCTGAAACTGAGGCTTAGACATGTAGGAGCTGAACTCGTTCGGCGATTATTCGAAGACTGCTGGCCCCTCAATCGCCCAACACAGTTGGGCTCCCACCACAAGACAGCTCCAAGGGCAGCCGCTCAGGGTTCACCATGACTTTGTGGGAGCTGAACTTGTTCGGCGATTGGCTGAAAGACCGCACCGATCAGATTCAGCCCAAGCCTTGGATCACCCCGCCTTGCGCGCGCGCCATGCTCCGATGATGGCGATCAGGCCTGGCACAAAAATCAAAGCCCAGATGATCTTGCTCAAGTGGGTTTGCACAAAAGGCAAATTGCCGAACAGGTAACCGACCAAGGTCAGGCCGACCACCCAAATCACGCCGCCCACCACATTGAACAACGTGAACTTGTGGCGGGTCATCTCGGCCACACCCGCCACAAAGGGCACAAAGGTGCGGATAAACGGCATGAAGCGCGCCAAGATGATGGTGATACCGCCGTATTTTTCATAGAAAGCATTGGCCTGCATGAAGGCCTGGCGGTTGAAAAAGCGGGAGTTTTCCCACTGGAACACCTTGGGGCCAAAGTAACGCCCGATGCTGTAGTTGGTCTGATCGCCCAAAATGGCGGCCACCAAAAGAATGGCCATCGTCAAAGGCAGGTTCAACAGGTCGGCACCGCACAGCGCGCCCACGATGAACAAGAGCGAATCACCCGGCAAAAACGGCATGATGACCAGGCCCGTCTCCACAAAAATGATCACAAACAAGAGGGCGTACACCCAGGCGCCATACTGGCCCACAAAGGCCTCCAGGTAGCGGTCGACGTGGAGGATGAAATCAAGGAGTTGCAAGAGGATGTCCATGCGCCGATTATCCCCTGCCCCCGGGCGGGCGCAGGCCACGCCCAAGCCCTAAAATCAGGCGGTGAGCTTTGAACAAACCCCGGCGACCGCGCGCCGCCCCATCCGCGAACTCCCCGATGAACTGATCAGCCAAATCGCCGCTGGCGAGGTGGTCGAACGCCCGGCTTCGGTCGTGCGAGAGCTGGTGGACAACGCCATGGACGCGGGCGCACGCAGCATCACCCTGCGCCTGATAGGCGGCGGCACCCGACTGATTTCGGTGGAAGACGATGGCGGCGGCATTGCCCCGGACGAGTTGGCCACGGCCTTGAAGCGCCACGCCACCAGCAAGATCGGCAACCTCGATGAACTCGAATCGGTCATGACCATGGGCTTTCGGGGCGAGGCACTAGCGGCCATCAACTCGGTGTCCGAACTCACCTTGCTCTCGCGCATGGACGGCCAGCCCACCGCCTTTGCGCTGGATGGCCGCACTGGCGAGATCCGCCCGGCGGCCCGCGCTGTGGGCACCACGGTGGAGGTCAAAGAGCTGTTTTTCTCGACCCCTGCCCGCCGCAAGTTTTTGAAAAGCGACAGCACCGAGCTGGCGCACTGCATCGAGGCCGTGCGCCGCCACGCGCTGGCCCGCCCCGATGTGGGCTTTGCCATCTGGCACGAAGGCAAGTTGGTCGAACAGTGGCGCGTGCACCCCGGCGCTGCGGGCCTGGAGCAACGCCTGGCCGATGTGCTGGGCGAAGAGTTCGTCGCGCAGTCGATTGCCGTGGAATACCACGCTGGACCGCTCAAGGTGATCGGCCGCGCGGGTTTGCCCGACGCCGCCCGCTCACGCCCAGACCACCAATTTGCCTACGTGAATGGCCGCTTTGTGCGCGACAAGGTCGTGATGCATGGTGCTCGCAGCGCCTACGAAGACGTGTTGCATGGCCACAAGCAACCGGCCTACGCCCTGTTCATGCAGATCGACCCCACGCTGGTCGATGTGAATGTGCACCCCACCAAGATCGAAGTGCGCTTTCGCGACAGCCGCGCCGTGCACCAAGCGGTGCGGCACGCGATTGAAACCGCGCTGGCCGCGCCGCGTTCACAAAACCTGGCCGATTCAGTCTCAGAGACACCGAGCGATTTCGACCTGAAAGCCCCCGCCCCCAAAGCCCTGCCCGAATCGGCAAGCTGGCAGCAAGGCGGCATGGCGTTTGAGCGGCCCGGGCCCTCGACCTTTTCAGCGCCCAGCTACAAACCCGCAGACTTTGTGCGCCCCCGTGTGGACGGCGAGCAGGCCATGGCCGACCTCAAAGCCCTGTGGAACCCACCACCAGCCCGGCAAGAAGCCCACGACAGCGACGCGCCCCGATGGACAGCACCTGTCGCTGCGCCATCGACGCCGCCCCTGCCAGCGGCCGCCCCTGCACCTTCCCCCTTGCCCGAAGGCGATTGGCCCTTGGGCCGCGCTGTGGCGCAGCTGCACGGCGTGTACATCCTGGCCGAAAACAAGCAAGGCCTGGTGGTGGTGGACATGCACGCCGCGCACGAGCGCATCGTGTACGAGCGCCTGAAAAACCAACTCAACACCGAAGGCGATGGCCCTCGCATTGCCAGCCAGCCCCTGCTGATCCCGGCCACTTTTGCCGCCACGCCCACCGAGGTGGCCACCGCCGAAGCTTGCGCCGAAGCGCTTGAACAACTGGGCTTGGAAATCTCGCCGCTGTCGGCCAAGACCCTGGTCGTGCGCGCCGTGCCCACCACCTTGGCCCAAGGCGACGCGGTCGAGCTGGCCCGCAGCGTGTTGGCCGAGCTGGCCCAGCATGACGCCAGCACCGTGGTGCAACGCGCGCAAAACGAGATCCTGGCCACCATGGCTTGCCACGGCGCGGTGCGGGCCAACCGGCGCCTGACGCTCGATGAAATGAACGCCTTGCTGCGCCAGATGGAAGAGACCGAGCGCTCTGACCAATGCAACCACGGCCGCCCCACCTGGCGCCAAATGTCGATGCGCGATCTGGACGCCTTGTTCTTGCGGGGCCGTTGATGAGCCGTCACCTCGTCGTTGCGCTGTTGGCGCTGCTGCTGGGTTTGCAGGCCGTCACCACCGACTTGTACCTGCCCACCCTGCCCGCCATACGCGACAGCTTGGGCGCCAGCATGGGCGAGGTTCAGCTGACCTTGACCGCCCTCTTGCTGGCCTTTGGCCTGTCCCAGCTGGTCTGGGGGCCGCTGTCAGACCGCTATGGTCGCCGGCCGGTCTTGCTGTGGGGCATGGGCGCTTATGTGATCGCCTCGCTGGCCTGCGTGGCGGCGCCGGGCATCGGGTGGTTGATCGCCGCACGCACGGTGCAAGGCATCGCCATGGGCGCGGGGGTCATGGCTGCACGCGCCATCGTGCGCGACCTGTACCAACCCCACGAGGGCGCACAAGTCATGTCGCAAGCCCTGACCGGTCTGGGCATGATCGCTTGCACCTGCGCTCCGGTGGGCGGCTTGCTCAGCGACTGGGTGGGCTGGCGCTATGCCTTGCTCTCGGTCACCTTGTTTGGCGCGCTCACTTGGGGCTTGCTGGTCTGGGGGTTCCAAGAAACCCTGACCCAGCGCCGCATGGACGCGCTGCGCTGGGATTCGCTGTGGCGCTCCAACCTGCAAATCATCCGCCACCCGGTGTTTCGCACTTGGTGCGCCTTGTCCTCAGCGTCTTACCTGGGGCTGTTCACTTTCTTGGCCACCTCGTCGTTCGTGTTCACCCAGCAGTTGGGCTACAGCAAGACGGTCTATGGCCTCTTGATGTTCACCATGTCGCTGTCCTACATCCTGGGCACCTTCTGGGGTCGGTGGATGCTGCGGCGCACCAGCATGCACCGCACCGTGGGCGTGGCCGCGGGGCTCTCGCTTGGTGGTGGCGTCTTGCTCACCGTGCTGGCCTATGTCGGTCCGGACCAGCCCTGGTATGGCGCTTGGGCCGTGATGGTGCCGGTGTATTTCTACATGTTTGGCCATGGCGTGCACCAGCCCTGCGGCCAAAGTGCGGCCGTTGCGCCCTTCCCGCTCCAAGCGGGGACAGCCTCTGCACTCAACGGCTTTTTGATGATGCTGGGCGCCTTTTTCATGGGCGGCTGGCTGGGGCGCAACATGGAGGTGCCGCTGTGGGCTTTGGCCCATGGCATGCTGCTGTGGAGCGCGGTGATCGCGGCTGTGGCGTGGACCGCTGTTCAACGCCACGGCAAACCACGCGAATGGCAAGCCGCATGAACCGGCCGCTGGACGCCATCGCCATCGTCGGGCCCACCGCCAGCGGCAAGACCGCTGCGGCCCTGGCCTTGGCGCACGCCCTGCAGGGCGAAGCCGAGATCATCAGCGTGGACTCGGCCCTGGTTTACCGGGGCATGGACATCGGCACCGCCAAACCCAGCCGGCAAGAGCTGGCCGCCGTGCCGCACCACCTGATCGACACGATCGACCCCTTGCAAAGCTACAGCGCGGCCGAATTTGCCCGCGTTGCCACCAAGCTGATCGGCGAGATCCACGCCCGAGGCCGCACACCGCTGCTGGTGGGCGGCACCATGCTTTATCTCAAGGCCCTGTTGGAAGGTCTGAACGACATCCCTGCCGCCGACCCGCAGGTGCGCGAAGCCATCCAGGCCCGCGCAGAGCAAGTCGGCTGGCCCGCCTTGCATGCCGAGCTGATGCAGATCGACCCTGTGACCGCCGGACGTTTGGCGCCAGGCGACAGCCAGCGCGTGGGCCGCGCCCTGGAGGTCTGGACCGCCACGGGCCAAACCTTGTCGTCTTTTCACCAAAGTGCCAAAGCCGCTGCACCCGACTGGCACATCCCGGTGCTGAGCCTGGAGCCCCAAGACCGCAGCTGGCTGCACCAGCGCATCGCGCAGCGCTTTGCGTTGATGATGGCGCAAGGCTTCCTGGATGAAGTGCGCCAACTGCGCGCACGCGGTGACCTGAACCCAGATTTGCCTTCGATGCGCTGCGTGGGCTACCGGCAAGCCTGGCAAGGTTTGGACGAAGGCTGGCGCGAGGCCGAGATCGCCGAGCGCGGCATCTTTGCCACCCGCCAACTGGCCAAACGCCAGATCACCTGGCTGCGCAGCATGGACGAGCGCCATGTGGTGGCCGCCGATGCGCCAGATGCTTTGGCGCAGGTGCTGGAAACTGCACTGAACGCACTCTCGCACTCACGATGAATGTGATCGGTAGGTCGGCGGCTTCAGCCCCGACGTGACCCTGAGTCAAACCACCATCGTCGGCGCTGAAGCTCCGACCTGCCCAACAACTTAATCGCCGTCGCTTTTGCGGCGCGAGCTTTTGAGCTGCGATTGAATCGCCTTGCCCTGCAAGCGCCTTTGCACCGAGCCACGTGTGGGCTTGGTGGCCTTACGGGCTTTGGGCGCTTTGGCAAACTGGTCCAGCAATTCGTACAGGCGCATCCAAGCATCTTGGCGGTTGGCTTCTTGTGTGCGGTGGCGTTGGGCCTTGAGGACCAGCACCCCGTCTTGCGACAAGCGGCTGTCGCCCGACTGCAGCCAGCGGGCTTTGACGTCATCGGGCAAGCTCGATTGCGCCACATCGAAGCGCAACTGAATGGCGCTGGACACCTTGTTGACGTTTTGCCCACCGGGCCCCTGCGCACGGATGGCGCTCAGCTCAACTTCGTCGTCGGTGATGTGCAAGCTGTGTTTCATGCTAGGAACCGGCTTGCCAGGCGGCTCATTGGAGCGGCCCGTCGAGGCCTTCGGGCACAGGCAAGGGCATGACCTCGATGCCCTCGTCGAGCAAGGCCTCGGTTTCTTCGCGGGTGGCGTGGCCTCGGATGTTGCGCTCCTGGCGCTCACCGTAATGGATCTTGCGGGCTTCTTCGGCAAAGCGCGTGCCCACGTTTTCGGTGTTGGCCATGACGTGACGCACCATGTGCATCAGTGCCGCTTGCATTTGCACCACGGGGTTGGCCTCAGCACTTGGCGCTGTCGACGCCGCGGCGGTGGCAGCAGAAGCCTCCGATGGCACTGCCTCAGCTTGGGCTGAGGTGGGTGCGCTGCTGTGCCCCAAGTTCAGGCGCGGGGCAGACAGCATTTTGGTGATCTCGCTGTCGTTGCACAGGGGGCACGTGACCAGTCCCCGCACCCGCTGCGCGTCGAAATCGCCTTGCGAGCCGAACCAGCCTTCGAAGCTGTGGCCCTGACGACACTGGAGGTCAAGGACTTTCATGAAGTTCAGGTGGCGCTTTGCCAAGTCAGCGGCCAAGCACCAGAGAGCACATTCTGCAACCAAAGCGCCCCGGTCAGGGTTTTGCCGTCGGTCACCAAGCCCTGCTGGCACCAGGCCATCAGCTCTTGAGGGGTGGCGGTGAAGACATCTAAGAACTCTTCCGAGTCCAGTTGCCGCTCCCCCAAGCTGAGGTCGCGCGCAAACCAGATCTCGATCACTTCGGTCGAATAGGCGATCACAGGGTGCAAAACACCGGCCTTGGCCCATTCACGGGCCCGGTAGCCGGTCTCTTCCATCAATTCGCGCTGGGCGCACAACCAAGGGTCTTCACCGGCATCTAGCTTGCCGGCAGGGAACTCGATCATGACTTGCCCCACCGGGTAGCGGTATTGGCGCTCCAGCACCAAGCGGAGTTGCCCATCGGGCATTTGCAGCATCGGGATCACCATCACCGCGCCGGGATGAATGACGTACTCGCGGGTGGCCAGGGCCTGGTTGGGCAGGCGGACCGTGTCTCGGAAAGCGTGCAAAAAATGGCCGTGCAGCAATTCTTCCTGCGAGACGCGGTGCTCGATCAGATGCTCGTCGGACATGGATGGGGCCAGCCTCAGTGCTGGCGGTGCATCAGGTAACGGTAGACGAAACCCGGAAAGGACAAAGTCACAAACATGGTGCCGGTGATGGCGTAAAACTCCCAGCCTTGGGGAGCGATTTGACCGGCATGGTTTTCCAGCGCCAAACCCACAGCGCCGACCACAAAATAAAGCAGCACCAACTCGGCCAGCCGGATGGCCAGTGATTTGCTGCTGCGTGTAGGGCCGACCAGCAAGATGCGCTGGTTGGCAAAAGGCAAGTTGGCGGCCAGCACAGCCAGCGCGATCAACAGGCCAATTTGCCAGGCGGTGGACATGGTCAGACCGCCAACATGCGGGTGACCGCGTCGGCGCACAGGGCCATCAAGGCGCCAGGCGCCATGCCCAAAACCAGCACCAACAAGCCGTTCAGGGACAGGACCACACGCACATCGGCATCGGCCGAGACGGTCGTGGCGGTCACGGGCTCGTCAAAGTACATGACTTTGACCACACGCAGGTAATAGAAGGCACCGATCAAGGACATCAGCACAGCGAAGATGGCCAAGCCAATGTAGAAGCCTTGACCCGAAGCCACAAGCGACTGCAGCACGGCCAATTTGGCGTAGAAGCCCACCATGGGTGGAATGCCTGCCAAAGAGAACAAACAAACGGCCATCACGCCTGCGTACAAGGGGCTGCGCTGGTTCAGACCGGCCAAGTCGGTGATCTCTTCGCTCTCGAAACCTTGACGGGCCAAGAGCATGATGATGCCGAAGCTGGCCAAGGTGGTCAGCACATAACCGACCATGTAGAACATGGCCGAGCTGTAGGCGTTGGCAGCCAAGGTGGTTTGGCCATTGACCACACCCGCGACAAATCCGAGCAAGACAAAACCCATTTGGGCGATGGTCGAGAACGCCAGCATGCGCTTGAGGTTGGTCTGTGCAATCGCGGCCAAGTTACCGATCAGCAGCGAGCCGATCGCCAAGAACGACAACATCTGCTGCCAGTCGATGGCCAAAGGCAACAAGCCTTCCACCAGCAAGCGGATCATGATGCCAAAGGCGGCCAGCTTGGGCGCGCCACCGATCAGCAGCGTGGCCGCTGTGGGGGCACCTTGGTAAACGTCGGGGATCCACATGTGGAAAGGCACGGCGCCGATCTTGAAGGCCAAACCCGCCACGATGAAGACCAGACCAAACACCAGCACCTGGTGGTTGACTTGACCCGAAGCGATGGCTTTGAGCACAGCGGCCAGCTCCAAGCTGCCGGTGGCGCCGTACATCATGGACATGCCGTAGAGCAGGAAACCCGAAGCCATCGCGCCCAGCACGAAATACTTCATGGCCGCTTCCGTGGCTTGGCCATGGTCACGGCGCAAGGCCACCAAGGCGTAGCTCGAGAGCGTCAGCAACTCCAGGCCGAGGTACAGCACCAGGAAGTTTTGACCCGAGATCATCACGCTCATACCCAGCAGGGCAAACATGCTCAGGCTGAACAACTCGCCGCCACGCAGCATGTCGCGGTCAGCGGCATAAGGGCGCGAGTAAACCAAGGTCACCATCACGGCGATCGCGGCAAAGCACTTGAGCCAGTGGCCCATCGGGTCGCTGACCACCAAGCGGCCAAAGCCGTACAGGGTCTCGCCGGATTGGGCGTAAAGGGCATTGAGCCAGGCCACGCCACCCAGCGACACCAAGGTCAATGCATAGGTGGCGGTGCGCTTGGGGCTCTTCACGAACAGGTCGGCCAGTGCGATCACACAGGCCATGACCAGCAACACGATTTCAGGATAAATCGTCATCCAACTGGTGTTGTCCATCATCATTCTTTCTATTCTTCAGTTCAGTACTGAATGGTCATTGGGGCAATTTGGACAAGGCCACGTGCTTGAGCAAGTCGACCACCGAGGTGTCCATCACGTCGGTGAATGGCTTGGGGAACAGGCCCATGTAAAGCACGGCGATGGCCAGCAAAGCCATGACCAGGAATTCACGGCTGTTGATGTCGGTCAGTTCCTTGACATCGTCGTTGGCCACAGGGCCCAAGTAGACGCGCTTGAACATCCACAGGGTGTAGGCCGCGCCAAAGATCAAGGCCGAAGCGGCCAAAGCGCCGATCCAGAAGTTGAACTTGACGGCACCCAAAATGACCATCCACTCACCCACAAAACCGGCTGTGCCTGGCAGGCCGCAGTTGGCCATGGAGAACAGCAAGGCAAACGCCGCAAACTTGGGCATGGTGTTGACCACGCCGCCATAGCTGGCGATCTCTCGCGAGTGAACGCGGTCGTACAAGACACCGATCGACAAGAACATGGCGGCCGACACGAAACCGTGGGCGATCATCTGCACGATGGCACCAGACACGCCCAGCGGGTTGAAGATGAAAAAGCCCAGGGTCACGAAGCCCATGTGGGCCACCGACGAATAAGCCACCAGCTTTTTCATGTCCTGTTGGACCATGGCCACCAGCCCCACATAGATCACGGCCACCAAGGACAAGACGATCATGAAGGTGCCCCACTCGCGTGCCGCATCGGGTGCGATGGGCATCGAGAAACGCAGGAAACCGTAAGCACCCAGCTTGAGCATGATGGCAGCCAGCACAGCCGAGCCACCGGTGGGTGCTTCGACGTGCACGTCAGGCAACCAGGTGTGCACAGGCCACATCGGCACCTTCACGGCAAAGGCGGCAAAGAAGGCGAAGAACAGCAAAGTCTGCACCGTGCTCGACAAAGGCAGTTGGTGCCAAGCCAGGATGTCAAAGCTGCCGTTCGATGCGGTGTACAGGTAGATCAATGCGATCAGCGTCAGCAGCGAACCCATCAGGGTGTACAAGAAGAACTTGAACGCCGCGTAGATCTTGTTGGGACCGCCCCAGATGCCGATGATCAGGTACATCGGAATCAGGGTGGCTTCGAAAAAGACGTAGAACAAGATGCCGTCCAAGGCACTGAACACACCGATCATCAGACCCGACAGGATCAGGAAGGCGGCCATGTACTGGTTGACTTTGCGGGTGATGACTTCCCAACCCGCGATGACCACGATCACGTTGATGAACGCGGTCAACAACACGAACCACAGCGAAATGCCGTCCACACCCAGGTGGTAGTGCACATTGAAGCGCTCGATCCAGGTGTATTTTTCGACAAACTGCATCGCCGAAGTACCGAGCGCAAAGCCCTTGTACAGCGGCAAGGTGATCAGGAAACTGACGACAGAACCGATCAAAGCCACCCAGCGCACGGCGCGGGCTTGGCTGTCACGACCGATGGCCAGCAAGATGACGCCGAAAACAATCGGTGTCCAGATGGCAAGGCTTAACAATCCCATTTTTATTGTCCTCTAAACCGTTAAGCGAGCCAGACGAAATACGTCATCAGCGCGAACACACCCAAGATCATGACCAGGGCATAGTGGTACAGGTAGCCCGACTGGAAGCGGCGAACGGCGCCAGAGATCAGGCCCACCACTTTCCAGGAACCGTTGACCACCAGGCCATCGATCAAGGCGCGGTCGCCCACTTTCCACAAACCGGTGCCCAAGAGGCGGGCCCCACGGGCCAGGATGTTTTCGTTGATCCAGTCCAGGAAATATTTGTTTTCTAGGACGACGATCACAGGACGCAAAGCACGGGCAAAGAAAGCAGGCACTTTGGGGTTGACGAGGTACATGTACCAAGACACCACCACACCGGCCAAAGCCAGCCAGAAAGGCGCTGTGCTCAGGGCGTGCACCGCCATGGCCACAGGACCGTGGAACATCGCCGCCATTTCTTCCATCACTGGGTGCTTCTCGGCGTTCACAAAGATCACGTCTTTGAAGAACTCGCCGTAAAGCATGGGCTCGATCGCCATGAAGCCGATCACCACCGAAGGAATCGCCAGCAAGACCAGTGGCACCGTCACGACCCATGGGGACTCGTGGGGTTCGTGGTGATCGTCATGGCCATGACCGTGGTCATCGTGACCGTGGTGCGCATCGGGGTTTTGGTCGTAGCGTTCTTTGCCATGGAAGACCAAGAAGTACATGCGGAAGGAATAGAAGGCGGTCACGAAGACACCGGCCAGCACGGCGAAGTTGGCAAAGCCAGCAGCGGCCAAATGGCTCTCGTGCACCGCTTCGATGATGCTGTCCTTGGAGTAAAAGCCCGAGAAGAAAGGCGTACCGATCAAGGCCAGCGAACCGAGCAAGGAGGTGATCCAAGTGATGGGCATGTACTTGCGCACGCCGCCCATCCAGCGGATGTCCTGGTTGTGGTGCATGCCCATGATGACGGAACCCGCCCCCAAGAACAGCAAGGCCTTGAAGAAGGCGTGGGTCATCAGGTGGAACACAGCGACCGAGTAAGCCGATGCGCCCAAAGCCACGGTCATGTAACCGAGTTGCGACAAGGTGGAATAAGCCACCACGCGCTTGATGTCGTTCTGGATGATGCCCAAGAAACCCATGAACAAGGCCGTGATCGAACCGATCACCATGATGAAGTTCAAGGCCGTGTCGGACAGCTCAAACAGGGGCGACATGCGGGCGACCATGAAAATGCCAGCGGTCACCATGGTGGCTGCGTGGATCAGCGCCGAGATGGGGGTTGGGCCTTCCATCGAGTCAGGCAGCCACACGTGCAACGGAAACTGGGCCGACTTGCCCATCGCACCGATGAACAAGCAAATGCAGATCACGGTCACCAGCATCCAGTCGGTGCCGGGGAAGGTCAAAGCACCGAGTTCTGCGGTCTTGGCAAAGGCTTCGGCATAGTTGAGCGTGCCGGCATAAGCGGCGATCAGGCCAATGCCCAAGATGAAGCCGAAGTCACCCACACGGTTGACCAAAAAGGCCTTCATGTTGGCGAAGATGGCGGTGGGCTTGTTGAACCAGAAACCGATCAACAGATAAGACACCAGGCCCACGGCTTCCCAGCCGAAGAACAGTTGCAGCATGTTGTTGCTCATGACGAGCATCAGCATGGAGAAGGTGAACAAGGAGATGTAGGCAAAAAAGCGGTTGTAGCCTTCGTCTTCTTCCATGTAGCCAATGGTGTAGATGTGCACCATCAGCGACACGAAGGTCACCACACACATCATCATGGCCGTCAGGCTGTCGATCAGGAAGCCCACTTCCATCTTCAAGCCGCCCACCACCATCCAGGTGTAGAGCGTTTCATTGAATCGGGCACCGTCAATGACGCTCTTGAACGTCATGGCCGACAGGATGAAGGCAACCAACACACCCAAAATCGTCAGGGTGTGCGAGAGGCGGCGGCCGATCCAGTTGCCACCGAATTGCGTGCCAAAAATGCCTGCCAGTGCCGAGCCCACCAGGGGCGCGAGCGGCACGGCCAGCAGCGTACTTGCGTTGAGGGTTTGACTCATATTCTTATTAACCCTTGAGCGAATTGAGTTCGTCCACGTTGATGCTGTTCATGTTGCGGAACAACAGCACGAGGATGGCCAGGCCAATGGCAGATTCAGCGGCCGCGACGGTCAAGATGAAGAACACGAACACTTGGCCGTGCATGTCACCCAGGTAGTGCGAGAAGGCCACGAAGTTCATGTTCACGGCCAAGAGCATCAGCTCGATCGCCATGAGCAAGACGATCAGGTTCTTGCGGTTCAAGAAAATGCCGATCACGGCCAATGCAAACAGCATGGCGCCGAGCGACAGGAAGTGTCCGAGTGTCAAGGCCATCATTTGTTCTCCTGTGCAGCATCGGCGGCCACGGGGGCTGGGGCTGCTTGGGTGGCGGCCACTTGGACCACGCTCAGGCGGTCAGCAGCACGCACACGCACTTGGATCGAAGGGTTGATCGCTTTGCTGTCCTTGCGTTCACGCAAAGTCAGGGCAATCGCGGCCACCATGGCCACCAGCAAAATCGCCGCAGCGATCTGGATGGGCATCAGGTACTCGGTATACAGCAAGATACCCAAAGCCTTGGCGTTGGAAGCTTGCGCGACCGATCCGGCCACAGCGGCTGGGGCTTGCGACAAACGGAAACCGCTCATCAGCACCGCAGCCATTTCGAGGGCCACGATGGCGCCCAAAGTGGCGGCCAGCGGGAAGTGTTTCCAAAAGCCCTGACGCAGTGTGTCGATGTTGATGTCCAACATCATCACCACGAACAGGAAAAGCACCATCACCGCGCCCAAATAAACCAGCACCAAAGTGATGGCCAGGAATTCGGCGCCGAGCAGCAGCCAGATGGCAGAGGCCTGCGAAAAGGCCAACATGAGGTACAGCACAGCGTGCACAGGGTTGCGCGCTGTCACCACCCGGAAGGCTGAAAACATCAGCACCACCGAGAAGAGGTAGAAGAAACCGGTCTTGACGTCCATAAGTCTGTCTTTTTTAAATGTTCAGGACTGGGCCACGTTCAACGGTAAGGAGCGTCGGCAGCTTTGGCAGCCGCGATCTCTTTTTCGTAACGGTCGCCCACAGCCAGCAACATGTCCTTGGTGAAGTACAGGTCGCCACGCTTTTCACCGTGGTATTCGAAGATCTGCGTCTCGACGATGGAGTCCACCGGGCAGCTTTCTTCGCAGAAGCCGCAGAAGATGCATTTGGTCAGGTCGATGTCGTAACGCGTGGTGCGGCGCGATCCGTCTTCACGCTGGCCCGCCTCGATGGTGATGGCCATCGCAGGGCAAACGGCTTCGCACAGTTTGCAGGCGATGCAGCGCTCTTCACCGTTGTCATAACGGCGCAGGGCGTGCAGACCACGAAAACGCGGCGACAGCGGCGTTTTTTCTTCGGGGAACTGCACAGTCACCTTGCGGGCGAAAGCGTAGCGACCGGTCAGGGCCATGCCCTTGAACAACTCCACGAGCATGAAGCTCTTGAGGAAGTCCTTGATGGAGAAAGATGTCATGGTGGTCATGTTCTGTACACCGCTCATTTCCAGATGTTCCAGGGTGAGAACAGCCAAGCGCCCACCACCAGCAGCCACACCAAAGTGACCGGAATGAAAATCTTCCAGCCCAGACGCATGATCTGGTCGTAACGGAAGCGCGGGAATGTGGCACGGATCCAGATGAACATGGACACGACCAAGAATGTTTTCAGGCCCAGCCAGATCCAACCGGGAATCCAATTGAACAAGGCGCTGTCAATGGGCGACAACCAGCCGCCCAAGAACATGATCACGGCCAAGATGGACACGAGCCACATGCTGGCGTATTCGGCCAAGAAGAAGATCGCAAAGCCCATGCCCGAGTACTCGACCATGTGACCGGCCACGATTTCGGCTTCGCCTTCCACCACGTCAAAGGGGTGACGGTTGGTTTCGGCCACGCCCGAGATCAGGTAGACCAAGAAAATCGGCAACAAAGGCAGCCAGTTCCAAGACAAGAAGTTCAGACCCATGCGGGCCATGCTGCCTTTGTCTTGGGCCAACACGATGTCAGTCAGGTTCATGCTGCCGGTGACCATCAAGACCACCAGGAAACAAAAACCCATCGCGATTTCGTAGCTAACCATCTGGGCCGAAGCACGCAGCGCACCCAAAAAGGCGTATTTGGAATTCGATGCCCAGCCGGCAATGATCACACCGTACACCTCGATCGAGGTGATGGCCATCACCAGCATCAAACCAGCGTTGAGGTTGGTCAAAGCAACTTCAGGACCAAAAGGAATCGCCACCCAAGCGGCCAGGGCCGGCATGATGGCCATGATCGGGCCCAAACGGAACAAGCCCTGGCTGGCGGCCGTGGGGTTGATCAGTTCTTTGGTCAGCAATTTGAGCGCATCAGCGATCGGCTGCAACAAACCCATGGGACCCACGCGGTTGGGGCCGTGGCGCACTTGCATGAAGCCCAGCAGCTTGCGCTCCCACAGCGTCAGGTAAGCCACAGCGCCCATCAGCGGCGCCAAAATGGCCACGATCTTGAGCAAGATCCAGAGCACGGGCCAGACCATGGCGGCCCACCAAGTGGCCGCGACCAGGTTCAGGCCGCCGTTGTACAGAGCGTCAATCATGGGGTCACCTCCTGGCGAGCGTCTGCAGTCAACTGCAAAGACGGTGCGCGGCGCACGATGCCATCGAGTTGGTAAATGGGCGCCACGCAAGGCGCGGCAGCAGCAGTTGCCAGGTGGATCGCCGCGCGTGTCGCGTTGGATGTCGCCAGCGGCTTGGCCGTAGCACGGGCCAGCACGTCTTGCGAGGTCTCGAAAGACACGCCCGGCACGTCCAGCAAGTTGGCCAGAACACGCAGCACTTTCCATGCTGGGCGGGTTTCAGCCAAAGGCTTGACCACAGCATGGAAGCTTTGCAGGCGGCCTTCTGCGTTCACAAACGAGCCCGAAGTCTCGGTGAACGGGGCGATCGGCAACAACACATCGCTGAAAGCCATGTTGGCTTTGAACGGGCTGAGCGTGACGACCATCTCGGCTTGGCCCAGCGTCTGCACAGCGGCGCTGCCTGCAGCGCTGTCGAACTCGGGTTCGGTGTTGAGCAAGATGGCGGCTTTCAAGCCACCGGCCAACATCTGGCCAGCGTTCTTGCCACCGGTTTGCGGCTGAGCACCCACCCACTGCGCACCCACGGTGTTGGCAGATTCGGTCAGGTAACCCACGGTCGCGTCGGTTTGCTCGCCAATCCAGTTGGCCAGGGACAGCAGGCTCGATGCGTTGGCAGCGTGCGCTGCTGCGTTGCCCAACAACACGGCCTTGCGCTCGCCGCCCAACAAGGACTTGGCCATGGCTTGCGCTTGCGCGGTGGCCTGGCCAGCGGCAGGCGCTGCAACGCCCTTCTCTGCTGCAATGGCTGAGGCCACATCGGCCAAAGCTTGCGCCCAAGCCGAAGCGTCGGCCAGCACCGCTTGCGCCACAGGCATGGCCCAAGCGTCAGTGTGGCGCAAAGCCGCAGGCGATGTGATGACGTTCAGCTGAGCGCCGTGGCGCACAGCGTGGCGCACACGCAAAGCAAACAAAGGATGATCTTTGCGCAGGTTGGAGCCCACCACCAGCACGCGCTGCAATGTGGACAGCGATGCGATCGAGGTGCCCAGCGTGCGCACGCCTTCGGCAGCGCCGAATTCGGCGTTGCGCAAGCGGTGGTCGATGTTGTCCGAACCCAAGCCACGCACCAAAGCGCCGGCCAGGTACAACTCTTCAAGGGTGCTCTGTGGGCTTACCAATGCGCCGATGCTGTTGGCACCATGGTCACGCTGGATGTTCTTGAGGCCATTGGCCACGTACTCCAAAGCGGTTTGCCAATCCACGGTTTTCCACTCGCCGCCTTGCTTGAGCATGGGCTGTGTCAAACGCTCGGCACCGTTCAGGGCTTCGTACGAGAAACGGTCGCGGTCAGCAATCCAGCACTCGTTGACGTCTTCGTTTTCCAGGGGCACGACGCGCATGACCTGGTTGTTCTTGACCTGCACGATCAGGTTGGCACCCGAGGAGTCATGCGCAGCGATCGACTTGCGGCGCGACAACTCCCAAGTGCGGGCGTTGTAGCGGAAAGGCTTGCTGGTCAAAGCGCCCACAGGGCAGATGTCGATCATGTTGCCCGACAGTTCGGAGTCGATCGTCTGACCCAAGAAGGTCTCGATCTCGGCGTGTTCGCCACGGTTGGACATGCCCAACTCCATGTCGCCCGCCACTTCCTGACCAAAGCGCACACAACGTGTGCAGTGGATGCAGCGGCTCATCTCTTCCATGGAGATCAGCGGGCCGACTTCCTTGTGGAAGACCACGCGCTTTTCTTCTTCGAAGCGTGACTTGGAGCCGCCATAACCCACGGCCAAATCTTGCAACTGGCACTCACCGCCTTGGTCGCAAATGGGGCAATCAAGGGGGTGGTTGATCAGCAAAAATTCCATGACCGACTTTTGAGCCGCAATGGCTTTGTCGCTCTTGGTGCGCACGATCATGCCTTGCGTCACCGGTGTGGCGCAGGCGGGCATCGGCTTGGGGGCTTTTTCAACCTCGACCAAGCACATGCGGCAGTTGGCCGCGATGGAGAGTTTTTTGTGATAGCAGAAATGCGGGATGTAGGTGCCTGCTTTTTCAGCGGCATGCATCAACATGCTGCCTTCGGCAACTTCCACTTTCTGACCGTCGAGTTCTATTTCAACCATGGGTCTTCACCGTTGACACATCGGCACCGACCATGCAGGTCTTGTGCTCGATGTGGTGTACAAATTCGTGACGGAAATGCTTGAGCATGCCGCGCACCGGCATGGCCGCTGCGTCGCCCAAGGCGCAAATCGTGCGGCCCATGATGTTGCCGGCCACGCTGTCGAGCATCTCGATGTCGCTGGCACGGCCCTGGCCGTTTAC
>NKIO01000048.1 GCA_002255935.1 Comamonadaceae bacterium PBBC2
AAAAGAGGTCACGATACGCAACTGCAAAAAATCGCGTTTGAAGTCGTCCGAATCGCGAAACCTCTTGAAACCCGCATCCAGCTTAGGTTTGCGCTGCTTTGCTGTGAAATTTACCGGACACTAGTGACTCAAATCACCGAACCACTGAAGGACTTTGCCTTGACCCAAGACTTAACCCGCCGGGATTGCCTCGTTGGCTTGCTGACCGGCCTGGCCCTTCCCGCTGCCACAGCGGCAACGGCTACCCCTGCGGCGGCTACAGCACCTGGGGCCGCCGCAGGGTTTCGGCAGTTTAAGTACCGGGGCCTCGACTTCACCGCGCCGCTGCGCGAGGGCTATTTTCACAACCCCATCTTGCCCGGCTTCAACCCGGACCCCACCATCTGCCGCGTGGGCGATGACTACTACCTTGTCACCTCCAGCTTTGCCTACTTCCCTGGGCTGCCCATCTACCACTCGCGCGATCTTGTGCACTGGACGCTGCTTACGCACGCCATAGATCGGCCAGACCAACTGCGCTACGCCGGGCTGCGTGCCACGCGCGGATTGTTTGCGCCAGCCCTGAGCCACCACGCGGGCACTTACTACCTGCTTTGCACGATGGTGGATGCGGGCGGCAACTTTTTGCTCACTGCCACCCACCCCGCTGGCCCGTGGAGCGACCCAGTCTGGCTGCCCTTTGAGGGAATCGACCCTTCGCTCTTCATCGACCAAGACGGCAGCGCTTGGATCATCAACAACGACGCCCCCGCCGGACCGCCGCGCTACGAGGGGCACCGCGCCATCTGGCTGCAGCGCTTCGATCTGGCCACCCAGCGCCTGGTAGGCGCGCGGCGTGTGCTGGTGGACGGCGGTGCCGACCCCGCGCGTAACCCCATCTGGATTGAAGGGCCGCACCTCTTTCGCCGTGGCGACTGGCTCTACCTCTGCTCTGCCGAAGGTGGCACCTGGCTAGACCATGCGCAGGTCATCTTCCGCAGCCGCAGCCTGGCGGAGCCGTTTGAGCCCTGGCGCGCAGGTAACCCTATCCTGACCCAGCGCGGTCTTGATCCGCGCGCGCCCGGTGCCGTTACCTGCACCGGCCATGCGCAACTGGTGGTTGGGCCAGACGGCGCGTGGTGGGCTATTTTTCTGGGCTGCCGGCCCAACGCTGCGGGCTACTGGCTCACGGGCCGCGAGACCTTTTTGCTACCCGTGCAATGGACGGCTGATGGCTGGCCCCGCATCCTGCCTGCCGATGCGCGCGTACCGCTGACCCTGCCCGCGCCACGGCCCACGGCCACTGCGCCCATGGCTGGTGATCGCAGCACGACAGCTCCGGCTTTGTCCCACACCTTCACCCAGCACTTTGCGCCCGGCACGGCGCTGGCACCGGATTGGGTGAGCCTGCGTGGGCCGCATGCTGCCAGCCTGGGCACTGCGGGCCTGTCACTGCCTCTGCGCCCAGATTCCCTGAGCCAGCCGCAGCAGCAGGCGGCCCAGTTATTGCGGCGTGCGCAGCACCAGGCTTTTGACGTGCATGTTGTGCTCAGCGCACCGGCCAAGGGGGCTGCGGGCCTGGTGCTCTTTCAAAGCGAGGGCCAACACCTGTGGCTGGCGCGTGACGCGCAGGGTGTGTTCCTGGAGCAGGTTCACCAAGGCAAGGCGCGCCAGCTCTATCGCCAAGAGGTGGCTGCGGGCGCAGGCGAGCTGCTCTCCTTGCGCTGCGACGGCACGCGCCTGCACTTTTTCGTCGATGGGCAGGCCCTGCCTGTCACCGTGGATGCGCGCGACGTGAGCGTCGACGCCGCCGGTGGCGGCAACCATTTCACCGGTGCCATGGTGGGGCTGCACGCGCGCCTGCCATGACGCACGCTTGATTGAATTGCTCCTGATTTAATAGCTGCTCCCGCACTATCCATGGACTGAACGGCCGATTGGATGCCTCAACCGCGCAAGAATTCAGCAACCGCATCCAGCGCCGCATGCGCCTCGGGTATAGGTGCCCCCATCCAGACGTGGAACATGTCCGGGTATTCCAGAAAGCGCAGCGGATGCTGGGCTGCAGCCGCCGCCTTGCGCAGGCGATGGGCATCGGTGTTCAGCAAGTCGGCCGTGCCGGTCAACACCATCAGTGGCGGCAGGCCCGCCAGGCTGCCATAGATCGGGCTGATTCTGGGGTCCTGCGTGGATAGCGCACCCGCCCACTGGCGGCCCGCCCAGCGCAAGCCGGGTGCAGCCAGCATCCTGTCGCGTTGTGCCAACCCCCATTGCTGCGGGTCACTCACGTTCACATCCAAAAAAGGCGACATCAGCACCAGCCGATTCGGCAAGGCATGGCCTTCGCTGTGTAGAACCTGCGCCAGCGCAAGCGCCAAGCCCGCACCCGCAGAATCGCCGACAAAGGCCAGGTTCGGTGAGGTAGCCAGGCGGTCCAGCGCCAAGTCTTGAAGCAGAGGAAACGCATCGGCCCAGGTGTGCCGGGGCGCAAGCGGGTAATGCGGAATGTCTACCGTAGCGCCGGTGCGGCGCACCAGCCCCGCCACGATGTTCCAGTGCGCCCCGACCATTTCATTTACGTAGGCCCCACCGTGGAAATACACCAGGCGAAGTGCGCTGACAGACTGGCGCGGGGCCACCGTATGCAAGTGCAACGCACCCAAGGCGTCTTCATGGATATGGAACTCCTGCGCCAGGCGCGCAGGCACGGGCGCTGGCTTCGGAATATTCCGTGCGTAGTGCTGCGCCATGCCCTCCTCCGAGGACATGCGCTTTTTGGAACCCCGCAGCGGCAGAAGCCAGTTGACGAGATGTGCAGCGATGCTTGCCAAGGTGGCTCCTTTTTGTGCTCTGCCCGGATCAGAACTTGGTGGACAGGCTCACGCCCACCATGCGCGGCGCGTTCGGAAAGCCGCTGTAGCTACCCGTCTGCGCCACCGTGGGGAAGGTGGCAACCATGCTGCGGTAGTTGGTCAGGTTGCGTGCCCACAGCATCACCTGGTAGCGGTTGGCCTTGCTGCTCAAGCCGATGCTGCCATTCAGGCTGCGCTGGCCGTAGGTGGCCAGCTCCAGAGGCGTGGTTTCCACCAGCGGCACGTCGCTAGAAAAATCGTACTCCAAGCGGGCAAAGCCGTTGTAGCCATCGCCAAAGTTGTGCGTGATGGTGGCCGACGCCGACAGCGCCCACTCCGGAATACCGGCTGGCCGCTGGCCCGACAGATCACGGAAGCCAGGCATCTGGCCTGTCGTGGCACTGACCGGGCAACGTGCGGTGTCAAAGGCTACGCAGGGGGCTTGGGTAAAGGAGTCGTACTTGGCATCCAGGTAGGTCACGGCGGCGCTCAAATTCAGCCACGCGGTGGGCCGGTAGGCGGCGTCCAGCTCAAAGCCGCGCGTCGATTGTTTGCCTGCGTTGACGAGGGCGTAGCCGGTGCCGGTGTAGGCATTGGATTGAAAACCCTCAATGGCCTGATTGAACACCGCCAGCGTCAAGTAGCCGTCGCGCGATTCGGTTTTGACACCGGCTTCCAGTGCCGACACGTTTTCCGGATCGGCGGTGCGGCCAATGCCATTGGCGTTGGGTGGTCGGCTGTCGGACGATAAGTTGTAGGCCCCGGCTTTCCAGCCGGTGTTGTAGCTCACATAAGCACTCCAGCGCCCGAAGTCATAGGCTGCACGCAATGCGGTGGTGACCTTATTGCCCGAGAGTTCACCGGATTCACTCGCATTCGGGAAGTTGACCGGCGCATGGTTGGCGGTGTCGCCATAAAAGAACTGCAGCGCACCCATGGCGCTGTAGAGGCTGCCAGGCAGCCCAATCGCTGTGAATTGCGGCACGGCCTTGAGATTCAGCGCCGAGAACTTGTCGGACAAGCCCACGTCAGAGACGGCGCGTTTGCGGTCAGACAACCAGGCCACGCCCCCGGTCAGGGTCAGTTGGTCCGACACCTCGTAGTCCAGATTGCCGAAGATCGACACCGAATCCTGTTCCATGCTGTAGTGGTCGCTAATGCCTTGTCCGGCCTGGAAATAGGTGGTGTTGGGCACGATGCTGGGCGTCACCAGCCCCTGCAAAAATTCCAGCGCGTACAGGTTGGATTTGCCAGTCAACGCGGTTCGGAGCGATGCGGGCAACGCCGATAGCAGGGCGGCGGGCACACTGCCACCCAAGCCGCTGGCGTAGCCACGCATGTCTGCGCCAAAGCTGGTGTCGGTGGCGGTGCTCACTTTTTCGCGCTGCATAAATCCGCCGACCAGCCAGCGGGCGGGGCCATCGCCCTTGGAGGCCAGACGCAGCTCTTGGCTGAAGGTCGAAATCTCATTGGCCTGGTTCTTGTTGGCCAGGTCCGCGCCGGTGAAGTCAACATCCTGAATCGACGCATTGGTTTGCGAGCGCTGCGCGGTGATCGAGGTCAGCGTGCCCACATCCGTCTTCCAATCCGCCTGCACCGACACGCCCTTGCCGGTGAGGCTATTGGTCGGGTCGGTGTTGAAGGCGATGCGGTCCGCGAATTTGTTGGCCGGGTCGGTCACCGTGGCGCCCAGGCCAAAAGGCTTGGCACCTGCAATGAATTGTGTGGCCGGGCCGTTGGCCAATGACACCACGCCGCAGCAGACCTCATTGATTTTGTTGTAGTCGGCAATGACACGCACCTGCACGTCGGGCGAGGCGCGCCACAGCACATCCGCACGCACGGCCTGGCGGTCGCGGTTGTTGACCGTATTGCCCGTCACCGCGTTCTCCAGGTAACCATCGCGCCGGTTGTTGCTCAGCGTCAGGCGGGCCGCTACCGATTCGCCCAAGGGGCCGGTGATGGAGATTTTCTCTTTGTGCCCATTGAAGCTGCCCACGTCCAAAGACGCCGAGCCACCCCACGCGAACTGCGGCTTGGCCGTGACGATGCTGATGGCACCGGCCGACACGTTTTTGCCAAACAAGGTGGACTGCGGGCCGCGCAGCACTTCAATGCGCTGCACCTCGGGCAAATCATCCAGCGCCGAGGCCGTGCGCGAGCGATAGACGCCATCCACAAACACGCCGACCGAGCTTTCGATACCGTCATTGCCACTGCCATTGCCAAAGCCGCGGATGATGAAATTGGTTTGGCCCACCGCATTGAACTGCGTGATTTTGAGCGACGGCACCACCGATTGCAGATCGATCAGGTCCACGATGCGGGCCTTTTCCAAGGTGTCCGCAGTCGTCACCGCCACCGAAATGGGCACGTCCCGCAGGGTTTGCTCGCGTTTGGCGGCGGTGATGGTGATGCGCTCCAGCGCTTTTTCCACCGGGGTATTTGCCGCGGGTGCGGCGGGCGTACTGGCGTCGGCCACCTGCTGTGCACCCGCCGTGCCACTCGCCATCATCTCCAGAGTCACTGCTCCGGCCACTAGAATTTTTCGCATGGGTTTGTCTCCGTTGTGAACGGGCACTCGTGAAATGTGATGCCCGCTTAGGCCGTATTTTTAGTTTGAACTAGAACTTTTAGTCAAGACTAGGATTTACCCTGAGTGGGATTTTTGATGCAGGGCCCATAATCATCCCAGACGAGAATCATGATCACTCTCACAACCACTTCAAACCACCATGGCCACTAAAAAAGCTAAAAACTTAGCTAGCACTAGAAAATCAGAGGGGATGCGTGAAACCATCATTCGCGCGGCGACCGAAATCATCAATGAGAAGAGCTATGCGCTGGCCACCTTGACCGGCATCGCCGCTACGCTGGACATGCGCGATGCCGCGCTGTACTACTACTTCCCCAACAAGCAGGCGCTGGCCTATGCCTGCCACCGCTCTTCGCTAGAGCGCTTTGAGCAGTTGCTCAACAAGTCCGACGAGGCTGGCGGCACCGGCGAAGAGAAGCTGCGCCACCTGATCCGCAGCATGCTGGCGGAGTCTGCGGTGAATGGCCCACAGCTCTACTTCGGCGACTACTCCTACCTAGAGGCCGCCCAGCGCAAAGCGATTACTGAATGGGCCGACCGGCTCAAAACCATCCTCATCCGCTTTCTGAAAGAAGGCATGGCCGATGGCTCCATCGTGCAGTGCGAGCCCGAGCTGGTGACGGAGCTGTTGCTGGGTATGTTGATCTGGATGGCCAAGTGGGCACCCTCGGTAGAGGGCCTCACGGTGGACCGGATGATGAACGCGTTTGACGCCCTGGTGTTCCGCGGCTTGGAGCGCGGCCACACATTGTCAGCGAAGGCGCATCCGCATAAGGCCTGACGCGCCCAACAGCACCCCACCCCAAAAAAAACCCGCACTCCCCTTTTCTGCAACCGCAGTTAAGCCCACTGGCCCGCCGCCACGGGCCTGGGGGAATGCTTTTTTCAAAATTTGAATCGGAAGGCAAACACATATGGAAACAGAACACTTCGACGTGCTGATCATCGGCGCGGGCTTATCGGGCATTGGCGCGGGCTACGCCGTGCAAACGCATTGCAAGGGCAAACGCTATGCGATTTTGGAGGGGCGTGAAGCCATTGGCGGCACCTGGGATTTGTTTCGGTATCCGGGGGTCCGGTCCGACACTGACATGTACACCTTGGGCTATGCATTCAAGCCGTGGACCAAGCCTTACTCCATGGCCGACGGTGCGTCCATCTTGCAATATGTGCGCGACACGGCGCGCGAATTCGGCATCGATAAAAACATACGCTTCAAGCACCAAGTACGCAGCGCGGCATGGTCCAGCACGCAAGCCCGCTGGACCATTGAGGTAGAGGTTGGCGCTGAGAAAACGCTGACCACTTACACCTGCGGCTTCTTGTACTTGTGCAGCGGCTATTACGACTATGCGGAAGGTTTCGCACCGCAATGGCCCGGTCAGGAAGAGTTTGGCGGACAGGTCGTGCATCCGCAGTTCTGGCCCCAATCGCTGGATTACACCGGCAAGCAGGTGGTGATTGTGGGCAGCGGCGCTACCGCTATCACGCTGGTGCCGTCAATGACCGACAAGGCTGCGCACGTGACCATGCTGCAGCGTTCGCCCAGCTACGTACTCTCGCTGCCCAGCAACGACGGCATCGCCAACACATTGCGCCGCTGCTTGCCCGCCAAGCTGGCCCACAAACTGGTGCGGGCAAAGAACGTGGCATTCGGCATGCTGTTCTACGCCGTCTGCAGGCGCAAACCCGAGTTCGCCAAGAAGGTCTTCCGCGGCGCACTGGCCAAACAACTACCGGCGGATTTCGACTTCCAGACCCACTTCAAACCGCGCTACGACCCGTGGGACGAACGCGTGTGCTTTGTGCGCGATGGCGATATGTTCGCGGCCATCTCGGCGGGTCGCGCGTCGATGGAAACAGACTCCATCGATCACTTCACGCAGGACGGCTTGGTGTTGGCCTCGGGCAAGACCATCCAGGCCGACATCGTGGTCACGGCCACGGGCCTGAAGCTCAAAACCTGCGCAGGCTTGCAATTCACGGTCGATGGCCACCGCATCGATCTGGGCAAGACTTTTGCCTACCAGGGAATGATGTTGAGCGGCGTGCCAAACATGGCGTTTTGCGTTGGCTACACCAATGCGTCGTGGACCTTGCGTGCCGACTTGGCATCACGCTTTGTCACGCGCCTCATCAACTACATGCAGCGCTCGGGCCAAGCGATCTGCACACCCACCTGCGATGCATCCACGATGACACCGGAGCCGCTGATCGGGCTGCGCTCGGGCTATGTACTGCGCGCGGTGGACAGCTTCCCCAAACAAGGTGCTGCCGCGCCCTGGCGCATGGCACAAAACTACCTGAAGGACATGCTCAATCTGCGCTGGCGCAGCGTCGTTCACCCCAACCTGGCCTTTAGCCGTGCGAAGGAAATATCATGAATACCCACGAGTCCAACAATTTCACCGTGGGCGGGCGCCGGGCGGCCTATGTGCTCATCATTTGCTCACTCTTACGGGCTATCAGCTATGCCGATTGGCAGGTGATGTCGGTGGTGATGGAGCCCATGAAGCTGGACCTGGGCTTGAGCGACGCGCAGGCTGGTCTGGTCAGCAGCGCCTTCTTCTTTGGCATCATCGTATTCACTTTGCCCGTGGCGCATTTGGTCGATATTTGGAGCCGTACCAAGATGATCGGCCTGATGGCCATCACCTGGAGCGCATTCACGCTGGCCACGGGCTTTGTGGGTGGACTCACATCGCTGGTGCTGATGCGGCTGGGTGTGGGCGTGGGCGAGGCCGGTTTTGGCGCGGGCGGCACAGCACTCGTTTCGGCCTCGTACCCCAAAAACAAGCAGGGCCAAAAGCTCGGCATCTTCAACGTCTTTGTCACCGTGGGGGTGATCTTTGGGGTGGTTGCGGGGGGGTATCTTTCAGCCAACCATGGCGGCTGGCGCACACCATTTTTGGTGTTTGGTATTCCCGGGGTCGTGTTGGGCGTGATGGCATTTTTTATGCAGGATTACCGCTTGGTGAAAGCGGATGGGTCTGCAGTGGTGCACGACTCGCTGCTCGCCAAACTGAAGCAACTGCTAAAAGTACCGACGCTGCGCTGGCTGTACTTCGGTCTGGGCATGTACGCGGTGTTGCAAATCTCGGTAGGCACCTGGCTGCCCTCGCTGCTGATTCGCGCCTATGGCATCAAGGAAGACAAGGCCGGCCTGGTGATGGGCGTGGTCACCCTCATTGGCCTGGCAGGGCCTATTTTGGGCGGGATTCTGTCGGACAAATGGCAGCAGCGCTATACGGGCGGGCGCATGCGCCTTGCCGCGCTCTCCATCGCCATCGCATCGGTCTTGGTGTGGCTGGTGTTGCTGGCAGCCTTTGATTTGAACAACAAACCGCTGATGATCTTTTGCGCGGTGATGATGCCGCTGCACAGTATTTTTGTGGGCATGGCCTTACCCGCTGTGGCCGCAACCTCCCAAGAGGTGGTGCCGCCCAAGCTCAAGGGCCTGTCGTGGGGCGCGGCCACCATGGCACTGTTTTTATTGGGCGGGGCTTGGGGGCCTTTGCTGGTGGGGGCAGTGTCAGACCGATTGGGTGGTGGCTATGAAGGCTTGGCAATCGGCTTGGGCGTCACCGGCCTATTCGGTTTGGTGGCCTCTTGGGCCTGGTTCAAGACGGCGCGGCATGTGGAAGCCGACACCCGCAACGCGGGGGCGAGCCTGTCATGAAGGCCGTGGTCTGCCGCAATGGCCAACTGACGGTTCAAGACCGCCCGGAGCCCCGGCCCGGCCCAGGGCAGGTGCTGCTCAAGGTGCTGCGATGCGGCATTTGCGGTTCTGATTTGCACATACGCCACCACTGCGATGCCTGGGGCGCACTGATGGCGCGCAGTGGCTACACCTCGCTGATGCGCGCGGACCAAGAGGTCGTCTTCGGCCATGAGTTCAGTGGCGAAGTGCTCGAATACGGCCCAGGGTGCAAGCGCAGTGTCAAGCCCGGCACCCACGTGGTTGCTTCGCCCGCGCTGCGCGTGGGTACTGAGATCGACATGGTCGGCCTGTCCGCCCGTATTGACGGGGCCTACGCCGAGCGCGTGGTGGTGCAAGAGACATCGATGTTTCCAATTCCCAATGGGCTATCGCCCGATCTGGCCGCGCTCACCGAACCCATGGCTGTGGGCATGCATGCGCTGCGCTGTGGCAATGTCAAACGCAGCGACGTGGCGGTGGTGATCGGCTGCGGGCCGGTGGGCTTGGCGATCATCTGCCTGCTGAAGGCGCGGGATGTGGAGACCATCGTGGCTAGTGACTTCTCACCTGGCCGCCGCAAGCTGGCCAGTGCCTGCGGGGCACACATCGTGGTGGACCCGGCCGTGCATTCACCCTACGCCCATTGGCAAGAGTTTGGCTTTATCAAAGACGTGCCCGCCACGCTGGAGCTGATGGTCAGCACCCGCGAAAAGCTCGGGCGGCTGCCGCTGCCTTGGTGGCACACCTGGCGTTTGGCAGAGTTGCTGGCGGGCGACCCGAAAGGGCCGGTGGTGTTTGAGTGCGTGGGTGCGCCGGGGGTGCTGCAAAACATCATTGAAGGCGTGCCGCAGTTCGCCCGCATCGTGGTGGTGGGCGTGTGCATGCAGAGCGACCGCATTGAGAACGCAGTGGCAATCAACAAGGCGACGCAGATCCGCTTTAGCGCGGGTTACTCGCCGCTGGAGTTTCGTGAGACGTTGCATGCCATCGCCTACGGCACCGTGGATTGCTCGCGGCTGATAACGGGCGAGGTCGGGCTAGGGGGCGTGGACGCCGCATTCACCGCGTTGGGCGACCCGGAAACCCACGCCAAAATTTTGATCGATCCGCAAAGCAGCGTCACCCTCGCATAAGCGGTTTTATTCGGGTGAAAATGCGATGAATGCAAACCCCATCCCGCGCCACCCTCCCCTTACCTCGTTCAAGCGTTGCGGCGGTTGTGGTTACCTATCAACCAGAAAAGCAGGCCTTATTGGCGCTGCTGCATGCGCTGCAGCCCCAGGTGGCAAGGCTCATCGTGGTGGACAACGCGCCGGTGGGCTCTGCACTTTCTGAATGGCATTTGGGCGGAATGTTTCCGAACCTGAAACTACTGCAACTGGGGGGCAACCAGGGGATAGCCTCGGCGCAAAATCGGGGTATCGCCTTGGCCCTAGAGGGCGGTGCCAGCCACGTTCTGCTGTGCGATCAAGACAGCATCCCCGAGCCGGACATGGTGGCGAGGCTTCTGGAGGGCCTTGCGGTTTGCGTATACGACACCGGGGCCATGCCAGTGGCGGCCATCAGCCCCGCCACCATCGACCGCCGCACGGGCCGGGTTTCTACCTTTATTCCAAGCGAGCGTCAAAGTGCCTCAGTAATTGCCGACGCCCACGCGGCGAATCCCTGCCCCAGGGTGGATGCCGGATTTCTGATTGCTTCGGGCATGCTGATTCCTGCTGCGGTGTGGGCCACGGTGGGGGGGCTGCGGTCTGAATTCTTCATTGACCACGTAGACACCGAATGGTGTTTTCGCGCACGCGCGGCGGGCTACCGCTTGGTGGGCCTAGAGCAAGCCCTACTGCACCACAGCCTGGGTGACGAGATCCAAAAGGTTTGGTTTTTACGCGAACGCCATGTCGCGACCCACGCCCCGCTGCGGGACTACTACATGGCCCGCAACACGCTGGCCATGATCGGTGCAGGCCACCTCTCCCTGGCCTGGAGTGCGCATTTTCTGTGGCGCATCGTTCAGTTCTTGGGTTTTTACGTGCTGCTATCCAGCCACAAACGCCAGCACCTGAAGATGCTTTTTTTGGGCTTGCTGCACGGCCTGCGTGGCATCCATGGCAAATTGAATCCTGAGACCTTGCAAACGGAACCTGTGCCCCGCAGTGCGCTGGACCCTGGCCAGTAACTCGCCAAGGCGAGGGAGTTGAATCAGGTCAGGGAAGTGTCTTGCAGCAGCCGCTTGACTTGCTGCATCACCCCCGTCAGCAGGGCGGCGCGCGCAGACTCTGACGGCAAGCCCCTGGCAATCATCACCGCGCCAACCAACTGCGCCATGATGGACCAAGCTTTGGACTCATCCTGCACCAAGTTTTGAATCTGGTCTTTTAACCCCAGCATGCCGTCTTCAAAAACCTGCTGGGTAGAGAGGCCCGAGCGCGCAATTTCTGCAGCCAATGCGGGCACTGCGCAACCGGCCTCTGGGTGGTCCACATGGGCCTGGCTTAAATAGCCCTCTACCGCGAGCAAAGAGTCTTCCAACACCGGACTAGAAAAAAGCGCAATCGAGCGCTGCAGCTCGTTGCCGATGATGGCCTCTAGCAACTCGCTCTTGCTGCGAAAGTGAGAGTAAAAGGCACCCGATGTCAGGCCTGCGGCGGCCATCAGGCCATCCACCCCAGTGGCCGCAAATCCATTTTTTTTGACGTGTGCGCCAGTGGTATCCACCAGGCGCGCACGGGCACCTTGCTTGTGGTCGGGTGAATAACGCATGGTGTTTTTTTGTCCTACTTGTATCAAACGCGTGCTTGCATTATTACATAACGGTCGTTAGGATAGTGATCGTTATCTTTTAAATGGAGTGATCTATGGATACGACTACACAACCTGAAAATTCCCGTGCGGCCCTGATCGTGGGGGCCGGAGACGCCACCGGCGGTGCCATTGCCAAGCGCTTTGCCAAAGAGGGATTCATTGCCTGTGTCAGTCGGCGCAGTGCCGACAAGCTGGCCCCGCTGGTCGACGAGATCAACCACAGCGGCGGGCAAGCCCATGGTTTTGCATCAGACGCACGCAAGGAAGAAGACGTCATCCAACTGGTCGATGACATTGAGCGCGACATTGCCCCCATCGAGGTGATGGTGTTCAACATCGGTGCCAATGTGCCCTGCAGCATTCTGGATGAGACGGCCAAAAAGTACTTCAAGATTTGGGAAATGGCGTGCTTCAGCGGCTTTTTGGTAGGGCGCGAAGTCGCCAAGCGCATGGTCACGCGCGGGCGCGGCACCATCATCTTTACGGGTGCCACGGCCGGGCTACGCGGGTCGGCCAACTTTGCCGCCTTTGCCGGTGCCAAACATGCGCTGCGGGCACTGGCCCAAAGCATGGCGCGCGAACTGGGGCCTAGAAACATTCACGTAGCGCACGTGGTGGTGGATGGCGCAATCGACACCGCCTTCATCCGCGACAACGCGCCCGCCATGTACGCTAAAAAAGACGAAGACGGCATTTTGAACCCCGACCACATTGCCGATAACTACTGGCACCTGCATACCCAGCCGCGCGATGCCTGGACCCATGAACTCGACTTGCGCCCCTGGATGGAACGCTGGTAAACCCATGCCGACATCTTGCACACCACTGAACCCCACCCACATCCTCCTCGCACTGGTACACCATGCCCAAAACCATCGAATTCCTCTTTGATGTAGGTAGCCCCTACACCTACCTGGCCTACCACCAGCTCCCCAAAATCGCCCAAGCCCAGGGGGCCGATATTCTCTGGACACCGGTATTACTGGGCGGCATATTTCAAGCCACGGGCAACCAGAGCCCGGCGGAGGTGCCCGCCAAGGGCCGGTATTCCAACATAGACCTACAGCGTTGGGCCAAGGCCTACGGTGTGCCACTGCAAATGAACCCGGACTTTCCTATCAACACCCTGCCGCTGATGCGTGGTGCCATTGCCATGCAGATGCGCGGCGAGGCGGAGTTTCAGCGCTATTTGCGCGCCATCTTCAGCGCCATGTTTGAGAAGCCGCGCAACCTCAATCTGCCGGAGCAGATCGGTGCGGTACTGGCAGAGGCCGGCTTTGACCCGATGGAGTTCATGGCGCTGATCAGCGACCCAGCGGTGAAAGAACGCCTAAAAGCCAACACGGCCAGCGCCATAGCCCGCGGCGTATTTGGTGTGCCCAGCTTCTTTGTGGGAGACGATCTGTTTTGGGGCCAAGACCGGATGCAGTTTATGGCAGATGCGCTGACCTGAACTACGATGCCCAACACCGAAACGCTATAAAAAGAGAAGCTGCTCCCGCACTATCCACGGGCTGTATGGCCGGTTTGGTAGTTTTTCCAAGGCCTGGCTGTCGAGGCGAATGATCTGGAACAGAACGACAAAGCATGGCTGTTGGTCAACCATGGCCCGGTCGAACGAGCCTACCAAGCATTGACCGAAAAGTTGCAGCCCCAAGTTTTCAGCTTGGGCTTCTTGCGCTGCCCAGCCACTGCTAGAATTTCTGGCATGAACCCACACTTGGATCACGTTATCGACGAAGCACTGGCGCTAATCCCGCAGGAGCGGTCGGCCGTGCTACTGGCGTTGCTCGACAGCCTAGAGGGAGACGACGAGTCCGCCGTCTCCAAGGCATGGGCTGCCGAGATTGCGCAACGCAAGTCGGACTTGCGCACAGGCGTTGCCAACGCTGTGCCGTGGGCACAAGCGCGCGCAAGACTCATCGCTTTGTGAGTGCTTACCACCTAGAAATTGCGCCTGCCGCAGAGTGCGATATCCAGGAGGCATTTCTTTGGTACGCGGATCGCAGCCGACTCATTGCCGATGCCTTTCGCAGCGAGGTATTCGCGGCTATTGATCTGCTTGGCATTAGCCCACTTGGCAGGGCCGCCGACACATTAGGCAATCGCCGTAGGGTGTTACACCGATTTCCATATTCGGTTGTTTACGAGGTGAGAGAGAACACGGTAACTATTTTGGCCGTCGCCCACCACCGACGTTTACCGGACTACTGGGTCGCCAAACCCCACTGATTGCAGACCCAAGTCTCCCCCCAGCACCCACCCCGGCAGCACCGCCAGTGGCATGCCGCCGTGCTTCAGGGCTTGGTCATGGAACAGGCGGATATCAAACGCGGCGCCCTGGCGGGCTCGGGCTTGTGCGCGCAGCTCCCGAAACAGGGCGGCACCGCGTTTGTAAGTGATGGCCTGTACCGGCCAGTTGCGCACACGTGCAATCTCGCGCTCCGCCAGGTCGGGCAGCATGGGCAGCATCTGTTGCCAGTACTGGCGCGCTTGCTGCGGGCTCCAGCCCTCGTGGTTGATGCCCACATCCAGCACCACGCGGACAGAGCGCACCAGGTCCCATTCCACCGCACCCAGCGCATCCGAATCTTGGCGGTACAAGCCCAGGGGCTCGCCAAACTCCTCCACATAGGCGCTCCAACCCTCGGCAAAGGCGGCATAAAAAACGCTGGGCCACGGAGCCGGACAAGCCTGGCGCAAGCGCGCGTAACTGGTGTGGTAGTGGTGTCCGGGCGTACTTTCGTGCAACAGCAGCCAATCCACATTGCGCCGCTCAAACCGGGGTTTGGCGCGGTTGAAGTAGAAAGTGCGCGTATCGGTGTCGTAGTAGGCGTCTGCAGGCATGGCTGCACCGCGTGTGGATTGCATTACGCGCGCGGGCTGCACTTCGGTTACCAGAAATAGCTTGTGTAAATTACGGTACACCGTGGCCTGGCGCGCTTCATAGTCGGCCAAGGGCGTTTGGCCTTCAGGGTAGAAAAACTGCTCTGTGGCCAGGTACGCGTAAAACGCAGCGTCTTTACCCTCAAAACCCATCTTGCTTTGCAGCGCGCGGTAGCGCAGCAGCGCCTGGGCCAGCTCCTGTTTGCCAAAAGCCATCAGGGCTTCAGGCGTGGTTTCTAGGGTCAGCCAACGCTTCAGAAAATAGCGGTACCAGTCCTGGCCCATGGGCATGCTGGCCAGTCCCTCTGGGGACACCTTGGCACGCCCACCTTGCTCCACAAATTTGTCCACCACATCCAGCTTTTGCAGATGGGTTCCTACTTCGAAGGCGAGTATTTTCAGATGCAATTTTTCGCAGTCGGTTGCGCCCTGCGCATCTGCCGTTTGCAAACGCTTTTGAATGCCTTTGAAGAAAACGCGCTGCGATGCTGTATCCGGCTCATCCAGAATGGCCTGGATGTTTTGCGCATACGACAGGTTCAACTGCGCGATGCCCAAGGCACGGTAGCCGCTACTGTAGTCGGCAATGAGCTGCGCGGCAGGCGCAGGGGTGATGGTGGCGGTAGTGGCGATAGTGGAGGCCCAAACCGGCACGGCACACCCTACCAGCAAACCAAGCCATACCGAAAGCAGAGGCCGAAGGTATGGGATGGCGGCACCCCCCGTATGCATTTGCCGAGCCCCTAGGCCTTGCGGGCTGGAGCCTTGATGTACTCAACCCGGCGAAAGCGCAGCGCAGACCAATCTTCATCCACCGCCACCATGCGCACGGTGTCAAAGCCTGCGGCGCTGAGCACGGGCCAGCCAGAGTCGCGGTTGAATTCGCAGCGGTACTTTTTGGAGCTGGCCTTGGGGTAGACCATCCACAGCACCGCATCGCCCTCACAGGCCTGGGCGAGCTTGGCGCTGGCGGCATCGCGCTCGGCCACCGTCACCACAAAGGCCATCGCAAACTGTGCCGGGCCACGCAGCGTGCGCTGCACGCTAACGTCATTGATGCCCTTGGCGCCCTGTAGCGCCGCCAGCTCACCCTCAAACGAGGCAGGTGCATTGAGCACATGCACCACGCTCTGGGTGCCGAGGTTGAGCTTTTTGAACAGAGGGGTCATGGCTAGTTGCCGGAACCGCTAGCGGGAGGAAGGTCAGACACATTGGGCACGGGCATGGCAGCCGGCGCGGAAGACGCAGCAGATGGCGGCGGCGGTGGTGGCGCTAGCAGCGGACGCACCATCGGAGGCAATTTTTCATTCGACCACCGCAGCGTGGACCAGCGCACGCCGGTTTGGTCCGCAAACCGGCACTGGCTCAGGGCGATGAAAAGCGTGTCCAGTTCCTCGCCCTTGAACTTCAGGGTCTTGCTGAATGACACCGCGCGGTTGGCTTCGGGCCGGTCGGTACGGACCACGTTTTCTAGTGCCGACACGCTGGCTTGCTCTGCTACCAGCTTGCTGGCGCATTGGAAGCTGGAATCTTCACTGGCCTCAAACGAGACCTTCAGCAGGACCTGCTGGCCCTCCAGGTGGCCCGATACGGAGGAAGGCAACTCATCGTTTGCAGGAAATTTCTGGGCACAGGCGCTCAGCAGCAGGCCTGCGCACACGCTCATCAGGAGCTTGGTTGGTAGTTTTTGCATGGCGCAATCTTAGCGATGACGCGGTGGCAAGGCTACAAAGTGAAGTGCATCGCGCAGCAGTGCCTGGCTTGGAAGAACATTTGCTATTAAAAGATGAGCTGCTCCCGCACTATCCACGGCCTGAATGGCCGATTTGACTCACAACCTCAGCACAAATCCACCAGCAGGCGGTAGCCCACCGCCGTCTCGGTCAACAAGTGCCGGGGCTGCGCCGGGTCGATCTCCAGCTTCTGGCGCAGGTGGCCCATGTAAATGCGCAGGTAGTGGCTCTGCTCGGAGTGGGATGGCCCCCACACGGTGCGCAGCAGTTGCTTGTGGGTCATCACCCGGCCCGCGTTGGCAACCAGAGTGGTCAGCAGGCGGTACTCAATCGGTGTGAGGTGCACCTCGGCACCGGCACGCCGCACAATGCGCGTCTGGCGATTCACTTCGACTTCGCCAAAACTGAATACGGGCAACACCTCGGCGCTGCCCGCAGGCTCTTGGCCCGCGCGGGGCCGGCGCAGGTTGGCACGCACACGGGCCAGCAGCTCGCCCACGCCAAAGGGCTTGGTCAGGTAGTCGTCAGCACCGGCGTCCAGCGCGGCAATCTTGTCGGACTCATCAGCGCGGGCCGACAGCACCACGATGGGCACGTTAGACCAGCCGCGCACGTCCCGGATCAGATCCAGTCCATCTCCATCGGGCAGGCCCAAATCCACCACCAGCAAATCTGGCTTGCGCGTACCGGCATCCGCCAGGCCGCGCGCTGCCGTCTCGGCCTCATGCACCTGCCAGCCCTCGGCCTCCAGCGCGGCGCGCACAAAGCGGCGGATCTGGGGTTCGTCTTCAATCAGAACGGCAACGGGCTGGGACATGGGGCGAGGGTAGCATCCGGCGGCATATCGGGCGGCGGGGTTCGGGGCAGCGTCACTTTGAATTCCGCACCGCCGCCCACCGCCTGCGCCGCAGAAATTTTGCCCCGGTGGGCTTCCACGATGGTCTTGCAAATCGCCAGCCCCAGGCCCACGCCACGCTTGTTGGATTCACTCGCACCCCGGGTGAATTTCTCAAACAGGTCTGCCTCTTTGCCCTTGGCATTCACCGGCAGGCCGGGGCCAAAGTCGCGCACCGTGAGCTCCAGAGCGCCGGGCAATGCCACGGCGCTCACCACCATGGCGGGGGATGGCCGTACCGCGTCTTCTGTTGCTGCAATCACACCATATTTGGCCGCGTTTTCCAGCAGGTTCACCAGCACCCGTTCCATCAACGCGGCATCAAACTCCACCAGCGGCAGGTCCGCCGCAATGTCCGTGCGCACCACCGCACCGGCCAGGGCGTGCCGTGCCGACCGAATCGCACTGCCCACCACCTCCTCTACCGATTGCCATTCTTTGCGCAGCTCCACTTGCCCGCTCTCCAGGCGGGCCATTTCCAGCAGATTGGTGACCAGGGCACTGAGCTCACGCGCCTCCCGGCCTATGGACTCGGCTGAGTCGCGTTGCACCGGGCTCAAAGGGTGTGAAGTCGCCAAGGCCTCAGCCTGCCCTACCAGCGCCGTCAGCGGCGTGCGTATGTCATGCGACATGGCGGCCAGCAAGGTGTTGCGCAGCCGCTCGGACTCCATTTGCACCACGGCGGCCTGGGCCACGTCCACATAGTGCACCCGCTCCAGGGCGATGGCGATCTGGCGCGCCAGTGTTTCCAATTGCTGCACCTGCTCAGGGATCAGCAACCAACGCGGCTGCGCCGGGCGCAGCGCCAGCACGCCACGCACCCGCATGGGCGCACGCAGCGGAACGTAATGCCAGGCGCTGGACGGCAAGGTAGACGTACCCAGACCCGCGCGCTGGCCGTGGTTAAACGCCCAGTCTGCAATGCTGGCATCCACACCCGCCTGCGTGGTGGCATCCACCACCAGTTGGTCGTTGGCATCAGTCAGCAGCACATAGGCATCGCCACCGAAGGTCTGCTGGACCGCAGCCTCGCCCAGCTCCACCACCTGCACGGTTTGCAGGGCCGCCGACAAGTCGCGGGTTAACTCAAACAGCGCCTGCGCGCGCCGCTCGCGGCTGGCGGATACGCCTGCTGCAAAGCGCAGGTTGGCCGTCAATTGGCCCGTTAGCAAACCCACGGCCAGCATCACCGCAAAGGTCAACAGATATTGCACATCGCTCACCGCAAATGACAGGCGCGGAGCCACACAAAAGAAGTCAAACGACAGCACCGCCAAGAACGCCGCCAATACCGCTGGCCCACGCCCCAGCCGCGCCGCCACCAGCACCACGCTTAGCAAAAACAGCATGACGATATTGGCCAACTCAAACACCCCCACCATGGGCAAGCTCAGCAGCGTGGTGACCCCGCAGGCCGCAGCAGCCCAGGCATAGCGGGGCCAGGCATCCAGCCAGGAAGGCTCCTCTGCAGGCCCTGGC
Organism: Comamonadaceae bacterium PBBC2; assembly: GCA_002255935.1. Lineage (GTDB taxonomy): Bacteria > Pseudomonadota > Gammaproteobacteria > Burkholderiales > Burkholderiaceae_C > Limnohabitans_A. The sequence goes on from NKIO01000048.1 coordinate 18,923, forward strand.
GTATCGGGCAGCGCATTGGGTTGGATTTGGCGAACACTGTCGCTGGTGCCAATCTCCATGATGTCGAGTGCGGGTGCCAACTGGGCCAAGCGCCGCGTGAGGGTCGGCTGCACCATGCGCCAGAAACGACTCCAGCGCTGCGCATCCGGGCGCCCCACCACCACCGTGGCGCAGTTCAGTGTTTGTGCATGCAGCAGCAGCGTCTGGGCAATGTCTTCCCCCACCAGAATGGCGGTGCTGGCACCCAAGTCTTCGGCCAGTTTGAGGACTGCCAGCGTACGGTCTCGCGCGGCTTTGGGCAGCCTTTGCAAGGCCGGGGTTTCTACATACGCGGCATTCCAACGCACATTCAATTGCCCCGCCAGCCGGGCCGCGCTGCGTACGGCGTGTTCCGCACCCACGCCTGGCCCCACACACACCAGCATGGCACCCGAGGTGTTCCACGCCGGGGCTCCGGTGCTACCTGCATGGCGGCTGAGCTGGAGCTGCTTGGCGCGGTAGCTGCGCACGTCGTCACCCACATGCTCGGCCGTGCGGCGCAAGGCAATTTCACGCAGCGCAAACAAATTCCCTTTGCGAAAGAAGTTTTTGGCCGCCCGCTCGGCCTGCTGCGGCAAATACACCTTGCCCGCCTTCAGGCGCGCCAGCAGTTCATCGGCAGTCACATCGACCAAGATCACTTCATCGGCATCGTCCAGCACCGTGTCAGGCACGGTCTCGTTCACGCGGATGCCGGTGATGGCACCGACGGTGCCGTTCAGGCTTTCCAGGTGCTGCACGTTAATGGCGGTCCAGACATCAATACCCGAGCGCAACAGCTCCTGCACATCCTGCCAGCGCTTGGGGTGGCGCGAGCCGGGTGCATTGCTGTGGGCCAGCTCGTCCACCAGCAGCACATCCGGCTTGGCAGCCAGCGCAGCATCCAGATCCAGCTCTTGCAACATTTGGCCGCGGTAGGGCACTTTGCGCAGCGGCAGCAGCTTCAAGTCGGCCTGCAGCTCCACGGTCTCTTTGCGGCCATGCGTTTCCACCACCCCCACCAGCACGTTTTGCCCCGCGCGCTGGGCCCGCTGCGCGGCGCTGAGCATGGCATAGGTTTTGCCCACCCCGGCGCTGGCACCAAAGTAAATACGCAGCTTGCCGCGCTGCACCGCCAGGTCGGCCTCTTGCAGCTCGGCCAGCAGCGCATCGGGGTCTGGGCGGGTGTCAGTCATGTGGGGCATTTCCTGAGTTTCGCTGAATCTGTCGCCCTAAGCTCAGCGCAATGCTTCCAGCGCCAAGTTCAATTGCAATACGTTGACCACCGGCTCACCCATCACGCCCAGCAGCGGGCGCTGTGTGTTTTGCTCTACCAGTGCCTGCACTTGGGCTACTGCCAAGTTGCGCACCCGGGCTACCCGCGCCACTTGAAACTGGGCTGCTGCCGGGCTGATGTGGGGGTCCAGTCCACTGGCGGATGTGGTGACCAATTCGTTGGGCACCGGTGCAGTGTTGGTCGGGTCGGCGGCGCGCAGCGCTTCCACGCGGCTTTTCACAGCATCCACCAGTGCAGGATTCAGCGGCCCTTGATTCGACCCGCTGGAGGCTGCAGCATTGTTGGGAAATGGCCCGGTGGCGGAGGGGCGACCCCAGAAGTGACCCGGCTCAGTAAAGTTTTGGCCCACCAGCAGCGAGCCCACGGCTTTGCCATCGCGCTGGATCAAACTGCCATGGGCCTGCGCAGGAAACAACCATTGGCCCAAGCCTGTCACCACCAAGGGGTAGGCGATGCCAGTCAGCAGCGTCAAGGCGAAGAATAGAACCAACACAGGTCGCACTATTTTCTTCATACCAAACCTCCTGCCACCAACACCATGTCGATGGCTTTGATGCCAATAAAGGGAACGATGAGACCGCCCAGGCCATAGATCAACAAATTGCGACGCAACAGCGCAGCAGCGCCTACGGGCCGGTACTTCACGCCCTTGAGTGCCAGCGGAATCAAGAACATGATGATCAGCGCGTTGAACACCACGGCAGACAAGATGGCCGAGTTGGGGCTACCCAAACGCATCACATTCAAAGCCGCCAACTGCGGGTAGGTGGACACAAAAATGGCAGGGATGATGGCGAAATACTTGGCCACGTCATTGGCAATCGAGAAGGTGGTGAGCGAGCCGCGCGTCATCAAGAGCGCCTTGCCGGTTTCCACAATCTCCAAGAGCTTGGTCGGGTTGGAGTCCAGGTCCACCATATTGCCGGCCTCTTTGGCGGCTTGGGTACCACTGTTCATGGCCACTGCCACGTCGGCTTGGGCCAGCGCAGGGGCATCGTTGGTGCCATCGCCCGTCATGGCGACCAAACGGCCCTCAGCCTGGTAGCTGCGGATTAGTTTGAGTTTGTCTTCGGGCGTCGCCTCCGCCAGGAAATCGTCCACACCCGCCTCAGCGGCAATGGCCGCAGCGGTAAGCTTGTTGTCACCGGTGATCATCACCGTCTTGATGCCCATGCGGCGCAACTCACCAAAGCGCTCTTTGATGCCGGTTTTGACGATGTCTTTGAGCTCCACAATGCCCAGCACCTGCTTGCCATCGGCCACCGCCAAAGGCGTGCTGCCGCGTCGGGATACTTCATCAGCAGCGCGCAGTACGCCTGCAGGCACGCTGCCCCCCAAAGCTTCCACATGTTTGCGAATGGCGGCCACCGCACCTTTGCGCAACTGGCGCGTGCTGCCGTCGGCGGTCTTCACATCCATGCCGCTCATGCGGGTTTGGGCGGTAAACGGCACCTCCAGCGCCTCACCGGTCAGGGGCGCGCTGGCACCCAGGCGCTGGGCCAGCACCACAATGCTGCGCCCCTCAGGCGTCTCATCGGCCATAGACGATTGCGTAGCGCATTGGGCCAACTGCAACTCCGTAACGCCCGGCGCGGCAATGAAGGCCGAAGCCTGGCGATTGCCGTGGGTGATGGTGCCGGTTTTGTCCAGCAGCAACACATCCACATCGCCCGCGGCCTCCACCGCGCGACCCGAGGTGGCAATCACATTGGCCTGCATCATGCGGCTCATGCCGGCCACGCCCACCGCCGACAGCAGGCCGCCGATAGTAGTAGGAATCAGGCACACCAACAGCGCCACCAGGGCAGTGATGCTGACGGCGCTGCCCGATTGGGCGGCACCCACCGCAAACAGCGAGTAGGGCAGTAGCGTGACGGTGACCACCAAAAACACAATCGTCAGCGCTACCAGCAGAATCGTGAGTGCCACTTCATTGGGCGTCTTCTGGCGTTTGGCCCCCTCCACCATACTGATCATGCGGTCCAGGAACGACTCGCCTGGGTTAACCGAAATACGCACCACTAGCCAATCCGACAGCACGCGGGTGCCGCCAGTGACCGATCCGAAATCACCGCCCGATTCGCGCACCACGGGAGCGGATTCACCAGTGATAGCGCTCTCGTCCACCGTGGCCACCCCTTGGATCACTTCTCCGTCTACGGGGATGGTGTCGCCTGCTTCCACCAAGACCACGTCGCCCTTGCGCAAGTTTTCCGCTTGCTCTGGTAACCAACTGGAACCATGCACCGGGTCTTTCAGCTTCTTGGCCCAGGTGCTTTTCTTCAAGCTGCGTAGTGAGGCGGCTTGCGCTTTGCTGCGCCCTTCGGCCAGGCTTTCGGCAAAGTTGGCAAACAGCACCGTGAACCAGAGCCACACCGCCACGGTGAGGATGAACCAGGCAGGCGCTTCACCCTGGCCTTGGAGGGCCTGAATGCCCAGCAGGGTGGTGACGATGCTGCCCACGTAGACCACAAACATCACCGGGTTGCGCCACTGCGCAGCCGGGCTGAGTTTGGCAAACGAAGCGATCACTGCGGGTTTCACGAGTGCAGGGTCCATTAGGCTGAGAGAAGTTTTATTGGTCATATGGGTACTCATAGCTGCGTAGTGATTACTGAGTTGGCCAGAGCATCAAGTGCTCGACCACCGGGCCCAAGGCCAATGCAGGCACATAGTTCAAAAGGCCCACCAGCAACACGGTGCCAATCAACAGCACCACGAACAATGGGCCGTGGGTAGGCAAGGTGCCCGAGGTCACGGGCAAGCGCTTTTTGGAAGCGAGCGCGCCTGCAATGGCCAGCACCGGCACAATCACGCCGAAGCGGCCCATCCAGATGGCGATACCCAGCAAGGTGTTGTAGAACGGCGTGTTGGCCGACAGGCCCGCAAAGGCGCTGCCGTTGTTATTGGCCGCCGAAGTGAAGGCGTACAAAATTTCTGAGAAACCGTGTGCGCCCGGGTTGGCAATGCCGGCGCGGCCCGCATCCGCCAGCACCGCCACCGCGGTACCCGCCAGCACCAGGATGGGCGTCACCAGAATCGCGATCGAGGTGAGCTTCATCTCGTGCGACTCGATCTTTTTGCCCAAATACTCTGGCGTGCGGCCAATCATCAGACCCGCAATGAACACCGCCAGAATTGCAAACACCAACATGCCGTACAGGCCGGTGCCTGTGCCGCCAAACACCACTTCACCCAGCTGCATCATCACCAGGGGCACCATGCCACCCAGCGGCGTAAATGAGTCATGCATGGCGTTCACCGCACCACACGATGCTGCGGTGGTGATCACCGCAAACAAGCCTGTAGCGTTGATGCCGAAGCGGCTCTCCTTGCCTTCCATATTGCCGCCCGGCTGCAGGCTGCTGGCGGTCTGGTCCACGCCCAGCGGAGTCAACAACGGGTTACCCGCCTGCTCGGCCGGAATGATGGCCACCACGGCCACCACAAAGATCAGCGTCATGGCCGCCAAAATGGCCCAACCCTGGCGCTTGTCACCCACCTCGCTACCAAACGAAAAACACAGCGCCGCCGGAATCAAAAAGATCGCCAGCATCTGCATGAAATTGCTCAAAGCCGTTGGGTTCTCATACGGGTGCGCTGAGTTGGCGTTGAAGAAACCACCGCCGTTGGTGCCCAGCATCTTGATGGCCTCTTGTGAAGCGACCGGCCCCATGGGCAGGGTTTGGCTACCCACTTGTTGGTAGGCGTCAAAGTTTTGAATCACGCCCTGCCCGACCAAGAAAATGGCAAATGCCAACGACAGCGGCAACAACAGCCAAGCGGTGATGCGGGTGATGTCGACCCAGAAGTTACCAATGGTGCCGGCCTCGGGGCTACTCTCATTGGCCTTGCGCGATGAAAACCCACGAATCAGCGCAAACACCACCGCAATGCCAGTGGCCGCCGAGAAGAAGTTTTGCACCGCCAGCGCCGTCATCTGCGTGAGGTAGCTCATCGTCGACTCACCCGCGTAGCCCTGCCAATTGGTGTTAGCCACAAAGCTCAGCGCGGTGTTGAAGGATGAATCGGGCGAGACCGCCGCCATGCCCGCCGGGTTGAGGGGAAGCACCGCCTGCAGGCGCTGGATGGCATACACCACCAGCACACCCAGCGCATTGAACGCCAGCAAGGCCAAAGCGTAATGCGACCAGCGCATGGACTGATCGGCCGAAGTGCCCGCTAGGCGGTACAGCAGCGATTCAGTGCGCAGCATCCAGCACGGCAGGCGGCCGGTGCTGATACGGGCGATCCACAACCCCAGCGGCCAGGCGGCCAGCAACAGGGTGACGAGGAATAGGGCCAGTAGCCCCCAAGCAGAGCTACTCATCAAAACTCCTCCGCGCAGATCAGCGCGTACACCAGATACACCAACAGCGCGGCGGACACCATGGTCCCCAGCACATAGAAGATTTCGGTGGTGCTCATACCCGCGCCCCCTGGGGGCGTTCGAGTTTTTCGAATCCCCACACCAAGAGCACCATGGCCCCCCAGAGCAAAACCCCGGCCCCGATAAACACAATATCCACAGCACTTCTCCATCAAAGACGATGGGATGAGCTTATTTTTTTGGGTGTAAAGATGGGGTAGAGATGCGGGCCAGGGGCGTAAAGAAAGCGTAAAAACTGGGCATAGGCTTTGAGTTTCATACCGCTGGCGCGCCAGGTGTCAATGTCTTGGAGGGCGCGTGTGATGTGTGCCCGGCGTGTTTCTGTCATGGCAGTCCTCGTCGTTGAAATTAACGAGCGCGACAGAACTTGAGCACCGCGCAAGGGCGGTAGCGCAGGCACTTGCAGACCTACTGCAGATGTCCAAAATGGAACTGTTTGACATCAGGGGCATGATGCAACACGCGAAGCACTATGATGCCGTTGCTGCTAACTACGTAGTACAGGATGTAGGAAGTAGAAGTTGGCCAACTGCGAACACCAACACCAAGCTCCGACCGTGCACGCCCCATCAAAGGCTGCGTCAGCAGCAGATGCGCTTCATGCTCAATCGTATCGAGAACACGGTCAGCCGCAATCTGGTTTTCCTCGGCTATAAACAACCATGCCTCAAGCAAATCTGTTTGCGCACTGCGTGCGAACTCAGCAGTGACCACTACTTTGCCAATCGCGCTTTGAGCGCATTCCGGCCTTTGGCTTTTATTGCGGCCATATCCATAGGTTCGACGCGCCCCGCTTGCACGTCGGCCATCCCTTGGGCAATATCAGCCTTTAGAGCTACCAAACACGATGTTTGAACCGCCTGGTAGGCTTCAAACAAACGGAGTGCCTCGCGGATAACTTCACTGGCAGAACCATAGAGCCCAGAGGCCACGTGTTCCCGCACACGGGCCTCCATCTCTGCAGGCAACGATACATTGAGCGTCATAAGTTACTCCTTTTGTGGCAGTCTTTGCCATTTTATGGCACTACTTACCCCATCGATAGCAGCGCCTGTGGTGATGCGTTGCTTTACGTCAAGACAATCCCCCTGTCTGGCCCCAGCTTGCGCCACGGCAGACCCACGGTGAGGGCTTGCCATTGCTGGTCGTTTAGGCTGATGTGGGGCTCTTGGCCAAGCACGATGCGCACGCAGGCGTCTTGGGTTGGCATAGCGTTGACGTGTTTGGCGTGCTTGATGGGTACGGCTCGCACAAAGGCTGTGTTGGGCGGGGCTGTGTTAGGCGCTGGGTCAAGTGCCTGACGCCAGCGTCGCTCCCAGCTCAGTTGGGCTCGCCAGTGGCTGAGTTCTTCACTGCGTGACTGGGCATAGGCTTTGAGTTTCATGCCGCTGGCGCGCCAGGTGTCAATGTCTTGGAGGGCGCGTGTGATACGCGCCCGGCGTGTTTCTGTCATGGCAGTCCTCGTCGTTGAAATCAACGAGGGTGGCAAAGCCTGAGATACCGCGCAAGGGTGGTCTGCACCGGACGCTTACTACACATGAGTGATTGGCACCGGATGTTTACTTTACAGGCGTAAAAAAGGGCTCCCGAAGGAGCCCTTTTTGCTTGCCACTTGCGTGACTTGCTTGGATTAAACCAAAGTCAGCACCTGAGCTGCAGTCAGGGTAGATGTCGACAAGTCGACCAAGCCAACCAACTGAATTACGGAATCCACACCATCAGCGAATGTCGCATTGTTCGACGAATCCACAACGATGTAAGTATTGCCATCAGTGAACTGGAACCATTTGAAAATTGCATTAGTTGCGCTGGTCGCAGTACCGGCAGCGGCAGCATCCAAGTAGTTGGCGAAGCTTGAAACAGCACCCAGAGTAATCTTGGCACCCAAAGCTCCGGCCACGCTGGCAGCACCAGCACCGATGGCTGACATATTGATAACATCACCTGCAGACATACCTGTGATTGATGTGTAGTAACCGCCAGCGGTTGGAACACCACCAAAAATCACAGTATCAGTACCTGTACCAACGTTCACAGTGTTCAATGCTTTGGAAGCACCGATCGTGATGGTGTCGTTACCGGCACCGGTGCTGATGGTGTTCCCACCTGTACCGACTGTGATGAAGTCAGCGCCAGCACCTGTCGTGATGGTGTTAGCACCATCCAGAACGCTAACGTACGCACCCTTAGTACCCGTGTCAGTCACAGAGTTATTACCTGCACCCAGAGTCACTGCACTACCTGTAGCACCGTTAGCAACCGCGACCGCACCACTGGATGCCAAGGTAACAGTGTTGTTACCGCTAGCCCAAGTTTGAGTAGCAGAGGCCACAATTCCATCACCAGCACCCAAAGCGATGCTGTTGTTGAGCGTGTTACCTGCAGTGAAAGTCACAGTATCGGTACCAGTACCGCCGGTGTACGTCACAGCGCCAAGAGCAGCTGTGAAGTTGATGGCATTTGTACCAGCAGCAGAACCCTTAATAGTCGAAGCGGCGGCCAACGCACCGGAGGTGAAGGAGAAACCACCCAAAGTCACGCCACTTGCATCTACATTGGTCAGTGCGGTACCGATGGTGCCACCAGTCAAGTTCAGCCCAGCATTGCCGGACACAATCACAGAAGTGGCATTTGCGCCAACCAATGTCATAGTGTTCAACTGCGCTGTCGGGGTTGTAGCGGTGTTGGTATTGGTGATATTGATAGTTTCAACAGCAGCAGCAGTGATAGAACCGGCTGCGCGAACAGCATTGCTTGCAGTGAGAACCAGGTTTGCCACATCCGTAGTACCCGTAAATGCACCAGCCAAAGTAATGGCAGTTGTATCTGTGGTCAGTGTCAACTTAGCACCAGAGGTCAAACCAGACAAAGCCAAAGTGTTGGCATTGCCAGCGACAGTGATGTCGTTGTAGTTACCCAACTTGCCAGCGTCGACTGCATTATTTGCAACACCGGTCAAGGAAAGCTTTTCAAAGCCTGTTACTTTGCCAGCAAAAGTTGTAGTTCCGCTTGCAGTAACGGCATCTGCTGCAACCATCACCAGTGTGTCAGAACCGTCACCACCGACGATGGTACCTGTAACTGCAGTAGTACCGGAAGCCAGGGTCAAGGTGTCGTCACCAGTACCTAGATCGATAGCCTTGGTTGGAGCGGCAGCCGACGTTGTTACTTTATCTACACCCGTACCGCCCTTGTAGGTGGACGTAACTGCATTAAAAGTAATTGTGTTGGCACCGGATGTAGCGCTAGCGTCGATGGATGTGATCGAAGCTGTTGTCAGATCAGACGATGTCAAACCTGCGGAGCCAGACACGGTAACTGTCTTCAGAGTTGTCATGCCAGCAGCAGTGGTCAAAGTCAGACCCTTAGTACCAGCAATGGCCAGAGTTTCCAAGACTGTGTCTTGAATGTCAGCCAGAGTAGACGCTGTATTGGCAGTTGTAACGTTCAGAGTTGTGTAGATGTTGGAGTCTTTGATCCATCCACCAGTCACGTTGTCCAAAGTCACAGCCAGTGTCTTGTTAGTAGCTGTGGTCAAGCCACCGTTGCCAACCAACACGTTACCTGTGCCATTGGCCAAGCTCAGAGTTGTCAATGCGTTGCTGTTGATAGTCGCTGTTGTGTAGCCGCTCACAGTGGCTGTTGTGATCTTACCGGCAGCAGTGGTGCTTCCGTTGTTCACGTCGGTGACGGTAACTGAGTTGTTCACAACACCAGCGACCGAAGCAGTAGCAGTAGCAGCTTTCGATGCAGTTACAGACACAGATGTCGTATTGGCTGTACCAGTGACCGTAACAGCGCCAGTAGTGTCAGTGGTATTGACGGCATTACCTGCAGTTTGAGTAACGGTAACTGTAGAGCCACCAGTCACAGCAATAGCACCTGCTGCGCTACCACCAGCTGCAGCTGTAGTTGTGGAGACAGTCACTGCGCCTGTTGGGGCTGTAACGTTACCAACAGTCACGGTACCGGATGTAACACCAGTTGCAGTAACGGCGACAGTAGAGCCACCATTGACGGAAACAGCAGCAGCAGCCAGAGTAGAAGAAGCCGAAGTGATTGCAGCAGCTGCAGTACCTACCAGGGTGCTAGCACCGAATCCAGTAGAAGTCAGCTTAGTCAGACCAGTCCAACCGGAAGCGTCCACGTTAACAGTGCTGGCACCGGTCACGTTGACGTTCTCAATGTTCTTTACGGTAGCTGTGGAGTCAACGAGTACAGCAACGGTACTGGTGATGTTCAGGGTATCGCCCAGGCCATCTCCACCGTCAAGCTTGTCCAGTGCGGATACAACATTGCCTGCAGCGGTCAGCGTAGAGGTGAATGTATCGTCGCCAGCAGCGCCGGTAAATGCATCAATACCTGCGGTCAGTGTGAACGACTGAGCAGCGTAGGTGGCAGGCTTAGCAGCTGCAGCAGTTGCTTGCGCAGCAGCGTAAGCGGTACCGGTAGCAGAAGCAGTGGCGTAGCCGTCAGCAGTTGCCTTCAGTGCAGCAGCGGCTGTGTCATCAGCAGCGTTGGTGGTAGTAGCGGCAGCCTTAGTTACTGCAGTTGCGGCAGCGGCAACAGCAGCGTCAGCAGCAGTCTTGGCAGCAGTAGCAGCAGCAGTTTGAGTTGCAGCAGCAGCAATAGAGCTGTTTGCAGTGACCAAAGATGTTACGACGATAGCGTCATAAGCTGTTTTGGCAGCGTCAAAAGCTGTCTTGGCTGCCAGAGCAGCAGCGTTAGCAGCTGTGGCAGCTGCAGCGGCCTGAATGGACTCAGCAGTAGCAGCAGCAGCGGCGGCAGTAGCCAC
>NKIO01000130.1 GCA_002255935.1 Comamonadaceae bacterium PBBC2
TTGATCAACCCCATCGCCATGGAAGAAGGTCTGCGTTTCGCTATCCGCGAAGGCGGCCGTACCGTCGGCGCTGGCGTGGTTGCCAAGATCATCGCTTAATTTTTTGTGGATCAGTGGCGCAAAGGCCTGGCCTTTGCGCTCTGTCATCAGAACACTCACCACAAGGAATTGACATGTCATCCAAGCAAAAAATCCGCATTCGCCTGAAGGCGTTTGACTACAAACTGATCGACCAGTCTGCTGCTGAGATCGTAGACACTGCCAAGCGCACCGGCGCGATTGTCAAGGGCCCCGTGCCATTGCCAACCCGCATGAAGCGTTTCGACATCCTGCGTTCACCTCACGTCAACAAGACCAGCCGTGACCAGTTGGAAATTCGCACGCACCAGCGTTTGATGGACATCGTGGACCCTACAGACAAAACTGTGGATGCCTTGATGAAACTCGATCTGCCCGCTGGCGTGGACGTCGAAATCAAGCTGCAGTAATGCGGTTTGGGGTGGCCTAGAGTCACCCAAATCACTTGAAAAATGGCCTGACTTGCCAGAAATGGCGAGGCGGGCTATAATTTCAGGCTCACTCCGATTTGGGGTGAGATTTATTAACAGTCTTTCACGCAAAAACGTGCCTGCCAATTGAAGTGGTCACGGTGGAAGTTTTGGAGAAAACAATGAGTCTGAGCAACTCCCTCGGGTTGCTGGGTCGCAAGGTGGGCATGATGCGTCTGTTCACTGATGATGGGGACGCAGTGCCTGTCACAGTGGTGGATGTTTCTAACAACCGCGTATCCCAGGTCAAAACCCAAGAGAACGATGGCTATGTCGCTTTACAAGTGACATTTGGTGCCCGCAAGGCATCGCGTGTGACCAAGCCTATCGCTGGTCACCTGGCCAAAGCCGGCGTCGAAGCCGGTGAAATCATTCAAGAATTCCGCGTGACCGCCGACACGGCCGCCCAGTACGCCGCTGGCGCTGCTGTGCCCGTGGCTGCAGTGTTTGCCGTGGGCCAGAAAGTGGACGTGCAAGGCACATCCATCGGTAAAGGCTTCACCGGCACCATCAAGCGTCACAACTTCAAATCGCAGCGCGCATCGCACGGTAACAGCCGTTCGCACAACGTGCCTGGTTCGATTTCGATGGCGCAAGATCCTGGCCGCGTGTTCCCTGGCAAGAAAATGTCGGGTCACCTCGGTGATGTCACTTGCACCACCCAGAACTTGGCCGTGGTCCGCGTTGACGAAGCCCGTGGTCTGTTGATGATCAAGGGTGCTATTCCCGGTTCCAAAGGTGGTTTCGTGACTGTGCGTCCCGCCGTTAAAGCTAAAGGAGCGAACTGATGCAGCTCGAACTCCTGAACGACCAAGGTCAAGCCGCTTCCAAAGTGGATGCGCCTGAAACCGTGTTCGGTCGTGAATACAACGAAGCCCTGATTCACCAGATCGTGGTGGCCTATCAGGCCAACGCCCGTCAAGGCACCCGTGCTCAAAAAGACCGTGAACAGGTCAAGCACTCCACCAAGAAGCCGTTCAAGCAAAAAGGTACTGGCAACGCCCGTGCCGGTATGACGTCTTCGCCTCTGTGGCGTGGCGGCGGTCGGATTTTCCCGAACATGCCTGACGAAAACTTCACCCAGAAAATCAACAAGAAGATGTACCGCGCTGGTATGGCTTCGATTTTCTCGCAGTTGGCCCGCGAAGGCCGTCTGGCTGTGGTGGATTCCTTCAAAGTCGAGACCCCCAAAACGAAGGCACTGGCTGCCAAGTTCAAGGCCATGAGCCTGGACAACGTGCTGGTGATCGCTGACGAAGTCGACGAAAACCTGTACCTGGCATCGCGCAACCTGATCAACAT
>NKIO01000049.1 GCA_002255935.1 Comamonadaceae bacterium PBBC2
GCACTGGCATGGCCATTTGTGTCATGGTCTCGCCCTGCGCGGTCTGCACCTGCACCCACATGCCCCGGTCTTGAAAGTGGGGCAGCTGTTGCGCCTCGTCGAGCTTGAGCACAGGGGTCACGCAGCAATCGGCGCCTGCCAGCATTTGCGCCCAGTGGGCCAGCGGGTGGGCTTGCACGGCCTGAGCCACTTCGCGGCGCACCCAGTCGTTCAAGGCCTGCGTTTTGGGGATGTGGTGCTCGGCCAAATCCGGGCGGCCCAGCAGGGTGCAAAAGGTGTCCCAGAACTTGTGCTCGAAAGCGCCCACGGCCAGGTAGCGGCCGTCTTGCGTGGGGTACAGGCCGTAGCAGGGCAGCGCCCCGGTCAGCTTGTCACTACCGGGCGCGGGCACGCGGCCCCGGCTGTGCAGGCCAGCGAGCGGGATGACCGCATGGGCCAACACGCCGTCGGCAATCGCCACATCCACATGGCGGCCTTGGCCGGTGCGCTGCGCGTCGAACAGCGCGGCCAGGATGCCCATGACGGCGGGCATGGTGCCGCCCAGCAAGTCGCCCATGGGCAGGTTGGACAGGGCCAGCTCGCCAGACGGCGTGCCCACTTGGTCGGCCACCCCGGCATAGCCGCAGTAATTCAGATCGTGCCCGGCCTTTTGGCTCAAAGGCCCCGTCTGGCCGTAGCCGCTGATGCTGCAGTACACGAGGCGCGGGTTGCATGCACGCACCACGTCGTAGCCCAGGCCCAGCCGGGCCATCACACCGGGGCGAAAGCCTTCGACCAGCACGTCGGCGGTCTCGCACAGCTTGAGCAAGAGCTGCACGCCTTCGGGGTGCTTGAGGTCCAGGCGCATGCCGCGTTTGTTGCGGTTGAGCATTTCGCGCACCGCTGGCGAGGCGTAGTCGCCCGCGCCCAGGTCTTCGATCTTGATGACGTCGGCTCCCAGGTCGGCCAGGTGCAAGGTGCACATGGGGCCGGGCAGCAATCGGGTGAGGTCGAGCACGCGCACGCCTTGCAGCGGTGGGCGGTTGAGCTGCGAATTAAGGGCTGGGCTGTTCATGCGGCGCTGCCTTGCGCCACCGATTTGCGCAGTTCGGTTTTTTGAACTTTGCCTGCAGCCGTGAGCGGCAGCTTGTCGCGGAACTCGTAGCTCTTGGGGCATTTGTAGCCGCTGATGCGTTCGTGGCAGTGCGCCGAGAGTTCTTCGGCGCTGGCTTGCGCACTGGGCTTGAGCACGACGACGGCGTGCACGGCCTCGCCCCATTTCTCGTGGGGCACGCCAATGACGGCGCACATCGACACCGCCGGGTGGCTGGTGAGGGTGCTTTCCACTTCGGCGGGGTAGACGTTTTCGCCGCCGGTGATCACCATGTCTTTGATGCGGTCGATCACATACAGGTAGCCGTGCGCGTCCATCACGCCGCCGTCCCCGGTGTGCAGCCAACCGCCGGCCAAAGCCTTGCGGGTGTCTTCTTCGCGGCCCCAGTAGCCTTGCATCACGGCCGGGCCACGCACCAAGATCTCGCCGGGTGTGCCGGGCGGCAATTCGCGCCCTTGCTCGTCAGCGATGCGGATCTCGGCCGACACCCCGGCCTGCCCAGCCGAGCGGATGCGCTCGCTGTCCAAGAAAGCCGCGTCGCGCAAGATCGGCAGCGCCGAGACGGCGGCCGAGGTTTCGGTCATGCCATACACATGGATGAAGTCCACCTCAGGGAAGGCCTGAAGGGCACGGCGTAGCAGCGGCAGCGTGATGGGCGCCGCACCCCACAAAATGCGCTCCAACTTGGGCAGGCCCTGCGGGTCAAAACCAGGGGTGTCGAGCAGCATTTGCAGCATGCTGGGCACGATGACCAGGTCGTTCACGCCTTCGCTGGCCATGATTTCGACCACGGGCTGGGGCTGAAATGCGGGCACCGTCACGCAGGTGCCGCCCACCACCGTCTGGCCCAGCATGCGGCCGAGCCCCGCCACATGGAACATGGGCGAGGTGAGCAAGGTGACGTAATGCGGCGGGTTGGGCACCTCGGCCATGCGCCCCACCAGCGAGGCCCAGAGGTTGCCGTGCGAGAGCATCACCCCCTTGGGGAAACCGGTGGTGCCCCCGGTGTAAACGATGGCGGCCAGGGTGTCGGGCGCGCTGCGCACATCTTCCATGGGCAGGGCTGCAGCCAGTTGCGCCTCCAGCGGCAGATAGCCCGCCGGTGCCTGGGTTTCACCGATATACAGACGCTGGCGCAGTGCGGGCAGGGGCTGTGTGATGGCTTGCGCGGTGGCCATCAGGCTGTCGTCGATGGCCAGCGCGCTGGCGCCACAGTCGCCCAAGGCGTAGGCCACTTCGGCGGCAGTCCAGCGGGTGTTGATCGGGTTGATGACCAGCCCCGCCCAGGCCCCGGCCAACAGCAACTCGATCATGCGGTCGCTGTTGAGCGCCAACACGGACAAGCGCTCGCCGGGTTGCAAGCCCAGCGCACGCAGCGCTGAAGCGGTGCGGGCCACACGGTCCACCAGTTGCCGGTAGGTCTGGCGGCGCGTGCCTGTGACGGTGGCGATCTTGTCGGGGTGTCTTTGCATCGAGCGGTGCAAACCAGCGGTGAGGTACATGCTTGGGTCTCCTTGGGCGCGGCCTGCTCTGCGGGCCATCGCAATGGCCTGATTGCACAGCGGACCCCGGTTGACGGCAATCGCTGCAAGGGTCAAAGGCATTGGCAGAAAGTGACACACCGCTGCGCATCTGCACCCCACCCGCACCGCCCGTGGTCATGACCCCGCGCCCCAGACGGGTGCCGCATCTCGCCGATAATCGGTGTCTTTGAATTCCCAGGCCGAGGCGTGTCTGCGCCCAGGCTTTCTCCGGAGCAACAACATGAGCACTTTCCAAACCACCGGCGCACGCGCCACAGGCCTGGCCACCTTGGCCGCTGACGGCACCGTGCTGGACACCTGGTTTCCCGCCCCCGAATTGGCAGGCGACGTGGCCGCCAGCGGCAGCACCCGCCTGACGGAAGCCGAAGCCGTGGCGGCCCTGGGCGCTGACGTGGCCCAAGCGCTGGCCGCCTGCGCGGTGCGCGGCACCACCGTGGTGGCTGTGCGCACCGAGATCAAGTCGCTGGCCGACGCGCCTGCCGACACGCACGACGCCTACCTGCGCTTGCACCTGCTGAGCCACCGCCTGGTGCAGCCGCACGGCGCCAACGTGACCGGCATCTTTGGCCTGCTGGCCAATGTGGCTTGGACCAACTTTGGCCCCTGCGCCGTGGCCGATGTGCCCGCCGCCCGCCTGAAGGCCCGCGCCACAGGCCGCGTGCTCGAAGTCAAGGGCGTGGACAAGTTCCCACAAATGACCGACTACGTGATCCCGTCCGGCGTGCGCATTGCCAACGCTGACCGCGTGCGCCTGGGCGCGCACCTGGCCAGCGGCACCACCGTCATGCACGAAGGCTTTTGCAACTTCAACGCGGGCACCTTGGGCGCCAGCATGGTCGAAGGCCGCATCAGCGCAGGCGTGGTGGTGGATGACGCCAGCGACATCGGCGGCGGCGCGTCCATCATGGGCACGCTGTCGGGTGGCGGCAAAGAAGTCATCAAGGTCGGCAAGCGCTGCCTGCTGGGCGCGAATGCTGGCATCGGCATCTCTCTGGGCGACGACTGCGTGGTCGAAGCCGGCTGCTACATCACCGGCGGCAGCCGCGTGCAGCTGCCCGACGGCAGCCTGATGAAAGCCAAAGAGCTGTCCGGCAAAAACGGCATCCTGTTCCGCCGCGATTCACAGTCGGGCGCGCTGCACGCCATTCCGCGCAACAAGAGCTGGGGCGAGCTGAACGCTGAGTTGCACAAGAACTGATTATTTGGTACCTGTCAAAAGGAAACGGCGTGCACGCGAGAGCGGCACGCCGTTTTTGTTTGTGCCGCGTTGAGCTCAGAGCCCCTGCACCATCGTCACATTGGCCCGCGCCACCGCTCGGAACTCGTCACCGATCCGCGCATCCTCCGCCGCCCTTTGCCAAAACTGCTTGGCCAGCGCCTTCGCTTGCGGCCAGACGCTCAGGGTGTGGGCGTTGGGGCGCGGCAATTGGCTGGCCCAGTCGCGCTCGACCACTTCACCCGCCACCGGGGCATAAAACATGGGCAGCATGTCGTAGGCAGGGGCCAGTTGCCAGCGGTGCTGGTGCAGCAGCAGCGAGACATTGCCATGGTGGCGGTCGGTGTTGGCGATCAGGGCGCCAAAGGCGTCGAGCAGGCACAGGGTCTGGATGTCGGCCGCGCTCAGGCTTTCGGCGCCTGCGCGGCCGGTCTGCATGGCGGTGGCCGCCCATTGCGATCCGATGCCGATGTAATGCGCGTCGTACATCTCCAAAGACACCATGCCCACGCGGCCCAAGGGCGTGCGGTCAAAGCGACGACTTTGCAAAAACACACGGCCTGCGGCCTGCACGATGTCGGTTTGTGCGGCGGCAATGCCTGCGGCTTGCAGCGTTTGCAAGGCCAAGGCCTCGCAGACCAGCAAATCGCGCCAGCGCTGGTCGGCCGGGGCGTCGCCTGCAGGGGAGAACTTGACCAGCACGGGCACGCCTTGCGCGACAGCGCAGAACTTGGGCTGCTCGCCGCCCGCGCTCGAGCCTGGCGCCGCACTGCCCAAGGCTTGCAATGCCAGACGGGGGTAATCCTGCGCTGGGTCCATCACCACCGGGGCGGCGCTGCGGTTGGGTGGCAAGGCCAGATAGCGGTCCAGCGAAGCCGCGCCCACCAGCAAGTTGCCCGGCAGGTCTTCGCCCGCACGCACCAGCGCCAGCAGGATGTGGTCATCGGTCCAATGGGCCAAATGGGGGGGCAAGGCCAGCTCGGCATGGGCTTGCGCAAAGGCACGACCCAGAAAACCTTGCGGACGCGTGTCCATCAAGAACCAAGGCAGGCTGGCGTGAAAAGCGCTTTGGCCGTGGGCCTTGTCGGCTTCGTCCATCCAAAAGCCGCCACCGGCCAGCGGGTAGAGCGAGCCAAAGCGCTGCAGTTCACCATCGGCCTGCAACTGGTGGATGAGCACCTGCCTGCCCACACCGGGGACATCGCGCGGCAGCAGGTAGCGCTGCGCCCGGGCAGCCCCCACCTTGACCACTTGGCCGGAGGCCAGCAAAGGGGCCAGCAAGCGCGAGACCGTCGGCTGACTCACACCCAGCTGAGCCTGCAGTTCGGGGCTGCTGGAGTGGCCGTTATGGCGCCGCAAAGCGGCGATCAGGGTGTCAGGGGTGTTCATTGAATGGATATCTGAATAGATATTTCAATGGTAGGGGATATTTAAACCGTTGTCACTCAAAGAATTTTCTGAAAATTGGTCAAATTCAAGAAAATTGTTGAATGGTTTTGAAATAGACCCCTAACAGCCCTATGGTCGCACCAAGACAGCGCTACTCAACGCACCCGGTCCACCAACTGCTTCATCAAGCCGGTCACCGTGTTGTCCGCGCTGTTGATCGAATAGATCTCGGACATGTGGCTGTGGCCCATGAGTTTGTAAAGGCCTGGGCATGGGCCGGCTTGGCACAAGGCGGCGTGGAGTTGTTCGCTTTGGCGGTGAAAGTCGGGCGGGTCCAGCTCGGCATAGGCCAGCAGCAAAGGCACTTTGGCCGCCACCAGACCGGGCACGGCCGAGCGGGCGGGGTACTGAGCGGTGTCTTTGCCAAAGTAGGCTTGCAGGGGCGGGTTGGACTCGGCCGTGACCGGGTCAAAGAGGCCTGACAGCAGCACCGCACCCGCCAAGCCCGAGCCGGGCACGACATGGAATTGCGGATGACCCACATACTGCGCCACATGCGCGGCACCGGCCGAGTGGCCCATCAAGATGATGCGCTGGGGATTGCCGCCGCTGGCAGCGATGTTTTCGCGCACCCATTTCAAGGCCGATTGAATGTCTTGCTGCGCAGCGGGCCAGGGGTTGGCCGGGGCCAGCCGGTAGGTCATGTTGACGCCCACCATGCCTTGGCGCACGGCCCACAGCATGATGTTGTCGTAGAACGGGCTGTCGCCGGTGCGGCGCTCGCCGCGCATGAAGGCGCCGCCGTGCACAAACACCAGCACGGGCTGGTTCGCCTGGGGTTTGTCGGGGGTGAACACATCGAGCAGGTGACGGGCGTCGCTGCCATAGCGCACGTCACGGCGCACCTTGACGCCGGCATAGGGCTCGCGCTCGGCCAGCGGGGCGTAGAGTTTTTCGGTCGGTGGCGGCGCCACGACGGGACCAATTTTGAGCAGTTCAGCAGCGATTGGGGCCGGGACGGCCGAGGGGACTTCGACAGTTTTGGACGTGGGCAGGCCAGCGCAAGCGACAAGGCCCGCAGCAAGGATGGCCGTCAGGACAGCACGCATGGTGAACACTCCAAAAAGGCTTAAAACCCGAAATGCCGCTTGGGGGAATCCCACAAGATGGCGGCACGTTCGGCCGGTGAAAACTGCGACTCAAACACCTTGAGCATGGGGCCATAGTCCAGCCGGTACGGTGCTTTGAGATAGGGCCAGTCAGACGCCCACACGCATTGGTGAACGCCGAAGTTGTGCACCAGAGCGTCGGCATATGGGCGCACATCGGGAAACGGGAAACCCGCTTGCGAGAATTTGGCGTAGCCGGAAATCTTGACGACTGCGCGGCCTTCGCGGCCCAGCGCCAGCAGGGTCTGAAACCCCGCTTGCTGCATGTCCTCGTCCAGCGTGGGGCGGCCGCAGTGGTCAAACATCATCTTGCCGCCGACGCGCTCCAGCATGGGCATGAAGTCGAGCAACAGGTCTTTTTCGACCTGGAATTGCGCCCACAGGTCCAGCGCTTTCAGGCGCATGAGCAAAGGCTCGATGTCGGCGTAGTACCCAAAACCATGCAAAGCAGGGTTGAAGGCGATACCGATGACACCGCGTGATTTCAGATCGGCCAACGTCTCCAGCGAACAGTCGTTGGGCACCACGGCGATGCCTTTGTAGCGGCCTTGGCCCAGGGCGATGGCGTCCAGCAGGCAGCGGTTGTCGGTGCCGTAGCCCGAGTTGGGTCCCACCAGCAGGGCATGCGCCACGCCGTGGCAAGCCATGACTTCCAGAAAGTAACGGGCATCGCCCATCTCTTGCCCGGCAGGGCGGTAGCCCACATCGGGCGCATACGGAAAGCGCTGGGGGTCCAGCACGTGGCAATGCGAATCGATCTTGCGCTCGTCAAAGATGGCCATGCGGCGCCCGTCAGAAGGTGGCCAAGATGGCTTGCTTGAGTTCGGGGGTGATCTCGGGCATCACGCCAAACCAAGCCTTGAAGGCAGGACGCGCTTGGTTGAGCAGCATGCCCAGACCATTGACGGTGGTGTGGCCGCGCAAACGCGCAGCTTGCAGCAATGGGGTCTCGAGCGGGATGTAAATCACATCCGACACCATGGCCGACAGCGGCAGGGCATCGAGCGCCACATCGAGCGGCGGCTGACCGTACATGCCTTGGTTGGTGGTGTTCACCAACAAGGCCGCGCCGTCCATGGCCGCGTTGCGCTCGGCCCAGGGCACGACCTTGACGACGGCTTCCAGACCGGCGGCCAAAGCCTGGGCTTTGTCGAGGCTGCGGTTGGTCAGGCGGATCTCGCAAGCGCCTTCGTCGATCAGGCTGAGCACAACGGCCCGGGCGGCACCGCCAGCACCCAGGACCACCGCAGGGCCTGCATCAGCACGCCAGTGGGCGTTGACGTCCTTGAGACTTTGGATGTACCCATAGCCGTCATTGTTGAAGCCGTGCAGACTGCCATCGTCCTGCACCACGATGCAGTTGATGGCGCCCATGCGTTGGGCCACCGGGTCGACCACGTCCATGAAAGCCAGCGCTGCAACTTTGTGCGGCAGCGAAATGTTGCAGCCCGCCAGCCCCAGCGCAGACAAGCCTCGAATGGCCGATTCCAGATGGTGAGGCTCGACTTGAAAGTGGCCGTAAGCGCCTTTCAAGCCGTATTGGGCCAGCCAGTGGTTGTGCAAGATGGGCGAGCGGGACTGGAGGATGGGCGAGCCCATCACCCCGGCCAATTTGAACTTCATGTGGTCCATGGGTGCGTGGTGGATTTATTTCTTGTTGACGGGGGGCAAGATGTCGGTCACGACTTGTTTGCCGCCCACCACTTTGGTCATGTAGCTTTCGCGGTCCAAGTCGCCATTGGTGTCGTAGCTCAGGTCCAGCAACAAGCCTGGATTGGCCTTGGCCGAGAGGCTGATGTTTTTCATCGCGGCGGCAAAGGCCTTGGAATCGAACTTGCCGATCTTCTCGGTCACGGCCTTGACGGTGTAAATGCCGATGTAGCCTTTGAGGCCATTGTGGTCGGTACGCGACTTGAATTCGCGCTGGTAGGCCTCATCAAATTTCTTCACCGTGGCTTGCGGCGCGTCGGCGGTCAGGCCCACGTGGGCCACAGCGCCATTGGCGGCATCACCGGCCAACTCGATCACTTTCTGGCTGGTCAGCACCGTCTCGCCGATCACGGGTTTGTTGTAGCCCTGCTTTTTCAGCTCGCGCAGCAAGCGGGCCGATTCTTCTTCGTTGGAGTACACAAACACGGCATCGCCACCGGACTGTTTGACCTTGATGACCGCGCTGCTGAAGTCAACTTGGCCAGGTTCGGTGGACACATCCGCCCCGACTTTGATGCCACGGGCTTCCAAAGCCTTGTTGATCAGGTCACGACCGCCTTTGCCGAAATCGTTGTTCACATAGATCACATCGACCACTTTGGCCTTGACCGTGTCTTTGATGTAGCCCGCAATTTTGGGCATGGCCGTTGACTGGGTGAACGAGGTGCGGAACACATAGGGGTTGCCCTGCTGCGTGATGGCCGCCGCTTCGCCGCCCGTGAAGTTCGGAATCTCGGCGCGGCGGGTGGCCGCCATGCTCACCAAAATGGAGCCCGAAAACACCGGGCCCATGACCACATAAGCGCCATCGTCGGCGGCTTTTTCGGCCAGGCCTTTGGCCACGCCAGGGTTGGACTGGGTGTCGCTGGAGCTGTAGTCGATCTTGCGGCCCAGAATACCGCCTGCGGCATTGATTTCTTTGACCGCCAGCTTCATGCCGTTGTCAAAGTTGGTGCCCGAAGTGGCGCCGGTGCCGGTCAGCTCGACCAGGCCGACGATCTTGACCGTTTGCGCCTGCACCGCAGCCGATGCGAACAGTGCGCTGATCAGCGCTGTTTTCAAAAATGCTTTCATGAGGGTCTCCTGTGGGTGCGGGCGGCACAGCGCCCTTGTTTAGAACCGGTGTCTTCACGCATCTTGCTTGACGGGTCTTTGCATCGCCATCAGGGAATACGTGACTGAAGTAGCCTTGGTGACGCGAAGGCCTGTGTTGGCGTCAAGACGCTTGGTCAATGGCTTGGACCTGTTGGCCGCCTGCCACCGAATAACGCATGGACACCTTGCGGGTGGCCTGGAACTGCGCGATGGTTTCACCTCGGAAAGCGGCATAGACCTCGGGGTTGGACACGCCCAGCACCGCCGCCATTTTTTCGAGCACGAAGAAGATCACACCTCGGCGGATCATGTCGATCCACTTTCGGCCGCGGATCAGGTCTTTTTCTTCTTCAGACAGACCATGCTCACTGGCCAAGGCTTCAAAATCGTTCACAAAACGTGCGCGGTGCTCAGGCCGGATCAAGGCATGCAAAAAGCGGTTGATGCGCAAATTGGCATGGCTGCGGGCGTGGGTGAAGGGGTAGGTGCCTGGCAAAGCTGCAGCGCCTTCCAACTCGTGGGCCATGTGCTGTCGGTGCGCGGCCACGGCGGCAGCATCGGGCTCGCCGCCCTGGTCTTCGAACACCAAGGTGGCGATGTTGGTCATGGAAGGCGCATAGGTCTGTTTGTGCACCAGCCGGACATGATCAGACAGCGCCCCGCGCATGATGAGCCACATGATGACTTCCGCGCCCTCCATGCCGCCTTTGGCCGCGTAATCGGCGATGCGCATGTTCACCAGCTGTTCGGGCGCGGTTTCCAGGAGCGCAAGAAATTCCTGGTCCCAGGCTTCGTTCAAAAAGCCCGCCCGCTCGCCATGCACTTGGTGCGACAAACCGCCCGTGGCCATGATGGCGACATTCAGGTCTTCGGGGTAGCTCTCAATGGCGCGGCGCAGGGCTTGGCCCAGCTTCCACATGCGTTTCGCGCTTGGCACGGGCAATTGCAGCACGCCGACCTGCAAGGGCACCACCTGGCCCGGCCACGGGCCGTGCTCGTCGCCCAGCATGGACAGGGGCGACAAAAAGCCATGGTCCACCGGTTTGCCCTGAAAAAAGGACATGTCGAACTCGTCGGCCACCAGCGAATGACCAATGTGCTGCGACAAACCCAAGTGCCCCATGGCCGGGGCCACCTCACGCGGGCCACCGCCTTCGTCGGCCGCCTCGTAGCGGTTGTCGATGCCCAGCACAAAAGCCGAGTAGTGGTCCAAAAAGAAAGACGTGATGTGGTCGTTGTAGATCATGAAGATCACGTCGATCTTCTTGTCCTGCACCCAGCCACGGATCGCATCAAAGCCGTCAAAGATCGGCTTCCAGGCCGGGTCGTTTTGCTTGCCGGTGTCTTTGGCAAATCCAATGGTGGGCGAATGCGAGGCACCGATGCCTCCGATGATGCGGGCCATGCTGTGTCCTGCGGGGGTCAGTCCAGTGCCGCTTTGGCTTTGACGATCACGCCCGCAAGTCGCGTCGATTCGGCCTGGATGTAGGCGTTGAACTGCTCACGGGTGGGTGTGAAAGGCTCATAGCCAAAAGAGACAAACTTTTCGCGCACATCGGGCTCGGCCAGGGCTTTGGCGATGTCGGCATTGATCTTGTCGGCCACCGCCTTGGGCAGGCCTTTGGGGGCGGCAATCGCGGTCCAGCCGCTGACTTCAAAGTCTTTGGGACCACCGGCTTCGGCCACCGTCGGCACGTCTTTGTAGGCGGGCAGGCGCTTGGGCGCAGCAATCGCCAAAAACTTGAGCTTGCCCGCGCGGTACAGCGGACCGGCCGTGGCGCTGGTGCCCATGGCAAAGGCCAGCTCGCCGGTGGACACGCCGGTGTAGATCTGCGTAGTTTCCTTGTAGATGACGTGCTGCATCTCGGTGCCGGTCACGGTCTCGAACAGGGCCGAGCCCAGGTGCACCGGGTTGCCCACCGACCAGGAGCCATAGTTGAGTTTGCCGGGGTTGGCCTTGGCGTCGGCCACCACATCGGCCACGTTTTTGTATTTGCTGTCGGCCGCGGTGGTGAAGAAAAAGTAGGTCTTGAACAGGGGCAGCAGCACGTCAAAGTCGGTCGCGGCGTTGTATGGCAGCTTCTTGAACAGGTGGGGGTAAGCGGTCAAGTGCACGTTGTCCAGCTGGATCAGGTCGGTGCCATCGGTGGCGCCGCGCTTGAACGCGTCGATGGCGATGAAGCCGTTGCCACCGGGGCGGTTTTCCACCGTGACGGGCTGACCCCAGCTTTTGGACAGCTTGTCGGCCACCAGACGGGCCACGCCTTCAGGGCCGCTGCCCACCGGGAAGGGCGTGATGATGCGCACGGGCTTGGTGGGAAAGGTCTGGGCCTGAGCGGCCAGCGCCAGGCCGAGGGTCAAGGTGGTGAGGACGCGTTTGAGCATGGGGAGGGTCTCCTGAAATTGATGCTGGTCAATTCGCCAAGGGCGAATGGGTGGCGATTGTGAGAAGCGCACCCTGCCTTGAAAAGATGCCGTGTTCAGGACCGCGATAACATATTGATATCACTGAACCCCATTTGCACCATGAAGCTCAAAGCCCTGCAGGCCCTGGTGGCCGCCATCGAAGAAGGCAGTTTGCGGGGGGCTGCACGCCGCATGGGGGTGTCTCAACCGGCCCTGACCAAGCTGGTGCGCGAGCTGGAGATCGAGCTGGCGGCGCCTTTGTTGGCGAGGCATTCGCAGGGTGTTCGCCCCACACCGCAAGGGCAGGTGTTGTTTGAGCACGCGCTCAAGGTGGCGCGGGAGTTGGCCACGGCAACCGACCAGATCCAGCAATTGGGCGGACAAATGACGGGCGAAATCCAAGTGGCGGCGGTGCCGGTGGCCATGATGCTGCTGATGCCAGAAACATTGCGCACCTTCAGCCGAGCCTACCCGGACATTCGGCTGCGGGTGAGCGAAGAGTTGTTTGTGGAGCAGTTGCAAAAGCTGCGCAACGGCCAGGTGGACCTGGTGGTGGGCGGCATTCCGGAAGGCCTGCCCAGCGGTGAGTTCATCGCCGAAGAGCTGATGACCACATCCATGATCGTGGTGGCGCGGCGCG
Source organism: Comamonadaceae bacterium PBBC2 (assembly GCA_002255935.1). Lineage (GTDB taxonomy): Bacteria > Pseudomonadota > Gammaproteobacteria > Burkholderiales > Burkholderiaceae_C > Limnohabitans_A. The sequence goes on from NKIO01000049.1 coordinate 12,263, forward strand.
GCAGCCGGTATGCCCGCGCCAAGCGTTTGTCCGAGTTGACGCAAGCGGCTTGGGTGTACACCGGCACATCGGCCCAAACGGGTTATGCCACGCGCTTGTTTGAATCCCACGGCCTGAGTGCTCCACCCGTGGGCGCGATGGTCAACTCCACGCTGGCTTTGTTGGCGCTGCTGGGTTCGGGCGATTTGCTGGGCTTGATGCCCGAGCAAATCATTGCCCACCCACTGGGACAAGACATTGTTCGCGTCCCCTTGGAGGAAGCGGGTTTGCCCTTGACAGTGGGGGCCATCATCCGCAGCGGCTCGGTGGTGTCACCGGCGATTCGCCAATTCATTGCCCACTTGCACCGGGCAGCGCACCAGCTCAAGGCCTGAAAGCTTCAGCCCAACCAGGTACGAACTTTGTCACGGGCCTGCTGGCGAACATCGTCGGTCACGTACATGGCCACGGTGAGCACCGCAGACACCAACACCCCGAGGTCGTCCGAGTAGCCCAGCACCGGCGTGATGTCGGGCACCGCGTCGAGGGGCGAGATGAAGTAGGTCAAAGCGCCATAAATGACGGTCTTGGCCCACAGTGGGGTGTCGGGTTTTTGCGCGGCATAAAACAGGCACAGCGCCCGCTCGACCACGTCTTGGCCTGCGGCTTTGGCGAAGTTTTTGAGCTTGTCCCAAAAACTTTTTTCAGAGAAGGTGCTTTGCTCCAGGAGTTTGTCGCCGCTCATGCCGTCGTCCTTCATGCGCCCGGTCCTCAAGCCTTGGCCAAATGTTGTTTGGCCAATTCCACGAACCAGTCCAAGCAGGCGGGGTTGGCCATGGCGTCTTTGTTGACCACCTTTTCAAGCGGCTGGCCGAGCATGAGTTTTTTGATCGGCAGCTCCTGCTTTTTGCCCGACAGGGTGCGCGGGATCTCGGTCACTTGGAAGATCTCGTTCGGGATGAAGCGCGGGCTGAGCGCCACCTTGATGGCGTTGTTGAGCTTGGCTTGGAGCGCCTCGTCGAGCGTGATGCCCGGGCGCAGCACCACAAACAGCGGCATGTAGCTTTCCTTGCCCAGGTACTCCAGGTCCACGACCATCGAGTCCATGACTTCGGGCAGGGCTTCGACGGCGCTGTACAGCTCGCTGGTGCCCATGCGCAGGCCGTAGCGGTTGATGGTGGCGTCGCTGCGGCCAAAGATCACGCAGCCTTCGCCCTCGCCTTGGGCATTGCCAATGCGCAGCCAGTCGCCGTGGCGCCAAACGCCGCCCATGCTGGCCGGGCCGTCGCCGCCACCGGGCTGGCGGCCATGGCCTGCGGGGTACATCTCAAAGTAGCTCGACAGATAGCGTGCATTGTCTTTGTCGCCCCAAAAGAAGAGGGGCATGGACGGGATGGGCTGGGTGCAGACCAGCTCGCCGACCTCGCCTTTGACCGGCTCACCGGCTTCGTTCCACGACTCGACGGCTGCGCCCAGCATGCGGCATTGCATGACGCCGGGCTCTTGCGGCAATTCGCGGTGGCCGCCCACAAAAGCGCCAGCAAAGTCGGTGCCACCCGAGATGTTGCACCACCAGATGTCGGTGCCGATTTTTTTGAACTGCTCGGTGCCCCAGCTTTGGGTCTCGGGCGATAGGGGTGAGCCTGTGGTGCCCAGAGCCCGCACCAGCGACAAATCACCGCAGCGGGAAATGTCGAGCCCGGCCTTGTGGCAGTTGGCAAAAAAGGCTGCGCCAGCGCCAAAAAAGGTGACTTTTTCTTCAGAGGCCATGCACCACAAAATGCCCCAGTCGGGGTTGTCCTTGGTGCCGCCGGGGTTGCCGTCGTAGATCACGCAGGTCACGCCGTTGAGCAGGCCCGCCACCTGCGCGTTCCACATGACCCAGCCGGTGGAGCTGTACCAGTGAAAGCGTTCACCCCAGCTGTTGGGGTGGTAGCTGCAGCCCACATCGTTGTGCAAAATTTTGTTGGCCAGCGCCACGATCACGGTGCCGCCGTGGCCGTGCACGATGGGCTTGGGCAAGCCGGTGGTGCCGCTGGAGTAAACAATCCACAGCGGGTGATCAAAGGGCAACCACAGGGGCTCAAAAGACTGCACCTGGGCATCGTCCCGCGCGGTGATGACCGACAGGGGCGCGCTGGCGCCCACATCGCACCCAGCAATGTCCACCGTGCCCAGGTTGTCGTGGATGATGACGTGCTGCACGCTGGGCAGGGCGTCTTTGAGTTCCTGCACCACGGCCATGCGGTCAAAGTCGCGGCCGCCGTAGCTGACGCCGTCCACCGCGATCAGCACTTTGGGCTCGATTTGTTTGAAACGGTCGAGCACGGCGTTGGTGCCCATGTCGGGCGCGCAGATGCTCCACACGCCGCCCACGCTGACGGTGGCCAAAAACGCCACCATGGCCTCGGGGATGTTGGGCAAATAGGCGGCCACGCGGTCGCCGGGCTGCACGCCTTGCGCCTGCAAGTGCAAGGCCAAGGCGGCCACCTGGCGGCGCAACTCGGGCCAGCTCATCTCGCGGCGCAGGCCTTTTTCGTTGTGGCTGATGACCGCGAGGAAACCGGCCGCATGGGCCGCTTGCACATGGCGCAGCACCTGGTGGGCGTAATTGGTCTTGGCGCCGTCGAACCAAATGGCGCCGGGCATGGCGTTTTTGGACAAAGCAGCCTTGTGCGGCGTGGGGGACGCCATCTCAAAATAGTCCCAAATGCTTTGCCAAAAGCCTTCGAGATCGCTGACCGACCATTTCCAAAGGTCGTTGTACTTTTCAAAGCTCAAGCCACGCTGGTCGCGCAGCCAGTTTTGGTACAGACGGATCTGGGGGACGTAGGGGGCAGGGGTCGAAGAAACGGTATTCATGGCAATGAGCGTATCAGCGCCAGTGCCCGGCTGTCACGCCCGACAACCCTTGAAACACGCACCTAGGTGACAGGTGCGCACAAGGGTTTCAGCCCTTCATGCGCTGGCTTTTCCAGTACACATCGTCGCCGCCGTTCATGCGGTTGAGCACACGGGCCAGCACAAACATCAAATCTGACAGACGGTTGAGGTACTGGCGGGGCGTGTCGTTGATGGACTCCTCGTTGCCCAGCGCCACGCAAGCGCGCTCGGCCCGGCGGGCCACGGTGCGGCACACATGCGCCTGCGCGGCCCCACGGGTGCCTGCGGGCAAGATGAACTCTTCCAGTTTGGGTAGCTGCGCGTTGTAAGTGGCCAAGGCATCGTCCAAAGCGGTCACGGCCTCTTCTTTGAGCAGCTCAAAGCCCGGAATGGACAACTCGCCGCCCAAATTGAACAGTTGGTGCTGGACTTCGACCAACACCTCACGCACATCGGCGGGCATGTCTTCGCACAGCAAAACGCCGATGTTGGAGTTGAGCTCGTCCACCTCGCCCATGGCATGCACGCGCAAGCTGTTTTTGGACACGCGCTGGTTGTTGCCCAGGCCGGTGGTGCCGTTGTCGCCGGTGCGGGTGGCGATTTGTGTGAGTCGGTTGCCCATGGGGTTCTCTTATGCTGGTGAATGGGGATCAAATCAATGGGCTTGATTGTGCGGCAAGTGGACATTGGCCGAGCTGACAGACATCACCCGCCCGACAAAATCCGACATCTCGGCGCATGCTGGCGATTCAGAGCATTTGCCCTCTACCATTCGACCGCAGGCCTTTGCAATGCGGCACGCCAAGGCTTGCGTCTGTGACAGCTTGACCTGCGTCACCTTCAAAAGCCCCCCGCGCAACGCTTATCCCGGAGCCCCGCATGAGCCTTCTCCAAAGATTCCAGCAGTCCATGACCCTGAACGGGTCGGCCCCGGCCTGCATTCAACAGGGCAAGATTTTTGGGCGTCAGGGGTTTTACAACCTGGTGTGCGTCTTTGCCAAAAGCCTTCACGATGTAGGCGTGCGCGAGGGCCAGACCGTGGGCGTGGCACTGGGACAGACGACCGAACATTTGGCGATTTTGTTGGCCATTGCGCGCTTGGGTGCCCTGTCTTTGCCCATCCACCCGATGTCGCCCGGCGACGCCAAACGCCAATTGATGAAGCGCTTTGAAGCCCAATGGTTGGTGACGGGCAAAATGCCATCGCCCATGCCCGCAGATCTGGGTTTTCAAATGGTGGACTTGTCTCAGTTGCAAGGCCCCTTGCCTGCATCCGGCCTGGATTTTTTAGACCGTTGGCCAAGCCCTGATGCACCGGCCCGGATCGCCCTCACTTCAGGGACCACTGGGACGCCAAATGCCGTGCTGTACACACACGCCCATTGGCTCAGCCGGATCGAGAAAACAAGCCTGAGTTTTGACGCCTCAACGCGACTGATGCCGGGCAACATGAGTTTGACCATGGGGAACATCACTGCTTTTGCCGCGCTTTTGGCGGGCGGCGTGGTCGTTTTTCAGAAAGAAGGTGCCAACAGTTTTGGTCAAACTGTCGATTTGTATGGCGTGACGCATGCCACATTGACGCCCTCGGCCATACCCGACATTGCCGCTCAGATCCCCTCTGAGGGTTGCGCTTTTCCGAGTCTGAGAGAGTTGCGATTTGTGGGCGGCGCCTTGCCAGATGCCTTGTTCAAACTGGCACAAGCCAAATTCACGCCCCACATCATCTTGCCTTACGGGATCAGCGAAGTTGGCTTGATTTCTGTGGCATCCACAGAACTATTGAATCAAACCGCGGATCAAGTCGGTCCCTGCCGGCCTGGGGTTCAGTTGCAAGTCGTCGATCCCGAAGGGAACGTGTTGCCGGCCGGCCAATCGGGTGAGCTGCGCGTGAAAATTCCGCAAATGCCAAGCGGCTACTACATGAACCCGGAACGCACCACCGAAAAATTCCGCGACGGTTGGTTCTACACCAGCGACATCGGATCGATCTCCACCGATGGTCTGATTCGCATTGAGGGGCGCATGGACGACCGCATCAACCTCGGTGGCGTGAAGTTCTTTCCTGAGCGGGTGGAACATGTGCTGAACACGCATCCACTGATCAAGGAAAGCGCGGTCTTCACGATCGCTGACCCCGCACAAGGCAAAAAACTGGTGGCCATGCTGGTCCCTAAAAAAGCGGGGGTCGTCGCCAAAGACATGAAAGCGTTTTGCCAACAAAACCGCCTGAACGAGAAGACGCCCAAGATGTTTGTTTTTGCGCCACATCTGCCACGAAACGCCTCGGGCAAAGTGCTGCGAAAAAATTTACCCGCTATTTTGCAAGCCTCTATGAAAGCATCGTCATCCCTGTGAGCCTGCGATTTCGCCCCTTTCTGCGCCGCCTGAGTTTGGCTTGCTTGAGCAGCTTGGTGCTGACGGCGACGGCACAAGACGCCTGGCCCACCAAACCGCTGCAAATGATCGTGCCTTTCCCTCCGGGGGGGGGCGCCGACATGAGCGCCCGGATGGTGGCCGATCGTTTGTCCGATGAGTTGGGGGTTCGTGTGGTCGTAGACAACCGCCCTGGCGCTGAAGGCAACATCGGCATGCGGGCTGCCAGTCAAGCGCGAGCTGATGGCCACACCATCGTCTTTGTCGTGCCTTCGGTCATTCAAAACCCTCTGTTGCAAACCCTCGACTATGACCCGGCCAGCAGCCTGCAGCCCTTGGCCAAGCTCACCGAAACCTCTTTGGTTTTGTTGGTGCGGCCTTCCTTGAAACTGCGCACATGGGAGGACTTTATGAAGTGGGGACGCTCAGCCAGCACACCGGTGAACTGTGCAGCTTCGGGGGCCAATCCACTGGTGGCCTGCGAACTGCTCAAGCGCCAAGGTCAAGTGGCCCTGAACGTCATCCCTTACAAAGGCAACAACCCCGCCATGAACGACTTGCTGGGCGGTCATGTGGACGTACTGTTCGATCTGCCGAGCTCCGCCAAAACCCACACGGAAAGCCATGGTGTTTGGGCCCTGGCGACCACCGGAAGATCCAAAGCGCAAGCGCCCTTCCAAGACTTGCCTTTGACCAAGGATTTGGTGCCCGGATTCATCATCAACACGTGGCAAGGTCTGATGACGCCCACAGGTTTGCCAGATCACATCCGCCAGAAACTGGAGTCAGCCTTGGCCGTGGTGATGAGCGACCCTCAAATCGTGGCACGGGTCAAAAGCAATGGTTTGCGACCCGCCTACGAAAACGCCAGCCAGTTTGGCAAAACCCTGTCGGCCGATGGCCGGCATTACAAACGCCTGTTCCAAGAAACCGGCATGATGGCTCGCTGACCATCATCCCTTGCGCGACAAGCCTGTTGGGCATGGGGGAGAATAATGTGAGCCCAACGGAGACACGCCCATGAACGCCCCCACCCCCGCCGCCCACCTCGCCCCCGAAGTTGCGCAACGCGCTGTGCCTGAAGCCTTTTTGACGGCGCTCAAGGCCCGCTTTGGTGACAACTGCTCGACCGCGCTGGTGGTCCGCGAGCAGCACGGCCGAGACGAGTCGGCCTTCACCCATGTGCCACCGCCTGCAGCGGTGGTGTTTGCCGAATGCACCCAAGACGTGGCCGATGCGGTCAAGCTGTGCGCCGAGCACCAGGTGCCGGTGATCCCATTTGGCGTGGGCTCCTCGCTGGAGGGCCATTTGCTGGCGGTGCAAGGCGGCATCAGCATTGACCTCACGCGCATGAACAAGGTGCTGGCCATCAACGCCGAAGACCTGACGGTGACGGTGCAGCCGGGCGTGACGCGCAAGCAGCTCAATGATGAGATCAAGTCAACCGGCTTGTTCTTTCCCATCGACCCCGGCGCGGACGCCACCATTGGCGGCATGAGCGCCACGCGGGCCAGCGGCACCAACGCCGTGCGCTACGGCACCATGCGCGAGAACGTGCTGGCGCTCGAAGTGGTCACTTCGTCTGGGGAGATCATCCGCACCGGCACCCGGGCCAAAAAGTCCAGCGCCGGTTACGACCTGACGCGGCTGATGGTGGGCAGCGAAGGCACGTTGGGCGTGATGACCGAAATCACCGTGCGCCTGTACCCCTTGCCCGAAGCCATCTCTGCGGCCATTTGCTCCTTTCCCAGCATCGAGGCCGCTGTGCGCACCGTGATCCAGACCATCCAGCTGGGCGTGCCGATTGCCCGGGTGGAGCTGATCGACCACAACACCGTGCGCATGGTCAACGCCTACGCCAAGCTGGGCCTGCGCGAAGAGGCACTGCTGCTGATGGAATTCCACGGCTCGCCAGCGGGCGTGAAAGAGCAAGCCGAGACGGTGCAAGAAATCGCCAGCGAATTCGGTGGCAATGCGTTTGAGTGGGCCACCACCCCTGAAGAGCGCACGCGTCTGTGGACCGCGCGGCACAACGCCTACTTTGCCGCTGTGCAAAGCCGCCCAGGCTGCCGCGCCATCAGCACCGACACCTGCGTGCCCATCAGCCGCCTGGCCGATTGCTTGCTGGACTCCATCACCGAAACCGATGCCAGCGGCATTCCTTACTTCTTGGTCGGCCATGTGGGCGACGGCAACTTCCACTTCGGCTATCTGATCGACCCCAACAACCCGCAGGAATGCGAAACTGCCGAAGCCTTGAACCAGCAGCTGGTCAGCCGAGCCCTGCGCCTGGGCGGCACCTGCACGGGCGAGCACGGCATTGGCCTGCACAAGATGGACTTCTTGCGCACCGAAACCGGTGAAGGCGCGGTGGACATGATGCGCACCATCAAGCGGGCGCTGGACCCACACAACATCATGAACCCAGGGAAAATTTTCTCGATGTGATGGCTCAGCCAAGGCGGCGCGTCAGTGGCCAGCCAGCAGGGCTTCCACCTTGGCGCAGAGCAAACTGGGCTCAAAGGGCTTGAGCATCAACGCGCTCAGCCCCGCTGCCTCAAAGCGTTCGAGGTCTTGGGGTGTCACATTGGCGGTCAAGCCAATCACCGGCAAGCGGCTGAGCGGCTCCGGCAAAGACTGGCGAACAGCCTGCGTGGCCGCAATGCCGTCCATCACCGGCATGACCATGTCCATCAGGATCAAATCGATGGGCTGCGCAGCCAAGATGTCGATCGCTTTTTGACCATCGGCCGCTTCCACCACCGTGCAGGCTGGCCAAGCATTTTGCAACACCTGCTTGACCAAGAGCCGGTTGATCGGGTGATCGTCCACCACCAAAAATTGCCACGCTTGGGGCGACGTTTTGACCTCCGCTTGCAAGCTCGGCGAAGGTTGCGCTGGCGCATCCACTGAGAACAAGGGCAATCGCAACCAGAACCGGGAGCCGCGTCCCAGCTCGCTTTCGAATCCAATCTCTCCACCCAGCAGGCGTGCCAGCTTTTGAGAAATCGCCAAGCCCAGGCCATTGCCGCCATAGATGGCGTGGATGTCACCATCGGCTTGGGTGAAACGGTTGAAAATTTTGGCTTGTCTTTCCTGTGCAATGCCGATGCCGGTGTCTTGCACTGAAAAAACCACGCCCGCACCGTCTGGTCTGACGTGCAGAACGACCGCGCCTTGGTGGGTGAATTTGAGCGCATTGCCCAGCAAGTTCACCAAAACCTGCGTCAGCCGATGCCGATCGGTGTTGACCCAGGCCGGCACGGCCTCGTCGATTTCCAAGCGGTAATCCAGCGACATGCTGTCCACCCGCGGGCGAAACAAAGCAAACGCTTGCGCCACCGTGTCGCGCAAGGCGAAGGTTTCGGGTTGCACGGTCAATTGACCCGTTTGCAATTGCGAATAGTCCAGGATGTCGTTGATCACCGTCATCAGGTGATCGGCTGACTGGCGGGTGTGGTTGAGCACCTTGAGGGCTTCGGGCTTGCCCTGCACACGCGACAGGAGCAATGCGTTGAAGCCCAGAATGGCATTCATGGGGGTGCGCAATTCGTGGCTGACGGTGGCGATGAAGTGTTCGCGCATTTGCAAAGTGCGCTCCAACTCCTGCCGCTTGGCCTCGAGTTCGGCTTGGTACAGACGGCTTTCTTCGACCGCCTTGCGGTGCAAACGCTCGTAGATCATGGGCACGATCATCAGCATGCCCGTGATCAAGCTGAACGTCAGCCAAGAGGAAGGCGCATGCACCCGGCTCAACTCAAAGGGCGGCAGCGCATCTTGCACATTGGCCCAGGCCAAGGCCAACTGGATGACCAAAACAGCGCCCAACCAGAAAGCGCCCGCTTTGCGGCTGATCACGAAAAACGGCGTCAAGGGCAAGATGAGCAGCCAGGAGAAGCGGGGTGAGAACACACCGCCCGCGCCATAGACGGCAAAGAGCAGCATGAGGGCGCCCGCACCAGTGCCCATGTGGATGCCCCAATGAAGGGGCATGCCGTAATTGACCAGCACCAGCAGCAAGATCAACCAGACCGACATCACGCTGAACGAGGCTGTGGCGTGCTGGTAGGGGCTGACGGCCGCGTAAGTCAACAGCACCACCAGCACAGTGCTCACAAAGAAGAAGATGTAGGGCATCTTGCCCTGCCGATAGGCCCTGGGCAGATGCTGAACCAAGCCGGCCATCTTCTGTGCCCACAGGTCCTTTTGCCGCAGCTGGCGCAACTGACGCAAGGGTCGCCATTGGCTCCATTCACGCATGGTGTGAACCCCTCGCCATGTGGATGTGTTGGCTGACGCAACGCACCAGTTTGTCCAAGTCCATGGGCTTGTCCATCACATCGGCCATGCCCGCATCCAGGCACTTTTGGCGGTCAACGGGGTTGGTGTTCGCGGTCAAGGCAATGATGGGCATTTGTGCCGTCATGGCCGGAAAGTCACGCCGCAAGTGCCGCGTCAAAGCCAGGCCATCCATGTCGGGCATGATCATGTCGATCAGGGCGACATCAAAGGTTTTTTCATCCAGCGCCACCAAAGCTTTGGCCGCACTGTCTGCCGTGGTGATGTCTGCTTGCGGCCAGCATTTTTGCAATTGCAATTTGGCCACCATCAGGTTCAAGGCGTTGTCATCCACCACCAATATGCGCAGCGCCTGATCCACCAACTTCACTTCGCTCACCATTTCTGGCACCTGCTCTGCGGCCGTCAATGGGAGGGCGAACCAAAACTTAGACCCCTGCCCTTCTTGGCTGCTGACGCCGATTTGTCCGCCATGCAGCAAAACCAGTTTTTCGCAAATGGACAAACCCAAACCCGTTCCCCCGTGGGTGCGCGTGGTCTGCACATCGGCATGCTCAAACCGGCGGAAGATGAACGCTTGCTGGGCCTGCGCGATGCCTCGCCCAGAATCGATCACCTCAAAGCGGACCATCGCACCGTCTTGTTGAACATTCAACTGCACCCCGCCCTCGGCTGTGAACTTCAGCGCGTTGTCCAGCAAATTGTTCAAGATTTGCTGCAGACGCAGCGGGTCCCCATGCACACGACAAGGCAGCTGCGGGTCCAGGTGCAGGTGCAAACCAATGCCTTTTTGATCGGCACGCGCTTGGTGAGCAGCCAAGAGCTCTTCAAGACACGCCCGCAACACAAAGTCCGCCGGATTCAAAGCCAATCGATGGGCCTGCAATTGTGAAAAGTCCAGGATGTCGTTGACCACCTGCAAGAGATGCTGTGTGGAGCGACGGATGTGGTCCACCACCTCCACCTGATCAGGGCGTTCGGCCAGCTCTTCACGCAAAACACCATTGAGCCCCAAGATCGCATTCATGGGCGTGCGCAACTCATGGCCTACCGCGGCCACGAATTCGTCTTTGTGGGCCTGCGCCTGGATCAAGGCCTCGTGGGTCTTCTTGAGTGCCTCATTGCCCTGGTTCAACCGGCGCAATTGCCTTTCGTGCAAGAGGTCAAAAAGGTAAACACACAGCATCAGGCTGAGCAAGGCCATGACGTTTTGCATGACCGACCAAGGCACAGATTGAAGCGAGACCTGCGGATGGCTGCTGATCCAACCCTGCTCGGTGGCCACAAACAAGGCCAAGATCGTGAGCAAAACCCCAACAATGGTGCGCAATGCAGGACCGGCGCCGCGCAGCATCAACACGGGCAAAGCCAAGAGGTTCAGCCACACCAAGACCGTGGAGTTGACGCCGCCCGACGTCACCGCCACAAAGACCACCAAGCCCAGACCCATCCAAGTCGAGGCATTGACCAAGGGCACAAAAAGGCGCGCCCATCGGGTCAGAGGCAACAGTGCGAAACACGCCACGCTGAACGCCAAGTTCACGCGGTGGTCATAAAACCCCGAGGGCGCCAGATAAAACACCAGCGAATTGAGCCCCACGGCCAGCAGATAAACCGCCAGCAGGTTTTCTCGGGCGAACAGCCAAGCCAGCCGCCCGAGCTTGGGCGACGCCTGGATCTGTCCGTTGCTGGGTGTCATGCCCACATCAAGCGCGCAACTTGTCGATCAGGCCATTGAGCTCATCGAGCGATCCAAATTGGATGCTGAGTTCGCCCATTTCCTCGATCTTGCCCAGGCGTTTGACGCGTTTTTTAACGCGCACCTCGACTTCGGCCATGAGCAAGTCGGACAGTTCTTCTTCCACGCGGCGGATGTCGCGGGATTTCTCTTTCTTGGGTTTTTGATGCACCAGGTTGAACTCGGCGCTGAGTTTCTTGACCAAGCTTTCAGCTTCGCGCACCGACAGTTTTTTGGCCGCAATCTGATTGCCCGCGGTGATTTGGGCCGCTTTGTCCAAAGCCAGCAGGGCGCGGGCATGGCCCATGTCCAAGTCCCCCGCCATGAGCATGGTCTGGACCGGGTCGGCCAAATTCAACAAGCGCAAGAGGTTGCTGGCGGCACTGCGCGAGCGGCCCACGGCCTGGGCGGCCGTTTCGTGAGTGAGCCCAAACTCTCGGATCAAACGTTGCAGGCCTTGGGCCTCTTCCAGCGGGTTCAGGTCTTCGCGCTGGATGTTCTCAATCAGCGCCATGGCCGCCGCCGCCTCGTTGGGCACATCGCGCACCAGCACAGGCACGGTGTTCAGGCCCGCGAGCTTGGAGGCGCGAAAGCGCCGTTCGCCCGCGATGATCTCGTATTTGCCCGCATGGGGGCCATCGGCCAGTTGGCGCACCAAGATCGGCTGCATGATGCCCTGGGCCTTGATGGATTCGGCCAGCTCGTACAAAGCGCCCTCGTCCATGCGGGTGCGCGGCTGGTACATGCCCGCCACCATCTGGTCCACATTGAGTTGGCTGGGCTGGCCCGATTCGGCTGTGGCCGCTGCTGGCACATCGGCCACTTTGGGGCCCAACAGGGCTTCGAGTCCGCGGCCCAGGCCTTTGGGTTTTTTGGTGACCATGGTCATTCCTTCATGAGTGTTTGCAAAAGCGCATGGCCTTCTGGCCAATCGCCCAGCGATGATTCGGCGTTGATGTGCCCGGCCAGACCCAGGTCCACCCATTGGGCGCCCCAGTCTTGCGCCAAAGCTTGGGCACGTTCAAGGCGGCAAAAAGGGTCGTTTTGGCTGCCCACGACAATGCTTTGAAATGGCAAGGGCTGGCGCACGACGGGCTGCCAACCCGGCAACTGCTCTTTCAGCTGCGGCGTTTCCACATCGCCAGGAGCCACCAGCAATGCGCCCCTGACACGCGCTGTGTGCCGTGAAACAGCCGCCCAAGCCGCCACCTGAATGCAGCCCAGACTGTGGGCAGCCAGCACCAGCGGGCCGGGCGTGTCGATGACGACTTCGTCCAATCGTGCCAGCCAGTCTCCACGACGGGGCCGCTGCCAATCGTTTTGCGCAACCACGGCATACGCATGGCGGCGCACCCAATGCATTTGCCAATGCTCAGGGCCACTGCCCTGCCAGCCCGGCAAGATCAAAACGGTGGCGCTCATGCTCAGAGTGTCGGCGCCCGCAGCACCAGCTCGCGGGCAAATTCCACATAGGCTTGGCTGCCCTTGGCGGAAGGGTCAAACACCACACCCGGCAAGCCGTAGCTGGGGGCTTCGGCCAAACGCACATTGCGCGGGATCACGGCATCGAACACCTTGTCGCCAAAGTGGGCCTTGAGCTGGTCGCTGACCTGCATTTGCAAAGTGATGCGGGGGTCGAACATGACCCGCAGCAAACCGATGATCTTGAGGTCCTTGTTCAGGTTGGCGTGCACCTGTTTGATGGTGTTGACCAAGTCCGTGAGACCTTCCAGTGCGAAATATTCGCACTGCATGGGCACGATCACACCATGAGCGGAGCACAAGCCATTGAGGGTCAGCATCGACAGCGATGGCGGACAATCGATCAGCACAAAGTCGTAGTCGCCTTCCACCGCAGCCAAGGCCATTTTGAGGCGCTGGTCGCGGTGTTCCAAATCCACCAATTCCACTTCAGCACCCGCCAATTCACGGTTGGCGCTGAGCACGTCGTAAGCACACTTTTCTGCTCGGACGGCCGCTTCCTTGATCGAGGCAGACTCCAGCAACACGTCGTAAACGCTGAGTTCAACACTGCGCTTGTCGATGCCCGAGCCCATGGTGGCGTTGCCCTGAGGGTCCAAGTCGACCAGCAACACACGCTGCCCCACTTTGGCCAGGCCAGCGGCCAGGTTGACGGTGGTGGTGGTTTTGCCGACGCCGCCTTTTTGGTTGGCAATGCAGAAGATTTTGGCCATCGATAGCGTCCGGTTTATTTGGAAATGGCCAGCTTGACGCCAAAGCCGATGAGAAAAATACCCGCCAGCTTTTCAAGCCAACGTCCGATCATGGGGTTGGCGCGCATGCGCTCGGCCAAGTGGTGGGTTAACAAGGTCATCCCCAAGCCGTACAAGAAAGTCAACGCGGCAATGGTCGCCGCCATCACGGCAAAACTGATGACACCCAAGTGGTGTTGGGGGTTCACAAACAAGGGAAAAAAGGCCATGTAAAAAACAATCGCCTTGGGGTTGAGCAAGGTGATGGCCAAGGCCTGCTGAAAATATTGGCGCGGCCGGATATTGAGCACGGGTCCATCGCCGGGTTTTGCGGCCAGCATCTTCCAACCCAACCAAGCCAAATAGACTGCGCCCAGCCATTGCACTGCCGTAAACGCAGCCGGATAAGTGGCCAAAACAGCAGCCACCCCCGCCACGGCCAACCACATCAAAACCTGGTCTCCGGCAATCACTCCCATGGTGGCACCAAGCCCCCCGGCAATACCGCCTTTGCCTGTTGAGGTGATCAGCGCCAGATTACCAGGCCCGGGAATGGCCAGGAACAAAACAATCGCTGCGACAAACGAACCGTAATCCGAAATACCGAAAAACATGCTCACTCTTTCTGGGGGAATGGTGCGAGTGTACGTTATCGACCCGCGAAGCCATGCATGGGCACCGCTGTTTCACGTGAAACAGCCGCTCCCAACGCGTCAAGCTTGGTCTTCAGGACGCATCCACACTATGCACCGCTCCACTTCCAGGCCGGGCACAGTCAAAGGTTCCACGTGAAACACTTTCACGCCTGCGGGCAGCGCATCGATTTCTTCTTGCGGGTGTTTGCCCTTCATGGCCATCCACACGCCATCCTCGGCCAAGGCAGAACGAGACCAAGTCACAAAGTCGGGCAGTGAGGCAAAAGCGCGAGAGCAAATCACATCGAAGGGCTCGGTCAAGGACTCCACCCGCGCGTGAATGCCGCGCAAGTTGCCCAGTTTGAGGGTCGCGGCCACCTGCTGCACAAAGGCCGCCTTCTTGGCCACGGTGTCGACGCAACGCACCTCCAGCTCGGGCATGCATATCGCCAAGACCACGCCGGGCAGCCCGCCGCCCGAACCCACGTCCAATACGCGCACCGGCCTGCCCTGCGTGTGCCTCTTCAAAGGTGCAATGGCCGTCAAGCTGTCGAGCAAATGGTGGCTGAGCATATCCGCCGGATCTCGCAAAGCCGTCAGGTTGTAGACCTTGTTCCATTTCTGGATCAAGCCCATGTAGTCCAACAGTTGCAGCTGCTTCTCGACCGACAAGTCCAAGCCCAAAGCCTCGACGCCCTCACGCAAGCCTGCCGCCAAATCCATCATGCCACTTGACCTTCTGCCTGCGACAAGAAGCCTTTGAAGCCACCCTTCTTCAGGTGAATCAACAGCAAGGAGACCGACGCCGGGGTGATGCCCGAGATGCGGGAAGCTTGGCCCAGTGTCTCGGGGCGGTGCTTGGCCAGTTTTTGGCGCGCCTCGATGGACAAGGCCGAGACCTGCATGTAATCCAAGCTTTCTGGCAGGCGCAGGTTTTCGTAATAGGCGGCACGCTCCACCTCGCCCTTTTGGCGATCGATGTAGCCGGAATACTTGGCTGCGATCTCAACCTGCTCAATGACCGACTCGCTCAACTCGCCCAGCGTTTCACGTGAAACATCGGCGCTGGCGTGTTTGCCGCCATCCATCGCCATCAGGGCTTGATAGGACACATTCGGGCGACGCAGCAGGTCAAACAGGTTGTATTCGTGGTCGATGGCTTTGCCCAACACCCGCACCGACTCCTCGGCAGGCAGGTTGCGGGGGTTCACCCAAGAAGCTTTGAGGCGCTCTGTTTCACGTGAAACAGCATCGCGCTTGCGGCTAAATGCATCCCAGCGCGCATCGTCCACCAAGCCCATCTGGCGACCCACTTCGGTCAAGCGCATGTCGGCATTGTCTTCGCGCAGTTGCAGACGAAACTCCGCGCGGCTGGTGAACATGCGGTAGGGCTCGGTCACGCCCTTGGTGATGAGATCGTCCACCAAAACGCCCAAGTAAGCTTGGTCGCGGCTGGGTGTCCATGCCGCTTCGCCACGGCACTGCAAGGCGGCGTTGATGCCGGCGAACAAGCCCTGGGCCGCCGCTTCTTCGTAACCTGTGGTGCCATTGATCTGGCCCGCAAAGAACAAGCCGTGGATCTGCTTGGTCTCGAAACTGCTTTTGAGTTCGCGCGGGTCAAAGTAGTCGTATTCGATGGCGTAACCCGGGCGCAGGATGTGGCAGTTTTCCAGGCCCTTCATCGAACGCACCAGGTCGTACTGGATGTCAAATGGCAAGCTGGTCGAGATGCCGTTCGGGTAATACTCGTGCGTCGTCAGGCCCTCAGGCTCCAGAAAAATCTGGTGGCTGTCTTTGTCGGCAAAACGGTTGATTTTGTCTTCCACGCTCGGGCAATAGCGTGGCCCCACGCCCTCGATCTTGCCGGTGAACATGGGGCTGCGGTCAAAGCCAGATCGGATGATCTCGTGCGTGCGCTCATTGGTGTGGGTGATCCAGCAAGGCATTTGTTCCGGGTGCATGGCGGCTTTGCCCATGAAACTGAACACCGGCACACCACCATCGGGGTTCATCCCGCCGGGCATGCCATCGCCCGGTTGCTCCGAGCACTTGGAAAAGTCGATGGTGCGGCCATCCAGGCGCGGCGGCGTGCCGGTTTTCAGGCGCCCTTGCGGCAACTTCAGTTCTTTCAAACGCGCCGACAAACTGACCGCAGGCGGGTCCCCTGCCCGGCCAGCCGAATAGTTTTGCAAACCCACATGGATCTTGCCGTCCAAGAAGGTGCCCGCCGTCAAGACCACGGTGCGCGAACGGAAGCGGATACCGACTTGTGTGACGGCACCCACCACACGGTCGCCCTCGACCATCAGGTCGTCCACCGCTTGCTGAAACAGCCACAGATTGGGCTGGTTCTCCAGCATGCGGCGGATGGCGGCTTTGTAAAGGATGCGGTCGGCCTGGGCGCGGGTGGCACGCACGGCCGGACCTTTGGAGCTGTTGAGGATGCGAAACTGGATGCCGCCCTCGTCCGTGGCCAAGGCCATGGCACCGCCCAACGCGTCGACCTCTTTGACCAAATGCCCCTTGCCGATGCCGCCAATGCTGGGGTTGCAGCTCATCTGCCCCAGGGTCTCGATGTTGTGGCTGAGCAAGAGTGTCTTGCTGCCCATGCGGGCCGCCGCCAGTGCGGCTTCGGTGCCGGCATGGCCGCCGCCGACCACGATCACGTCGAATTCTTGTGGGTAAAGCATGAGTGTCCGCCTCTTGAAAAGGCCAATGAATTGGGCGCCGCCTGCGCCGTGGGCCGCCCTGCCACGGGGTCGGCTGAATCTGCTGATTTTACAGGCACACCCCAGAAGGGTCCACGCCCTAAGACTTCAGGGGCAAAGCGCCCACGGCCTTGACCTCGCCCAATGAAAAACTGGTGTGCAGGTCTTTCACATTGGGCAGGTTGATCAGCACATCGCGGGCAAACTGGCTGAAGGTGTTG
>NKIO01000050.1 GCA_002255935.1 Comamonadaceae bacterium PBBC2
AGAAATTCACGCTTGCGAGTGCGCTTGGTGACAAGCTCAAATCCAGTGGTGGCAAGGCTCATTTGTTTCATGGCCCAAGTGTCTCAAATCTGGCCATCACAGGGCTGACTTTTGCAGACCTTCCCTAGCAAGATAAGAAATTGAGGGCACCCCTGAACCACAGAGCCTTCAAGCTGGATATCCGCAAAATTGACCCAGTCCGCGTGCCCGATAATCCCGCCCCATGAACCTCATCAACACCCTCTTCCCCCTCGGCTGGCAGCACTACCTGCTGGGCGGCCTCACCATTGGCGCTGGCGTGGCGCTGCTGTATCTGTTCAACGGCTGGGTCGGCGGCATGAGTTCCGTCTTTTCCAGCAGTTGGTCCTTCGTGTCCAAACGGGCGTTTTTTCAGCAAGCCCGTTTTGTCAGCACCCGCAGCTGGCGTCTGGTCTATGCCTTGGGCGTGGTGCTGGGGGCGCTGGTCTGGCGCTTGGCGCTGGCGGGTGGAGAGGCGCAGCACACCGGCGTGCCCGCCTGGCAGCTGCTGGTGGGCGGCTTTTTGGTCGGCTACGGTGCGCGTTTGGGCAATGGCTGCACATCCGGTCACGGTATTTGTGGCCTCGGCTCATTGCAATTGCCTTCGCTGGGCGCGGTGCTGACTTTCATGGCCACCGCTTTCATGACCGCCAACCTGATGACGATGTTCACGAAAGGCCTGGCATGAACCCGCTGAACCCCCACACCCTGACACTGCCCAAGGCACTGGTCACCCTGATCGCCGGGGCCTTGTTTGGCTTTGGCTTGTCTTTGGCCACCATGGTTCAGCCCGATGTGGTTTTGAGCTTTTTGCGCTTTCAGGACTGGGGCCTGATGTTGGTCATGTGCGGCGCAGCCGGTCTGGCCATGCTGGCTTACAAAGGCTTTCCGCGTTGGTTCGCACGCCCCTTGCTGGGCGGACAGTTCCTCACCCAGCCTGCCAGCTGGAACCGCCAGACCGTGATCGGCTCGGCCATTTTTGGCGTGGGTTGGGGTTTGTCGGGCGTGTGCCCTGGTCCGGCCATTGCGGCTTTGGGCACGGGAAATACCGACATCTTGTGGGCTTTGGGCGGCATTGTGCTGGGCGCTTTGGCGCACGGCCTGAGCGCCAAAGACTGAGCCGAGCGCCGCATGAACCCCACCACCAGGGCCTCAGGTTAGAATAAGGGGCTTGACCTTTGGTCACCCTTTCTGTTCATTCCAGATTCAAATCCTATGAAAACCGCTCAAGAAATCCGCGTCGGCAACGTCATCATGCACGGCAAAGACCCCATGGTCGTCCTGCGTACCGAATACCAACGCGGCGGCCGTGGCTCGTCCACCGTGCGCATGAAGCTCAAAAGCTTGATCGCCAACTTCGGCACCGAAGTCGTGTTCCGCGCCGACGACAAGATGGACCAGGTCATCTTGGATAAGAAAGAGTGCACCTACTCTTACTTTGCGGATCCCATGTACGTTTGCATGGACACCGAATTCAACCAGTACGAAGTCGAAGCCACCAACATGGGCGACGCTTTGAACTATCTGGAAGACGGCATGGAACTCGAAGTGGTGTTCTACAACGAGAAAGCCATCTCGGTTGAATTGCCCACCAGCGTGGTGCGCGAGATCACTTGGACCGAGCCCGCTGTCAAAGGCGACACCTCCGGCAAAGTGCTCAAGCCCGCCAAGATCGCCACCGGCATGGAAGTGCCTGTGCCTTTGTTCGTGAGCCAAGGCGACAAGATCGAAATCGACACCCGCACCGGCGAATACCGCAAGCGCGTCTGATCGCCCGATCGGCCTGACAAAAAAGCCCCGCAAGGGGCTTTTTTTTGGCCTGCAGATTCAAGGGCATGAGGCTGTGGGCACTGGCGCAGATGCACAATGACAGCATGCCCTCTACACCCAGCCTCAAGACCCCTTCCATGGCCCATGCTTGGGCGGATACCCCCACCGACTTTCACGATGCCGGCTGGCTGGAACCTCAAGCCGAGCGCTTGGCTTTTGCCGACCCGGAATTTCTTTTGCGGCGCGAGACGCGTGGCATTCGGTTTCAGCTGGAGATGCTCAAGCCCGATCTGGCGCAAATCGAAGCGGGCATCGAGCACACGGTGGTGGTGTTTGGCAGTGCGCGCTTCACCGACATGGCCAGCGCCCAAGCTCGGCTGGAGGCCGCACAGCAGTCAGGCCAAGCAGACGCTGTGGCGCTGGCCCAAACCCAGGTGCGCAACGCCCAGCACTATGAAAACGCACGGCAATTTGCCCGCATGGTGGCGCAGTCCTGTGCGTCCTTGCCGCAAGACGAAAAACTCACCATCTGCACCGGCGGCGGCCCCGGCATCATGGAAGCGGCCAACCGTGGCGCCAAGGAGGCAGGCGCACTGTCGGTGGCGCTTAACATCGCCCTGCCCCACGAGCAGCATCCCAATCCCTATGTCACGCCCGAGCTGAGCTTCAAGTTCCACTACTTTGCGCTGCGCAAGATGCATTTCATGATGCGTGCCAAAGCGCTGGTGGCGTTTCCGGGTGGCTTTGGCACGCTGGACGAATTGTTCGAGGTGATGACTCTGGTGCAAACGCGCAAAGCCCGGCAAGTGCCGATCTTGCTGTTTGGCACCGATTACTGGCAGCGCTTGATCAACATGGATGTGCTGGTGGAAGAAGGCACGATTTCTGCCGAAGACCTGAAGCTCTTCCGTTACGTGGACTCCCCCGAGGACGCTTGGAAGGCCATTTGCGACTTCTACGCGCTGAAGGTGCCGGCAGCTTGACTGGTCGGTCGGCGGCTTGGGGCCCGACGATGGCTCAGCTTTAAACAGTCACGTCGGAGCTGAAGCTCCGACCTACGGTTGACTACGGATGACGCGGGCGCAGCTTGAAGGCCGAATGGGCGCCCAAACCCACCGCCGTACCCACCACCCAGAACACGGGGGCCACACCAGCGATGGCGCCAGCTGCACCAAACAGCATGGGCATCAGCACGCTGGAGGCGTTGATGCTCATCAGCCGCAGGCCCAGGGCTTCGCCCTGACGGTGCTCGGGCGTGATTTGGTGCAAGGTGCTCATGATCATGGGTTGCACCGCGCCCAGCACCAAGCCCAGCATGACCGAGCACGCGCCCATGGCCCAAGGCGTTGACATGAAGGGGTACAGGCCAAACAAGACGGCGGTGCACACCATCGATGCGGTGATGATCTGGTACTCGTGCACATGGCGAGAGATCCAAGGCAAGCATATGCGGATGGTGGCCGCCGCTATGGCAAAAGAGCCGAGGATGGTGCCCACCACCGATGCACTCATTCCCCGCTCGTGTCCCAGCACCGGCACCACAAAAGTGTGCACGTCCCAGCATGACGACAGCAGCCAATTGACCCCCAGCAGACGCAGCATCAGGGGTTCGTTCAGCAGGTCCAGCACACGCTTTTTTTCTGACGGCGCCGCCAGCGCAGGAGAGGTCTTTTCGCGCACACCGCGCACGCACCACAAGGTCAGCAATGGCAACAAGGCCATGAGCAGGAAGGCCACCCTAAAGCCCGTCTCGTGCGCACGCTCAGGGCCTGCAAAGTCGATCATCAGGCCCGCCAGCACAGGCCCCAAAAAATTGGAAATGGCCGGGCCAATGGACAACCAGCTGAACGCGGCTTTCAACTCGGCAGGGCCTTGGGCCAGTCGCCCCACATGCCGTTGCAAGGCAATGACCGCCATGCCGGTGGCCCCACCAGCGGCCAAGGCGCTCACGCACAGCACCGGAAAAATGGGCCAAACGGCGGACAGGCTCACACCCGCGAAGGCCACGGCCACGCTCACCGTCAAGGGGGCTTTGAGGCCTTTGCGATCGGCAAAGCGGCCGGCGGGCAGCGCCAAAAAAACTTGGGTCAACGCGAACAGGGCCAGCAAGGCACCCACCGCCATGGCGCTGAAGCCCTGCTGCAAAGCCAAAAGCGGCGCTGCCATGCGGGTGCCGGCCATGCAGGCGTGCAAGAAGATTTGCCCGGCAATCAGGCGCGACAGCTCGCGCTTCATGCCCTGAGCCGGTCAGGCATCGCCACCGGGCAGCAAGGCTTGTGCATCAGACTCGGGCAAGGCATCAACCTGACGTAAAGCGCGGTTCATCACATTGCTGCGGGTCTGGGCTTGGTCCAGCGTGTTGAGCACGGTCTGCGTCTGGTTGCGCACCTTGTCGAGCACATCGCCAAACTTGCCGAACTCGGTCTTGACCGCGCCCAGCACTTGCCAGACTTCGCTGGAGCGCTTTTCGAGCGCCAGCGTTCTGAAGCCCATTTGCAAAGCGTTGAGCATGGCCATCAGGTTGGTCGGCCCGGCCAGGGTCACGCGGTGATCGCGTTGCAGCGTTTCCATCAAGCCGGGGCGGCGCAGCACTTCGGCGTAAAGGCCTTCGGTGGGCAAGAACATCACCGCAAAGTCGGTCGTGTGCGGTGGCTCCAGGTACTTGTCGGCGATCGACTTGGCCTCGAGCTTGATGCGCGCTTCCAGGGCTTTGGCGCACAACTCGGCTTGCACCGGGTCGGCACGGCCTTGGGCTTCGAGCAAGCGCTCGTAGTCTTCGTTGGGGAACTTCGCATCGATCGGCAGCCACACCGGCTGGCCGCTGTCGGAGCGACCGGGCAGGCGGATCGCAAAGTCCACCCGGTTCTTGTCGCCGGGGCGCGTGGCCACTTGCACCGCGTATTGCTCAGGCGTCAGCACCTGCTCCAGCAGCGAAGCCAGTTGCGCCTCGCCAAACATGCCCCGGGTTTTGACGTTGGTCAGCAGGTGCTTGAGGTCGCCCACGCCTTGGGCCAGGTGGTGCATTTCGCCCAAGCCTTTGTGCACCTGCTCCAGGCGGTCGGCCACTTGCTTGAAGCTCTCACCCAAGCGGGCTTGCAGCGTGGCCTGCAGTTTTTCGTCCACGGTCTGGCGCATTTCATCGAGCTTGGCGGCGTTGCTTTGCTGCAGCTGGGCCAGCTGGGTTTCCATGGTGCCGCGCATCTCGGTCAGGCGCCGGGCGTTGGACTCAGACAGGGCGTTGACCTGCTGGGCCAGGCTGTCGGTCAGGCTTTTTTGCAGCAAGGCCAATTGCTGGGCCAAGGCATCGATCTGCTGGTTTTGGGTGCGGGTGGCCTCGGCGCTTTGCTGCAGCAGCGATTGCTGGAACAAGGTCAGCGTCTGCATGGCCTCTTGGCGACCTTGCACGCCCGACTGGCTGATCTCGGTGCGCAGTTCGCGCTCCATCCGCACGGTCTGGGTTTGCAGGCCCTCGAACTGTTGCTGCTGCCAGGCGGCGTGTTCGGCCTGGCGGGCCTGGCGTTCGGGGCTGTCGTCTTGCGGCGCAGGCTTGCGCAACAAGAGCCAAACCAGCAGCGCCAGGTTCAGCGCCAACAAGGCGATGAGCAACCAGGTCTCATTCATGCAGCGCGTCCGGTCACGGTGTTCAGCGGCGTCAGCGCTTGGCCTTGGGTGAAAAATCCGATCAGGTTGTCGGCCGCCAACTGCGCCATGGCGCGGCGCGTCTGGATGGTGGCGCTGGCAATGTGCGGGGTCAGCACCACATTGGGAACCTTGAGCAAGTCAGGGTGCACCGAGGGCTCACCCTCGAACACATCGATGCCCGCCGCCGCGATTTGCTTGGCCGCCAGCGCTTGGGCCAGTGCCGCATCGTCCACAATGCCGCCCCGAGCGATGTTGACCAGCGTGGCGCTTGGCTTCATTTGCGCCAGCTCGGCCGCGCCAATGGTGTGGTGCGACTCGGCGCTGTAGGGCACCACCAGCACCACATGGTCGGCTGTGTTCAGGAGTTCTTCTTTGGAGACATACGTGGCCTTGCAATCGGCTTCCAGCTCGGCACTCAGGCGTGAGCGGTTGTGGTAGATCACCTTCATGCCAAAGCCGTGTGCGCCGCGACGCGCAATGCCCTGCCCGATCCGGCCCATGCCGATGATGCCCAAGGTGGAGCCATGCACTTCGGCTCCGGCGAACATGTCGTAGCTCCATTTGGTCCAGAGGCCTGCACGCAAGAAATGCTCGCTTTCGCTCACGCGCCGGGCGGTGGCCATGAGCAGCGCAAAACCAAAGTCGGCGGTGGTTTCAGTCAGCACATCGGGCGTGTTGCTGGCCACCACGCCGGCCGCAGTCATGGCCGGCACGTCAAAGTTGTTGAAGCCCACAGCCATGTTGGCCACGATGCGCAGCTGTGGGTTGGCTTGCAGCAGCGCGGCGCCGATGCGCTCGCTGCCTGTGGTCAACGCCCCTACTTTGCCTTGCATGCGGCGGTTCAGCTCAGCGGCAGACCAGACCTCGTCGGCCTGGTTGCTCTCGACTTCAAACACCTGCGCCAAAGACTGCAGGACCTCGGGGAAGATGGCGCGTGCCACCAAGATGGAAGGTTTGCTCATGATGTGATGTCCTATTGCAAAGGGTTGGTTTCAGTGGGTCAACTGAAATTGAAGGATGTAGACGGCCGCACCCGCGAGGTAGCCCAGCAATGCCCAAAGGCTGATTTTTTTGACGTACCAGACAAAGTCGATTTTTTCCAAGCCCATCGCCGCCACCCCGGCGGCTGAACCGATGATCAGGATGGAACCCCCTGTGCCTGCGCAATAGGCCAAAAATTCCCACAAAAAACTGTCAGGCGGGTACTGCGTCAAGCTGTACATGCCCATGGATGCGGCCACCAAGGGCACGTTGTCCACCACGGCGCTGACCAGGCCAATGATCATGACGATCACATCCTGCCTGCCCACGGTTTGGTCAAACCACTGCGCCAAGGACGACAGAACCTGGGTGTGCTCCAGTGTGGCCACCGACAGCAAAATGCCCACAAAAAACAGCACCGCGCTCATGTCAATGCGGCTCAAAGCGCTGACCAAGGTCAGATGGGCTTTGGCTTCGTCGGGCTTGTCCCTGTGCACCACGTCGCCCACCAACCACAACAAGCCCAGGCCCAGCAAGATGCCCATGAAGGGTGGCAAATGCGTCAGCGCTTTGAAAACCGGCACCGCCACCAAAATGCCCAGCCCCAAAAAGAACATCAGATGGCGCTCAAAGGCGGGGGTGTCGGTCATGTCAGCCGTCGTCTTGGGGGCAGGTGCATTCACAGCACGCCCCCGAACGGCATGCGCCATGGCGGCCAAAGGCAGCAGCAAACTGACCATGGAGGCGGCAAACACACCCTTCATGATTTCCAGCGCCGTGATCTGCCCGCCAATCCACAGCATGGTGGTCGTGACGTCGCCAATGGGCGACCAAGCGCCGCCTGCATTGGCGGCAATGACGATGGCCCCTGCGAAAAACAGCCGATCCTCGCGCTGATCCAGCAACTTTTTCATCAACGAGACCATGACGATGGCGGTCGTCAAGTTGTCCAGCACAGAACTCAAGAAAAACGTCACCAAGCCCACCAGCCACATCAACCCCGACAAGGAGCTCGTTTGGATGCGTGAGGTGAGGATCTCAAACCCGTTGTGCGCGTCCACCACCTCCACAATGGCCATGGCCCCCATCAAGA
This sequence comes from Comamonadaceae bacterium PBBC2, assembly GCA_002255935.1. Taxonomy (GTDB): domain Bacteria; phylum Pseudomonadota; class Gammaproteobacteria; order Burkholderiales; family Burkholderiaceae_C; genus Limnohabitans_A. Next base: position 7,505 of record NKIO01000050.1, read on the forward strand.
AAAACACGATCTGCGCCGTGGACATCAGCGACTCGCCCAAATGGTGGCTCACTGGCTCGGCATCCGCGCTGCCCATCGCGTACACCGTCCAAAGCACACCGGCCGCCAGCAAACCCGTCGCGGTTTTATTGACCCGGAGCGGGTGCTCCAAGGCAATGGCGGCATAAGCCAAAACAAAAATTGCAACCAGCGCCGTCAGCATGTCACGCGCCTTTCAATGGCGAAGGGGTCTCGGAAGATTCGATCTCAAACACCTGTTTCAGATAAGCCAGGTATTTTTCGTCATCGCACATGCCTTTGCCGGGCGTGTCCGACAACTTGGCGACAGGCTGCCCGTTGCAGCGGGTCATTTTGATCACAATCTGCAAAGCGTCGTAGCCCAGGTCGTTGGTCAAGTTGGTGCCAATGCCAAAGGCCAACTGGCAACGCCCCCGGAACTGCTTGTACAACTCAATGGTGCGCGGCACCGTCAAGCTGTCGCTGAAAATCAGCGTCTTGGTTTGGGGGTCGACACGGCTTTTTTGGTAGTGCGCGATCATGCGCTCGCCCCAGCTGAACGGATCGCCACTGTCATGGCGCGCACCGTCAAACAGCTTGCAGAAATACAGGTCAAAGTCTCGCAAGAAAGCGTTGAAACCGTACACATCGGACAAGGCAATCCCCAGGTCGCCGCGGTATTCCTTGGCCCAAGACTCGAAGGCAAAAATCTGGCTGTCGCGCAAGCGCGGGCCCAGGGCCTGAGCGGCTTGCAAATACTCGTGGGCCATGGTGCCCAGGGGGGGCAGGCCGAGCAAGTAGGCGTAATAGACATTGCTGGTGCCGGCAAACTGGCCTTGAGGACCGGTGCCCAAACGCGCCGACAAGACGCGCAGCACTTCTTCGTGCCAAGCCCGTGAAAAGCGACGGCGTGTGCCGTAGTCGGCGATCTTGAGGGTTTCCATGCCCGGTGATTGCAACTGCGCAATCTTTTCGTCCACGCGGCGGCGGCCTTCCATCAGGTCGGGCACCTTCTGAGTGTTGCGGAAGTACACCTCGTTGACGATGGCCAACACCGGGATTTCAAACAAGATCGTGTGCAGCCATGGGCCCTGGATGGTGATGTCAATCTCTCCGCTGGGCAAGGCCGAAACCTGGATGTATTTTTCGTTGAGTTTGAACAGCCCCAAAAAGTCGACAAAGTCGCTTTTGATGAAACGCAAGGAGCGCAAGTACTGCAGCTCGGACTCCTTGAAATTCAGGCTGCACAGCGAGCGGATTTCCTGGCGGATTTCGTTGACAAAAGGCGCCAGAGCCACGCCGGGGTTGCGGCACTTGAATTTGTATTCGACCTGCGCACCCGGAAACTGGTGCAGCACGACCTGCATCATGGTGAACTTGTAGAGGTCGGTGTCAAGCAGACTGGCGATGATCATGGCAAAGGGTGATCACCCCTCAGAAAAGGGGGCGAAGCGGTGGGCAAGAAACTGATATTAACCAGAAATCAGCGCGACAATCCGATCCGTTAAGATTGACGCAGGGTGTTGCATCGCCATCGACGCAACAGGTTTTTGCGCAGGTCGGGCCGCCTCGCATTGGAGCCTTGCCTTGTCTATCCCCACCGATTCCGTCATGCAATGGATGGCCGCCGCCATGTTTGCGCTGGCCCTGATCCACTCGTTTTCCACCCGCTTTTTTGAGCATCTGGCGCACACGCACCCCCGACACGCGGGCCTGTGGCATCTGCTGGGCGAGGTCGAAGTCGTCTTTGGTCTTTGGGCCTGCCTGTTGATGGTGGCGTTCTTTGCACTGCTCGGGCAAGCCCGCACTTTGGACTATCTGGAGTCGCGCAATTTCACCGAGCCCCTGTTTGTCTTCGCTGTGATGGTGGTGGCGGGCACCCGCCCCGTGCTCCACCTGGCGCGAAGCCTGATCTTGAAACTCACTCAGGCCTGGCCCAGTCAACCCATGTTGGCGCTTTACGCGGTGGTCCTGTCGCTGGTGCCCCTTTTGGGCTCGCTCATCACCGAGCCCGCTGCCATGACCTTGGGGGCCTTGCTTTTGCGCGACACCTTGTTCAGCCGAGACGTGTCGGATCGGCTCAAATACCTCACCTTGGGTGTGCTCTTCGTCAATGTGTCCATTGGCGGCACCTTGACCCCTTTTGCAGCCCCGCCAGTGTTGATGGTGGCCAGCGTTTGGCAGTGGGATTTCAGCTTCATGCTGACGACTTTTGGCTGGAAAGCGGCGGTGGCCGTCTTCGTCAATGCCCTGGGCGCCACGCTGTTTCTGCGCAGCGAGTTGAGCGCCCTGCCCTCCAGCGCCCCTTCTGACGAGGCCCCAGTCCCAGCCAGCATCACGGCCATGCACCTGCTTTTCTTGGGCGGCGTTGTGTTTTTTGCGCACCACCCGGTGGTGTTCATTGGACTGCTCTTGCTGTTTTTGGGCTTCACCAGCGCTTGGCGCCAACACCAAAGCCCGCTGATTTTGCGAGAAGCGCTCTTGGTGTCGTTTTTTCTGGCGGGTCTGGTCGTGCTGGGCGGCTTGCAACAATGGTGGCTCGAGCCCCTGCTCCTGAGCCTGCCGGCCGATGCGGTCTTTTATGGCGCGACGGCACTCACGGCCATCACCGACAACGCCGCCATCACTTACCTGGGCTCTTTGGTGCCGGGCTTGAGTCTGGAGTTCAAAGTGGCCTTGGTCGCGGGGGCCGTCACCGGTGGCGGCCTGACCTTGGTGGCCAACGCGCCCAACCCGGCAGGGGCGGCCATCCTCAAGGGCTATTTTGCGGGCAACACGATTGAACCGCTCAAGCTGCTGCTGGCCGCTTTGCCGCCCACATTGGTGGCGACCCTCGCATTTCGCTGGCTTTGATCGGTCACACCAGGCGGCCACCGACCAGCGTCAAAACCCGCTGTCCATGGCTGGCCAAGATCCGGTTTTGTTCGGCTACCAACAAGGTGACGCCTTCTCGGGCCAGTTGCAGCAGCGCATCGCGCATGGCCGCCACCAGCACCGGGGCGATGCCCTCGCAAGGTTCGTCCAGCAGCAGCAAACGGGGGCCGGTCATCAAGGTGCGGGCCAGGGCCAGCATTTGCTGCTCGCCACCGCTCATTTGGCTGGCGGGGCGCTGCAGCATGGGCTGCAGTTGCGGGAACAGTTGCATCACACGGGCGTAGCGCTCGGCCGGTGTCCCTTGCCCTTCGGCCAGGGCAGCGATCCACAAATTGTCATGCACCGACAGACCGGTGAACAACCTGCGGTCTTCGGCCACAAAGCCCAGGCCAGCTTGGGCGCGGCGGTGCGCAGGCCAGGTCTGAATGGCTTGTCCGTCCCAAGTGATGTCGCCTTGAACCTGCGGCCCGATGCCGATCAAGGCTTGCAGCAGCGTGGACTTGCCCGCCCCGTTGAGGCCTTGCAGCACCACGAGTTCGCCCTCGCCCACCTGCAGGCTCACGTCGAACAGCGCCTGTGCGGGGCCATACCAAGCATTCAGACGGGCAACGGCGAGCACAAGGTGTCCTTCATGGCTGGGGCTGACGCAAGGTGCGGCTGAGCAAAATGACGGGGATCAGGCCCACCAGCACCAGCGCCAAAGAAGGCAAGGCGGCTTCGCCCAAGCGTTCATCACGGGCCAACTGGTAGGCCACCACGGCCAAGGTGTCGCTGTTGAAGGGCCTGAGCACCATGGTCGCGGGCAGCTCTTTCATGACATCGACAAACACCAGCAGCATGGCCGCTACCGTGGTGCGCTGCAGCAGCGGTGCGTGCACGCGCCGCAGCAGCCCCCATCCGGTCACGCCCAAGGTGCGTGCGGTGTCGTCCAAGCTGACCGGTATGCGGGCATAACCGCTTTGCACCGACTGCAGGGCCACCGCACAAAAGCGCACCAGATAGGCCCACACCAGCCCCAGGGCCGTGGCGGTGATCCAAGCACCCGCTTGAGAAGCTGGCCAGGTCTGTTGAATCCAACCCACAGGCAGCAGCAAGCCCACCACCACCACCGCACCGGGAATGGCATAGCCCAGCCCCACCAATTGGGTGGCGCTGCGGCTGAGGGCGTCGGCACGGGTGCGCACACTGAAGGCCAATGCCAAGGCCACGCCCACGGCCAGCAGCGCAGTGAACGCCCCCAGGCGCAAACTGGTCCAGGCCCATTGCCCAAAGCGTGACCAAGCCAAGTCGACAGCTTCAGCCCACATGGCGTGGCACAAAATCAAGACGGGCAGGGCAAAACCCAGCAGCACGGGCAATGCACACAGCACCCAAGCCAGCGCACGAGAGCTGCCCATCAGCTTGACGGCTTGCGCCTCGGCTACGCCCTGGCGAGAGCCACGCGCCTGGTTGAAACGCATGCGCTTTTGGGCCCGCTGCTCCAGCTGGAGCAACACCACCACCACGACCAGCAGCAAGGTCGCCAGCTGGGCAGCCGCGATGCGGTTGTCCATGGCCAGCCAAGCTTTGTAGATGCCCGCCGTGAAGGTCTGGATGCCGAAGTAACTGGACACGCCAAAGTCGGCCAGGGTTTCCATGAGGGCTAAGGCCACCCCTGCGGCCACCGCAGGACGCGCCAGCGGCAAAGCGATCTCGCGGATGCGCCTAGGCAAGGGCGCACCCAGCAGGCGGGCCGCCTCCATCAAGCCGCCGGCCCGCTCCACCAAGGCGGTTCGGGCCAACAAATACACATAGGGGTAAAGCGACAAGGTGAACACCAGCGCCGCGCCCCACACGCTGCGCACATCGGGCCACAGCCGCCCATGCAGACCCAACAGATCTCGCAAGCTCACTTGCAAGGGGCCGCTGAATTGCAAAAAATCGGTGTAGGCATAGGCCACCACATAAGCGGGCATGGCCAGTGGCAAAAGCAGCAGCCACTCAAAGGTGCTGCGCCCCGGAAAATCAAACAAAGTGACCAAGGCGGCGGTGCACAGGCCCAGCACCGTCACGCCAACAGCGACCATCAGGCACAAACCCAGCGACGTCAGCGCATAGTCGGCCAGCACGGTGCGCGCCATCTCTTGCAAGATGTCGGCACTGGCCCCGCCCCACTGCCACCAAGAGCCGAGCACGGCCAAAACCGGCAGCGCCAAAATCAGGGCCAGCGCGGCAAAGAGCAAAGAGGAGATACCCGGCAAACCACGGGTCAAAGTGCGAAACATACTGCAAGCTATTGTAGAAGCCACGCCCTGTGCCGCTGGGGCTACTCGCCAACAACCGCCTCGGCTGTGGGCCCAACTTGCCTACAATCCAAACCATGTTTCTCGCACTGAACCAACTCGACATCCAATACCCAGGCCGCCATGCGCCCACCGTGCAAGGCATCCAGCTGGGTTTGAGCAAGGGTCAAATTGGGGTGCTGATTGGGCCTTCTGGCTGTGGCAAGACCACTTTGCTGCGCGCCGTGGCGGGGCTGGAGCCGGTGTCAGGTGGCCAGGTGGTGCTGTCAGGCCGGGTGGTCAGCGAGCCGGGGCACACCGAGCCTGCAGAGCAGCGCCGCATCGGCATGGTGTTTCAAGATTACGCGCTGTTTCCCCATCTGGACGTGGCCCGCAATGTCGGCTTTGGTCTGAACCACTTGCCCCGAGCCGAACGCCAGCAACGCGTGAGCGAGGTGCTGGACCTCGTCGGTCTGAAGGGCAGCGAAAAAAGCTTTCCCCATGAGCTGTCGGGCGGGCAACAACAGCGGGTGGCCTTGGCCCGTGCGCTGGCCCCTCAACCTGATTTGCTCTTGTTGGACGAACCCTTTTCCAACCTCGATGTGGACTTGCGCGAACGGCTGGCCCACGAGGTGCGCAACATCCTCAAAGCGGCCAACGCGACCGCGCTGCTGGTCACGCACGACCAGCTCGAAGCCTTTGCCATCGGCGATGTGATCGGGGTGATGCACCAAGGCCAGCTTCAGCAGTGGGACGACGCCTACAGCCTCTACCACCGACCCAGCACCCGCTTTGTGGCCGAGTTCATCGGCCACGGCGTGTTTGCCCCGGCCACCCTGCAAGAAGTCGGCACCCACGTGGTGGTCCACACCCCCGTGGGTGATTTGAGCGATGTGGCCGAATGCGCCCTGCCCAACGCCTTTGAAGGCGGCCAGTGCGATGTGCTGTTGCGGGCCGATGACATCGTGCACGATGACGACGCGCCGGTGAAGGCGGAAATCATCCGCAAAGCATTCAGAGGCTCAGAGTTTCTCTACACCCTGCGCTTGGCCACGGGCCAGTTGCTGATGGCCCATGTGCCCAGCCACCACGACCACAAGCTGGGCGAGTGGATCGGCATTCGCGCCGAAGTGGACCATGTGGTGACCTTCCAACGCGCCAGCGTTGAGGCGACCCCAAGACCCTGAGCGGCCGGCGGGGGGCCGCAAGTGCTCAGGCCTTGTAGGTCTGGATGTCGAATTCCCGCCCCAGATACAGCTCTCGCACTTGGGGGTCTTGCGCCACGGCTTCGGGGGTGCCATCGGCCACCAGGCGGCCTTGCATGAGCACCAACACCCGATCGGCCACGCCAAAAACAGCGTCCATATTGTGTTCGGTGTAGAGCACGGTGGCACCCGAATCGGCCACTTGGCGCACCAGCGCCATCATGACCGAGCGCTCTTCGGGCGCCAGACCCGCTGCGGGCTCGTCCAACAAAAGCAAACGTGGAGCATCTTGCATGTCAGGCCATCCGGCCAGCGCCATGGCCAGCTCCAAGCGTTTTTTGGCACCGTAGGGCAAGTCGGCCACCAGGGCGTGGCGAAGTGCTTGCAAGTCCATGGATTCGAGCAAAGCTTCGGCCGCTTGAGGGCCGCGTTGATCGAGCCGGTCCCACCACGACAGCTGCCCCGCGCAGCGCACCAGCTGCAGGTTTTGCAGCACCGTCAGGGCCTCAAACGTTTGCGCCACCTGGAAGGTGCGGGCCACGCCCCTTTGCAGCCGGGCTGCGGGGGACAAATCCAACAAAGCTTGCCCTGCCCAAGTGACTTGGCCGCTTTGCGGCTGTTGTTGCCCCGCCAGGCAAGCGAAGCAGGTCGACTTGCCCGCGCCGTTGGGGCCGATCAAGGCCACACACTCGCCTGCGGCCAGCTCAAAGCTGACGCCATCCAAGGCGCGCACCCCGCCAAAGTGGCGCTTGAGATCTTGCACTTGCAATGCCGTCATGCGAAGCGCCTCCGCCAAAATTGGGCCGCTTGCTGCAACCCACCGGCCAGGCCACTGGGGGCCAAGACCATGACCAGCATGATCACCACGCCGAGCACACCGCGCCAATACGTGAGCCCTTGGCCAAGTTCCGCACCGCCCCAGACCAAGATCGCGCTGCCCAGCACAGCGCCCCACAGCTGGTGCACGCCGCCCAACAAAATCACCAGCAAGGCATCCACCGACGTGGCCACCGAAGCCACCGAGGGGAACACGGCCCCTTTCACTGCTGCCCACAAACCACCGGCCAGGCCAGCGAGCGCCGCACTCCAGACAAACACCTGGTAACGCAAAACCGCCACAGGCAGTCCACTGGCGGCCGCCCGCAAGGGGGCATCGCGCAAAGCCTGCAAGGCACTGCCCCTGCTGGACCGGCTGGCCCTGGCCAGCAAGGCCACAGTGAGCAGCAACACAATGGCCAAGCCCAAGCCGAACCAGGGCCTGGCTTCATCCGAGATCAAGCGCAAGCCGATCAGGCCGTTGTCGCCCCCCGTGAGGGAGACCCATTGGGTCACGCCCGCCCACACCATCTGCGCCAGCGCCAAAGACAGCATGGCCAAATACACGCCCGACAAGCGCACCACCAGCACGCCAAACACGGCTGCTGCCACCAAGGCCACCAGCACCCCGCTGGCCAGCGCCAGCAGCAGGCCCCAACCCCAGCTCAGGTGGGTCAAGGCCGTGGCGTATGCACCCAGCGCAAAAAACGCGGCATGGCCAAAGCTGACCAAGCCCCCCAAAGCCATCATCCACTGCAAGCTCAAGCCAAAGAGCGCCATGACCATCACATCCTCGGCCAAGCTTCGGGCATAGTCGCCCTGCCCCAGTGCCCAGCAAGCGCCCGCCAACAGCAGCGCCCACAGGACCACTCCCAGGCGGCCGCCGGGCGCGTGCGAGAACACCGTCACCGCCTCGCGTTGGTTGGCCTGCACCTGCGCGCCTGCCAGCCCTTGCGGGCGCAGCACCAGCACCACGGCCATGGTCAAAAACACCAGCACCAAGGTGGCCTGCGGCACAAAGCTCACCCCCAGGGCGTGGATCACACCGATCAGCACCGCCGCCGCAAACGCGCCGCCCACGCTGCCCAAACCGCCAGTGACCACCACCACAAAGGTCTCCACCACCACGCTCAGGTCCATTTGCAAGTTGGCGGGCTCGCGCGGCAGTTGCAAGGCGCCCGCCAAGCCGGCCAAAGCGCAAGCAAGAATGACCACCCCCAGCATCAAGGGCGCCGGGCTCACGCCCAAGGCATCGAGCATGTCGCGGTCTTGGGTGGCCGCTTTCACCCGCTGGCCCCACAAGGTGCGTTTGAGCAAGAGGTGAAGCCCCAGCCAGACCAGCGGCCCCAAGAGCAAAGTGAACAGCTGCCAGGTCGGGAAATACGCCTCGCCGATTTCAACCGCCCCCTTGAGGCCGGGAAAACGCGGGGCAAAGACTTCTTCAGGGCCAAAAAACCATTGCATCGCATCGTGCAAGGCCAAGCTCAGCCCAAAGGTGGCCACCAATTGGTAAAGCTCGGGTACCCGCCGCATGCGCCGCAGCAGCAAGACCTCGGCCACCGCCCCCACCAGCGCTGCCACCAGCGCACCCAGCAGCATGGCCCCGGCGTAACCCATCGCCGAATCACCCAGCGCAGGCCACCAGTGGGTGACCGCATGGGCCGACACCAGCGCCCCCAGCATGAAAAAACTGCCGTGCGCAAAATTGACGATGCGGGTGACGCCAAAGATCAGCGTCAGCCCCGAGGCCATGAGGAAAAGCGTGGTGGCGTGGCTCAGCCCATTGAGCAGTTGAAGCGCCAAACTGTCCAGACCCAAACCAGCCCCTTTGCTTTCAGACGGTGGGCTTTATGCCACCCAGTGGGTGAAGTCTTGCGCTTTCACGCGGGTGGTCTGGAAGGTGTTGACCAGGGCCGACTCGTCGGCATAGCCCAGCGCCATGCCGCAGACCACCATCTCGTTTTCGCCCGCGCCCACATGGGGCAAGATGATTTTGCTGAAGTTGTTCCAAGCCGCTTGCGGACAGGTGTGCAGGCCCCGCGCACGGGCGGCCAGCATGACCGACTGCAAGAACATGCCGTAGTCGAGCAAGCTGCCCCGGCCCATCACTTTGTCGATGGTGAAGACCAGACCGACGGGCGCGTCAAAGAAGCGGAAGTTCTGTTGGTGTTGCGCGTGCATGCGGTCTTTGTCGCCCTTGCCGATGCCCAGCACGCCATACAGACCAAAACCGCACTCGCGGCGGCGGTCGATGTAGGGGCTGACCCATTTCTCGGGGTAGTAGTCGTACACCTCGGCGAATTCGGCGGCCAGGGCCGGGTTGGCGCTGATGGCGTCGTGCGCAGCGCAGGTCTTGGCCACCAGTTCATCGCGCTTGGCGCCCTGCAAGACATACACCTTCCAAGGCTGGGTGTTGGTGCCGCTGGGGGCGCGGGAGGCCACTTGCAAGACTTCTTCGAGCACGCTGCGCTCCACCGCTTGGGGCAAAAAGGCACGGGCCGAAAAACGGCTCAAGATCGCGGTGTCCACGCTGGCCGCATCGCTCACGCGGGCGCTGACTTGTTGGTCGATGTGGGGGATGCTCATGTCAAAGTCTCCAGATAGGCTTTCAATGCGGGGGGCAAGGGCACGGGGCGGCGGGTTTCGCGGTCCACGTACACGTGTACAAAATGGCCTTTGGCCGCGCACAGGGGCTCGTCCTGGGCGAACAAGCCCACTTCGTAGCGCACGCTCGAGGTGCCCAACTTGGCCACGCGGATGCCGGCATCGATGGTTTGCGGAAAGGCCAGCGGGGCAAAGTAATTGCACTGGGTCTCGATGACCAGGCCAATGGTGCTGCCGCCGTGGATGTCGAGCACGCCTTTTTCAATCAGGGTCGCGTTCACCGCGGTGTCGAACCAGCTGTAGTAGACGACGTTGTTCACATGGCCGTAAACGTCGTTGTCCATCCAGCGGGTGGTGATGGCGCGAAACGCTTTGTAGGCATCGCGGCTTTCAGGCTGAGGTTTGGCAGGCGTGTTCATCGCCTGAGATTGTGCCAGCGTTGCCAGTAGCCCAAGGCCACTTGCCAGGTCTGCATTTGCACCTGCACCGTGGTCTCGATGTCGTGGCCATAACCGCCGCCCATGCACATGACCACCGGCAAGCGTCGCTGCCATGCCCAGTCCATGACCACACGGTCTCGCGCCTGCATGCCGTCTGCGCTGAGTTTCAAGCGCCCCAGGCGGTCGCCCTCGTGCGGGTCGGCCCCCGCCAGGTAAATCACCAGCTGCGGGTCAAACCGGACTTCAAGCGTTTGCAAGGCTTGGTGCAAAGCCTCCAGATAAGGGGCATCGGTGCAGCCGTCGGGCAAGCCCACGTCCAGATCGCTGGGCTCCTTGCGAAAAGGAAAGTTCTTTTCGCCGTGCAGGGACAAGGTGAAGACGGTGGGGTCGTTGGCAAAAATCGCGGCAGTTCCGTTGCCCTGGTGCACATCCAGATCGATCACCGCCACATTCATCTTCTGGCGCTTCAGCCGCCAGGCCTCGGTCTGCATCAAGCGGGCCGTGACGGCGATGTCGTTGAACACACAAAAACCGCCACCCTTGTCGGCATAGGCGTGGTGGGTGCCTCCGGCCAAATTGCCCGCCACGCCCTGCACCAGCGCATCTCGGGCTGCGGCCACGCTGGCGCCCACCGACCGTCGGGCCCGCTCGGCCATGGCCGGGCTCCACGGAAAGCCAATCTCGCGCTGAATGGCGGGGTCCAGGCTGCCCGTGGCCACGCCCTGGATGTAGGCTGGGGTGTGCACCAGCGCCAGCTCGCCTTCGCTGGCGGCGGGGGCCTCGCGCATCACCACGCCGGGCAGCTCTTGCGTGAGCCGGTCGCGCAGGCGGCTGTACTTGCGCATGGGAAAGCGGTGACCTTCGGGCAAGGGCAAGACAAAGTGATCGGCGTAATAAGCGTGCATGGCGTTCCAAGGACAGCGCCCGATTCTAGAAAACGCTCTCTAAACTGCATGAAAGACGGTCTGTACCCCTTGCAAACCTCGGGACAAACCCTAAAATTCAAACCATGCTGCACTGCAACAAAGTTGTACGGCCCCGGCCAGTTTCGGCGCAGTCCCTTTGAAACCTTTTATTGGAGATTCTCATGATGACCGCTGAACAAATCGTCGCCTCGCACAAAGCCAATGTGGAAACCCTGTTTGGTTTGACCGCCAAAGCCTTCGAAGGCGTGGAAAAACTGGTCGAGCTGAATCTGACCGCCGCCAAAGCCGCTTTGGACGAGTCCGCCAACAACACCCAAGCCGCTCTGAGCGTGAAAGACGCCCAAGAGTTGGTGGCCATGCAAGCCAACCTGTTCCAGCCTTTGGCTGAAAAGGCCGCTGCTTACAGCCGTCACCTGTACGACATCGCTTCCGGCACCGGTGGCGAATTCACCAAAGCTTTCGAAGCCCAAGCGGCCGCTGCTCAAAAGCAGTTCGCCACTTTGGTGGACAGCGCCGCCCAAAACGCCCCTGCCGGCTCCGAGCAAGCTGTGGCCATGATGAAGGGTGCCGTGACTGCTGCCAACACCGCTTTCGAATCCGTTCAAAAAGCCGTCAAGCAAGCCACCGACATGGCTGAATCCAATCTGGCTGCTGTTTCGGCTGCCGCTCCTAAAGCTGGCAAGAAGAAGTGATTTTTCACATGCGGCAGGTTTTGCAAGGACTTGCCGCTTGATTTGCAAGTTGTCTCCTCGGATCCTTTTGAATTTCATCTGGGAAACAGGGATCCCTTCAAGGGCTGTTCGCAAGATCAGCCCTTTTTTTATGCCATGCCAAGCGCCGCCTTCGCTGCGCGAGCCTTGACCAGATGGACGCTCTGCCCGCCCATCAATGCCCGGCTTCAAAGGCCGCCAAACGCTCCTTGAGCTTGGGCAACTGCGCCAGCATGGCGACCCGGCCCGCCTCGATGGAGCGGCGACGGGCGCTGAAATCGGCACTTTTGACCCCGGACAGCGCCGGGCGGATGACCACATCGGCCTCTTTGAGCGCCAAGGTGTTGATGCTCTTGCCCATGATGGTGAAGGTCTGCATCAGGATCTGAAAGGTGTCGTCCGCTGGATTGCCTTCTGGGTCACTGGAGATGTCCACCGCGATCACAAAGTTAGCCCCCATCTCGCGGGTCTGGTGCACCGGCACCGGGGCGACCAAACCACCATCCACATATTCACGCCCCCCGATGCGCACCGGCTGAAATACCGCCGGCACGGCGCTCGAAGCCCGTACGGCCGAGCCGGTGTTGCCTCTGCGAAAGGTGATGGCTTCGCCGCTGCGCAGATCGGTGGCCACAATGCCCAGCGGGATCTTCATCTGCTCCAGGCTGCGGCCTCCCACTTGGTGGTTGACGTACTTGGCCAGGGCTTCACCCCGCAAAGCGCCGCGGTTGAGCAAGGGCACCATCCAGTCGGTGATCTCGGCTTCTTCCATGGTCTCCGCCGCTTTGCGCAGCTCGGGCACAGTTTTGCCGCTGGCATACAGCGCCGCCACCAAGCTGCCGGCCGAAGTGCCCACCACATGGCTGGGTCGCAAACCGGCCTCTTCCAAGACCTGGATCACGCCCACATGGGCAAAACCCCTGGCGGCCCCACCGCCCAGCGCCAAACCCAAATGCACGGGCTTGCGCACGGGTGCAGGCTGCACCACCGCCACAGGCGGACTGCTCACAGGTGCGCTGAGCACCGGCTGGCTGGGCGCCACATCCGGGCTGACGGCCACCGGGCTCACGCTGGCGCACCCACTCAAAACCAAGGCACTCACCCACGCGCCGAGCATGCCCAAACGGTATGTCCAGGCTTTGTTCTTCTTCATGACTTCCCCAAAATCCAAAAAGTTATTGATAATGATTCGCATTTGAGATAGAATTCTCTCACCGAAATCAATAAATTGAGAGCATCACCATGCGCCTCCTGACTTCCGCCATCGCCGTGTCCTGTCTGATCGCCTCATCTTTGGCGCTTGCGCAGGACAAAGTGGTCAACATCTACTCCGCCCGCCACTACCCGACCGATGAAGCGCTGTACAGCGACTTCACCAAAGCCACCGGCATCAAGATCAACCGCGTCGATGCCGACGATGCCGGTATTCTCGCTCGCCTCAAAGCCGAAGGCTCGGCCTCCCCTGCGGACGTGATTCTGCTCGTGGACGCCGCCAGACTGTGGCGAGCCGAGGTCGATGGCCTTTTCCTGCCCATCAAATCCAAACCCTTGGAAGACGCCATTCCCGCCAACTTGCGCGCCAAAGCGGCGGACAACGGGGGCACCGCCTGGTTTGGGCTGTCCACCCGCGCTCGCGTGGTGGTCTATGACAAGCTCAAGTTCAGCAAGGCCGATCTGGACAGCTACGAAAAGCTCGCCGACGCCAAATTCAAGGGCAGTTTGTGCATCCGTTCAGGCTCTCACCCCTACAACCTGAGCTTGTTTGGCGCCATGACCGAGCACCTGGGCCCTGCCAAAACCGAAGCTTGGCTCAAAGGCTTGGTGGACAACATGGCCCGCAGCCCCAAAGGCGGTGACACCGACCAGATCAAAGCTGTGGCCGCAGGCGAGTGCGGTGTGGCGGTGACCAACACCTATTACCTGGCGCGCATGATGCGCTCGGCCAACCCGGCCGACAAAGCCGTGACCGAAAAAATCGGCGTGGTCTTCCCCAACCAATCGAGCTGGGGCACCCATGTCAACGTGGCGGGCGGCGCCGTGGCCCGCTACGCCAAGAACACCGACAACGCGGTCAAGTTCCTGGAATACCTGGCCAGCCCCAGTGCGCAAAACCACTTTGCCAACGGTAACAACGAGTGGCCCGTGGCCAAAGGGGTGAGCTTTGACAACCCAGCGCTCAAGTCCATGACGGGCGGCAGTTTCAAAAGCGAGCTGATCCCGATCAGCGCCGTCGGCATGAACCAGGTCAAAGTCCAGCAAATGCTGGACCGCGTGGGCTTCAAGTAAGACGGGCTTCGTCACAGACCACATGTCGGGGCCGAAGCCACCGGCCTGCAATTGCATCTCAGTAGGTCGGCACCTTCAGGTCCGACACGGGCGGCGGCACAACCGCCCTTGACGCAACAGCCAGCCATTCACACCGGGCACCCGCCCGGGTGGTGATAGCCAGCCATTGAACTTCTCGGCAAACCCGTTTTGCCATTTCTTTCCCATCAATGTCTCGCATCACCATGACTCAAAGACGCAATCACGCCCCAAACACCTTGCCAACGGCCACATTGCTGCCCTTGGCGGCCCTGATGCTGGCGGGCTCCTTGAGCAGCCCTCAAACCGCCGCCGCACAAGAAGCCAACGCAGAAGGCACCCTCAAAACCGTGACCGTGCGCGACAAACAGGAATCGCCCACCCAAGCCAAAGAGAGCTTGCTGGTCAAAAAAAGCGGCATCGCCAAAGGCGATCAGGCCTTGAAGGACATCCCCCAGACCGTCACCGTCATGACCGAAAAGCTCATGAACGACCGCAATCTGGACGACCTGCGCGAAGTGCTCAAGACCACCTCGGGCGTGACCTTTTTGGCCGGCGAAACCGGTGAAGAAGACGTGCGCATGCGTGGCTTTTCGCTGCAGCAGGCCGGTGACATTTATGTGGACGGCCTGCGCGATGCGCCCCTGATCGAGCGCGACACCTTCAACCTGGACCGCGTCGAAGTGCTCAAGGGCTCGGCCTCGATGTTGTTTGGCAAAGGCTCCACCGGCGGCGTGGTCAACCAGGTCAACAAACAACCCTTTTTGATGGACCAAAACGAAGTCAACCTCACCGTGGGCAACGGCAACGCAAGCCGGCTGACGGGTGACTTCAACAAGCAGACCGGCGAAGACTCGGCCCTGCGCATCAACGCCGTGGTGCACAAAGCCGACAACTGGGGCGCGGCAGTGGACAAAAAAGGCGCTGCGGCCAGCTACCGCTGGGGCATTGGCGAGCGCGATGAATTCACGGCCAGCCTGTACCACCTGGAAACCCATGGCCGTCCTTTGTACAGCCACCCCTGGATGGTGGACAACGGCACGTCCACCAACGGCGGCTCGGGTGCCAACACGAAAGGCACTTTGGTTCCGGTGCTGGATGCGAAAAACTTCTATGGCATGGCCAGCGACCATTTGCGCACCGACACCACACACGGCACGTTGTCACACAAACACCGCTTTGACCAGGACAGCGAACTCAAAACCACCCTTCGTTACGGCCAATACAGCCGGGATCTCTTGGGCACCCAAGTGGGCTTCAAAAGCTTGACGCAGCTCTCCGACTTGAATGACAACACCGCACTCAAGCGCAGCCCCAAAGCCCGTTTTGGCGACAGCGATGTGTTGCAAGCCCAAAGCGACTACAGCAGCAAATTTCAAGCCTTGGGTTTTCAGCACAGCCTGATTGCGGGTGTTGACGTCAACCACGAGAACGCCCGCCGCAACAACAGCGCCACCACAGGTCTGCCCACACCCTACGCAGACAGCCTCGTGGGCACACCCAACAATGGCGTGGGCATCACCGACAGCCGCGTCTTGGCCTCCACCATGTCGTTCAAATCCCAGAACCTGGGCACCTATGTGCAAGACACGGTGCAATGGACCGATGAGATCAAACTCCAAGGCGGTTTGCGTGTGGAGCACTTCTCGACCACCTACACCGATGCGCAAGGCTACAGCGTCGATCTGAGCAAAACGCTGGCCAGCCCGCGCATTGGCGCGCTGTGGCAGCCCAACGCCAACAGCACTTACTACACCTCGTGGGGCACGTCTTACAACACCTCGGGCGACACCTACCTGTATGGCGTGGGCACATCTTTGGCCCCCCTGACGCTTCAGGGCACGCCACAAACCCTCAAGCCCAATGCCAACCTGACCACCCTCAACACGCCGCCCGAGAAAAGCCGCAACTTTGAAGTCGGAGGCAAGTGGGAGTTGTTCGAAGGCAAGTCCTTGCTGGGCCTGGCTTTCTTCCACTCCGAAAAATACAACGAGCGAAACACCGATGTGGACTCGGCAACCAACCAGTTCCTGTTGTCCGGCAAACGCCATGCCACAGGCCTGGAATTCAACTTCGCAGGCCGCCTCTCACCGGCTTGGGAAATGTTCTACAACCACACTTGGATTCCCAACGCCCGCATCGACGTGAGCAGCGCGACGGGCAACATGAAACAAGGTGACCGCCCGGGCCTGACACCCGAGCACAGCGCCAGCTTGTGGAGCACCTACCGCGTGGCCCCCCTGTGGCGCGTGGGCGCGGGTCTGAATTACCGTGGCCAACAAACCCCCTTGATCAACGCCAGCATCCACACCGCAGCCTTCACCACCGTGGACGCCATGGTCGAGCACACCGTGTCTGACAACACCGTGCTCAAGCTGAACGTCTCCAACCTGAGCAACAAGCTCTACATCGACCAGGTCTATTCATCGTTCTACATCCCTGGCACGACACGCCGTGTGGAACTCAGCATGAAGACCCTGTTCTGAGGAAGCCCCATGCTGCTGCCCCTGAAAAACCTGTTGACCCCGCAAGAACTCCAAAACGCCCAGTCCTTGCTGGGTGAGGATGCCCCGTGGATCGACGGGCGCAGCAGCGCGGGCGCGCAAGCCTTGACGCAAAAGAACAACCAGCAACTCTCGCAAAGCAGCGCTGCGGCGCACAACCTGCAGGCCTTGATCCTGGCGGCCTTGCAGCGTGAGCCCTTGTTCTTGTCGGCGGCTCTGCCGCGCAAGATATACAACCCGCTGTTCAACCGCTACGGTGGCGAGAGCAACTTCTATGGTCCGCACGTCGATGGGGCCGTGCTGCGCTCTGCCAGCACACAGGAATGGGTGCGCACCGATGTCTCGTGCACCGTGTTCCTGTCGGACCCGGCCGACTACGAAGGGGGCGAGTTGCTGGTGCAAGACACCTACGGCAGCCGTGGCGTCAAGCTGGCGGCAGGCGATGCGGTGCTCTACCCCGGCACCAGCGTGCACCAGGTGACGCCGGTCACACGTGGCGTGCGCGTGGCCAGCTTTTTCTGGATCGAGAGCATGGTGCGCAGCGACGAGCAGCGGCGCATCCTGTTTGACCTGGACATGAACCTGCTCAAGCTGCGTGCACAGCTGGGCGAGACCGACGAGACCACGGCGCTGACCGGGGTGTACCACAACCTCTTGCGCCAATGGGCCAACACCTGAGCCATACCGCCATGAGCACGCCCATCGTCAACCTGCACGACCACGAACGCGCCGCGCAAGCGGCCATGTCGGACGCTGCCTGGGCGTATTTCAGCGGCGGTGCGGCCGACGAGATCACCCTGCGCCGCAACGTGCAGGCTTGGCAAAACCTGGGCCTGGCGCCCCGTGTGCTGCAAGACCTGCGCGGCGGGCACACCCGCTGCCAGCTGTTGGGCCAAACTTGGCCCATGCCCTTGCTGGTCGCGCCCATGGCCACCCAGCGCTGGGCGCATGCCGATGGCGAATCGGGCATGGCGCTGGCAGCGGCCGCGCAAGGCTGCGGCATGGTCTTGTCGCACCAGACCAGCACCGACTTGTCCGAGGTGGCCCGTCTGGTTGTTGCCGAAAAAGACCGGGGGCCTTTGTGGTTCCAGCTGTATGGGCTGAATGACCGGGGGGCCCTGCTCGATCTGCTCGGCCAAGTCGAAGCGGCTGGCTACGAAGCGCTGGTGCTGACGGTGGACGCCCCGGTGCAAGGCGTGCGCGACCGCGAACACCGCCACGGCACGGCTTGGCCCGAAGGCATCCGCACACCGCACTGGCCAGTCGCCACACCCAGCGCTGGCGACAACGGTTTGTGCGCCGGGCTGGCCGCGCAAGCCCCCACCTGGGCCGTTGTGCCATGGTTGATCGAACACACCCGCTTGCCTGTGCTGCTCAAAGGCATCACCCACCCCGAGGACGCCCTCCAGGCCATGGCCCTTGGCGCTGCGGGCGTGGTCGTGAGCAACCACGGCGGGCGCGTGCTGGACACCCTGCCTGCCACGGCCGAACTGCTGCCCGCCATTGCCGACGTGGTCCGGCCCCTGGGTGGCGCGGTGCTGGTGGACGGCGGCATACGCCGTGGCACCGACCTGTTCAAGGCCCTGGCGCTGGGGGCCGATGCAGCTTTGATCGGTCGCCCGGCGCTGTATGGCCTGGCGCATGGGGGCGCACGGGGTGCGGCCCATGTGTTGCGCCTGATGCGCGATGAATTTGAAATGACCCTGGCTTTGTGCGGCTGCCCCTCACCGCAAGCCATCACGCGCGGCCACCTGCAAGCGCTCCCTGCCCTCCCTGTCATGTGAACCCCATGCACCTCGCACCCGAGCCCACCGGCGCATTGCGCTTTTTGAAACACCGCACCTGGCGCGTGACGGCCGGGGTGGTGCTCGCCCATGCGGGCCTGATCTGGCTGATCGCCACCGGCCTGCTCAGCACCGCCGTGCCCGGCGGCGAGACCGAACACCTGATCATGGCCAACGTCATCACCGATGCACCGGCCGCACCAGCAACAGCTGCACCGCTTCCCCAAGCGCAGCCGAAATCGCAGCCCCAGACGCGCACACCCACGCCTCCCCCCCTGACACCCACACCCACCCTGACGCCCACACCGGTCGTCAGCAGCGCCGCACCCACGGCGGCTGCGCCCACCGTGCCTGCGCCAGCCGCCACGCCAGCAGCGGCAGCACCCGCAGGCAACCAGCGCCCCAGCACGGCCAGCGCCGCACCGGCTGCCGTGGTCTTACCCTCCAGCGATGCGGACTACCTCAACAACCCCGCCCCCGTGTACCCGGGCATGAGCCGCCGCATGGGCGAGCAAGGCACGGCGGTGCTGCGTGTGCTCATCAACACCGAAGGCCGCGCCGAAAAAGCCGAGATCCGCACCTCCAGCGGCTACAGCCGACTGGACGAAGCGGCACTGGCCACCGTGCAGCGCTGGCGCTACGTGCCCGGCAAACGCGCCGGTGTGCCCGAAGCCATGTGGTTCAACGTCCCGATCCGTTTTGTGCTGGACTGATTCAGCGCCCCTTCGCTATTGCATTTGCTTTCGTATTCGCTTTCGCATTCACAGGAGTTTTTTCATGCCCACTTCTTTTGGTCTGTCCCACATCTGGACACAGGGCGATGCCGTCACGCGCCTGATCCTCGTCGCCCTGGTGGGCATGTCGGTGGTCAGCTGGATCGTCATCGTGCTCAAGGCGTTGGACGTCTGGCGTCACAAACAAAGTGCGCTGGGCAGCGAGCAGTTCTGGCACACCACCAGCCTGGCCGAAGGCCTGGCCGTGCTCAGCCAGCGCCCGCACAATATGTTTCACACCCTCGCCCAAGTGGGCCAGGAAGCCACCGAGCACCACCAGGCCGCGCAAAAGCAGTTGCACGACCGCCTGGACATCAGCGACTGGGTCACCCGCAGCCTGCGCAACTGCATTGACGACAACACCAGCCGCCTGCAAAACGGCCTGGCCATTCTGGCGTCCATCGGCTCGACAGCGCCCTTTGTGGGCCTGTTTGGTACCGTGTGGGGCATCTACCATGCGCTGGTGTCCATCGGTGCCACCGGCAACGCCAGCATCGACGCGGTGGCCGGCCCCATTGGCGAGACCCTGATCATGACCGCGCTGGGTCTGGCCGTGGCCATTCCGGCGGTGCTGGGCTACAACGCGCTGGTGCGTGGCAACAAATTCATCATCGCCCGCATGAACCGCTTTGCGCACGACCTGCACGCCTATTACGTGACCGGCACCCGCGTGACCCACCACGGAGGCCAGCATGGCGTTTGAAGCCCAGGAAGACCAGGACGAGGTCATGAACGAAATCAACATGACGCCCCTGGTGGACGTCATGCTGGTGCTCTTGATCATCTTCATCATCACCATCCCGGTGGTGCAGCACGCGGTCAAGGTCGAGTTGCCCCGGGCCAGCAGCACCCGCGACAAGACACCGCCCGACAACCTGCAATTGGCCGTCGATGCACAGGGCCAGTTCTTTTTGGGCAAGCAAGCGATTGCGGCCGATGACCTGGAAGACGCCCTGCGCGAACAAGCCGCCAAGGACCCACAGCCCCAGCTGTACATCCGTGGCGACAAGAAGGTGCCCTATGAGCATGTGGCCCAGGCCATGACGGCTGCACAGCGCTCGGGCTTGACCAAGATCGGTTTTGTGACCGAAGGCGGCAAGCGATGAACAAGCCGGGCGATGGCCCCCCAAGCACCGCGCAAGGACAAACGCCTGTGCCGGACACAGCGGTGACTGCCGCTGCGTCCAGCCCCACCCCAGGCCCACGCACCGTGGAAAGCCACGATTTGCTGGCCGGTCAATCGTCGGTGCTGATCCGCCATTTGGGCGAGATTTACCGTTTGCAAACCACCCGGCAAGGCAAGTTGATCTTGACGAAGTGAGTCTGTGCCGAAGCCCACAACGTCGGACCTGAAGGTACCGACCTACAGATGCCTCCCGTAGATACTGTGATGCGTGTCAAGCGCAATGGAGTGCCGAGTTGAACGGTTTGTTCGACTTGAGCACGCCAATGGCCACATGAACGAGCTTGCGCA
>NKIO01000051.1 GCA_002255935.1 Comamonadaceae bacterium PBBC2
TGGTGAAGATCTGGCAAAAGATGAATGCCAAGCGCTTTGACAACATCATGCTCAAGACCAAGACCGTGTCCGCACGCGCCTTGCCCGAAGGCATTGAAGTCACGTTTGCACCCGCAGAAGAGGGCGGCACGGCCCCCGCGCCGCAGGTGTACGACCTCGTGTTGCAAGCCGTGGGCCGCACGCCCAACGGCAAAAAACTCGCCGCTGAAAAAGCCGGCGTGGCGGTGACCGACCGTGGCTTCATCAACGTCGACATTCAAATGCGCACCAACGTGCCGCACATCTTCGCCATTGGCGACATCGTGGGCCAGCCCATGTTGGCGCACAAGGCGGTGCATGAAGCGCATGTGGCTGCCGAAGTCATTGCGGGTGAACTGCAAGGCAACAAAGAGTTGGCAGCCGCTGCGTTCAACGCACGCGTCATCCCAAGCGTGGCCTACACCGACCCCGAAGTGGCCTGGGTGGGCTTGACCGAAGACCAAGCCAAAGCGCAAGGCATCAAGGTGAAAAAGGGCTTGTTCCCATGGACCGCCTCGGGCCGCGCCATTGCCAACGGCCGCGACGAAGGCGTGACCAAACTGCTGTTTGACGATTCACCCGAGGCCCACGGCCACGGCAAGATCTTGGGCGGCGGCATGGTGGGCACGCATGCGGGCGACATGATTGGCGAGATCGCTCTGGCCATCGAGATGGGCGCAGACGCGGTGGACATCGGCAAAACCATTCACCCACACCCCACGCTGGGCGAAAGCATCGGCATGGCGGCGGAGGTGGCGCATGGGAGCTGCACGGACTTGCCGCCTAGCAAGAAGTAAACGCTTCGCGCTGCTATACAAAAAAAGCCCAGACAGGAAACTGTCTGGGCTTTTTAATTCTGCGAAGGGTTTTTTAATCACCGCATTCGATGCGGTGATTAAGCTGCGTATTCACCGCACTCAATGCGCCCCCAGGTAACACCCCTCAGCCCGCTCCCCATCCACCTCATCACCTTCTTCGCTGCACAGCGCTGCAATCAAGGCTTGGTCCACCACCTGGCCGGGCAGCAGCAGTTCTTCGTTCGTCCAGCGCTTGACCAAGTGGCCGTTGGCCACGCCGCCGTTGTGCGGGGCTTGGTAGGCGCGGCGGTGTTGCATGGTCACGCCGCTGTTGGCGTTGGCAATGAAGCGGCTTTCACCCAGAGCCCAAGGTTCAAAGTAGGCGTTGGCGGCAGCATCGACTTGGCGGAAGTAGCTGCGTGCGCCTTCGGCGTTGAGTTTCTTGCGCACGGTGCGTGTGATGAGGCCTTGCAAGTGGTCCAGCGCGTCATTGTTCATTCGCGCTAGCGCTTCAAGGCTCATGTCTTGCCCAGCCAAGGCCGATGTTGCGGCCAGCTCGGCGGGCAGCACTTGCACCATGGCTTTGACCACATCGCGGTGCGGCGCCACGGCGGTGGCCACGCCGCGTGTTTGCGGCTGAATGGGGCAGCGAATTTCCACAAAGCGCGGCTTTACAGGCCCGGTGCAGCCATCGTGGTGGTAATACTCGCCTTGGCTGAGGCGCCCTTTGCTGGAGCGCCCGCGCACATCGCGGTAGGTGGGGTGTTGGGTGTGCGAATTCAGGCACACCACCAAACCGGTGGCATCAACCAGCTTGTAAAAGGCCTCGCGCCATTCGGGCATAAGCAGTTGCTCGTGCAGGTAATCGTTTGCCGCTTCGCCTTCACGGCCGACTTCCCCTTCGATGACCAACACAAAGGGCTTGGGCCTGCGCACGCGCCACTTGACGTTGGCAAATTCCAGCACCGAGCTGGCAGAGGATGTGGCGGCGTTGGGGTCCAAGGCGTGAGACATGGTCAATTCAGGGTTTGTCGGGCTCGGATGGCGAGCGCGGGATCGGTGCCAATTTTAGGGCCGAGTCCCTGGGCGGCATTGCGGGCTAAAGGAATGTGCTGAGGCCTTCCAATGCCGCATATGGGGCGAGTCTGTCTTCTGCAAGACTGGTGCATCCAAATGGGCATGGAAGAATCATTGCAAACACCCCCTACGGAGCCCCGTCATGCTGTACGCCATCACCCTGATCGACAAACCCGATTCGTCAGCGCTGCGCCAGCGCGTGAGGCCGGAGCACAAGGCCTATCTGGCCACAGTGGCCGACCGCATGGCCTTTGCCGGGCCGCTCACGCACGACGACGGCACGACCATGATGGGCAGTTTGTTGGTGATCGACTTTCCCAGCCGCAATGCCGCACACGCTTGGTTGGCCGATGAACCCTTCACCAAAGCGGGCTTGTACGGCAGCACGTCGGTGCAGGCCTTTGTGAACCTTTGGCCCCAAAAAGTCGGCTTTCCACCGGCGCACTGAAAGGCTGCCACCCATGATCAAACACATCGTGATGTGGAACTTGCGCGGCAACACGCCCGCCGAAAAAGCTGCCGCCGTGGCGCAAATTCAACGCAGCTTTGAGAGCTTGCGCGGCCGCATACCGGGTCTTTTGTATCTGGAGTTGGGTGTGGACACCAGCTGCATTGACTATGCCTGCGATGTGGTGCTTTACACCGAGTTCGACAGCCAGGCTTCGCTGGATGCCTATGCCAGTCACCCAGAGCACATGCGGGTGAAGGACGAAGTGGCAGATTTGCGCATTGCCCGCCACCAGGTGGATTACACCCCCACAGAATTTTCAGGAGACAAAGCATGAACAACGCATTGAACGACGAGTTGTTGATCCGTCAAATGGTCGAACGTTGGGCCGTCTGGCGCGATGCCGGGGATTGGGAGCGATTTGCCACCGTTTGGCACCCCGAGGGCGTGATGATGGCCACCTGGTTTCAGGGCCCGTTTGCGGACTTCATCCGCGTCACCCAAGAAGGCTGGGCCAAGGGCGTGAGCATTTTGCATTTTCTGGGGGGCTCGGCGGTCGAGATCGCCGGTGACCGCGCGATTGCCCAAACCAAGATGACCATCTCGCAGCGCGGCATGGTCGAGGGTGAAAACGGCCCCGTCTTGTGCGATGTGGTCTGCACCGGCCGCTTTTACGATTTTGTGACGCGTGAAAACGGCGAATGGAAGCTGTTGCACCGCCAGCCGATTTACGAAAAAGACCGCATCGACCCGGTCGATTCCACCGCCGTGCTCAAGCTGGACACAGAGGCGCTGGCCACCTTCCCTGAAGGCTACCGGCACCTGGCCTACATCCAAACGCGCATCGGCTACAAGGTCAAGATGGACATGCCCATGCTCAAAGGGCCGGTGGTCGACGAGCTTTACAAGCGCGGCGCTCGCTGGTTGGCCGGTGGGGCGCTGGAGCGTTGATTTTCAAGCGGTCTTTTCCTACTTCTGGAGGTCATCGACATGGGTGTCCATCGTTTTGATTTGCCTGACGTGCAGCGCCGCGTTCTTTTCAGCGCCTTGTCTGCTGTGGGTTGCTTCGGGGTGCTTCCCGCTGTGTGGGCGCAGGGGGCTTACCCCAACCGGCCTTTGCGGGTGATCGTGCCGCAGCCACCGGGTGGCGGTTTTGACTTCGTGGCGCGTGCGCTGGCCGAGCGGCTGAGCAAATCGCTGGGCCAAAGTGTGGTGGTGGAAAACAAATCCGGCTCCGGCACCTTGGTGGGCACGGACGCCGCTGCCAAAGCCGACCCCGACGGGTATGCATTGCTCTTGGGCTCGGTGTCCAACATCGCGCTCAACATGGGTCTGTACGACAAGCTGTCCTACGACAGCCTGCGTGATTTTGAGCCGGTGGGCTTGGCCGTCAGCTACAGCTACACCCTGATGGCCCGCAAAGACCTGCCATTGAACTCCCTCAAAGACGTGGTCGCCTATGCCAAGGCCAACCCCGGCAAGCTGTCTTATGCATCCGCAGGCAATGGCTCAGGGCAGCATGTGCTCGCGGCGGCCTTGTGGCACTTGGCGGGGGTGAACCTCGTGCATGTGCCTTACCGCGGCGCTCAGGCGGCTTACCAAGATTTGTTGGGCGGTCGTGTGGATTTGTTTTTTGACCTGTCGTCCACCGCCCGTGTGCAAGTCAATGCAGGCACCGTCAAAGCCTTGGCCGTCTCGGGTGCCGAGCGCAACCCGATGCACCCCGATGTGTCAACCATCACCGAAAGTGGCGTGGCCCAGCTGGACTTGGAGTCATGGTTTGGCTACTTCGTGCCCAAGAAGACGCCGCTCGATGTGCAAGAGCGCTTGCGCACCGAGCTGGCCAAAGTGATCGCGCAAGCCGACTTGCAGGACAATTTCCGCAAGGCCGGTGGCAAGCCCCTGAGCCTGAGCGCTGAACAGACCCGTGCCTTGGTGCGCCGCGATGTGGAGCGCTGGACCAAGCTGGTGCGCGACATCGGCATCAAAGCCGAATAACCATTGAACAAAGGACATTCCCATGAAAATCGACCAAGCCGCCATTCAACACCTCTTTTTGGACGCCCGCACAGCCAACGGCTTTTTGGACAAGCCCGTGCCCGAGGCCTTGCTCAAAGAGGTCTACGAGATCGCCAAGATGGGCGCCACATCGATGAATTCGCAGCCCACCCGCTATGTGTTCCTCACCAACGAAGCGGCCAAGCAGCGTTTGATGCCCGCTTTGAGTCCTGGCAATGTGGCCAAAACCCAGTCGGCACCGGTCTGCGTGATCGTGGCCACCGACAACCAGTTTTTCGAGCACATGCCCGTGGTGTTCCCCAACAACCCCGGCGCCAAAGCCTTGTTTGAGGGCAATGCCGCCTTGGCCCAAGGCACCGCCACGCGCAATGGCACTTTGGGTGGGGCGTACTTCATGATCGCCGCCCGTGCACTGGGTTTGGATTGCGGCCCCATGAGCGGTGTTGACTTGGCCAAAGTCAACGCAGAGTTTTTCCCCGATGGGCGCTGCACAGCCAACTTCCTGATCAACCTGGGCTACGGCGACGACAGCAAGCTGTTCCCTCGCAACCCACGCCTGAGCTTCGAGCAGGCCTGCACCGTTTACTGATCGGGTCTTTAAACAGCCAGTGCTTCCCAAACCCGAAGCGCGGCATAGGCGTCGTTGGCCGCATAGACCAACTGCGCTTCGCTCAGTCGGGCATTGGCCCAGTTGCTGGTGGCCGCTTTTTTGGATTTGATGAAGCGCTGATTGAACAGCACCGCCACCGCACCTTTGACGCCCATGTCTTTGCGGTAACCGCGTTGGTGGAACACGGTGTTGAGCTCTAAGATTCCTTGGGGCTCGATGCCCAGTTTGTGGATGATCCGCTTGCGGTCATCGCCCAGGCCAAACCCCGCTTTGACGATGCCCGCATGGGCCAGCAATTGCGCGGCCACGGCACGGCATTCGGGCTCATGCAGCTGGAACACCCAAGCCCGCTGGGCGGTGGACAGTTGCAAGATGTGGGGCCCGTCCGATTGTTCGCCCACCTTGAAGGTCGGCTTGGACTCGGTATCGAACCCCCACGCGGTGGCTTGCAGCAATTGCAAGCTGGCGTTTTGCGCTTGCGCACCGGTGCTCACCAGCGTGATGCGCTCAAGGCCCAGCCTTTCAAAGGGCGGGAGCAGGGCGATGGCGTCTTTGTCGGGGGTGGGCAAGCGGGTGTTCATGCACCCGATTGTCCATGCCCTGTCGACCTTTCAAGCTGAATTCTGAAATGTTGTGGGCTTTAACCCTAAGGTCGTGGGCTTCAGCCCCGACATAAGGCCTGCGCTACAGCGGGCCAAGTCGGACCTGAAGGTGCCGACCTCCAAGACTTGACCATGGACTGTTGAACAGGCCCGGATCAGTGATTGGAGAGGGCTTTTTTGTAGCCGAGGGCCTGCGCCAGCACGGCTTGGGCTTGTCGGTCGTCGTGCCCGCGCCAAGCCACGATTTGATCGGGGCGGATCAAGGCCAAGGGCGCTTCGTACAAGGCCAAAATTTCGGGCTGGGCGTGGTGCACCACTTTCAAGTCGATGCCCAAAGTCTGGGCGGCTTGGGTGAAGTGAGATGTGTCGGGTGCCTGATCGCCCAGCGCCAGCAAGGTCCATTCGCTGTGGAAGCTGTCAAATAGGGATCGGCCATCGGCCAGCCAAGCATGGGGTGGCCTGCCGCCCGGAGTGGCGCAGGGCGTGTAGCTGTTGGCTGCATCGGGCGGGGCGCTGGTGCCGTCGGCCACGATGATGGGGCTGCCGTCGTAGCGTCCGCCAAAGGTCACGCCCGGAATGTTGAACTCACGCCGCACATGGCCGTTGAGGTAGTCGGAGGCCGTGGCCCGCGCTGCATCGCCTTGGGGGCTGGCGTCTTCCAATTCGGGCGCGGCTTCAAACAAGCCGATCGAGTCGGCAAACTGCCGGGCATAGCCGGTGTTGCGCACGGCCAATGGGTGGCGTTCGAGGGCATAGCTGTCCAGCAAAGCGGCCGGGGCCTGGCCCTTGAGCACGCTGGCCAGCTTCCAGCTGAGGTTGACGGCGTCTTCGACGGCGGTGTTGTAGCCCAGCCCGCCTGTGGGGGTGAACAAATGCGCCGCATCGCCGCCCAAAAACACGCGGCCTTGCTGGAAGGATTCGGCCACCAGGGCGTGACCCGCCATCCAGGTGGCCATGGACAAAATCTCGATGTCGATGGGCTGACCAAAGGCTTTGGCAAACAAGCGACGCGCATCGGTCTCGGTCAGCGCTTCGGTGGCCGCGTCGTCGGCCATCTGGATGTGAAAAGCAAATTCGCTCACCCCGTCAACCGACATGATGAAGGCGCGCAACTCGGGGTTGACCACCACATACATCCACGCGCGGTCGTTGAGGTTGCGGGCATAAAACTCGGGGGCCTTGAGGTAGACCGCCAGCATTTTGCCGCCCATGAATTTGCGCTTGAAGCCGGTGGCCCCGCCCCAGGCAATGCCCAGCTCGTGGCGCACAAAGCTGCGGGCGCCGTCAGCACCCACCAGATAAGCAGCTTGGACGTTCAGCCGATCATCGCCCGTGACCGATTGCACCGACGCTTCGATGCCGTCGCCGGTGTCTTGGAAGGCAGAAAGCTGCCAGCCATAGCGCATCTCGACACTGGCTTGTTGCTGGGCGTGGCGGTGCAGGCAGACCTCGACGTATTTTTGCGAGACCCGGTGCGGAAGTTCGGCAGCGCTCCAAGAGCCCGACATGTTTTTGATGGCCTGGGGTGCAGCCGCAGCTGTGGGCAGACGCAAGCGGGCCAGCTCGGTGCCTGCAAAGCGCGTCAGGTAGGCGATGTCGGTGGGGTGGTCGGGCGGCAAACCCATGCTGCGAATCTCGTGGGCAAAGCCCAGGCGCCGGAAATGCTCCATGGTCCGCGCCTGCGTGGCATTGGCCTGTGGGTTGAAGGCGGTGCTGGGCTTGGCGTCCACCAGCAGGCAGCGGATGCCGCGCCGGCCCAGCTCGATCGCCAGCATCAGCCCGCAGGGGCCGCCACCTGCGATCAGCACATCCACCTTCATCGTGTTGCTCATGGTGGGCCTTGATCAGCTGGCCAGCAGGCCGACTTGGTTGCGCAGAATGCCGATGCCTTCGATGTCGATCTCGATGGTGTCACCGGGCTTCATCCACACCGGCGGCTTGCGGGCATAGCCCACGCCGGCTGGCGTGCCCATCACGATCACATCACCGGGCTCCAGCGTCATGCAGGCCGACATCATGGCAATGGTGGGCGCCACATGGAACACCATGTCGGTGGTGGTGGCGCTTTGCATGACCTGACCGTTCAGGCGCGACTCGATGTGCAGGCCCACGCAGCCCGGTGGCAACTCGTCGGCGGTGACCAGATGCGGGCCAAAGCCGCCGGTTTGGTCAAAGTTCTTGCCCACGGTCCATTGGGTGGTTTTGCGCTGGTAGTCGCGGAAAGTCGCGTCGTTGAAGCAGGCGTAGGCGAACACCGATTCGAGCGCTTGGTCTTCACTCACGTTGCGGGTCGTTTTGCCGATCACCAGGGCCAGCTCGGCCTCATAGTCGAGCGATGTGGAAATGGGCGGGATCGGGATGGTGCCGCCGTGGGCCAACAAGGACGAAGGGCCACGGAAAAAGATGGTGGGGTAGTCCGCCACTTTGTTGCCGCCTTCGGCCGCATGGTCGTGGTAGTTCACCCCCAGGCAGATGATCTTGCTGGGGCGGGGCACGCAGGGCAGCAGGCTGACCTGGCTCATGGGCGTGGCTTGTGCGCTGGCGGCCCGTTGGGCGATGCTGGCCATCAGGGCTGCATTGCCGCTGGCCAGGGCAAAAAAGTCGTTGATGCTGTCGGGGGCCTGGTCCATGCACAGGCGCATGTCGACCACGCCTTGGCCTTGCAATACCCCATAGCGGGTCAAGTTGTCTTGCGTGTAGCTGATCAGTTTCATGGGAGCTTTACTTCTGGGGTTGTGTATGAAAAAGGGTAATTAATCCACTTTGGCGCCGGTTTGTACGACCACCTGGCCCCACTTTTTGGCTTCAGCGGCCAAGTAGGCGTCCAGTGTGGGGCGGTCCATGCGCACGGTCTCCAGCGACTGCGCGGCAAAGCCGTCGTTCAGTGCTTTGTTTTGCAGGATTTTGTTGACCTCGGTGTTGAGGCGGTCGAGCACTTCTTTGGGCGTGCCGGCCGGGGCCAGCATGGCAAACCAGGTGTTGGCTTCAAAGCCGGGGTAGCCCAGCTCGGCCACCGTGGGCACATCGGGCAAGGCGCCGCTGCGCTTGCTGCTGGTCACGGCCAGCGGGCGGACTTTGCCCGCTTTGGCCAGTTGCACCACGGGCGGGATGGAGGTGGAGCCCACGGGCACCTGGCCGCTGACCACGGCGTTGGCCGCCGAGGCCGGGGCATGCGGCACGTGCAGGATGTCCACCTTGTCCAGGTTGCGGAACAGCAATTCCGCCCCCAGGTGGGTGGTGGTGCCGTTGCCCGACGAGGCGTAGCTGAGTTTTTCAGTCGGCGCCAAGGCCAGCAATTCTTTAAGGCTGTTGGCTTTGACCGAGGGGTGCACGTAAAGGATGTTGGGCGAGACGGCGGCCATGGCCACACCGGCGAGTTCTTTGCCAACCTCGTAACCGGCCTTGCTGTAGAGCGATGGGTTGACCGAATAGGCCACGCTGTGCATGAGCAGGGTGTAGCCGTCAGCGGCGGCGCGGGCCACGGCCACGGTGCCAATGTTGCCGCCTGCGCCGGGGCGATTTTCGATCACCACCGGCTGACCCATGGCCTCAGACAGTGGTTGACCCAGGGCGCGGGCCACGATGTCGGTGGAGCTGCCGGGCGGAAAGGCCACCACGATCTTGATGGGCTTGTCAGGGTAGGCAGCCTGCGCTGCCGTGGCGGCCAAAGCCAGTCCAGCGAGCCAACATTTGAGCGAAGTTCTCACGGTCCATCTCCAGGGCAGGGGATCTGCCACTGATGATGCTAGTGGAGAAAGACAAAGCGCAGTGTCACGCTGGAGGCTGATCGTTTGGGGTTGAGCAAGCGGCTTCTTGTGGGTTAATCAAGTCAGTACCTGTGGGCGCCCAGCTTTGTTAGGCGAAGGGCGTTGTAGGTTGATCCAGGTTCTTCTTGTGGGAGCCCAACTGTGTTGGGCGATGGGTTGTTGGGCGGGCGATGTTGGTGGATCAGGCAATCGCCGAACGAAGTTCAGCTCCCACGGGGCAGGGGGGCAGCACCGGTCTCTGGTCGACGCTATCAGCTCAGTGCTGGTGCCATCTGCTCAGCTCGCGTGCAATTGACTCCATGCGGGTGCATCAAGGGGCTTCTTGAGGGTTGAACAAGGGTCATCTTGAGGGCTGTCGGGGGTCTTCTTGTGGGAGCCCAACTGTGTTGGGCGATGGGTTGTTGCGCGGGTGATGTTGGTGGATCAGACAATCGCCGAACACAGTTCAGCTCCCACGGGGTAAGGGGTCAAACCATGCACAGTTCAGCTCCAAAATGGAAAGGGGTCAAACCATGCACAGTTCAGCGCCCACGGGGTAGGGGTTCACACCTTGTTAATTTCAGCGCCCACGGGTCAGGGGCTCAAAGCATGCAGAGGTGGGCCGTGCGTGCGCCGTGAGCCCACAAAGCCTTCATTTGCGGGACGGTTTCTTTCCCTTGTCGGCAGCCTCTTTGCGCACCGCCCGTTCGGCATCGGCTTTCTTGCCTTCGGCCAGCCACTGGGCAAATTGTTCCGGTGTCTCAATGGTCACGCGGCCCAAGGCGCCCGATCGGAAGTCGTGGATCACGATGTGCGCGGCTTTGGTGGTGTTGACGCGGCCGCCGCTTTGCATGGCCCCGCGCACCCGGCCGATGGCTTTGAGCAGGGTTTCGTCGGTGTGGTTGGCCACGTCAGCGATCTTGTAGCGCTCGGCCAGCGCTTGCGGGTAGTGCGGGATCAGGTAGTTCAGCAACTCCAGCGCCACTTCTTCTTCGTCAAAGGCGTTCACGCCGATCGCACCGCTGGCGGCCAGGTTGTAGCCGCTTTGCGCCACGATGATGCGCGGCCACAGCACGCCGGGGGTGTCGTACAGATAGAAGTCGTCGGCCAGGGCGATGCGCATTTCTTGTTTGGTCACGCCGGCTTCGTCGCCGGTCTTGGCGGCGCGTTTGCCTTTGAGGGTGTTGATCAGCGTGGATTTGCCCACGTTGGGGATGCCGCAGATCAGCACGCGCATGGGTTTGACCATGCCGCCCCGGTTGGGGGCCAGTTGCTGGCAGGCGTCGATCAGCGCTTTGGCCGGCGAGCTCATGCTGGTGTCCAGCCCAATGGCGCGCACGCCGGGCAGGGCGTTGTAGTGGGCCAGCCATTGCGCGGTGCGGGCCGGGTCGGCCAGGTCTTGTTTGCTCAGGATCTTGAGCGCGGGCTTGCCCTTGATCAGCTCGGCCAGCATGGGGTTGGCGCTCGAGCCGGGCAGGCGGGCGTCCAGCATTTCGATGACGACGTCAATCTCTTTGATGCGCTCCCCGATCGCCTTGCGCGTGAGGTGCATGTGTCCGGGAAACCATTGAATCGCCATAGAGAGCTGCTGAAGACCAGATGTGTCGAAGAAAGTGATTGTCGTCGAGTTCACAGCGGACCCCCTTGGCCGCAAAATGGCACAAACAAAATTTCAGGGAGAACGCCATGCACACCCGCCAAGCCGAAGACCGCGAATTCGCGCAAACCCACATGAACACCGTGCTGGCCCGCCTGGCCGGGCCCGGCGCTGTGCCGCGCCCTGACCAGGTGGACGCGGTGCATGCCGTGCTGCAGCCTGCTTCGCGGGTGCTGGTGGTGCAGGCAACGGGCTGGGGCAAGTCGGCGGTGTATTGGGCGGCCACGCATGCCATCCGCAGCACGGGCGCTGGCCCCACGCTGGTGGTGTCGCCGCTCTTGGCCCTCATGCGTGACCAGGTGAGTGCTGCTGAGCGGGCGGGCCTGAAGGCGGCCACCGTCAACTCCACCAACATCGACGATTGGGACGAGGTGTTCCAGCGGCTGGACGATGACGCCATCGATGTGCTGCTGGTTTCGCCCGAGCGGCTGGGCAACCCGCGATTTGCAGCGCGGCTGGGCGCTTTGCTGGCACGGGTGGGCCTGATCGTGATCGACGAGGCGCATTGCATCAGCGATTGGGGATTTGATTTCAGGCCCGACTACCAGCGGCTGGCGCGGGCGCTGTTGTCCACGCCGACTGCCAGTGTGCTGGCCACCACGGCGACGGCCAACGAGCGGGTGACGCTCGACATTGGCAAGCAGTTGGGCGCCAGCACCGTGACTTTTCGCGGCACGCTGGCCCGCACCTCGCTCACGCTGTCGGTGGTGCCGGGCTTGTCGCCCCTGCAGCGCTACGCTTGGATTGCCGATGCGCTGGCGCAGTTGCCGGGCTCGGGCATTGTGTATGTGTTGACGGTGGCCGAGGCCGAGCGGTTGACGGCGTTTTTGCGCAGTTGCGGCCATGCGGTGGATGCCTACAGCGGGCAGATCGACGCCGACACGCGCCTGAAAGTGGAAGACCGTTTGCGCCACAACCAGGTCAAGGCGGTGGTGGCCACCTCGGCGCTGGGCATGGGTTACGACAAGCCGGACCTTGGCTTTTGCGTGCATGTGGGTTCGCCCTCGACCCCGGTGGCCTATTACCAGCAGGTGGGACGGGCGGGCAGGGCGGTGGCGCATGCCGAAGGGGTGTTGTTGCCGTCAGATGCCGATGAGCGCATTTGGGATTACTTTGCCACCGCCTCGATTCCCGATCCTCAAACGGCGGCCAAGGTTTTGCTAAGCCTGGGTGGCGATGAGCGCAGCCTGATTGAGATCGAAGCCGACACGGGCGTGCGCCGGGGTCGATTGGAGGCGCTGCTCAAAATTTTGGCTGTCGAGGGCGTGGTGGACAAAGACGGCTCAGCTTGGCGTGCCACGGGCGTGCCCTATGTGCACGACAGCGCCAAATGGACGGCCTTGGCCCAGGTGCGCCAGCAAGAGGCGGGCATCATGCGCCAATATGCACGTGGCGCGGGTTGTCTGATGGCGTATTTGCAAACCGCGCTGGACGACCCCTCACCCGCGCCTTGCGGGCGCTGTTCGGTCTGCACGGGGCATGTGCCGTTTCCAGGATCAACGCCTTCACAAGACAAGCTGATGGCCGCCCGCAACTTTTTGCGCGGTGTGGACGTGGACATCGAGCCCCGCAAACGCTGGCCTGCTGGCGTGCGCCGCAAAGGCAGCATCCAGGGCTTCGATGTGGGCCGGGCCGTTTCGTTTGCCGACGATCCGGGCTGGGTGGCCGAGTTGCAGATGTTGCGCACCGCCGAGCCAGGTGATGTGCCTGCCGAACTGCTGGCGGGCGCTTTGGCCACGCTGGGGCGATGGGCCAAAACCTGGCCTGCCCGCCCGGTGTGTGTGGTGCCGCTGCCTGCCCATAACATGAGCTCCAACCAAGTCCTGGCTGCGCACATCGCCCAAAAGGGGCGCTTGCCTTTGCTCGATGTGTTCAGCTGGCAAGGCGGGCCTGCGCCTGACGACGCCTCGTCCACGCCCGTGGTGGCGCATCTGGAGTCGGCCATCCGAATGGCTCCGGATGCCGATTTGCCCCGGGGCCCTGTGCTGCTGGTGGCCACCGATGTGCGAACCCGCTGGACGGCCACCGTGGCGGCGGCGCTTTTGCGCGAGCAAGGCGCCTCTCAGGTGCTGCTCCTGGCATTGCACTTGCGGCCGTGATGAACGTTTTGGCTAGGTCGGTGGCTTCAGCCCCGACATGTGGCTTGCGCCAAGTCCACACCTGTCGGACCTGAAGGTGCCGACCTGCGGGACCACCTTGGTGCATGATCAGCACAAATTTTTTGGCAATTTCACAATGACCGACGACACACAAGACACGCCCCTGTTGCAGGAGGCACGCCTTTGGCAAGACGAACTTTGGACCGCCCGGGTCATCAAAAACGAAGACGACGATGGTTGGGCCGTGGCCATGTACAAGGCCGGTGAGTCCGAGCCGGCACTGGTCGGCCCCTGGACCATGGGCCGTGACAAGAAAAACCCCAAGCCCTTGGATGGTTCGGCGTTCATCACCCTGGTCAAAACGGCCAGCGAGTTTGTCCGCCGCAGCGAGCAGCAACTGCATGCGCAGCTCAACCAGAGCGTGACCGTGAACGGCCAAGACGGCCGCGTGACGGTGCTCTTGCGCATCGTGCCTGACGAGGACAACCCTTATGCGGTGCTGTCTGCGCAGGGCGATGACGGTGACACACTGGCCGAGTTCAAGGTGGATGCCAGCTTCAAGCTCAACCGCCAGACGGCGCAAGCCTGGGTGGATGCCGACTTGGCCAAGTCCGGCAGCGGTCGGCGCTGAATCGAAAGCCCCCATGCCCTGTCATGGGGGGTACAGCCGCTGCGGCATGCACCGCCCAAAATCTGAGCCTGAAACAACAGGAGATTCCCGATGAACCGAGTTTTGGCCCACACCGGCGCCCGTTACCCGATTTTGCAAGCGCCCATGGGCTGGATTGCGCGCAGCACCTTGGCTTCGGCGGTCTCACGGGCCGGGGGCTTGGGCATCATCGAGACCTCGTCAGGCGAGACCGCCAACTGCCAGCGAGAGATCCAGACCATGGTGGACAGCGGCTTGCCTTTTGGTGTGAATTTGCCGATCCGCTTTTTGAAGGACGAGGCCATGCTGCGCTTTGTCTGCGAGTCCGGGGTGCGCTTTGTCACCACTTCGGCGGGCAGCCCAGCCAAATTCATTGCGCCCCTCAAGGCAGCCGGCATTGTGGTCTACCACGCGGTGCCCACGGTCGAGGCGGCCATCAAGTGCGTGGAGGCCGGTGTCGACGGTCTGGTGGTGGAAGGCGCCGAGGGTGGTGGCTTCAAGAACCCCGAAGAAGTCAGCACCTTGGTCTTGCTGCAAGCCATCCGTGAAAAAGTCGATGTGCCCTTGATCGCAGCCGGCGGCATGGTGGATGGCCGGGGCATGGCTGCTGCGTTTGCCTTGGGGGCCGAGGCCATTCAGATGGGCACGCGTTTTGTGGCCAGCGCCGAAAGCCCGGTGCACGCCCACTACAAGGGCGCCATCGTGGAGGCCCCGACCACGGGCACTTGGATGCTCAACACCCAGTCATCGCCTTGCATTCGGGCTTTGAAAACGCCCTTCACCGAAACCATCCACGCCGCCGGCGTGATGGGTCCTGAAACCTTCAATGGCATTCAGAGCGTGTATTTTGGTGGCGACATGAATGCTGCGCCCGCGTTGGCCGGGCAATCGGCCGGCCTGATCCACGAGGTCAAAACGGCCCAGCAGATCATCGAAGAAACGGTGGCGCAATTTCACGCCATCACGGGCCGACTCGGGGCCATGTCGACATCTCAAACATTTGGCTGAATCGTTCCCCATGAGTTCTGACGCTTCTCTGCGCCCTTGGCAAGTCATTTTGGGCGGTATCTGCGGACTGGTTCTGTCCATCGGTCTGGCGCGTTTTGCCTACACCCCCTTGCTGCCAGCCTTGCAGTTGCAAACGGGCCTGAGCGATGCAAGTGCAGGCGCTTTGGCTGCGTTTAACTACGCGGGCTACATCACAGGGGCGCTGGCGGCGGCCTGGATTGACGATGTGCGTTGGAGAAACCGCCTCTACAGCATCGGGCTGTGGATGTCCTTGCTCACGGTGGCGGGCATGGCGCTGTCCACGTGGTTGCCGAACTGGGCGCTTTGGCGATTTTTGGGTGGCTTGTGCGGTGCCACCGGCATGCTGCTGGGCGCGGGCTTGGTGCTGGGTTGGCTGATGCGCCAAGGCCGCAGGCCCGAGTTGGGCGTGCTTTTCATCGGTCTGGGCTTGGGCATTGTGGTGTCGGCCGTGGGCGTTTGGGCCATCTCGCAGGTCTGGTCTTTGTGGTCCGACCAATGGTTGGCCATGGCGGCCATCGGGGTGGTGTTCTTTGTACCGGCCTGGCTGTGGCGCCCGCCGGTACCGCCCTTGGCCGCAGCGGCCCAAGCCTCGGTTGGCGCTTACAAGGTCTCGCGCCGCTGGATGTGGACCATGGCGGGCAGTTACTTTGCGGCCGGCTGGGGCTTTGTGATCAGTGCCACCTTCACCGTGGCCATTGTCGAGCGCGAACCGGCCTTGGCGGGGCAGGGCGCCTTGGCTTGGGCGCTGGTGGGCTTGGCGGCCATGCCGGCCGTGTTTTGGTGGGACAAGGCTGCACGCCGTTGGGGGGACACGCGGGCATTGCTGTTGGCTTTTGGCTTGCAGACCTTGTCGGTCATCTTGCCAGCGGTGTCGGGTTCATTGGCCGCAGCTTTGGGCGGCGCTTTGGGTTATGGGGCCACCTTCATTGGCATCGTCAGCATGACGCTGGCCCTGGTGGGGCGCCGTGCGCCGCAAAACCCCGGTAAGGCGATGGCCCGGCTGACCTTGAGTTATGGCGCTGCGCAAGTGATTGCACCGGTGGTGGCCGGGGCGATGGCGCAAAGCACAGGCAGTTTCAAAAGTGCTTTGTGGCTGACCGCGGCGGTCATGGCGCTCGGCATGGCTTTGTTGGCCACCTTGCCCGATGAAGGGCAAGGCTGAAGCTCAAAGCCCCAAGCTTTGCAGTTGAACCAGACCCTTGGGGGTCTTCAAGGTGGCGGTGATGTTGGCTGGGCCCGTCTCAATGCCCACATTGGCCAAACCGATAGCTTCGTAAGCGGCTTGCAGTTTGGGGCCGCTGGGGTGGGTGATGGCGATGCTTTGCAGGGTCACGCCCGAGCGTGGCAGGCTGTTGCGTGGATGCAGTCGCAGCGGGTCTGTGGCCTCGGGCTTGCCCCACTGGATCAAGGTGGGCAGGCAACCGTTGAACAAACGCTCGCCGTCTTCGCGGACGGTGATTTGCCAGTTCAGCATGCCTTTGCTGGACTTGCGGCTGGCATGCACGATCTGGCCGCGCTCAATGCCCTGGGTGCGCAAGGCATGGCGGGCGGACTTGATGTCATCGGTGCTGGCCACGAAGGTGATCAGGCGCGGCTCTTCGGCGACCGCCTTTTGCAAGGCTTTGTTGTCCATGTCAAACCAACGGGCCACTGAGCCCTTAGCGGCAGGTGCGTTCGGGTTGATGGCGATGATTTCGAAATAGGCCAGCGGGTGCTTGGGCGAGGCGATTTTGAACAGGCGGTTGTGGGTGCCGTATTTTTCGTGTTCACCACCGGCTGCAGGGGTGATGCCCAAAGTGGCTTCGCACCAGGCCACGCCTTCATCGAGGGTCGAGGCCATGACCACGAGGTGGTCGATTTGAGATGTCATGGTGGGGTGTTTTTGGTTTCAAGGGGGACGCGTCGCGCGCCATTGAAACGTTTTTGCCAATAAGCGTCGCGCATGTCTTCGACTTTAACCGCCTTGCCAACACGGGGCGAATGGATGAATTTGCCGTCGCCCACGTAAATGCCCACGTGGCTGAAGGCGCGTTTCATAGTGTTGAAAAACACCAAGTCGCCGGGCTTGAGTTCACTGCGGTCGATGACCTCGGTGCTCCGCGCTTGCTCTTCAGCACGGCGAGGCAGCAATTGGCCGACGGAGTTTTCGTACAAATAACGCACAAATCCACTGCAGTCAAAGCCGGACGCCTCGGAGTTGCCGCCGCGACGGTAGGGCACCCCCAGCAAATTCATGGCTTGGGTGATCAAGCCCGTCGCTTGGTCCCCGGCTTTATCCTTGGCCGTGCTCAGTTGGTCGGCAAACTGAGTGATCAGCCCTTTTTCAAGCAAAGGCTTGAGGGTCTCTTCGTCCTTTGGCGCTGAAAAAGCCAGCGACGAAAACGTCAAAGCAACAAAGAGGAGGGGGAACCAACGCATAACCGGCTAGCATAACTGATGCCGAGGCGTGTGGCATAGGCGAAGACCCGATGTCGGCATCTTTACTTTCGGCACGCTGCGCCTGCGACAATTGCCCGCATCTCATTTGGAATGACTATGTTGATCGATGTGGAAGAAAGCCAGTTGATTCTGGTGGATTTGCAGCCCAAGCTGCAGCCGGTGATGGTGGATGCCCAGGGCGTTTGGTCCAACGCGGCCAAGTTGGCCGAGTTGGCCGCTGCCCTGGAGGTGCCTGTTTGGGGCACCGAGCAAAATCCTTCGCGTTTGGGTGAAATGCCCCCCGAATTACGCAGCCATTGCCGCAAAGTGCTGGCCAAAATGCAGTTCAGTGCGGTGGAAGAGGGTTTGGGCGAGTGGCTTCAACCGGCCCCGGCCCAAGCGCCTCGCGGAAATGCCCGCAGCTTGCCCCGCCATTTGCAAAAACCCCAGCCCGAAAGCCAGGAGCGCAAAACCATCGTCTTGGCGGGTTGCGAGGCCCACATTTGCTTGCTGCAAACCGCCTTGGATTTGCTCGAAGACGAATTTGACGTGTGGGTCGTGACCGATGCTTGCAGCTCGCGCACCGAACGCAACCGCGATGCCGCCTATGACCGCTTGGCTGGGGCGGGTGCAGAACTGGTGACTGCCGAGATGGTGGCGTTTGAATGGGTTCGTACTGCTGAACACCCGGACTTCAAACTGCTGCAAAACTTGTTCAAGTGAAGCGGTGCGGCCAGGTCGCTGAGTTCTGGCCGCAAACTCGTTTGAGTCAGCTTGTTGCAAGTCCCTTACCCATAATTATGAATTCAGAAGGAGCGCCGTTACCGGTGCACCTCAAGGGTTCTTATTGGCAGGTATTCAGGAGTCTTTCATGGGCAGCTTTGCTGACTTTCACGCACGTTCGATCAACGACCGCGATGCATTCTGGGCCGAGCAGGCCAAACTGGTGGACTGGAAAGTCCAGCCGCAGCAAATTTGCGATTACAGCAACCCGCCTTTTGCCAAATGGTTCGTTGGCGGCCAAACCAACCTGTGCCACAACGCTGTGGACCGTCACTTGGTCGATCGCGCTGACCAGCCTGCGCTGATCTTCGTTTCGACCGAAACCGATCAAGAAAAAACTTACACCTTCCGCGATCTGCACGCCGAAGTGCAGCGCATGGCCGCCATCTTGCAAGACCTGGGCGTGGTCAAAGGCGACCGTGTGCTGATCTACATGCCCATGATCGCTGAAGCCGCGTTTGCCATGCTGGCTTGTGTTCGATTGGGTGCGATCCACTCGGTGGTCTTTGGTGGCTTTGCTTCGCATTCTCTGGCCACCCGCATCGAAGACGCTTCGCCCAAGGTCATCATCAGTGCCGACGCCGGTTCGCGCGGCGGCAAGGGCGTGCCTTACAAGCCTTTGCTCGACGAAGCCATCAACTTGTCGGCCCACAAGCCAGCCAACGTGATCATGGTGGACCGCAAGTTGGCCGCCTTCACGCCCGTGGCCAGTCGTGATGTGGATTACGCCACCGAGCGTGCCAAGCACATGGACACCGTGGTGCCTTGCGAGTGGGTCGATGCCACCCATTCGAGCTATACCTTGTACACATCCGGCACCACCGGCAAACCCAAAGGTGTTCAGCGCGACACTGGCGGCTACACCGTGGCACTGGCCGCCAGCATGCCGCACATCTTCCAGGGCAAGCCCGGCGGCACCTTTTTCTGCACCAGCGACATCGGCTGGGTGGTTGGCCACAGCTACATCATCTATGGCCCGCTGATCGGCGGCATGGCCACCATCATGTACGAAGGTCTGCCCATCCGTCCCGACGGTGGCATCTGGTGGAGCCTGGTCGAGAAGTACAAGGTCAACGTCATGTTCAGCGCGCCCACGGCCATCCGTGTGCTCAAAAAGCAGGACCCTGCGCTGCTCACCAAATACGACCTGTCCAGCTTGCAAGCGTTGTTCTTGGCCGGCGAACCGCTCGACGAACCCACCGCCAAGTGGATTTCTGAAGGCCTGAACGGCAAAGCCATCATCGACAACTACTGGCAGACCGAGACCGGTTGGCCCATCCTGAGCATTTGCAACGGCGTGGAAAAAGCACCGAGCAAGTTTGGCTCGCCCGGTAAAGCCATTTACGGCTACAACGTCAAACTGGTCGATGACCAAACCGGCGAAGAACTCACTGGCGCCAACCAAAAGGGTGTGTTGACCATCGAAGGCCCGCTGCCACCTGGCAACTTGCAAACCATCTGGGGCGACGACGAGCGTTTCGTCAAGACCTACTGGAAGACGGTGCCCAACAAATTGGTCTACAGCACCTTTGACTGGGCGGTGCGCGACGAAGACGGTTACTTTTTCATCTTGGGCCGCACCGATGACGTGATCAACGTCGCCGGTCACCGCCTGGGCACCCGCGAGATCGAGGAGAGCATTGCCAGCCACCCGAATGTGGCCGAGGTGGCCGTGGTGGGCGTGGCCGATGCGCTGAAGGGCCAGGTGGCGATGGCCTTTGCGGTGCTGAAGGACCCGTCCAAGGCCGGCACGCCGGCCGACGCGCTGAAGCACGAGGGCGAGATCATGAAGCTGGTGGACGAGCAACTGGGCGCCGTGGCCCGGCCCGCCCGCGTGCGCTTTGTGGCGCTGCTGCCCAAGACCCGCTCGGGCAAGCTGCTGCGCCGCGCCATCCAGGCCGTGTGCGAGGCGCGCGACCCGGGCGACCTGACCACCATGGACGATCCTGGTGCGCTGCAGCAAATCAAGGACCTGGTCACGGGCTGACCGGGCCTGCGCAGCGGGGTGGCCGCTGCGGGCAGAATCAGTGCGGCCGTTCACAAGGCGGCGCCCACCACTTCTGCCCACACGATGCCCGCACACCTCCGCTTTCCCTTGTCCGCGCTGGTTCTGGCCAGCTGCGCCGGCCTGACGCCGCTGGCCCAGGCCGCTGGCCCCACCGCTGTACCGGCCGCCAGCGCTCTGCGCGCGCCCGGCCCGGCCTTTCCGGTCTACGCCAGCCCGCAGGCCCTGCAGCAGGCCTGTGACCAGGGCCTGCAGCAGGCCGGCACGGCGCTCAAGCAGCTGGAGAAGCTCAAGCCCGGCCCCCGCTGGCTGGCCGCACAGGACCGCTTCGACGCGCAGGTGCAAGACCTGTCCAACCCGATCACCTTCGTCTCGGCGGTGCACCCCGACAAGGCGATGCGCGATGCCTCCGAGGCCTGCGAGCTGCGCTGGAACGATTTCGGCTCCACGCTGGGCCAGAACGAGCGGCTGTACCGCGCCGTCAAGGCCGTGAAGCCGGCCGATGCGATCGACGCCCTGCTGCGCCAGCGGCTGATCGACGAGTTCGACGACGCGGGTGTGGGCCTGCCGCCGGCCCAGCGCGCCCAGGCCAAGCAGCTCAGCGACAGGATCAACGAGCTGACGCAGACCTTCGACCGCCGCATCCGCGACGCCAACGTCAAGCTGGCCTTCACCGAGGCCGAGCTGGCCGGTGTGCCCGAGGCGGTGTGGAAGACCGCGCCGCGCGACGACCAGGGCCGCGTGGTGCTGGGCCTGTCGTACCCGCAGTACGTGCCGGTGATGGACAAGGCCGAGAACGCCGCCACCCGCGAGCGCATGTGGCGCGCCAAGCAGAGTGAGGGTGGTGAGGCCAACCTGCAGCTGCTGGGCCAGATCGTCGAGCTGCGCCGCCAGTACGCCGCGCTGTTCGGCGCCAAGAGCTGGGCCGAGTTCCAGCTGCGCCGGCGCATGGCCAAGACGCCCGAGCGGGCCGAGCAGTTTCTGGCCGACGTGAAGCAGGCGGTGGCCGCGCGCGAAGTCAAGGACATCGACGAACTGCGCCAGGCCAAGGCCGAGCACCTGGGCCAGCCGCTGGCCCAGGTGACGCTGGCGCGCTGGGACTACAGCTTCTACACCGAGCGGGTGCGCAACGCCCGCTACCAGGTGGACCAGGAAGCCTTCCGCCCCTACTTCCCGCCGCAGCAAAGCCTGGCTTTTGCGCTGCGCCTGGTGGAGCGGCTGATGGGCGTGCGCTACCAGCGCGTGGACGGCGTGGCAGCCTGGCACCCCGAGGTGCAGACCTATGCCGTCAGTGACGCGGCCACCGGCAAGGCCCTGGCCACGCTGTATGTCGACCTGTACCCCCGTGAGGGCAAGTACAACCACGCGGCGGTGTGGGGGCTGCGCGGCGCGTCCACCGCCACCGGCCAGCCGGGCCAGGCGGCCCTGGTGGTCAATTTCGACCGCAACGGCCTGTCGCTGGAAGAACTGGAGACCCTGCTGCATGAGCTGGGCCACGCGGTGCACAACAACCTGTCGGCCACCCGCTACAGCCAGCAGGCCGGTACCCGGGTGAAGCGTGACTTCGTCGAGGCGCCGTCGCAGATGCTGGAGGACTGGGTCTACGACGCAGGCACGCTGAAGCTGTTTGCCGAGGTCTGCCCCAAGCCGATGGCACTGTGGGCGCAGATGGAAGGGGCCACGCCGCTGGGCCATGTGAAGGGCACGATGTTCCCGGCCGGTTTCAGCCACATCGCCGGTGGCTACAGCGCGGGCTACTACGGCTACCTGTGGAGCCTGGTGGTGGCCACCGACCTGCGCACCGCCTTCGACGGCCACCGCCTCGATCCGGCGGTGGGCAAACGCTACCGCGACCTGGTCATCGGCCAGGGCGGCCAGCAGGAGCCCGATGCGCTGGTGCGCCACTTCCTGGGCCGGGACTTCAACGCCAAGGCCTTCTACCAGGAGCTGGCCAAGTGAGCCGGCCCGCTCGAGCCCAACCTGCTGCCGCCCTGCGACCGGCGCTGTCACCGCTGCACCGTGCGCTGCTGCTGGCCGGCGGCCTGGCGCTGGCGCCCTGGCCGGCCGCCCAGGCCCAGGCCACCGCACCCAAGCCGCGCATCGAGAAGGCGGCCGACCTGCCGCGCTTTGCCTACACGCCCGGCGGCCAGCTGGAGGCCGTGGTGCGCTCCGATCAGCTGTTTGCACCGTTGGCGGCCGCGGTGCGCGGCGACACCGAACGCCTGCTGGCCGACTACGACATCCCCGACAAGGCCACGCGCCGCGACCTGCTGAACCTGCTGGCGATGCTGGACTTCCTGGACGGCCGCTATGCCAGCGCGATGGCCCGCGCTGACGAGGTGCAGCGCCTGCAGGACAAGCCGTCCGACAAGCTGTTGTCGGGCCTGCGCCTGCGCGCCATGGCCACGGCGGCCCAGCAGCACGCGCCCGGCAGCGCGGCCTATGTGCAGGCCGTGGGTGGGCTGATGGCCCAGGCGCTGAAGCCGCTGCCGTTTGCGGTGGTGGAGAACGATGTCAAGTCGGCCAAGGCCAGCGCTGAGGTGATCGGCGAGGCGCTGATCCTGGGCCGCGTGCGCGAGGTGCTGCAGCCCACGGCCGACGCCAACGGCGGCCAGCTCAGTTCCGACCTGGTGCCCGGCCTGGTGGGTGCGCGCTTTGCGCTGCAGCAGCTGCTGCCGCTGAAGGCCGTCAGCCGACAGGCCTATGCCGACTTCATCACCGCCAACCAGGTGGTCAAGGCCGACATCTGGGCCGCGCGCGACGTGGTGCTGGCGGCCGACGCTGCCGCCCAGCCCGTGCGCCTGGCGGTGTGGGACAGCGGTGTGGACACAGCGCTGTACCCGCAGCAGCTGCAGCGCGACGCCGAAGGCCGGGTGGCCTACATCGGCTTTGACAAGTACGCCCGGCCCGAGGCCGGCCCGCTGATGCCCATCCCCAGTGAGCTGGCCAGCAAGCTGGGCCAGATGGTGGCGCGCACCAAGGGCTTCTCCGACCTGCAGTCCAACATCGA
Source organism: Comamonadaceae bacterium PBBC2 (assembly GCA_002255935.1). GTDB lineage: Bacteria > Pseudomonadota > Gammaproteobacteria > Burkholderiales > Burkholderiaceae_C > Limnohabitans_A. Next base: position 22,968 of record NKIO01000051.1, read on the forward strand.
CAGCGCCGAAGCCTCGCAGGTCAAACAGCTTTTGTCCGGGCTGAAGCCCGACGGCTACAAGCAGGTGATCGAGGAGGTGGGCCTGGCCGGCAACTACGAGCACGGCACGCACGTGGCCGGCATCGCGCTGGCCGGCAACCCGTTTGCGCGCCTGGTGATCGGCCGCATCAGCTACGGCCACACACTGCGGCCCGACCCGTGCCCCAGCCGCGAGCTGACTGAGCGCGACGCCCGCAACAGCCAGGCGACGGTGGACTATTTCAAGCAGCAGGGTGTGCGGGTGGTCAACATGAGCTGGGGCGGCAGCGTCAAGGACATCGAGCGCGAACTGGAGCAGTGTGGCCTGGGCCGGGATGCGGCAGCCCGCCAGGCCGAAGCCCGGGTGCTGTTCGACATCGGCAAGACGGCGCTGACCCGCGCCTTTGCCAGCGCGCCGGAGATCCTGTTCATCGCCTCGGCGGGCAACAGCAACAGCGACGCCACGTTCACCGAAACCTTGCCCGCCGACATCGTGCTGCCCAACCTGCTGACGGTGGGTGCGGTGGACAAGGCCGGCGACGAGGCGCCGTTCACCAGCTTCGGCCCCACGGTGAAGCTGCACGCCAACGGCTACCAGGTGGAGAGCTACCTGCCGGGCGGCGCGCGCGTGGCCTTGTCGGGCACCTCGATGTCGGCACCCCAGGCCAGCAACCTGGCGGCCAAGCTGCTGGCCGTCAAGCCGTCGCTGACGCCGCAGCAGCTGATCGCGCTGATGACGGACACGGCCGACCGCTCGGCCGACGGCCGCCGCGTGCTGATGAACCCCAAGGCCGCGTTGGCCGCGGCCCAGGCCCAGCGCTGAGGGCTACAGCACCTCGGAGGCGAAGTCGGCCAGGCGCGAGCGCACGCCGCGCGCCAGGTTGCCCAGGCAGACGATCTTGGTGCCCGGGCCGGCGCGGGTGATCAGCGTCTTCATCTGCTTGGGCGTCAGGTTCTGCGCCTCGTCGATGATGACGAACTTGTTCAGGAACGTGCGCCCGCGCATGAAGTTCAGGCTCTTGATCTTGATCTTGCTGCGCACCAGGTCCTGCGTGGCGGCACGGCCCCATTCGCCGGCGCTGCCGTCGCCCTTGGCCAGCACCTCGAGGTTGTCGTCCAGCGCGCCCATCCAGGGGCCCATCTTCTCTTCCTCGGTGCCGGGCAGGAAGCCGATGTCCTCGCCCACCGGCACGGTGCCGCGGGTGACGATGCTCTCGGTGTAGCGCCGGTCGTCCAGCACCTGCGACAGGCCCCAGGCTGCCCCAGAGTTTGGCCCCGAGAAAATCATTTCGCCGAACGTCCACTTCATCGAGAAGTCGTGGCGGGAGAAGGTCCCTTTGATGACCCCCCGTGTGAATTCCCATCGGGTGTAGGCACTGTTGTAGTCGATACCCTTGTCCAGTGCGAACTGGAGGTAGGTGATGACTGCGCGTGCTCGCTCCGCCCCGAGTTCTTCGATGATGGGCGGCTTAAGGCGATTCAGTTCCTCGGTGAGTACCAAGTGCCCCAGCAACTGGCGCGGCGTGAACATGTCGCACCACCGAGTGATGCCGTACAGGCGGTGCCCCCGGTTGTAATTGCTCTGCTCGGGGATGTTCTCGGTCGGAATTAGTCCAGCCTCATCCCAGCGCTCCCAGTTCTCCTGGAGCTTTGCCTCGGCCAAGCGCAGGCCTTCAAAGTCGCGTTCGTTCGGCGCCCGGAAGTAGCGGACCTTCTCAACCTTCAACTGGCCCGCGCGTGCGCCCGTCGAGAATCGCTGCACGTTGCCATGCTTGTCGAGCTTGGGCTGAAGTCGAATAGCTACTACGCTGTACAGGCGATCCGTCCACTTGCCATGCGGTGACTCGCCTCGGGCTTGCGCCTTGATTTCGTCTCCGTCGATGGCTTGTCTGCAATGCAAGCACTGACCGACACCGTCGCTGACGGTGCAGCCATCCGGGTCTTCGCCTCGGGGCCCGCGGCCGCTTGTTACCCTGTAGGTCTCAAAGCGGACCTTGCCGTTCCTTGCCGCTCCATCTGTCACCACGCGAATGCCCCAGGTGTCTCCCACCTCCTTGGACAGCCAGAACGTGTTCAACAACGGAGCCTCGCCATGGCAATGGGGACATTTGACTTGTCGCGTGTACAGGAACCCGTCCAGCACCTCAGTTCGGAAGCGCAATCCATCGTCACCGAGGCACCGCAAGACGCCGTCGATAGCCTTCTCTTCCTCGGGCGGTACAGGCGACGGCAAGAAAGTCGGTCCCACGACTTCTCGCATCGCGTCTAGAAGGCGATTTCCCCGACTCTCGATGTCGCTTTCAAGCCCAGAACCGTAGCGCGCGGGGTAATCCAACGTGGCGCGAAGGATGGTCATGGCTACTGGGTTGAGCTCGTTCGCCACTACGGTGTGGCCAAGCCTCAGTGCCTCGAAGGGAATGGAGCCACCGCCCGATGTTGGGTCAAGAACGGTCAGGCCGCTTTGGCGGTAGGGCTTCTCAGAAGCATAGGCGCGGCTGTAGCCGTACTTGTCTTCCGGGGTTCGAATCTTGTATTCCTTCTCGAACGCAATTCGTTCCTTCGCCCAAGCAGGGTCGCCCATGACAGTTTCAACCGGCAGCTCGGACCCCTCAAAGAGCATGACCTGGGCAAAAGGTTGACACTCATTGCGCCAACGCTGGAAGGTCGAATGGCCCTCTAGGTCTGGGTGCTTCAACAGGAGCTCAGTCATCAACTCAAGATTTGTCGCGCGTCGCACCCGTTCGGCCTCAAACGCTCGCACAACAGGCGGTGTTACCAGCAATACCTTGCTACCGCCAACGTCTTGAACACGAGCAGCCACCTCTTCAGGAAGGGTCCAAGGTGCTCCCGAAACGATGGCTTGCTCCCGCAGAATCCCCAGCTGCATCACGAATTCAGCCGCGTCCATGCCCGCAGGAGCCATCGATGCGAGGACAGCCGCTCTCGACGGCGTCAGTGGGCGCCGAGCCCACCAGACATGCAGAAAGTAGAGCGGCGGCAATGCCGAGCTGGCACCTCGCTCGCGCTGGGTTTCAGCTCCCACCTGATGACAGGGGAAGCCGGCTTCAATCAGCCGCAGGTCGGTCTTAGTGGTCATCGTCGTTCTTTGTTTGTTCTTACTTGGTCCGCAGCGACTCGAGCATGCGAGACACGCCGGTGTCGTTGGGCTGTCCTCCCAGGAATAGCCGCAACCCAGAAATGGCCCAGCGGTTGGCATCAGGTCCGAAGTCGGTCACGCGCGACAGCCAGTACAGCGCTTCTTCACGCGAGAACAACAGCACCCGTCGTGCGAGCAACTCGACACGGTCGGCATCCGGTAGCCGTTCCTGCAGACGGAAGATGAGCGCCAGCTTGGCGCCAGCTTCGTCGTCCAGGGGCAGGGTCACCCGTTGGCGGAGCCCTTCCTGCGTCAGAAAGCGGTCCACCTGGGTCGGCACGCCTGAGGCATCAACCACCGAGGAGCAAGCCTTCTTCAGTAGTGGCAACAGGCGCCGCAACGTCTCGCCCTTCACAAAGCCACGCTCGGACCAGTTCTCGCCGCGCTTCTGTTCCGCCTCGTCGCGGCTGACGCGCTCCTTCACGACCAGGATGGGGGGCGGCTGGTCCTTCCACTCGGTGATGCGGAGGACAAATGGGGCGCTTTTGACCAGGCCCTTGAGCTGTCGGTCGTAGTGCTCTTGGAGGGAGACTTTCGTGGCCATGGGTGTGCGTCGTCAGACGCCCTTGAGTTTTTTGACGAGCCCGCAATCGGCGACGGGGTCCTTGATTTCCAGCGCGGCGCCCGTGCTGGAGCCCACCTTGGCCACACTCATCAGCACCTCGAAGAGCTCCTGCAGTGCCTTCATATCGGCTGCGTTGGCTTCGCTCAGTTGGAGGCGTACGGTGCCGCCGCCTGGCAGCACGAGGTCGAACACGTCAAGGTAGTCGACATGGGACTTGCCGCCCTCGGAGGTGTACACGTTGCCCAGCCGTTTGAGCAGCGGTAGCAGTTTGGCTCGCGACTGGTCGGGCTCGATGCAGAAGCTGGGCTTCGTATTGCCGGTCAGCCAACCGCGTTCGGCCGCCTTGGCGCGGGTCACGATGGTGTGTTCCGTCGTGACGTTGTCCAGCAACGTGCTTCCGCCCGTCTTCAGCTCGGGCTTGTAGGTCTGCTCGGGCTCGCCCACGTAGTAGCCGATGGCCTCTTCACTGGCCAGGCTGTGCAGCGCGTCCAGCACCAAGTTCTGCGGCACGTTGCCGTGCTGCGCCGCCACGGCGGTCACCACATCGGCGACCTTGGCTGCCCCCTGATGGATGACGGCCTCACGGGTCCAGTCCTTCACCTTCGCCGGGCTGACGCTGCCTGCCATCCAGTCGCGCTTCTTTGCCCCCGGTTCGGTGACGATGCCCCAGCCAGCCTCTTCCAGGTTGACGTCCATGGGCACGCCGCCTTGCTCGCGAGCGAAGAACTTGTCTGGGCGGTCGTTGTTGTCTTGCAGTCGGTAGACGCACCAGTAGCCCTGGACAGCCCCCTGGCGCAGGACTCGGTCGAGCAGGTCGGCCTTCTCCAGCACGGGCCAGCTGCGGCGCTGGTTGAAGTTGTCCCGCAGGGTCTTGATTTGCAGAGCGTCCACCGCAT